>JAIOIH010000053.1 GCA_019912395.1 Flavobacteriales bacterium | reverse complement strand
GTCCGCTGCAAGCGGATCGGTGAACTCTACGGTGAAGCTTCCCGTGGTAGGGTTGGGGCGGATACTCACCCTGCGTGCTTTGCTCTGCAAGGGAGCGGGGACACTGGTGACGATACAGGCATCGTACACGGCGATGGGATCGAAGAGGGTATCGTTCACGAAGGCGGGGTGAACCGTGGCACCATCCACCGAGGTGAGCACGAAACTACTGTCGGTGGGAAAGAGGTCCAGCACCTGAACGGGGTGCGCCTGATCTTGGCAGGAAAAGTGCCCCAGGGAATCAGCCTTGAAGATATAGGGCAATCCGGTGTTCATCTCGGGAAGGTTGCCCCAGACAATGCCGCTGAAGAGAAAGCCGCCGTCCGAAGAGGCCAGCAGATCCCGAGTGTAATAAGCATAACTGTCGGAGCCTACTGACCGGGTCCATAGCGTGTCTCCGTTCAGGTCGGACTTCATCAGGAAGGGTCGGAAAAAATAGGGATACTGGGCTTGAGCCAGAGTCGCCAAGAACACAAAATTGCCGTCCAGTGTCGTCTCGATACGTGATCGGTGCAGTGTGGACCATCCATTGATCGCGTCATAGCCCCTGCACCACTGAACTTCCCCCCCACCGTCCAGCTTCATCATGAACAGCTTGTATGGTGTGCTTCCCGTGTAACCGGTGATGATGAACGAACTGTCCGACTCCACGACGGCATCATGCACTCTGCCCATAGGGCGCATGTAGCTCTTGCACCAAATGAAGTTACCGAACGCATCGAGCCGCGCGACCGATGCACCGGCCGTATCCATATCGAAGCCCGCCAGAAGGTCACCTCCGGGGAGTTCTTTGATGAATCGGAAACTGCCGTTGTTGCTGAATCGTTTTGCCCAAACAGGCGCTCCAGCCGAGTCCACCTTGAACGCGAAGAACCTGTTATCTCTGCCCCAAACCAGTATATCTTTAGCCGAAGTAAGTTCCAAGTCCCCCGGAGAATTGCCGCAAGCTGCATTGAGCGCATAATGGCGGAACTCCAAGATATTACCCAAGGAATCCATCCGACCAATCGCAGGATGAGTATATGGTACAGTAATCGACCCCATCGCCGTGCAGGAATCCTTGCGATAGCTTGTCACGAAATAGACCTCATTGTCGGAGTACTTTCGGATTGAACCCATTGTCAAAACTGAATCTCCATAGAAGCACTTGGATTGTATAAAATTTCCATCCCGATCCAACAAAGACACACCTGGATACCACGCAAAGGCAGTCATCAAGTTGCCACTGTTCAACTCGGTCAGATTCATCTGGTATCCAGATGTTGAGTAGTAGATATTCTCGAAGGGTTGCTGTGCCTGAACACAACTCACCCACACGATCATACCGGCACATAGCCTTCGTGTTCTCATGGTTCAGTGAACAATTAGTTTCTTGACCTTCCAACGATTACTGTCGGCTACTCGCACCCAATAGGCGCCTTTGGCCAGTCTACCAATGGAAAGGAAGTGGTTGGCTGCAGTGATATTGCTCTGGTAGGCCACCTGACGCCCAGTTACATCAAGTACCGTAATGTCCTTGGGCGCATCATCTTGAAAGCGCAGATAAAGTGCATCGCGAGCAGGGTTGGGGTACAGAAAAAAGTCCCAGCCAGTTTCAGGTGTTATTTGATCTGTGACCCTGGCCTGCATGCTTTTCTCAAAAGGTTCGGGGGTGATGATGAATGCATAATCAGCGCGCAGCGTGTCCAAGTAGTATTGGATTATATCGCCGAACGGCGCGGTGGAAAGATCCAGCAGCAGTGTTCCTGTACCACTGGATATCCGCACAGTGTCCATTGGAAGCACCGTGCTGTCCATCCGGGTGGGGAACCAACTGATATGGTATTCGGTACTGGGCAGGAAGCCTGTAAGGGTGATGGACGTGTCACTAGGCACCGTACAGCCAAAGAAGTTCTGCGTGGTATCGGTGTTGGCCAGATAGTAACTGTTCATTACCCAAGCGTTTCGGTTGTGTACCCAGCCAATGGCCACAGTACTGTCTGCACTTTTCAGGTAGTAACCCTCGATTTTGTTCGCATTGCTTTCATCGAACACCTTGTTGGCGGTATAATCGCTGTTGAAGAACCCAATGTCCAGCCAGCTTGGATGATATAACAGGTCGGCCAAGGGCTTAAAATGGTGGTGTAGCGTGCGGTTCTGGATTGGGATGGGAATGCCGAGGCCCAGGTCCAAATTGTTCGTCGCACCAAGTACATTAGAAAACGGGCCTATCTGCTCCTCATTGTTGTCCGGATCCGACGGCGGCTGCGGCAACGCATCAGGCCACCAGAACACGCGTTCCCACAACCAAGTGGTGCCCGCAGCGAACTTGCCACTGAATGCGGAGGACCAGAGCTCGTTGTGGAAGGAGACATCGTAGTTGTGGAAGATCTTTTCAATGTGGTTCTTCCAGCCACCGACCTGCATTTCATTCCAATAGTTCGTCTCCCCCTGGGTGAAAGGCTTGCGTTGGTGGAGCGGAGCGTTATCGGAGGGGTATGCATTCCAAAAATCTTGGACATGGTCGAAGGCATACTTCATCCAGGAGTCGGGCTGGCCGATGTCATATTGTGGGTCGGGCCATGCGTACTTGTGTACGCTCATCAAGTCCACCTGTGGGTTGGTAAGGTGCAGATAATGCTCTGTGTCGGTTGCCGAGGCCGCATCGGTATAGCTCATTAGAAAGAGCTTCTTGTCCTCGCCTAGTGGCGAGGTCACGGGATTGTCCAGGTCCACTGGCCCTCTCACGTACTCCGCGATGTCCGTTATCCATTGGTTGATGGTGGCTGGCAGGGCAGGATCGGTATTCCATGTCCCATCGTTCTCATCGCAGATCGCGTCCATTGTAACCGTCTGATAAGAGAGCATCTGGTCGATCTCGTTGAATGGTTCGATGGCCGCTATGTTCACCGAGTATCCCCAACGGGACATTATGTACTTGTACTTGCGCTTCCAGTAGTAGAATACGCCACTCGCGGTTTGTGCAGGATCTCCATCCTTGAAGAAAAACCGCTTCAGATCATATTTGTTCATGGGCGGTGCCTGTGGGTACGGCTCCACGAAATTAATCATGTAAGCATGGTTTCCCCATATAAAGTTCTCATAAACCGTTATCGGAGGATAAGGGTCGATGCAAAGTTGAACATAAATGTTGCTTGCTCGGGCTTTGTCAAGGAATTGATCAAACGCCCAACATTGATATTGGCAGTTGCCCCATACCGTTGGTGTTGCCGATGGCATGCTGCATGGATCCGGTGATTTGAAGGCATCATATATGCCAAGGTTCACCCATTCAGGTGCAAAGATGTTCCGCATTAAATACATACGCATGAAGTTGCCCCCCACTTCATGTAGATCCTCCATAGCTTCCTGCATGTAGTAGAAATCACGTTGGCAAAAGGTACGCACTCCCGGCGTTGAAATACGTGTGTCGGCCATGTTCGTGCCCAAGCCAAAGAATGCTGTGCCATCTTCAAATTGCAAGGTGCGCCGGTTCGCTTCGTTCACGCGCAGGGGGCCGTGATTGTCCGGCAGCGGCGGGTCGCAAGTGAAGGCGTAGCCCGTGAACTGCAACGGGGCCAATGGGGCACCGGCCAGGTCAAACGTATGCGGGGCAGTGATGGAGAGGGTGAACTGCCATTCCCCTTCCATGTCCGGTGCCATACGGAAGCGGATGTGATAGGGATGGAGCGGGCCATCGGTGTTCGCCACTAGGAGGGCGGCTGGGGCATTGCTCCCCCACTCCGCCTCCCGCATGAAGAAGCCCCATTTGAGTGTTTGCGAACCATCGGGCCGGGTGAGGGTCATCACCAATTGAAGCGAATCATCCGCGTAGGGGTTCAGGTCGTGCGCGGGGTCCACGTTGCCGGGCGTGGCTACATACGGGTCGTTGGGGTCGGCATAGTAATGCGCGAAGAAGCGGTCGATGGCATCCTGGTAGTCCTGCGGCAATTGCAGCCCGATCTCCAGCTTTTCCCATTTGTTCACGTGCAGCACATTGCCCTGCACGTGGGTGTCGGGGTCAGGTGCGATCACTGCGACAGGGCCGGGCGCAAGGCTCTCGTCAATCCAGGCATGGAAATATCCGTTCCCGGTGAAGGTGCCCGCATGGAACCCCTTGGCCAACCGCACGGCGGTGCCGGAAACGAATTCGCCTACGGCATCTCCACTGATGGTCACGGTCTGGCCTGGCGAACCAGGGGAAAGCAGTTGCGGGGACACGCCCACATGGTGCGTGCCGCTGGTCCAGTTCACATTCTGCACCACATGAGGCGGGTAGGCCACTTGTCCCATCACCGGGCAAGACAGGAGCAGCGTGAGCAGTGCTGCTTGGAGCAAAGGGGTGCAAGTCCGCATGGCCTCAGTGTTGGGCGTGCTCCAAAGCATCAAGTCTGCGCACCAATCGGGCCTGCTGTTCCTCCAACTGCAGGATGTAGAGGGCCTGTTCCTCCACCACCTGCACCAGTTTGCGTTGCATGTCGCCCAGTTCCACGCCTTGCCGGGCCTCTACTTGTGCAGCCGAAGGCAGGCCCGGCAAATGCCGGTTCGCCTGGAGATAGGCACGAAGTTCCGGCAGGGGCATCAAGGCATGGCCGGGCTGGAAGACGAAATCCGGCCAAGTACCGTGCTTCACCAGCACATCGCGGCATGCGATGCCGTTCTCCACGAAGAGGCGGTAATTGCCTGGCGGACCCTGTGGCGGCGTAGTGCCCACCCCTACACGGCCGTCGGCATTGATGAAGATGCGGGTCTGCCCATTGGTGACGATCCGCAGGTTGGCATCGTTCAAGGTCCCGAGCTTCGGGAGCGGGTCTCCGGGGCACGGTGCAAGGAAGTTGCCCGTTGTTTTCCAGAACGGAGTATAGACCAGCGGGGAGCAGCGGTCCAGTACCGGAAGGTCAGGCCCTCCACCGATCTTCAGTGTCCCGTCGAGGTCGCGATAGAGCGGCCCGAATGTGGTGTCAGCACCCCAGAGGCCGATCTCGCCGTTGCTCTTCAACCGGAGCCGTTCCTGCCCATTGCTTTTGAAGACGACGTCCTTGTTGTCCGGCGTGCCGATAAAGTGCGGCCCCGGCGTGGTGTTGGCATTGCCGCCCATGCTCCAGTCGCTGCGGTCCGGTCCACGCAGGATAATGGTGGTGTTGGCTCCCTCGCAGCCGTTGGCATCGGCCACGGTGATCTTATAGTCCTTGGGGCCGAGGTTATACCGTACGGCTCCGACCGGCCCGTCGCTCCATGTTACCGTGAACAGGGCCGCTCCCCCGAGCATCACCACCGCAGCGTTGCCATTGAAGCAATCGTAACAGCTCACGTTGTATCCGTTGGGGTATTCATACAGGTCCACGTCCAACTTCATCGGCAGGGGCTGCTCCAAGGTCAATTCCAAGGTGCGTAGTTGCTCTGCCTGGTCCATCACGTCCACCTTGTAATAGCCGGGTGCCAGTCCGGTTTGGTCTTCCGCGCCGGACCCATTGCTCCACTTGAAGGTATATGGCGCCTCGCCGCCGGTCACGGTCAGGTCGATCCAGCCATCCTTCATGCCGAAGCAGCTGACCTGGTAACCGCTGTAGTTGCTCACTTGCACGGTGACGTGCAGGGAATCGGCGGCATTGGGCCATAAGAAAGACAGCGTGGCGTGGCCTAAGGGCCCATTTCCTGGCGGGTGGGGGATAAGCGTGTTCCATTGGGCGGGGTTGGGTGGTTGTCGTACTGGGAGATGCACGTTAGTGCTTGTGAAGATCTGTTATACCGTCTATGCACCTGTCTGATATTAACAAAAAATTAACATGTGGGTTCGGTGAAATGTGTATGCTGCACACTGGTGCCGCGCTCCCAAGACCCCGCGAAACTCGCTGATCCGGTTGCCTTTCCACTACCGATGAGGTGGAGTCCCCCGCATTGGACTTGGGCCAAACTCGAGGCTTGGACAGGCCGGTGCGTGAACACCCGTAATTCTGCATGAACGCACCGAAGAGGGTGGTGTTCACCACTACAAGCGCGCGACCATTTCCTTGGTCGCGGGAATCGAAGCGTGCTCGATCTCCTTGCTTTGGGGCACCTCCAAGAAGGCCCAGGAACCGCCCCTATAACCCCGCGTTCAACAGCTTCCCGTTGTCGATCAGCTTGTGCAAATAGGGCTCGGTCCGTGCGGCTTGCATCGCTTCAATGTGCTTCATGCTGTGGCAATCGCTGCCCACGAGCTCATACCAACCCTTGTCGGCGATCTTTTCCGCGGCCTTTTTTACTGCTGGCCCGTACGCCCCGGCCAAGGCGATGATGTTCAGCTGGAACAGCACTTTGCGGTCCTTCAGTTTCTCCATCATGCCCATGTCGGTATGCCAGAACTGATAGCGCTCCGGATGGGCCAGAACAGGTCGGTAGCCTTGGGTCTGCATCTCGAATACGATGCTCAACAGAACGGCCGGTTCGCTGATGAACGGTAGCTCGAAGAGCACCATGTCCGTACCGATGGTGAGCAGTTGTTGAGCAGCGATCTTCTCCTGTAGCGCATGATCCAGGTAGTATTCCGCAGCGGCATCCACTTCGATCGAAAACTTCTCTTCCTTTACGGCGCGCCGCACTTTTTCCAAGCCGCCCAGGATCACCTCCGGCGGATTCTTATAGCCGTCCGCCATGCTGTGCGGGGTTGTGATCACTTTTTGGTAGCCCAGCTCGTGCATGGCGCGGAGCAGTTCCATGCTGGCCTCAATGGTGGGAGCGCCATCATCGATACCAGGGATGAAATGCGAATGCACATCACATTTCAGTATACCCAGATCCACCGGCGGCAGGGCCTGCCGCCCTTTACCAAAGAGATTCCCCAGGATGCCCATCAACGTTTGGCGTACTGCTCATCGTAGTATTCGCGGTACGCACCGGTGGTGACGTCCCGCAACCATTGGTCATTTGCAAGGTACCAATCCACGGTCTGTTCCAAGCCATCTTCGAAGGTGATGCTCGGCTTCCAACCCAGCTCGCGATCGATCTTGGAGGCATCAATGGCGTAGCGCAGGTCGTGACCGGCACGGTCGGTAACGTAGGTGATCTGTTTGGCGCTTTCACCAGCTGTACGGCCAAGTTTCTTATCCATTACGGAACACAACACATGGATCAGGTCAATGTTCTTCCACTCGTTGTGCCCACCGATGTTGTAGGTCTCACCGTCCTTGCCTTCGTGGAACACCACATCGATGGCGCGCGCATGGTCCTCCACCCAGAGCCAGTCCCGCACGTTCTCCCCCTTCCCATATACGGGCAAGGGCTTGCCTTCGCGTAGGTTGTGGATCATCAACGGGATCAGCTTCTCCGGGAATTGATGGCTGCCGTAGTTGTTGCTACAGTTGCTGATCACGAAGGGCAAGTTGTACGTGTTCCCGTAGGCACGTACAAAGTGATCACTGGCTCCTTTGCTGGCACTGTACGGACTTTTAGGGTCGTACGAGGTTTCCTCCGTGAAAAAGCCACCATCGTGCAACGATCCATAGACCTCATCGGTGCTTACATGGTAGAAGCGCTTCCCTTCAAACTTTCCTTTCCAAGCTGTCTTGGCCACGTTCAGCAGGTTCACTGTGCCGATCACATTGGTCTGTACGAAGGCCATGGGGTTGCTGATGCTACGGTCCACATGGCTTTCCGCGGCCAAGTGGATCACACTGTCGAAGTTGTGTTCGGCGAAGAGTTGGCTCAGAACATCCGCATCGCGGATATCCGCTTTGATGAAGCTGTATTTCGTCGCCTGTTCCACATCGCGCAGATTCTCCAAATTCCCCGCATAGGTGAGCGCATCCAGGTTTACGATGCGATAGTGCGGATACTTGTTCACGAACAGCCGGATCAGATGGCTGCCGATAAAGCCGGCACCGCCGGTGATCAGGATCGTTCTGGATTGCATGTTGTTCGTGGCAATTCGTTTTTGGGCGGGTCGACCATCCAGTTCCTCCGGAGCGCGGAAAACGAAGGTGCGATCGTTCGGTCGTTGCTTGTCATCCTGTGGAACGGGAGCTTCCATGCCCATGATCAAAGGCTCCAGTAGTTCAGGTCCTTCACACTTTTGCGGTAAGTACCCTTCAGGTCCACCAAGATACCATTTGGCTTGAGATGGCCACGGAACCATTGTTCATCGTAGTCGGCGTATTCAGCATGGTTCACCGCTACGATGATGGCATCGTACGGGCCATTGACCGAGGGCACGAGGCCATAGCCGTACTCATTCTTCACGTGGTCGCTGTCAGCGTGTGGGTCGGCCACGTCCACCTGCACGCTGAAGCTCTTCAGCTCCTTCACCACATCAGCCACCTTGCTGTTGCGGATGTCGCTCACGTTTTCCTTGAAGGTGGCACCCATTACCAACACGCGGGAGTCGGTTGGGTTGGTACCCGTGGCAATGATCTTCTTCACTGTCTGCTTGGCTACATAGCCACCCATGCTGTCGTTCACGAAACGACCGCTATCGATGATCTGCGCGTGGTAGCCCAGTTCCTTGGCCTTGAAGACGAGGTAGTACGGGTCCACCCCGATGCAGTGGCCGCCCACGAGACCGGGTTGGAAGCGCAGGAAATTCCACTTGGTACCGGCCGCCTCCAACACATCGAAGGTGTTGATGCCCATCCGGTTGAAGATGATGGACAGCTCGTTGGTAAGGGCAATGTTGACATCCCGCTGGGTGTTCTCGATGATCTTGGCAGCCTCGGCCACCTTGATGCTGGAGGCCCGGTGTACGCCGGCCTTCACGACCATTTCATACACTTTGGCAACGGTCTCGGCGCTCTCCGCATCGCAGCCGCTGGTCACCTTCACGATGCTTTCCAAGGTATGCACCTTGTCGCCCGGATTGATCCGTTCCGGGGAGTAGCCCACCTTGAAGTCGCTGATGTAGTTGAGGCCGCTCAGTTCCTCCAGCACGGGCACGCAATCCTCCTCGGTGCAGCCCGGGTACACGGTGCTCTCGAATACCACATGGTCCCCCTTCTTCAGCACCCGGCCTACGGTGCGTGTAGCGCTGAGCAGTGGTGTGAGGTCGGGGATGTTCTGCTGGTCGATCGGGGTGGGCACGGCCACAATGAAGAATTCAACATCCTTCAGGTCTTCGATATCGGCCGTGAAATGGATGTCGGCACCCTCGAAGGCCTCCCGTGGCAGTTCTTCGCTGGGGTCCTCCCCACGCCGCATCATGTCCACGCGCTGCGCATTGATGTCGAAGCCCACCACCTTGATCTTGCGTGCGAAGGCCAAGGCGATGGGTAGCCCCACATAGCCCAGGCCGATCACGGCCATCTTGGCCTCCTTCCTCTTCAGTCGCTCATACAGGTCGCTCATCCCTCTTCTGGTATATGCGTTCAATGATGTCGATCACCTTCATGCCTTCCAAGGCATTGGTGGTCATGGCTTTCCGGCCTTTCAAGGTGTCCACCACGTTCTCGATGATGTAATGGTGATTGCTTGCGCTGCCCTTGTACGCGCCGTAGTCGTTGGCCGGATTGGTAGCCTCCAGCTTGGGCATCTCGTAGTCCTGCACATGGCATGCTTCCACTTGGTCCATGTACTGCCCTCCGATCTTCACACTGCCCTTGCTGCCGATCACCGTGAGGCTGCTCTCGAGGTTCTTGTCCCACACGCTGGTGGAATAGTTCAGGCAGCCCAGACCACCGTCCAAAAAGCGGAAGTTCACCAAGCCGCTGTCCTCGAAGGCGGTAAGGTTCTTGTGGTTGAAGTCCGCAAAGCGCCCATGGATATCGGTGATGTCGCCAAAAAGCCAGTACATGATGTCCACGAAGTGGCTGAACTGGGTGAAGAGGGTGCCACCGTCCAGATCGGCCGTGCCCTTCCAACTACCTTTCCTGTAGTAGCGCTCATCGCGGTTCCAGTAGCAGTTTACCTGCACAAGGAATATGTCGCCGAGCCGTTTCTCCTCCACCATCTGCTTGATCCATTGGCTGGGCGGGCTGTAGCGGTTCTGCATCACGCCGAACACGTGGCGGTGTTTCTGCAGGGCCCTGGAAAGCACCGCCTCGCAGCTGGCCTTGGTGAGGCCCATGGGCTTTTCGCACACCACATGCTTTCCCCGGTCGAGTGCGAGCAGGCTCAAGGGAGCGTGCAGGCCGTTGGGCGTGCAGATGCTCACCACATCGATCTCCGGTATCGCTTCCAGCATGGCGGAGGCATCGGTGAAATACGGCACATCGTACATGTCTATGCCAAGTCCTTCCTTGGGCCTCACATCGCTCAAGGCCACCAACCGGCTTTCCGCATTGCGCGAGATCATCTCCGCATGCCGCTTGCCGATGTGGCCGCAGCCGATCACGGCGAAGTTCACCTTGTCCTCCAAAGCTTTCATGCGGTGCGGGATACCTTTTCGTTGTTCAGGGCATAGCGTTGGCCGCTTTCCGGGCATATTGCAATTCCTTCCTCGTCGAATTCCAGCTTGTGCCCGTATTCGCTCATCCAGCCGACCCGGCGAGCTGGGTTGCCCACCACCAGCGCATGGTCCGGCACCTCCTTGGTGACCACGGCACCCGCACCGATGAAGGCATAGCGACCGATGTCATGCCCGCACACGATGGTGGCATTGGCCCCGATGGTGGCCCCCTTCTTCACCAAGGTGCGCAGGTATTCCCCGCGACGGTTCACCGCGCTGCGCGGATTGATCACATTGGTGAACACGCAGGAGGGACCGAGAAACACATCGTCCTCGCATTCCACCCCCGTGTAGATGCTCACGTTGTTCTGCACTTTCACGTTGTCGCCGAGCTTCACGTCAGGGCTCACCACCACGTTCTGCCCGATGTTGCAGTCCTTGCCGATCACGCAACCGGGCATGACGTGGCTGAAATGCCATATGCGTGTGCCCGCACCGATGGTGCAACCCTCGTCAATGACGGCGGTGGGGTGGGCGGTGTAGGTGGCCTCCATGGTTTGCTCCTTCCCGGCCCCCGAGGGGCTTTAAAAGGGGCCGCGAAGTTACCCAAGGCGCAGCGTTCGTGGTAATGGCCCTGAAAATGCCGCAATGGCGACTGCGGCCGGGCCGTGGGAGGGCAGCTTCGGACCATGCTCAGCTCAACTTCGCCATGGGCGGAAAATGAGCTCCCATACTTCCTTCGCGGAAACAGGGGACAAGGAACCAAGGCCGTCCCGGATGGATCACTTGCGGACGTAGCCCTCGAAGGTGTTGTGCTCCTTTTCGTGCAATTCCTCGGCGGACAGGCTCTTGAAGTAGTCATAGGTGATCTTCAGCCCTTCGGCGCGCGAAACTTTCGGCTGCCATTTCAGGAGCTTCTTCGCCAAGGTGATGTCCGGTTGGCGTTGCATGGGATCATCTTGGGGAAGTGGCTTGTACACCAGCTTTTGCTTGGTCCCGGTGAGCTTTACGATCTCTTGGGCGAACTGCTTGATGGTGATCTCGGCCGGATTGCCGATGTTCACCGGTCCCGCGTAGTTGCTTTTCAGCAGGCGGAAAATGCCCTCGATCAGGTCGTCCACGTAGCAGAAGCTCCGGGTCTGGTTGCCCTTGCCGAAGATGGTGAGGTCCTCACCGCGCAGGGCCTGGCCGATGAACGCGGGCAGCACGCGACCGTCGTTCAGCCGCATGCGTGGACCGTATGTGTTGAAGATGCGCACGATCCGGGTCTCCAGGCCGTGGTAGGTGTGGTAGGCCATGGTGATGGCCTCCTGGAAGCGTT
This sequence comes from Flavobacteriales bacterium, assembly GCA_019912395.1. Taxonomy (GTDB): domain Bacteria; phylum Bacteroidota; class Bacteroidia; order Flavobacteriales_F; family PHOS-HE28; genus PHOS-HE28. Next base: position 108,739 of record JAIOIH010000053.1, on the reverse strand, counting down.
TGGCCTCATCGTACACCCCGCGCGGGCCCACGGTGTTCACATGGCCCCAGTAATCCTCCGTCTGTGGGTGCACCTGCGGATCACCGTACACTTCGCTGGTGCTGGCCACCAGGATGCGGGCCTTTTTCTGCAGTGCCAATCCCAGCAGATTGTGCGTGCCCAATGAGCTCACCTTCAGCGTTTGAATGGGGATCTTCAGGTAGTCAATGGGGCTGGCCGGGGATGCGAAGTGCAGGATGTACTTCAGTTTACCGGGCACATGCACATACTTGGAGACATCGTGGTGGTAGAACTCGAAATCACTCCGCTGGAACAGGTGCTCGATATTCTTCAAGCGGCCCGTGATCAGGTTGTCCATGGCGATCACGTGATAGCCTTCCTTGATGAACCGGTCGCACAGGTGTGAACCCAGGAAACCGGCGGCACCGGTGATCAGCACGCGCTCCTTTTCAGTGGGCTTCACCACGTTCATCCGCGCCCGTTTGGGGACGCTCTTCGCTCCAGGGCCGGGGCGTTTCGTGATCTTGGTCGCCTTAAGGGTGCTCTTCCTTTCCATGTCAGGCCTTTGATCTTACGGGTACGTTCACCGGCTGGCGACCGATGCTCACATAGTGGTATCCCAGCTCCTTCATCTCTTCCAGGTCGTAGAGGTTGCGTCCGTCGAAGATCGTCTTGTCCTTCATCAGTTTTTCCATGCGCTCCAGGTCCGGCGTGCGGAAGAGGGCCCACTCGGTGGCGATGATGAGCGCATCGGCGTTCTCCAGTGCAGCGTACTCGTCCACGGCGTAGTTCACCTTGTCGCCGATGGCCTTTTGCACGTTCTCCATTGCCTCCGGGTCGAAGGCGGTGATGGTGGCTCCGGCGGCCAGCAGGGCATCGACCATGTAGAGCGCCGGTGCCTCACGGATGTCGTCCGTATCCGGCTTGAAGGCCAGGCCCCAGAGGGCGAAATGCCTACCGCGCAGGTCCTCGCCATAGTGCGCCTGGATCTTGTCCACCAAGGCGGTCTTCTGGCGTTCGTTCACCTGCATCACGCTGTCGATGATCTGGAACCGATAGCCCGCCTGCTGACCGCTCTTGGCCAGGGCCTGCACATCCTTCGGGAAGCAGGAACCGCCGTAGCCGATCCCCGGGAACAGGAAGCGCTTGCCGATCCGGCTGTCGCTGCCGATGCCGATGCGCACCTTGTCCACATCAGCCCCCACGGCCTCGCAGAAGTTCGCGATCTCGTTCATGAAGGTGATCTTCACAGCAAGAAAGGCATTGGCAGCGTACTTCGTGAGCTCGGCACTGCGCTCGTCCATGAAGATGATGGGATTGCCCTGCCGCACGAACGGCTTGTACAGATCCTCCATCACCTTTTGGGCACGGGCGCTGCTGGTACCCACCACCACGCGGTCGGGTTTCAGGAAGTCGTCCACCGCAAAGCCTTCCCGGAGGAATTCGGGATTGCTCACCACATCGAACGGAACCTTGGCATGCTCGGCCACTGCGGAACGCACTTTTTCGGCGGTGCCCACCGGTACCGTGCTCTTGTCCACGATCACCTTGTAATCGGTGATGATCTTGCCCAGTTCCTTGGCCACGCCCAATACGTATTTCAGGTCGGCGCTGCCGTCCTCGCCCGGAGGGGTCGGTAGGGCCAGGAAAATGATCTGGGCCTGGTCCACGGCCTCCTTCAGGTCGGTGGTGAAGGCCAAGCGCCCTTGGCGGATGTTCCGCTCGAAGAGGACATCCAAATGCGGCTCATAGATGGGCACCAGCCCGGCCTTCAGCTTCTGCACCTTTTCCTGATCGATGTCCACGCACACCACATGGTTTCCCGTCTCGGCGAAGCATGTGCCGGTCACCAATCCTACGTATCCTGTTCCTACTACTGCTATGTTCATGTTCGTTGTACAGGTCTCGCGCCTCTCCGGTCGCGGCCACCCGTAAGGCCGTTACTTTAACTGAAGAAGCTCTTCACCGTAGCGGTGATATGAGTGAGTTGTTGTTGGTCGAGCTCGGTGCTCATGGGAAGCGAGATCACTTCATGGATCAGCGTTTCCGTTACGGGGAGCGAACCCTCGGGGAAGCGATCGCTCTTGTACGCGTTCTGCAGATGGCAGGGTACCGGATAGTAGACCATGGCCGGAATATCCGCAGCTTCCAGGTGTTTCCGGAGGGCATCCCGTCGGCCGTTGGCGACCCGAAGCGTGTACTGGTGGAACACATGGCTGCTGAAGGGGCTGCGTTCCGGCACGGACAGGCCATCAATGCCTTGGAAAGCCGTGTCGTAGGCGGCTGCAGCAGTGTTGCGGGCCTTGGCATAGTCGTTCAGATGGCGCAGCTTGATGCGCAGCACGGCAGCCTGCATCGAGTCCAATCGGCTGTTCACACCCACCACCTCATGGTAGTAGCGCTGGTCACTCCCATGATTGCACACGCGGCGGACCCGGTGGGCGAGTTCATCGTCGTTGGTGAAGAGCGCGCCGCCGTCGCCGTAGCAGCCCAGATTCTTGCTGGGGAAGAAGCTCGTTACGCCGATATCACCGATCGTTCCGGACTTGCGCTTTCCGTTCGCGCCACCGTGGTCCGCGCCGATGGACTGGCAGGCATCCTCCACCACGCGCAGGTCATATTCCCGGGCGATGGCCAGCATGGCGTCCATGTCCGCGGATTGCCCAAAAAGGTGTACCGGCACAATGGCCTTGGTGCGCGGGGTCACTTTGCGGGCCACATCGGCGGGGTCCAGGTTGAAGGTTCCCGGCAGCACATCGGCAAAGACCGGCACGAGGCCGAGCAGGGCCAACACTTCCACGGTGGCCACGAAGGTGAAGGAGGCGGTGATCACCTCGTCGCCCGGCTTCAATCCCAAGGCCATCATCGCCACTTGCAAGGCATCGGTACCGTTGCCGCACGCGATCACATGCTTCACCCCGAGATAAGCTGCCAACTCCTTTTCGAACGCCTTTACCTCCGGACCATTGATGAACGCGGTGCTGGTGAGAACCTCCAGCAAGGCAGCGTCCACCTCGGATTTGATCTTCTCGTACTGGCCGAACAGATCGACCATTTGGATGGGCTTCATGGAGTTTTTAGTGGCGTGTGGCCGCTTGGTTCCCGGCGGGGCAAGGGGCGAAGGTAATGTGCGGTCGGTCCTGATCGAAGGTACCGTTGTGGCGACAAGTGCAACGGCCCGTAATTTTCGAACGGCGCCGGCACGGCTAACTTCGCCTCCGCATGAGATCGCTTTCATTGTTCCTGACCGCCGTGGCGGTCCTTTGGTCAGCGCGCTCCTACGCGCAGAGCGGCATTCAGGATACGTCCATCACCATCGTGCCCATCACGCTCAGTTATGCCTATCAGCTTCCGAATGGCGACCTTGGAGAGCAGTTCGGCGCGAACAATAACTTGGGGCTCAGCGCCTCGGTGAAGTTCAAGAGCAATTATTTGGTCGGGCTGGAGGGGTCGTTCATTTTCGGCAATAAGGTGAATGACCGGAGCATCTTGCGCCAGATGACCACGTCCAACGGGGTGATCGTGAACCAGGATGGGGACCCGGCCAAGATCCTGCTGTTCGAACGGGGTTATACGGTGCTGGCCTTTGCCGGCAAGGTGATCCCTGTTGCAGGCCCCAATCCCAACAGTGGGATCCTACTGAAACTGGGTGGGGGCTATATGCGGCACAAGCTGCTCATCCAAAGCCAGAACGATTTTGTGCCTGCGTTGGAGGATGAATATCTGAAAGGATACGATCGCTTGGCGGCCGGTCCCATGGCAATGTTCTTTGCCGGTTACCAGCATTTCAGCAATAACCGGTACATCAATTTCATGGTGGGTTTTGAGGTGAACATCGGCTTCACGGAGTCCTTGCGGCCGTACAACTTCGACACGGGAAAGAGCGACACGGACACGCACCACGATGGGCTGAACGGGCTGCGATTCGGTTGGACGCTGCCGATCTACAAGGCCCGCGACGACCGACAGTACTACCGCTGATGCAGTTCCTCTACGACCTGGGCACCGGGGCGTACCACACGGCGGTCCGTTTTGCTGCCCTTTGGAAACCGAAGGCTGCGGCTTGGGTGAAGGGGCGCGAGGGCCTGTGGGAGCGCCTGGAGCGGGCCGCTCCGGAACTGCAGGGCTGCCTGTGGATGCATTGTGCCAGTGTTGGCGAGTTCGAGCAAGGCAGGCCGGTGCTGGAGGCGATCAAAAGGGAACGTCCGGAACTTCCTGTACTGCTCACCTTTTTCAGCCCCAGCGGCCATGAGGCGAGGAAGGACTATCCGCTGGCCACACTCGTGGAATACCTGCCTCCCGACAACAGGCGCAATGCGCAACGGTTGCAGCGGCTCCTGAACCCCAAGGCCGCGATCTTCGTGAAGTACGAGTTCTGGTTTCATCACCTAAGGGCGCTCCGGCGCAATGGTGTTCCCACGTTCCTGGTGTCGGGCCTCTTCCGCAAGGACCAGCCCTTCTTCCGCTGGTACGGGGGCGCATGGCGGAAGATGCTCTCCTTCTTTTCGCACATCTTCACGCAGAACGAGCACTCGCTTGACCTGCTCATCGGCCTCGGCCTGAACCATGTTACTGTCGGCGGTGATACCCGTTTCGATCGTGTCGCTCAGATCGTTGCGCAAGGGGAGGAGCTGGCACTCGCAAAAGCGTTCGCGGGCAAAGGCCCCGTGCTGATCTGCGGAAGCACCTGGCCAGCCGATGAAAAGCTGTTGGCCGAGGCGTTGAGCGGCATGGAAGCTGCCGCACCCAAGTGCATTGTGGTACCGCATGAATTGCTGGAAACCCAGCTGGCAGCGATCGAGCAACGGTTTCCCAAGCCCTTGGCCCGCTGGAGTGAACTGGAGCAAAGCCCGGCCGGAAATGTGGCCGGCACGCTGGGAAAGGAGCAGCACGGCACCCTGCTGGTGGACCGCATGGGCCTGTTGGCAAGGCTTTATCGATATGGCAGCATCGCGTATGTGGGCGGCGGCTTCACCGATGGCATCCACAGCTTGCTGGAAGCTGCGGCTTGGGGAGTGCCGGTGATCTTTGGGCCGGATCATGAGAAATTTCCGGAGGCGCGGGGCTTGATCGAGGCCGGTGCCGGGGTGGAAGTGGAGACCGTAGAGGACCTGAAGGCCGCACTGGACAGCTGGATCAACGATCCGACGGAACGGGGTAACGCATCCGCTTCGGCCTTGCGCTATGTGCGGGAGCGCACCGGGGCGACCCTCCGCATGCTTGCCAAGGTGCTTGAGGCGCTCTGAGCGTCTACTTCAATCTCGGGTTCGTTCGGTGCCGCTCGGCATCCCGTTCCGTACGCTCCTCCATCTTGTTCCGCCAAGCCCCCTCCAGGTCCGTTCCGGTCTGGTTCGCCAAGCATAGCACCACGAACATCACATCCGCCAGTTCCTCGCCGAGGTCTTTCGCCTTGTCGCTCTGCTTTTCGCTCTGCTCACCAAATCGCCGCGCCATGATGCGGGCCACTTCGCCCACCTCCTCACTGAGGATGGCCATGTTGGTAAGCTCGTTGAAGTAGCGCACCCCGACCCGCGAGATCCATTCATCCACCTCGCGTTGCAGGTTCGTGATCTCTCCGGACTTGCTGTTTTCCATGGTGTTCATTCCTTCAGTCGGCTGTCGATCACGATGGTTACCGGCCCGTCGTTCACCAGTGCCACCTGCATGTCCTCGCCGAACTCGCCGGTCTTCACGCGGCCTTGTATCATTACGCTGAACAATTGCTTCGCCCGGAGGTAGAGCGGTATGGCTTCCTCTGGCCGGGCTGCGCGGATGTAGCTGGGGCGGTTTCCCTTCCGTGTGCTGGCCTGCAGGGTGAACTGGCTCACCAGGAGCACCTCACCCTTCGCCTCGTTGATGTCGAGGTTCATCACCCCTTCAGCATCGGGAAAAAGCCGCATGCGCGCCACTTTCCCGCAGGTCCACTCCAACTCCTCCGGCGCGTCACCCGTTTCGATGCCGAGCAGCACCAGGAGGCCCTTGCCGATCCGTGCGGTCTCGTTGCCGCCGATGTGAACGGAGGCCTGGGACACCCGCTGTACCACGGCCCGCATCAGTAGCCGTGCTCGTTCAGGAAGCGCTCCTTGTTGCCGAGCTTCACCGAGTCCGGGCTACCGCTTACGGCGTTGAGCCAAGCCCCGTACATCGCATTGGGCAGCATGATGAAGTAACGGTCCAACGTGTCGCGCATCGCATCCACGCGGGCCTTCCCGAATTGATCAGACCGGTCCTTCAGGCTCTGGTCGAAATCGGTCAGTTGGTCCCCCACCAGGAGAGCGATGTAATGCTTCTTCGCCACCTCGGCACGTCGCTCCGTCTTGTCGCTCGTGTCGCCCATGGGCATCACGTGTGCGGCATCGGCCATGGGGAATCCCTCGGAGGCCAGGTTGCGAACAGTGGCATCCTTCTCATCCATCTCCCGGTTCGAGATGTAGAAGATGGCACAGCCCCGGCTAACGGCGTAGTTCAGGAAATCCACGGCACCGGGCAGTGCCTTCGCCTTGGCCAATGCCGTCCATTTCTTCCATTCGGCGGGAGAGAATGTGCGACCGTTCGCGGCATCCTCCGCATTGCTCGGGCTGTTGTCCAGCACGGTCTCATCGATGTCCACGATCACGGCCGGGGGAAGTGTGTGCGGACGCTCCAGGTTCGCGTCAAGTCGGATCCGCGCCAGCTCATAACCTTGTTGATAGAGGCGGTGGACCTCCGCGGATGAATTTTGGTAGATCACCCCGTCCACGTTCTGTTGCGAGAGCTGCCCGATGACATCCGGAACTGCCGGAGCCGCCGCGACCGGTGGACTTACCGTTCTGGAAACAGGGTGGCAGGAGGTGGCCAGCACTATGAGGAGGCCGATGAGCGGACGGAGGGCGTAGTTCTTGTTCATTTGCGGTCCCAGTGGTGGCGGCAAAGTAAGCGGACGATGGGGTCGGTCGCATCCCACAATGGTAAAAGGCTCCGATCAGCAGGGTACAGGGACACACTCCAAATGACTGACATAGGTCAGATTCAAGCTCCCTTCGCCCCGTATCTTTACACTCCAATATGGACACGATACCAACGCCCCACCCGAAAACGGTGGAAGCCCGCGAAAAAGTGGTGATCCTTTTCGCTGGGGACAGTGGCGATGGCATCCAGCTCACTGGAAGCCAGTTCACCGAATCCAATGCGCTCTTCGGCAACGATGTGAGCACTTTCCCGAACTACCCGGCGGAGATCCGCGCTCCGCAAGGGACCTTGGCTGGTGTCAGCGGCTACCAGCTGCACTTCGGCAGTGTGGACGTCTTCACCCCCGGCGATGTCTGCGACGTGCTGGTGGTGATGAACTCGGCAGCGCTGAAGGCCAATATCGGAAAACTGAAGCATGGCGGCATCATCATCGCCAACAACGACGGATTCGATAGCAAGAACCTGCGACTGGCGGGATATCCCGACATGGAGAACCCGCTGACGGACGGCTCGCTGGACAATTATGTGCTGCACACGGTGGATGTGACGAAGCTGACGCGCAACGCACTGGAGGACACCACCCTCGGCATGAAGGAGAAGGACCGCAGCAAGAACATGTTCGTGCTGGGTTTCATCAACTGGATGTACAGTCGTTCGTTGGAACGCACGAAGAAGTTCCTGGAAGCAAAGTTCAAGAGCAAGCCGGAGCTGTTGGAAGCGAACCTGAAGGTGCTTCAGGCCGGGTACAACTATGGGGATACCAGCGAGACCTTCACCACGCGCTACGAGGTGAAGCCCGCACCGATGCCCAAGGGCAACTACAGGAACATCACCGGCAACCAAGGGATCGCCATCGGCCTGGTGGCTGCCGCACAGAAGGCCGGGTTGGAGCTTTTCTACGGCAGCTATCCCATTACACCGGCCAGCGAGATCCTGCACGAGCTTTCGCGCAACAAGCATTTTGGCGTGAGGACCTTCCAGGCAGAGGACGAGATCGCCGCGATCTGCTCGGCCATCGGTGCGAGCTACGGGGGAGCGCTCGGCGTTACGGCCAGTAGCGGACCCGGTATCGCGTTGAAAGGCGAAGCACTTGGCTTGGCGTTCATGTTGGAACTCCCTTTAGTGGTGGTGAACGTGCAACGCGGTGGTCCCAGCACTGGTCTACCGACGAAAACCGAACAGGCCGATCTCTGGCAGGCGATCTTCGGTCGCAATGGGGAAGCACCGATCCCCGTGCTTGCCGCGAGCAGCCCTACGGATTGCTTCGAGATGGTCTATGAGGCGGTGAAGCTCGCCGTGGAACACATGACCCCAGTGATACTTCTGAGCGACGGCTACATCGCCAATGGCGCGGAGCCGTGGCGCTTTCCGGAGGCGAAGGACCTGCGTCCGATCACGCCGCCATTCGCCAAGCCGCGCGAAACCATGGAAGCCAATGGGGAACCGTTGAGCGGGCTTGAGCCATTTCTACCCTACGACCGCGACGAGCGCGGAGTGCGCCCATGGGCCGTCCCCGGCATGAAAGGCCTTCAGCACCGCATCGGCGGCATCGAGAAGGAAGACAAGACCGGTAACATCAGTTATGATCCGCAGAACCACCAACTGATGGTGCAACTGCGCGCCGACAAGGTGCAGCGCATTGCGGACACCTATCGCCCGATCCGCTTGGACAGCGGCCCCGAAAGTGGTGACCTGCTGATCGTCGGCTGGGGGTCCACCTATGGTGCCATCCGTACGGCGGTGGCGGAACTGCAGAAGGAAGGCCACAGCGTGGCACATGTTCAATTGCGCCATATGTTCCCCTTCAACAAAGGCTTGCGCGGATTGTTGAAGCGCTATGCCAACGTGCTGGTGCCCGAGATGAACAGCGGCCAATTGCGCCAGTTGCTGCGTGCGGAATTTCTCGTGGACGCGCACGGGCTGAACAAGGTCCAAGGCATGCCCTTCACGGCCGATGAGATCCGTGTTGGCGCGTTAAACCTGTTGAATAAATGAGCGCGTCGCAACGAGCAAAAGGAGTAACTGTCACTTCGGGTGCAGCCGGTGCCGTCACTTCGAGCGCAGCCGGTGCTGTCACTTCGAGCGCAGCCGAGAAGTACAGCAGTGACCAGCAAGTGCGCTGGTGCCCCGGCTGCGGGGATTATTCCATTCTGAAACAGGTGGAGAGCGTGCTCGCACAGCACGGAAGGCCCAAGGAGGAGATCGTTTTCATCAGCGGCATCGGCTGCTCCTCGCGCTTCCCTTATTATCTCGATACGTTCGGCATGCACAGCATCCACGGTCGTGCCCCGGCGATCGCGAGCGGCATGCGGAGCGTGCAGCCCGACCTCAGCGTATGGCTCATCACCGGCGACGGCGATTCGCTCAGCATCGGCGGCAACCACCTCATCCATTTATTGCGTCGCAACGTGGACCTCAACGTGCTGCTCTTCAACAACGAGATCTACGGCCTCACCAAGGGGCAGTATTCGCCCTCATCGCCCGAAGGAGCCATTTCGCGCAGCTCACCGATGGGCAGCACGGACCACCCGTTCAACCCGCTCGCTTTGAGCAAGGGTGCCGATGCCACCTTCATCGCACGCAGCATGGACCGCGATCCCAAGCACCTGCGCGAAATGCTGCAGCGCGCCGACGCGCATCGCGGCACCAGCCTGCTGGAGATCTACCAGAACTGCAACGTCTTCAACGATGGTGCCTTCGAGGTCTTCACCGAAAAAGCCACCAAGCCCCTGAACACGGTCTTCGTGGAACACGGCAAACCCCTGCTCTTCGCCAATGGCACGAAAGGGATCAAGCTGGATGGCATGACGCCCGTAGCCGTGGACTTCTCGAATGGCGGAGCATCCGCCAATGACCTCTGGGTGCACGATGAGCGCGACAGCTTCAAGGCCGACATCCTCGTGCGCTTGTTCGACGATCCCCGGAAAAAGGACGCGTTGCCCCGACCATTCGGTGTGTTCTACGTGAACGAGCGCAGCACGCACGAAGCAAAGATGAACGCCCAGGTGGCCTTGGCCAAGCAGAAGAAGGGCGACGGCGATCTCGATGCGCTGTTGCGCGGGGAGAACGTGTGGACGATCGCGTGAGAGCAAGGCCCCGTCGACTTCCAGTCGGCGGATGTGCAATAATGCAGAGTGCGGGACCAAGGGTTGCCTTGTCTTGGCCTGACGCTGAACCACAATGACCGACGACGACTACGCCGACCTCTTTTTTGATGAGAGCAGCGAGGTCAGGACCACCCGGCGGAACTTCACCCACGCAATCCAGCCGGGATCACACACACCGGTATCGGCAACCACTTGTGCGCATTCGCCGCGTGCAGGCGATCGTAGATCACGAGCACTTCGTGTTGGCGTGCGGTGAGTTTTTCCCATTCCACGGATGAGTTTGCGTCACGCAAGGCCATCGCCCATTCCAGTTCGGGGTAGCTGGCTCTCAATTGGTCCTCGTCACTGCGGTCATCCGCGAAGAGGCCATCGCTGGGCTTGGCCCCCAGGATGCTTTCAATGATGCCGAGTTCCTTCGCTATGGCGAAGACCTCGGTCTTGGTGAGGTCCGCGATGGGGGAGAGGTCCACGCCGCCATCACCGTACTTGGTATAGAATCCCACGCCGAAGTCCTCCACCTTGTTGCCCGTGCCGGCCACCAGATAGCGGTGAATGCCGGCGAGGTAGTACAAGGTGGTCATGCGCAAGCGGGCACGGGTATTGGCCAAGGCGAGGGAGCGCGCAGCCGTTTCCTCCTGTGCCGGTAGCTCATTCACCAAGGCATCGAATACCTGAGTGAGCTGCACTCGTTCCGACTTGACGTTGGGATGGTGTTCGCCCAGCCAAGCGATGTGTTCCTGTGCCCGGTCCTCGTGGGAGGAGTGCTGGTGGATCGGCATCTCCACACAGAGTACCGGCAGGCCTGTTCGAGCGCACAGCGTACTGGTGACCGCACTGTCAATGCCACCGCTAATACCTAGGACGAAGCCTTGCTGCTGGTTCTCCACACAGTATTCCCTCAGCCAGTTGGTGATGTGCGCTATGGTTCCTTCGAGGTTCAACATGGTTTGTTCGCCGGAGCATAGTGGGCCAAGGCGCAGTACAAAGAAAAGCCCCGCTCCCTCTGTTCGATCGGGAGCGGGGCTTTCAAAAACCAAAGAGGATCAGAAGAAGACCCCCAGGGTCAGTTCGATGTAGTCGGCATAGGTTTTCGAATTGTCCAAGCCACTGAAGGTGTCCTTCTTGTACAAGTTCGTGAAGCCACTGTGATAGGTGATCCCGGCCACGGCCGAGGTGCTTCCGCTGAAGTTGAACTCCAATCCGCCACCGATCACCAAGCCCGCTTTGAAGGCGTTTACCGATTCCTTCACGTCAATGTCGGATTCCGTCGTGGTCCGCACGGATCCTCCTGTGGTGTTGATCGTTTCCGCGTCGGATTTTGCCCGGATGTTCACGCCCATATCAACACCCAGCTGGCCGAAATAGCGCATGTAGCCGATCTCATTGGTCATCAGCTTCATAGTCACGGGCAGCTCGATGTAGCGCAGCTTTACCGTGGACGTATTGAGGATGTTGGACGTGAGCCCGGAAGTGTCCGCCTGCGAATAGGTTTGCTTTGACTTCCCCCCAACGTTGTTCAGGAAAAGCCCGGTGGCGAACCTGTAATTGCCATTGGTGCCGAAGGGGAATTCGGACATCAGGCCGAAGCTGTACCCGATCAAGGTGCCATTGCTTTCCAAGCCCTTGGTGTCGGAGCGGATCCAGGCCATGTTAGGGGCGAGCTTGATGCCCAAGCGGACCGAGTTGTCGCTTTGGGCGAAAAGTTGGGAGGCCCCGAACAAGAGAGCGAGGAACGTAACGTAGACCTTCTTCATAGGTTTGTGCGCAAGTTGGATGATGGCCAAAGGTAAGATCGGCTTCGGTTACGGAAACAGCATATTCGGGTGTTTTGTTCTCCTTGTCCTGTTGGGATGTGGGGGGAATGAGAACCGTCGGAGCCAACCCCGAACGCTGGACCCGCATATCCGGATCGAGCGTTTGGACCAGGACCTTTTCCGATCGGTGGGTGATACGTCGGGGAATTTCAACCTCAAGCTCTACGCTCAGTACGGCGAATTCTACAAAATGTACGTGGAGCAAGTGCTCCAGGCAGCGCCCTTCAATGATCCCCGCCTGCCCATGGCGTTGATCCGCTTTACGCATGATCCGGATTGGAACGCCGTGCAGCGGACGGCGGACAGCCTGTTGGGTGATATGGCGGAGCAGGAGGCCGGATTCAACGAGGCATTCGGTCGCTTGAAGACTTATTTCCCGGACAGCCTCACGCCACGGATCATCGCCTTCAATTCAGGCTTCAACTACGGGGTGCTCCCCACGGACAGCGTACTGGGCTTCGGTGTGGAATGGTTCGTGGGCAAGAGCAGCCCGGTGGTCCAGTATCTCTCGCCTGAGGTTTTTCCGCAGTACCGCAAGGACCGCATGCGCCCGGAAATGCTGGTCCCCAGCGTGGTAAAGGGATGGTTGCAGGTCCACTACACACGCGATGCGCGCGGCGAGGACCTCCTGACCAACTTGGTGGAGATCGGCAAGGTGATGGCGCTATTGGATGCCTTGCTGCCGGAAACGGATGCCAGCCTCAAGTTTGCCTTCACTCCGCAACAGTTGAAATGGTGCGAGGACAACGAGTTCAACATGTGGAGGGAGGTCGTGGCGAAGGAACTGCTCTATTCCAAGGTGCCCAAGGAGGTGGACCGCTTTATGAATGACGGCCCCTTTACGCCGGGCTTCCCGCGTGAAAGTCCGGGCCATATCGGCGAGTGGATCGGTTACCGGATGGTCCGTAGTTACTTGAATGCCCATCCGAAGACCACCTTTGCCGAACTTTTCGCGATGCGCGATCCGCAAGCGATCCTCAAGACCTATAAACCCCGTTAACCACGCCCCGCGATCCATGGCTGAAAAATCAAAGATCCAGATCACCGTACAGTTGGACGAGAACAAAGTTCCGGAACACATTGAATGGGAAGCCGAGGATGGTGGCGGCAAGGGTGAAAGCAGGGCGGTCCTGCTTTCCCTCTGGGATTCCGCCGAGCTCAACACCATGCGCATCGACTTGTGGACCAAGGAAATGACCACCGATGAGATGAAGGCGTTCTTTCACCAGAACTTCCTCACGCTTGCGGATACCTTCGAGCGGGCCACCGGTGAGGACAAGATGGCGGCACAACTGCGGGATTTCGCTGCCTATTTCGCGAAGCACATGCTGCCGGAGGTGAAGAAATAGATGGCCGTTTCCCGTTGTCCGTTGTCAGGGCCGACCTCAAGTCCAGCGTGTCGACCTGATCCGTGCGGTCCATGCCGGTGCAGTTGTTCAGTGTGGCGCTACAAGCGCCGACCTCACCTGATCCACGCAGTAAGCGCGGATCAGTTCGTTGTGCCGTTCCGGGGTTCACAGGCTTCGAGGCAACGTGAACAGGCCAAGAGTGAATGGCCCAAGCGTCCGCCTGGCAACGGACAACCGACAACTGAGCACTACGCGCCCCACCGTGAATTCACATCCGCGATGAACGCGAGCAGCTCATCGCGGCCCTTTCCGCTCTCCGCCGAGGTGATGATGAGGTGAGGCAATGTTTCCCAGGTCTTCTTCAGGGTCCGCTTGAACCGTGCCACGTTGCTGACGATGGAGGGCTGTTTCAGCTTGTCGCTCTTGGTGAAAAGAATGACGAACGGAATGCCTTCCTCGCCCAACCACTGGATCATGTCCAGATCGTTCTGTTGCGGTTCATGCCGAACGTCCACCAGCAGGAAGACGCATTGCAGGTTCTCGCGTTCACGGAGGTAGGTGCGGATCATGTTCAACCAGGTGGCGCGCTCGGCCTTGCTGGTCTTGGCAAAGCCGTATCCCGGCAGATCGGCGAGCATCCAAGCCTGGCCCTTCCCCTTGTGCGCTTCCACCCGGAAGTGTTCCACGTTGCGCGTGCGGCCCGGAGTCCCGCTTACCCGTGCCAAACGATGGATGCCCACAAGCATGTTGATCAGTGAGCTCTTGCCCACGTTGCTGCGACCAATGAATGCGTACTCCGGTAAGGTTGGTTTCGGCCAATGCTCCGCCTCCCGGCCACTACCGAGGTGCTCGGCCCTGAGATTTTCCATTATACGGCAAGTGTCCTGCTCAACCACTTATCCAGGATGCCGTTGAACTCGGCGGGCTTCTCCATCATCGCGGCATGGCCGCACTCCTCGATCCAGAACAGTTCACTGTTCGGGATCAGTGCATGGAATTCCTCGGCCACGTGCGGTGGCGTGATGGTGTCCTGCTTGCCCCAGATCAGGCACACGGGCATCATCATGTTAGGGAGTTCTCCCGCCATGTTGTGGCGGATGGCGCTCTTGGCCAGCGAGAGGATGCGGATCAGCTTCGCCCTGTCGTTCACCGTCACGAAGCACTCGTCCACCAGTTCATCCGTGGCGAACTTGGGATCGTGGAATGTGACGGCCACTTTCCTCCGGATGAATTCCTTGTCCTCCCGGCGGGGAAAGCCTCCGCCGAACGCATTCTCGTACAATCCACTGCTCCCGGTAAGGGTCAGTGTGCGCACGTTTTCGGCGTGCTGGCTGCAGTACACCAACGCCACATGGCCGCCAAGTGAATTGCCCAGCAGGTTCAGCTCATTCAGCCCCAAGTGCTTCACGAAACGGTCCAGGAAGGAGGCCAGCGCCTTCACATTGGTGTTGAGCATCGGCAGGGAGTACAGCGGGAGCATCGGCATCACCACGCGGTAGCGGCCGGAGAAATGCGCGATGGTCTCCGCAAAGTTGCTGAGCGCACCGAAAAGACCGTGCAGGAACAGCAATGGAGGGCCTTCGCCCACGTCGATGTAACGGAATTCCCCCGCCTCCTTCAGCTCTTGCGCCATCCTTGCTCGTGGATGCCCAAATGTAGGGCTTGGGATGGAGTGTGGGTTTTCGTTGACGGTCGGATGCACGTGCACCGTGTGGTCCCCACGTTCAAACACGGACGGCATTGACTTTCAACCTCCCGCATTTCTCGCACAGGCACACGTGCATTGCGGTTCCCGAAAGGAGCGTGCCCGGGTTTTCCACATTCCCTCGTTTTTATCTGTTCTTGGAAAAGTCACCCACTTTATCCCACAGGCCGATTTTAGCCTAGAATAGGGCTTATACTTGCTTTTGTCGGACGCCGGACTAGCTTTGTCGGACAATAGTTTTGAACAAAGTGGGGTTATAGGGAGGAAAGTGGAGCAACGCTTCTACATTCGCGGCCAGCACTCCCACGATGAAAACCAATGCTCAACCTGCTCGGGGAATACGATGTGCGGCTGGATGCCAAGGGGCGTCTGGTGCTGCCCAGCGGGTTGAAGAAGCAGTTGGCGGATTCGCTCTCGCAGGGCTTCGTGATCAACCGGGACGTGTTCCGGCCGTGCCTGGTGCTTTATCCCCAAACCGTGTGGGACAGTACCAATCGCATGCTGGGCCGGCTGAACCGCTTCGTGGAGAAGAACATGGAGTTCATCCGGCGCTTTACGGCCGGGGCCACGCATTTGGACCTGGACGGAAGTGGCCGTTTGCTGCTGCCCAAGGCGCTGATGGACGAGCCCAAACTGGGCAAGGAGCTCAAGCTCGTGGGCTTGGGCGATCGGGTGGAGGTATGGAGCAAGGCGGGCTACGCGCAGATGCGTCGCCAAAAGGTGGATCTCTCCGCGCTGGCCGAGGAGGTAATGGGCAGTCTGGGCAATGACGGGGCACCACCTCACATACCATGAGCCCGTCCTCCTGCAGGAGTGCATCGAAGCGCTCGACATCAAGCCCGACGGCGTTTATGTGGACGTGACTTTCGGGGGTGGCGGCCATGCCAGGGCCATCCTTGCCCAGTTGGGCCCGCAGGGCTCCTTGGTCGCCTTCGATCGCGATGCCGATGCGCGCAGGAACGCGCCCGATGACCCCCGCTTCACCTTGATCGCTTCGGATTTCCGATGGATCGCCAAACACCTGCGCTTCCTCAATAAGATCCCGGTGGACGGGCTGTTGGCCGATCTGGGCGTCAGCAGCCATCAGTTCGACACGGCCGGGCGCGGATTCAGCTTTCGCTTCGATGCGCCGCTGGACATGCGCATGAACCAACGGGCCAAGCGGACCGCGGCGGACCTGGTGAACAGCTTGGACGAACGCGCGCTGACGGAGCTTCTGCGCAACTACGGTGAAGTGTACCAGCCGCACAAGGTGGCCCGCCAGCTCGTGCAGGCGCGGGGGAAGAAGCGGATCGGGACCACCGGGGAGCTGGTGGACCTCCTCAAGCCGTTGGCCCGACGCGGGGAGGAGCATGGCTTTCTGGCGCAGGTGTTCCAGGCACTGCGCATTGCGGTGAACGATGAGCTGGGGTCGCTGGAGCACCTGCTGCGGGTGAGCGCGGAGGTGGTGAAGCCCGGCGGTCGCCTGGTGGTGATGAGCTACCACAGCCTGGAGGACCGACTGGTGAAGAACTGGATGAAGACCGGCGACCTGCAGGGCAGGGAGGAGAAGGACGTGTTCGGCAACAGCCTGCGGCCCTTCAAGCCCACGCAAAGCAAGGCGGTGCAGCCTTCCGATGCGGAACAATTGAAGAATCCCCGGTCGCGCAGTGCGCGGCTGAGAACAGCGGTACGGCAGTGAACAAGCGCAAGGAAGAGATACCGGGGCCAAGGCCCAAGGCCAGGAAGGCAAAGCGGCGCCGCACCTTTTCACGTGGGCTGGTGAACGTGCTGAACGGCACCTTCCTCACCCGTGAAAAAGTGCTCGCGAACATGCCCTTCCTGCTGTTCGTCGCGGGTCTCATGCTCTTCTACATCGGCTACGGCTATTGGACCGAACGCACGGTGCGCCAGCTGGACCAAACCAGTAGCGAGCTGAAGGAAATGCGCTCCGAGTACATCACCGTGCGCAGCCACTTGGAGCGCTCCGAACGGCAGAGCCAGGTGGCGGATGACATCGGCGGAATGGGACTGCGGGAAAGCCGGGAGCCGCCGTTGCGGATCACCGTGGACAAGAAGGAACTGGAAGCACAACGAACACGCCGATGAACGAGCAGGGCCCCCTCCGCCTACGCATCACCGTGGTGTATGCCGTACTGATGCTCTTTGGCGCGGCCATCGCCGTGAAGCTCTTCAGCATTCAGTTCATGGAGGGCGACAAGTGGCGCGCCAAGGCGGTGAACGTGGCCACGGCCATGCGAAGCGTGCAGTCCGAGCGGGGCCACATCTTCAGTGATGATGACCGCCTGCTGGCCACCAGCGTGCCTGAATACGAGATCCGCATGGACATGCGTGCCGACGGCCTCACTGCGGCAGCCTTCGCGTCCAACGTGGATTCCCTCAGTTGGGAGCTCTCGGAACTGTTCGGGGACCGCACCATGCAGGAATACCGTCGCGACCTGATCGATGCCCATGCCCGGGGCGAGCGCTACTATCTGATCAAGCGGCGCTGCGACCATGAGCAACTACAGGCCATGAAGCGGATGCCCTTGTTCCGGCTGGGCCGCAATCGCAGTGGTTTCATCGCGGACAAGCACATGGTCCGTATTCGTCCGTTCGGGCGTTTGGCCTCGCGCACCGTGGGCTATCTGTTGAAGGACAGCACTGCGATCGGTCTTGAGGCCGGCTATGCGGAATGGTTGCAGGGGATCACCGGCAAGCGTTTGGAACGCCGGCTTACCGGTGGGGTCTGGATGCCCGTGGATGGTGGTGAAGGACAGGACCCGGTGCCGGGCGACGATGTGCATACCACCATTGACATGAACCTGCAGGACGTCGCGGATGATGCCCTCGCGGCGCAGCTGCGGAAGAACGGCGCGCACCATGGTTGCGTGGTGGTGATGGAGACGCAGACCGGATACATCAAGGCCATCAGCAACCTCACGTTGCAGAAGGACAGCACCTATACGGAGGATTACAACTACGCCGTGGGCGCGAGCACCGAACCGGGCAGCACCTTCAAGATCGCGGCGCTGATGGTGGCCCTTGAGGACGGGCTGGCCTCGCTGGACCAGATCGTGGATACACGCGGGGGCAAGCACAAGTTCTACGACCGCTGGATGCGCGACTCCCATGACGGGGGATATGGCCGGATCAGCCTCAGGAGGGCCTTGGAGGTCAGCAGCAACACGGGCATTTCGCAGGCGATCGACAACGCGTACAAGAGCGATCCCAAGCGCTTTGTGGAAGGCTTGCGCGGACTGGGCTTCGGTTCCACCCTGGGCATCCGTATTCCCGGGGAAGGCATGCCCGTGCTGCGCGGACCGGAGGACAAGAAGCTCTGGAGCGGGACCAGCCTGCCATGGATGAGCATCGGCTACGAGGTGAGCCTCACGCCGTTGCGGATCCTCACCTTCTACAATGCCATCGCCAACGAAGGGCGCATGGTGCAACCCCAGTTCGTGCGCTCGGTTTCACGCAATGGCAAAGTGATCGAGCGCTTTCCGCCGGTGACGCTGAACGAGCGCATTTGCTCGAAGGCCACGCTGGACAAGCTGCGCGGCGTTCTGGAGGGGGTGGTGGATTCCGGCACCGCCGTGAACCTTCGCAGTGCCCACTTCCGCATCGCGGGCAAGACCGGCACCGCACAGATCGCCTCGGACAAGGCCGGCTACAAGGTGAACGGGGTGAGCTACCAGGCCTCCTTCGTGGGCTACTTCCCGGCAGGGGCGCCGAAGTACACCTGCATCGTGGTGGTCAGCTCGCCCAGCATGCGCGGAGTCTATGGCAACGTGGTGGCCGGTCCGGTATTCCGCGAGATCGCCGACAAGATCTACAGCAACCGCTTGGAGATGCAGACCACCGTGGCGCAGGTCGATACCGTGTACCATACTCCCGTGTCCTTCGGGGGCAACAGGGCCGACCTGCTTACCGTGATGGACGGACTGAAGATCCCCGTACGGATAGAGGGAGACAGTGAATGGGCGACCACGCAGGCCACCGATAGCGCCGTGGTGGTGGCTCCGCGCGCCGTGCCTGCGGAGGGAACAGGCATGATACCGAACGTGATCGGCATGGGCTTGCGCGATGCCATGTACATCCTGGAAAACCACGGTCTGCGCGTGCGCCTCTCCGGAAGCGGCATGGTGAAGAAGCAATCACCGGCACCCGGCACACGCCCGGTGAAGGGCACTACAGTGACCCTTGAACTTGCTACATGAAACTGCTCAAGGACATACTCTACAGGACCAACTTGGAACAGGTGGTGGGCGATACCAACACTGCCGTTGAGCGCATCGCCTTCGACAGTCGCCAAGTGGTGCCCTTCACGGCCTTCGTCGCCGTTCGCGGTACCGCCAGTGACGGTCACCAGTTCATTGATGCCGCCATTGAGCAGGGTGCCACCGCGATCGTTTGCGAGGACCTTCCGAAGCGCCTCAGGGAGGGCATTACCTACGTGCGCGTTGCGGACAGCCGTCACGCCTTGGCCATCATGGCGGGCAACTTCCACGGCCATCCCGACAGCAAGCTGAAGCTGGTCGGTATCACCGGCACCAATGGGAAAACCAGCGTGGCCACTTTGCTCTACAAGCTGTTCCGCGCAATGGGCCACAAGAGCGGGCTCATCTCCACGGTGGAGATCCGCGTGGGAAGCACCGCGGTCCCGGCCACCCATACCACACCGGACCCCTTGCGGCTGAACGAGCTGCTCGCCGAAATGGTGGAGGCCGGGGTGACGCATTGCTTCATGGAAGTGAGCAGCCATGCCGTGGTCCAGGAACGCATCGCCGGTTTGCGGTTCGTCCTCGGTGTGTTCACCAACATCACCCACGACCATCTGGATTACCACGGCACGTTCGATGCGTACATCCACGCCAAGAAATCCTTCTTTGACGAACTGCCCGCGGATGCGATCGCCCTGGTGAACGCCGACGATGCCCACAGCGCGGTGATGGTGCAGAACACCAAGGCCGCGAAGAGCTCCTTCGCCGTGCGCAACATGGCGGACCATCGTGCGCGCATCATTGAGAACCAGCTCACGGGATTGCACCTCAACATCGATGGGCACGACATGTTCTCTCGCCTGGTGGGCGAGTTCAACGCGAGCAACCTGTTGGCGGTGTATTCCTCCGCCGTCCTGCTCGGACTTCAGCCGGTGGAGGTGCTCACGGCGCTGAGCGATCTGGAGCCGCCTCCGGGGCGCTTCCAAGTGGTGCGCGGCAGCACTGGCGTGATCGGCATCGTGGACTATGCGCACACGCCGGACGCCCTGAAGAACGTGCTCACCACCATCGGCGCCGTTTGCGGCGACCGCGAACGGGTGCTCACCGTGGTGGGCTGCGGTGGCGATCGTGACCGCACGAAGCGCCCGCTGATGGCGGCGATCGCGGCTTCCATGAGCCGGAGCATCGTCCTCACCAACGACAATCCGCGGAACGAGGAGCCGATGGACATCATCGAGGAGATGCGCAAGGGGCTGCTTCCCGCGGACCTCGGGCGGGCCCTTGTGAACACGGATCGGCGCGAGGCCATTCGACAGGCAGTGGCCATGGCGGCGCCCGGCGATGTGGTGCTGTTGGCGGGCAAGGGGCACGAGAGCTATCAGGAGGTGCGCGGCGTGCGCCATCACTTCGATGATGCGGAGGTGCTGAAGGAAACCCTCGAACTGATGCGGAAGTAATGCTGTACCACCTCGTCAACTGGCTCGATCTGGACTTCCCCGGAAGCGGTGTGTTCGATTACATCAGCTTTCGCGCGGGCATGGCCTTGATCATCTCCCTGGTGATCTCGCTCTGGTTCGGCAAGGGCATCGTGCGCCTGCTGCACCGCATGCAAGTGGGCGAGTCCGTTCGCGACCTCGGGCTGGAAGGGCAGGCGGAAAAGCAGGGCACTCCCACCATGGGCGGGCTCATCATCATCGCCGCCACCATCATCCCCACGCTGCTCTTCGCGCGGTTGGACAACATCTACATCCTGCTGATGCTGGTGGCCACCGTATGGCTGGGCACCATCGGCTTCGTCGATGACTACATCAAGGTCTTCAAGAAGGACAAGCGCGGATTGGCCGGGACCTTCAAGGTGGTCGGCCAGGTGGGCATCGGCCTGGTGATCGGCCTTACCGTCTACTTCCACCCTTCCATCCGCACCAAGGTGGAGGTGCCCCAGGTGATCGCCGACCAGTTCGATGCGAGCGAGGTGACCACGTTCACCGAGGAGAACGGCAACGTTCGCTACCTGCTGGACCGGCGCCAGCCGAACACCACCATCCCCTTCGTGAAGGGCAATGAGCTCAACTACTCCTCGGTGATGGGGGTGTTCGGCCGTGAGGCCCGCAAATACACATGGGTCCTCTACGTGCTGGTGGTGGTCTTCATCATCACCGCGGTAAGCAACGGGGCGAACATCACCGATGGCATCGACGGGCTGGCCGCGGGCACCAGCGCCATCATCGTGCTCGCGCTCGGGGTGCTCACCTACATCGGCGGCAACATCGTCTTCGCGCAATACCTGGACGTGATGTACATCCCCGGCGTCGGGGAGCTGGTGGTGTTCGTCGGTGCCCTGCTGGGCGCGTGCATCGGCTTCCTCTGGTACAACGCGTACCCCGCACAGGTCTTCATGGGCGATACGGGCAGCCTGATGTTGGGCGGCGTGATCGCCGCGCTGGCCATCCTCGTGCGCAAGGAGCTGTTGATCCCCGTGCTCTGCGGCGTTTTCGTGGTGGAGAACCTGAGCGTGGTACTGCAGGTGGGCTGGTTCAAGTACACCCGCAAGCGCCATGGCGAAGGGCGCAGGATCTTCAAAATGGCCCCGCTGCACCACCATTACCAAAAGCTGGGCTACCACGAAAGCAAGATCGTCACCCGATTCCTCATCGTGGGCGTGATGCTCGCGGTGTTCACCCTCGTAACCCTCAAGCTGCGATGAGGAAGCTGGTGGTATTGGGGGCACAGGAGAGCGGCGTGGGTGCGGCCATGCTCGCCAAGAAGCTGGGGATACCGGTGTTCGTGAGCGATGCCGGGCTGATCCCCGAAGCCTTCAGCGCACGATTGGACAAGGCCGGTATTCCGTACGAGCAAGGCGGGCACACCGTGAGCAGGGTCCTCGAGGCCGATGAGGTGGTGAAAAGCCCAGGCATTCCCGGAACCGCCTCCATCGTTCGGGCGGTACGCGACAAGGGTGTGCCCATGATCGGGGAGGTGGAGTTCGCGGCGCGCCATGTACACGCGCCCATCATCGGCATCACCGGTAGCAACGGAAAGACCACGACCACGCTGCTGCTGCACCACATCCTGCAAAAGGCCGGCATGAACGCCGGACTGGCCGGTAACGTGGGCACCTCGTTCGCCGGGTTGGTGGCCAAGGAGCGGCATGAGATCTACGTGCTCGAACTGAGCAGTTTCCAGCTGGACGGCACGCGCACGCTAAAGCCCCACATCGCGGTGATCACCAACATCACCCCGGACCACCTGGACCGCTACGATAACCGCATGGAGAACTACGTGGACAGCAAGTTCCGCATCACCATGAACCAGGGGCCGGCCGATCATTTCATCTACTGCGCCGATGACCCGCAAACCCGGGAAGGCCTGCGCCGCCACACCATCCACGCGCATCAATGGCCCTTCTCCATCCGCGTGCCCATTGAGCAGGGCGGGTCACTTCACAACGACAACATCCACATCAATCTCAACCAAACAACCTTCAACATGAGCATCCTGGAACTCGCCCTGCAGGGCAAACACAATGTCTACAATTCCTTGGCTGCGGGCATTGCGGCCCGTGTGCTGGAAGTGCGGAAGGACGTGGTCCGTGAAGCGTTGGGCGACTTCCAGAACGTGGAGCACCGGCTGGAGCGCGTGGGCCTGGTGAACGGCGTGGAATTCATCAATGATTCCAAGGCCACCAACGTCAACAGCACCTGGTTCGCCCTGGAGAGCATGGAGAAGCCCGTGATCTGGGTGATGGGAGGGGTGGACAAGGGGAACGACTACGCGGAACTGCGCGACCTGGTGTGCCAAAAGGTGAAGGCCATCGTCTGCCTGGGCGTGGACAATGAAAGGATCCACAAGGCCTTCGGTGACATTGTGGAGAACATCGTGGAGGTGACCTCCGCGGAACAAGCGGTGAACACGGGCTATGAAGTGAGCGAACCCGGAGACGTGGTGCTGCTGAGCCCCGCCTGCGCCAGCTTCGACCTGTTCGAGAACTATGAGGACCGCGGCCGCAAATTCAAGGCTGCTGTCCGCGCACTCTGAGCAACCAAGGCAGCAGAGGATGGAAGTCACGAGAACATCGGAGCTGGCCCGGCTGCTGATCGCCATGCGCGAGAAGGGCCTGGGCGAAGTGCGCCAAGGGCCGCATGGCCTGCGCACGGTGGCC
Organism: Flavobacteriales bacterium; assembly: GCA_019912395.1. Classification (GTDB taxonomy): domain Bacteria; phylum Bacteroidota; class Bacteroidia; order Flavobacteriales_F; family PHOS-HE28; genus PHOS-HE28. The sequence goes on along the minus strand of JAIOIH010000053.1, from coordinate 85,455 downwards.
ACCGTGGACGGTGTGGAGTACATCGATGACAGCCGGAGCACCTTTTTGGACGCCTCGTTGCTGTCCATCATCGATCTGGGAAAACCGCTGGTGTGGGTGGCGGATGCCTCCATGGTGAGCGCGGTGGACCAACGGTTGAAGGAGTTCATGCAGCAGCATTTGGATGCCACGGTATTCTTCGGCCAGGCCGAACACTGCCAGGTGGACGCCTTGGACGCTGAACTGGGCCGGGTGTACGGCACGGACGATCTGCGCACCGCTGTTTTTACCGCACGCGAGCTGGCAGTGGAGGGCGGTAAGGTGCTCTTCAGCCCGGCCTGCCCCAGTGGACACGGCACCGCGAACCATGCGGAACGCGGGGCGGAATTCAAGCGGGCCGTGATGGACCTCTGACCAGGAACAATGTTGGAATCAACCGGATGAACAACCTCTTCAATGATCACCTCAAGGGCGACCGGACCATTTGGATGGTGGCGCTCCTGCTTGGCGTGACCAGCCTGCTCGCGGTCTACAGCGCCTCCTCGTGGATGGGGTGGCGCCACGACGGGGGCACCTTCCGGATCCTGGTGAAGCATGCCCTGATGCTCGCCGCCGGCGGGGGGATCATGTATGCGGCCAGCAAGCTGAAGTATACTGTCTATTCCAGGCTTTCCCAAGTGCTGCTCGGTGCCACCATAGCCTTGTTGCTCCTTACGTTGCTTGTGGGCGCCAACGTCAACGGCGCAACGCGCTGGCTGGCCATACCCGGCGTGGGCATCACCTTCCAGACCAGTGACCTCGCCCGGGTGGTGATCATGGTGTACCTGGCCCGTGTGCTGGGCAGGCACCGCGAGGAACAGTGGACGTTCCGCGAGGTGATGCTACAGCTGATCCTGCCGGTGGGGGCGGTATGCGGCTTCATTCTACCGGCCAACTTCTCCACGGCCGCGTTGCTCTTCGGCACGTGCATGATCCTGATGTTCATCGGGCAAGTGCCCGTTCGCCACATGCTGTCCGTGATCGGCATGGCCGTAGGCGTCTTCGCCTTGTTGCTCGTGGTGTCCACGGCGAATCCTGAACTGTTGCCGCGCCTCCAGACCTGGCAATCCCGCTTGGTGAACCATGGCGGCGACGATCGCGACTCCAACTACCAGGTGAACAACGCCAAGATCGCCATCGTGCACGGCGGATTCCTGCCCAATGGTCCGGGCACGGGCACCTCCCGCAACTTCATGCCCCACCCGGAAAGTGATATGATCTACGCCTTCATCATTGAGGAGTACGGCTCGATCATCGGCGGGCTGGGTCTCTTGCTTCTCTACCTCATCCTGCTTTCCCGCGCCATGCGCATCGCCAACCGGTGCGAAAAACCGTTCGGCGCCCTGGTGGCGGTGGGCCTTGCCTTGAGCCTGGTGTTGCAAGCATTGGTGAACATGGCCGTGGGCGTGAACCTTGTACCCGTGACCGGCCAGCCCCTGCCCTTGGTGAGCATGGGGGGCACCAGCATGTGGTTCACCTGCCTCTCGCTGGGGATCATTCTCAGCGTGAGCCGAAGTGTTTATGACCGGCCGGCCGAGGCTGATGGAAAGCTCCGTACCACTGGAACCCGCGATCATGCCGCAGCAGCCGCTTAAAATATTGATCAGCGGAGGGGGGACGGGAGGCCACGTCTTCCCGGCCATTGCCATTGCGAACGCGGTGAGGGATCAGGCACCGGACACCCGCTTCCTCTTTGTGGGGGCCGAGGGAAAGATGGAGATGGAGAAAGTCCCCGCCGCTGGATATGAGATCACGGGATTGCCGATCCGAGGATTCCAGCGCAGTGCCCTGTGGAAGAACGTGGGGCTGCCCTGGCGTTTGCTCAAGAGCATGTGGAAGGCCCGGCGGATCGTCCGCACCTTCAAGCCGCACGTGGCGGTGGGGGTGGGCGGCTATGCCAGCGGACCCGTGCTGGCCGCGGCCCAGCGCGCCGATGTCCCCACGTTGATCCAGGAGCAGAACAGCCATGCCGGAGCGACCAACCGCATGCTGGCCAGGCGGGCCCGGATCATTTGTGTGGCCTATCCGGGCATGGACCGCTATTTCCCAAAGGAGAAGATCCGCCTCACCGGCAATCCCGTGCGGCAGGACATGGTGCGCCTCACCGGAAAACGGCCCAGGGGCATGGAGCATTTCCAGTTGCGTGGGGATGCTCCCGTAGTGCTGGTGACCGGTGGCAGCTTGGGAGCCCGTGGCATCAACCTCGGCATCGCCGCAGCCTTGCCCCGGCTACGCGATCAGGGCGTGCAATTGATCTGGCAGACCGGGACCCCGTACCATGCACAGGCCGAGCAAGCAGTGCGTGACGCGGGCTACGCCGATGCCCATGTGCATGAGTTCATCAGCCGGATGGACCTGGCCTATGCCGTGGCCGATGTAGTGGTGGCCAGGGCGGGCGCCATCAGCGTCAGCGAGCTCTGCATCACCCGCCTGCCATCCATTCTGGTGCCTCTTCCCACAGCGGCCGAGGACCATCAGACCAGCAATGCCCGTGCGCTCTCCGACCGGGGCGCGGCGGTGCTGGTAAGGGATTCCGAGACCGAGGAAAAGCTGGGGCAGGAGGTCTTGCGCCTTTTGGGCGAACCCGCCGAGCGGGACAAGCTCCGGCAGGCCATGGAGACCTTGGGCATCGGTAATGCCGCCGAGGCCATTGCGGCGGAAGTGGTGCGCTTGGCACTGCCCGGAACGTTGGGGAACAATGCAGCAGCTTGACATGGAACGCCGGAAAATGCTCTACTTCGTCGGTATTGGCGGCATCGGCATGAGCGGCCTGGCCCGGTATTTCCGGCGGCATGGCGCCACGGTGGCCGGCTACGACAAGACCCCGAGCGAGATCGCGGGCCAGCTTGTGCATGAAGGCATCGACGTGAGCTACAGCACCGATGTGCGCAATATCCCGCAGGAATTCCGCGATGCGAACCCGGCAGACGTGCTGGTGGTTCGCACGCCGGCCGTTCCGGTCCAAAACCCCTTGATCGCCTACTGGACGGAACGTGGCGCCACCATCAAGAAGCGAAGCGAAGTGCTGGGCCTGGTGACCAAGGACCGCCGCACCATGGCCGTGGCGGGTACCCACGGCAAGACCACCGTGAGCACCATGCTGGCCCATTTGCTCACTGCGGGCGGTATTCCGTGCAATGCGTTCCTCGGCGGCATCAGCGCCAACTACGACACCAATGTGCTGCTCAACTCCAAGGCCGTCCTGAACGTGGTGGAGGCGGACGAGTACGACCGCAGTTTCCTGGCACTTCACCCCGACGAGGCCATCATCACCGCCATGGACCCGGACCATCTGGACATCTATGGGACGGCGGAGGCGATGTACGGGGCCTACGCGGAATTCGCCGCGCTGGTGACCGGGCGGATGCTGGTACACAAGCGGGTGTTGAGCCGCCTGAAGGAACATGCCACGGTGCTGCGCGATGCGGTTCCATACGGCCTGGACGAAGCGGACGGCCCCCATGCGGAGAACGTGGAGGTGCGGGACGCGGCCTACCATTTCGACCTTGTGGCGGGTGGCCAAGTGCTGCGTGACCTCACCCTGGGCATGCCCGGGCGGCACAATGTGGAAAACGCCGTGGCGGCCGCCGCTATGGCCTTGTACGCCGGTGTGGAACCGGAGGCGCTGCGGAAGGGCCTGGCCACGTTCCGCGGCGTGCGACGCCGGTTTGAAGTGAGGGCGCGCACGGACCGCAGCATCCTGATCGACGACTACGCGCACCACCCCACCGAGCTGGACGCCTGCATCGGCAGCGTCCGGGAACTGTATCCCGGCCGCAAGGTCACAGGGATATTCCAGCCGCACCTCTATAGCCGCACCCGCGACCTGGCCACCGACTTCGCCAAAAGCCTGGCCAAGCTGGACGAGCTCATCCTGTTGGACATCTATCCGGCACGGGAGGAACCGCTGCCGGGCATCACCTCGCAGTGGTTGTGCGACCAGATAAGTGAGACTAACAGCGTAGTGTGTACAAAGGACCAACTGATACCGCTGTTGGAAGGCCGTAATGTGGACATCTTGCTCACCCTTGGAGCAGGGGATATCGATAGGCTGGTCCCGGGCATTGCGGCAATGGTGAACAGGCACGAATGAGCAGAACGAAGCATATCCTGCGTGTTGCGGCGAAAGCCGTGGTGGGCTGCGCCGTGCTCGCCGGCCTGGGCTTTGTGGAGCGCAGCGGCGACAGCCTTCCGGTGCGTGATATCCAAGTGGAGATGGACCTGGGTAACGGCATGCACTTCATCAGTACCGAAGCGCTCAAGCAGGAGGTGCTCAACGGGGCCGGTCCGGTGATCGGCACCCCCGTCAACAAAGTGGACGAGACGGCGATAGAGCAGCGCTTGCGGGCCATTCCTTGCGTGGCCGAGGCCGATGTGTACCACACCATGGACGGCGTTCTCCATGTGCGGGCCCGCCAACGGGAACCCATCGTGCGCGTGGTGAACGCCAACGGTTCGGGCTTCTACATCGACAAGGAGGGCTGGACCATGCCGCTGAACCGGAACTACACCGCCCGCGTGCTGGTGGTCACCGGTCAGCTCGCGGAACCCTTCGCCACCTGCGACCCGGTGAACGTGGCCGAGGAGAACGACAGCCTCACGCTCCAAACGCACAGCCGCGCCATCCATGCCATGGCCCGCACCCTCATGGCCGACCCGCTTTGGAACGCAATGTTCACCCAGGCCGTGATGGATCCCGACGGAAACATCACGCTGATCCCCTCCGTGGGGATGATGCGGGTGCGTGTTGGCGACGGGACCCAGCTCGCCCAACGATTGGCCAAGCTGCGCATGTTCTTCAGCGAGGGGATCCCGCAAACGGACTGGCGACGCTACAGCACGATCGATCTGCGCTTTGACGACCAAGTGGTCTGCATCAAACGAACACCATACTGAACCGGCAACCCGGAAACCAGGGCCCTTACGAGAGAAAAATGAACATGGAGCATAACGAGGAAATAGTCGCCGGGCTGGACATTGGCACCACCAAGATCGCCTGCATCGTGGGGAGGAAGAACGAGCAGGGCAAGCTCGAGATCATGGGCATGGGGAAGAGCCGAAGCGATGGAGTGAACCGCGGGGTGGTCACCAACATCCAGCGGACCGTGGAAAGCATCCAGGCCGCCGTGCAGGAGGCCGAGGAGAGCGCTGGCGTGGAGATCACCACGGTGAACGTGGGCATTGCCGGGCAGCACATCCGCAGCATGCACCACCGCGGAATGATCACCCGCCAGAGCCTTGAGGAGGAGATCCGCCAGCAGGACATCGACCAGCTGATCGACGACATGTACAAGCTGGCCATGGTGCCCGGCGAGGAGATCATCCATGTGCTTCCCCAGGAATACATCGTGGACAGCGAGCAGGGCATCAAGGACCCCATCGGCATGAGCGGCGTTCGGCTGGAGGCCAACTTCCACATCATCACCGGGCAGGTCACTGCGGCCCGCAACATCAACAAATGCGTGGCCCGTGCCAAGCTCGACGTCACCGAGCTGATCCTCGAGCCCTTGGCCAGTGCCGATGCCGTGCTCAGCGCGGAGGAGAAGGAGGCCGGTGTGGTGCTGGTGGACATTGGCGGAGGCACTACCGACATCGCCATCTTCAGCGACCACATCATTCGCCACACCGCCGTGATCCCCTTCGGAGGCAATGTGATCACCGATGACATCAAAATGGGCTGCGCGATCCTGCGCGACCAGGCCGAATTGCTGAAGAATCGCTTCGGCAGCGCGCTCGCCTCCGAGAACAAGGAGAACGAGGTGGTCTGCATCCCCGGACTTCGCGGCCGGGATCCCAAGGAGATCAGCCTGAAGAACCTCGCGAACATCATTCAGAGCCGGATGGAGGAGATCCTCGATCACGTCTACTTCGAGATCAAGAACAGCGGCCTGGAAAAGCAGCTCAGCGGCGGCATCGTGCTCACGGGCGGGGGTGCTCAGCTGAAGCATCTGCGCCAGCTCACCGAGTACGTCACCGGAATGAGCGCCCGCATCGGCTACCCCAATGAGCACCTCGCCAACAGCAAGGTGGAGGACGTCACCAGTCCACTTTTCGCCACCGGTGTGGGCCTCGTGCTGCGCGGTTTCGACTACATCGAACGCCGGCGCAGCAAGGTGGTGGAAGCTCCGCCCAAGGTGAAGGCACACAGCCAAACATCCAAGGTGGGCAACTTCTTCGACCAAGTGCTGAAAGGCGCCTCGGACATCTTCCGGGACGACGAAGCCTGATCATCGCCCACCATCCAACCCTACCCCGAACACCTGAAAAATTCCGACCCATGAAATTCGATCTTCCCTCCGAGCTCTCCTCGATCATCAAAGTGATCGGCGTCGGTGGCGGCGGTGGCAATGCCGTCAACTACATGCACTCCCAGGGCATCACTGGCGTGGACTTCCTGATCTGCAATACCGACAAGCAAGCGCTGGACATGAGCCAAGTGCCCGTGAAGTTGCAGCTCGGAGCCGCGCTCACCGAGGGGCTCGGTGCCGGAAGCATCCCCGAAAGGGGCAACGCGGCGGCGCAGGAGAACCTTGACGAGATCAGGGAAATGCTCACCCCGCGCACCAAAATGCTCTTCGTCACCGCGGGGATGGGTGGAGGAACGGGGACCGGCGCAGCGCCCGTCATCGCCCGGATCGCAAGGGACATGGGGATTCTCACCGTCGGCATCGTCACCATGCCGTTCGAATGGGAGGGACGCAAGCGAAAGAGCCAGGCCCTGGCCGGCATCGAGGAGATGCGCGAGGCGGTGGACACGCTCCTGGTGATCAACAATGATCGCCTCCGCGACCTCTACGGTAACCTCGACATGGACGAGGCCTTCGCGCATGCGGACAATGTGTTGGCCACTGCGGCACGCGGCATTGCGGAGATCATCATGAAGACCGGCAAGGTGAACGTGGATTTCGAGGACGTCCGCACGGTGATGACCGGCAGCGGCGTGGCGATCATGGGCATGGCCGAGGCCGAAGGGGAGGATCGTGCCATGCGTGCGGCGGAGGACGCTCTTTCGTCGCCGTTGTTGAACGACAATGACATCAAGGGTGCCAAGTACGTACTGCTCAACATCGCCTTGGGAAACCGCTCCATCTCCATGGACGAGATCTCCGAGATCACCAACCACATCCAGAACGCTGCCGGCAGCACCGCGGATGTGATCTGGGGATACCACTCCGATGAAGGCCTTGGCGAAGGCATCCGCGTAACCGTGATCGCGACCGGGTTCAATCCGAACGAACTCACCGCCACGTTGGAGCAGCGCCTGCCCGAGAAGAAGGTCACCGACCTCAACAGCGAGCTGCCCACGATGATCACCTCGCCCATCACCGATCCGTTGCAGGGGGCCATTCCCTCCGCGAAGGCACCGGAGGCGCCCACCGAACCATACATCAGGAAAGTGGAGGTGCCGGTGAAGGAACAAGCCCGGTTCCCCTTCGAGTCCGAGCCTGTGCGCGTGGAGCGCCCCAAGGTGGAGGTTCGGGCGGAGCCCAAGGAGGAGGAAAAAGTGGTCCACGACCTGCACGAGGGAGAGGAAGCGGCTCCCGTCCCTTCCCAACAGGCACCGGTCGGCCCAGGGCGGGTGGAGGATGCCGCCGCATCACAGCTGTCACCCGCCGAGCACCAGGCCCGTGTGGAGGACCGCTTGGCACACATGCGTGAGGTGAACATGCGCCTGCGTACCCCCAATGGCCTCGCCGAAATGGAACGCGAACCCGCCTATAAGCGAAGGAACATCGAGTTGAGCGATACGCCGCACAGTACGGACAGCAACGTCAGCCGCTACACGCTTTCCGAAGGTACCAACGAAACAGGGGAGCGGCAGGTGGAGCTCCGCCGCAACAACCCCTTCCTGCACGATAACGTCGACTGAATTCGAATGGACAATCGGAAGATCGGACAATTGGAAAATGAAAAGCCCCTCATGGATCATCAGATTTTCTGATCCTCTAATTATCTGATCACCATGGACCTCCAGCACCGCATCGATGCCGACATCAAGGCCGCCATGCTGGCTCGTGACAAGGACCGCCTCAACGTGCTGCGGGCCATCAAGAGCGCATTGCTGATGGAACTGACCAAGGAAGGCACGAGCGAAGTGAGCGAGGAGACCGGCCTGCGCATCCTGCAGAAGTTGCACAAGCAACGCGCGGAAGCCGCGGCCATCTACCATCAACAGGGCCGCGCGGACCTGGCGGCGGAAGACGATGCGCAAGCCAAGATCATCGAAGCCTACTTGCCCGCGCGCATGGGTGAGGCGGAGATGAAGGCGGTGGTGAAGGAGACCTTGGCAAGCATCGGTGCCAGTTCCATGGCGGACATGGGCAAGGCGATGAAGGCCGTGAATGAGAAATTAGCGGGCAAGGCCGATGGCAAGGCCATCGCCGTGGCCGTGAAGGAAGTGCTCAGCGAAAGCTGAACGAAGGTGTTGGGTAGGGACGGTAGCGGCGTGCGTTGAAAAACGTGCGTCGCCGCTGTTCCATCGGGTCGCTCCATACGGTGCCTGCGCATGGAACCTTGATGCACCGGAAGCTGATGGCACCATACAAGGGTCAATCCACCTGCATCTTGAAGCCCACGCCGTGCACGTTCACAATGCGCACGCGCTCATCGAGTTGAAGGTATTTGCGCAGGCGGCTGATGAATACGTCAAGGCTCCGGCCGAGGAAGTAGCTGTCGTCACCCCACACCATGTTAAGCAGGAGCTCGCGGGGCAGCACTTGGTCCAAGTGCATGCTCAGTAACTTAAGCACGGCGGCTTCCTTCTTGGTCAGGCGGCGTTCCGCCTTGGGGTGGGTGAGCGTTTTGTTCCGGTCGTCGAAAACGAAATCCCCGAAGGTGAACACATCGCGGTTTTCGTGGGCTCGCCCTTTGTCCTTGGTGCGCCGCAGGATGGCTTCGATCCGCAACAGCAGTTCTTCCTGGCTGAAGGGCTTGGTGATGTAATCGTCGCCCCCGGCCTTGAAGCCGGCGATGCGGTCCTCGGTCTGACTCTTGGCGGTGAGGAAGATGATGGGTATGCGGAAGTCCGTGAGCCGGATGTCCTGGGCGAGGCTGAGACCATCCTTGTTGGGTAGCATCACATCGATGAGGCACAGGTCATAGATGTTCCGGTTGAAATGCTGCAGCCCCTCCTTGCCATCGCGGAAGAGATGGACGGTGTATCCCTTTCGTGCCAAGGCATCCTGCACCACGAACCCCAGGTTCTCGTCGTCCTCCACGAGCAACAGGGTTCCTTTGGTCGGACTTTCGGTCTCGTTCTTCATGTTCATCAGGTTTTTCCGCCCCCTTTCCATACGGGGAGCTCCAGTGTGAAGGTGCTTCCCTGCCCCCAGGTACTGTCCACATGGATCTTTCCTCCATGCGCGCGCACCATTTGCGCCACATAGTGCAGGCCCAGCCCGAAGCCTTTCACATCGTGGACGTTGCCGGTGTGGATGCGAAAGAAGCGCTCGAAGATATTCCGCAGGTCCTCCTTGCGCATGCCGATGCCCTTGTCGGCCACCTTGACACGGACATGCTTATTGTCGTTGGAAGTGGAGATGTGTATCTGCGGTGGGGTCTTGGAGTATTTCACCGCATTGTCCAGCAGGTTGAACAGGACATTGCCCAGATGGATGCGGTCCCCCCGTACAAGGTGCTCCTTGGCGTTCAGGTCCATGGTGCAGGTGCCGGAACGCTCCTTCAGCAGCACCTCGAAGGAGTTCAGCGTTTCCTCCAGGATGTCGTGCAGGTCCACGGCCTCCATGTTCAGTCCCCCTCCATTGTCCAAGGTGGCCAGCTGCAGCACCCGTTCCACTTGTTGTCGCAGGCGTTCGTTCTCCGAGTGGATGATGCGGGCATAGTTGCGCAATCGTTCCGGCTCGTTCACGATGTCGGGGTCGCAGAGCACTTCGCTGCTCAGGGCGATGGTGCTGATGGGCGTCTTCAGCTCATGGGTCATGTTGCCGATGAAGTCGTTCTTCATCTCCCCCAACCGCTTCTGCCGCAAGATCACCCATACGCTGTACGCGAAAAAGGCGAACATGATGAGGGTGACCGTCGCGGGGTATGCCCAGTTGATGGTTCCCTCGGTTCCCGGTGTCCAAAGGGAAGAGGTGCGCCGCGGAAAATAGACCCCGAAATAGTGGCCGTCCTTGTCCAGTTTCAGCAACTGGCTGTGCCTCGCGCTGTCGGCATGCACACTGTCGCCGAGGCTCACGTAGTTGCCGTAGACAATGCTGTCCGTGAAGCAATCGTAAATGCCGTACTCGAAGTCCTCATTGATGTTGCGCCGCTTGAATTCCTGCTGCAGGAGGGCCTCCAGTAAGTAAGGGTGGATGGTATCGTTGATGGTGACGGCGAAATAGTTGGGCCGTTCCTGCTTCACGGCATCAAAGAGGTCGCTGGGGTCCTTGGTGATGGAAAGGATGCGCTCGGTCACCTCGGTGAGCGCGATGGTGACCCTGTCGTTGAACTGCTTGTCCAACTGCTGTTGCTGCTGTAGCTGCAGTGCGATCTGCTCGTGCTCGTGCTGCTGCGCACGCTTCAGCCAGATCATTTGGGTGTACACCACGCCGACCAAGCTGAGGGTGGCCAGCAGGACCAAGGTTCCAAGGGTGCGTCGGCGCATGAGGGGCTGAAGGAAGCACAATGTTAAGATATGTGCCCCGGCATCCTTGCCTCCTTCACAGCTCTTGGAGATTCGGCAAAGCCGGACCCGGATCGGGATCGCTCCGGGAGCCCATATCGGCCTTGCGTATTGGACACTTCCATGACAAAGACCGCCTCGGAATACCCCGATCGAGGTATGGTGGGGGTCTACCTTTGGCCGCTCCTTTGCACCATCATGAAAAGAACAGTACTCCTTCTATCCGTGGCCTGCCTTTCCGCAGCCAGCCAAGCACAAACAGCAGTCACCGTTTCCACCAATGCGGGCAATGCCGAGCAGGTGTGGTACAGTCTGGCGAACGGCGAAATGGGCCGTGCTCCCCTGGCGGAATGGGACCTGGCCTTCGAGATGACCGGCTTCTCGTCCTCGATCCGTGTGAATACGGCCAAGGGACTGGTGGTATATGAGACTGGCGAGATCCTCGCCGACTGGGACGGCGTGCAAGCCATGGATACCGCGAACTGGACCCGTGTGGAAAATGCGGACACGAGCTGGTCGGTGAGCGCGCTCAACCACGGCAACAACCTCCAGGCCCCGGACGGCTTCAACGTGGGCTGGGGCGATTACAACATGGCAACGCACGTGATCGTCGGCTCGAAGATCTACGCCATTCAACTCGCGGATGGCACAACTTGGAAAAAGCTGCGGATCAACTCGTTGGCGAACGGCGTCTATTCATTCACCTATGCCAACCTTGACGGCTCGGACTCGCACGATGCCTTGCTCAACAAGTCCGGTTTCACGGGAAAGAACTTCGGCTACTGGTCCTTCACGACCAATGCCACGCTGGACCGCGAACCCGCCACCGCGAGCTGGGACCTGGTCTTCACCAAGTACTTCCAGCTGACCCCCTATGAATACAACGTCGCAGGTGTGTTGCAGAACAAGAACGTGACCGCCCTTCAGGTCAATGGCGTACCTACGGCGGATGCCGAATGGACCTCCGGCCCGTTCAGTACGCAGATGAACATCCTCGGCTCGGATTGGAAGCGGTACGACTTCGGAGCGAACAGTTATGCGATCGCCCCGGACACCACCTACTTCGTGAAGGACGTTCCGGGCAACATCTGGAAGATCGTCTTTACGGGCTACGGTGGAGGTGCCACGGGCGACATGAGCTTCAATCAGGAACTGGTGGGTACCGTGGACATCAATGAGCTTTCAGCACACCAAGGCAGCCTTATCACCTATCCGAACCCGGTGACCAATGGTATTGCACAACTGATCGTGGACGTGCCCGCACGTGAAGGAACCTTGCGCGTGCTCAATGCCACCGGCCAACAGATGTTGCAGCAGCAATGGACCGGTCTTTCCGGCCTCGGCACACGCAGCATTGACGTGAGCGGTTGGGCCAAGGGCATGTACATCCTTCGTTTTGATACCGCTAACTCCAGTACCACCGGCAAGCTCGTGATCGAATAGGAGGATGCACATTTTTCCGGTGTTCCTCTCTTGTTGCCGACGCGATCGGCACTGGTGGCGGACATCGGGGCCAAATTGAAACGGGTGTGAAGTGACCAAGTGCAGCGCCCGACCGATACGATGATCCGCACCGCAGCAGCGCTCTTCACCATTTCGATCTCCTGCACCGCGTACGCGCAGGTGCCGATCGCGGTGCAGGATGCGGGATCGAAGGAGGGTGTGCCATATGCGCACCTCGCTTGGCACGCGCTGAACTCAACAGCCAAAGGTGTTGAAGTGGCGGGCCCTGACGGAAAGATGGTGGTACCGATAGATGAAGCCGCTGTGAAGAACGGCGTGGCCATCCGCGTCGACTTCATCGGCTACACCCCGCTCACGGACACACTGTACACGTTGGCCGCTCGGAGCTTTGTTCTGGAGCTTGCTAAACCGCTCGATCTGGAGGATGTGGTGGTCACCGGCCAGTACAGGCCCACCACGGCGGACAAGGCGGTGCAGCGCATGCGCGTGATCGGCGCCGAACGGATACAGCGCATGGCCGCGCAGAACCTCGGAGACGTGATGGCGCAAGAGCTGAACATGCGCATGACGCAGGACAACGTGCTGGGCTCTTCGCTCAGCATGCGTGGCCTCGGTGGGGAGAACGTGAAGATCCTCATGGACGGGGTACCGGTGATCGGCAGGCAGGACGGCAACATCGACCTCGCGCAGATCGACCTCAGCGGCATCGAACGAATTGAAGTGCTGGAAGGCCCGCTCAGCGTGAACTACGGTACGAACGCGCTCGCGGGTACCATCAATCTCATCACGAGGAAGAACACCGGGAATACGTCCTCCCTGAAAGCCATTGCCTATGCGGAACAGATCGGTCGGTTGAACCTTTCGGTTGCGGCAGGGCAGCACTTCGGCAAGAGCGATCTGCTGTTGACCGTCGGTCGGAACTTTTTCGGTGGTTGGGGCCCGGACCAAGGCAGTACATACGATTTTTCCCGGAACGCAGCTGATTCCACGCGCTACCAACCTTGGAAGCCGCGTGAGCAATACTTCGGCCGATTGAACTATCGCTACACCCTGAACGACCGGTGGAACCTCAACTTCAAAAGCGAGTTCATGCAGGACAGGATCACCGATCGTGGCCTGCCCCGCGCCCCGTACAACGAGTCCGCGTTCGACGCCGAATATCTCACGCAACGTCTCGACAATGCCCTTTTCACCAAGGGCGATCTCGGCAAGGGGCGCACCATCAACGGCCTTATTGCGCACGATCGCTACCAACGCACACGGAGCATGTGGCTGCGCGACCTCACCAACATGCAGACCCGGGAGGTGCCCGGCGAAGCGGACGATTCACGCTTCACGCTCACGAACATCCGTGCCACGTATTCCAGCGCGAACGACAGCGTGAGGTTGAATTACGAAGTGGGTGCCGACCTCAACCTGGAGACCGCAGCGGGTGAACGCATCGCCGATGGCACGGACCAGCAGATCGGCGACTATGCCGCGTTCGCGAGTGCGCAGTGGCATCCCGCGCAATGGCTCATCATCCGGCCCGGCGTGCGCTATGCCTACAACACGCAATACGACGCTCCGTTGGTCCCTTCGCTGGATGCTCGGCTCCAACTCAATACCACGCTCACCTTGCGTGCTTCCTACGCCGAAGGTTTCCGGTCGCCATCGCTCAAGGAACTCTACCTCTACTTCGTGGACGTGAACCATGACATCCATGGCAACCCGGACCTCACCGCCGAGACCTCGAACAATTACTCGCTCTCGCTCAGCTACCGCAAGGCGCTGGATAAGGGTGTGCTGCGCGGGGAGATCGCTGGATTCCATGACCGCATCCACAACCTCATCACCTTGGCGGAGGAAGGCGCGACGCTCTATGGCTACATCAATGTCGGCGAATACCGCACGCTCGGTGGCAGCTTCAGCCTCGGCTGGGAAGGTGGCCATTGGTCTATCGGGGCCGGTGCGGCGCTGACGGGGCGCTATGACACAGTGGGTGTTCGCACCGGGGCTGCCACCTATGAATTTGCTCCGGAGGTGAACCTCAATGCGACCCGAAGCTGGCGCAAGCAGGGGTGGAGCATTACCGCATTTGCCAAGTACCAAGGGGAGCAGCAGAACTACATCCACCTTGACGATGGTAGCCTTTCCCGTGGACACATCGCGAGCTACGTGATGGCGGATGCATCGGTGGCCAAGCAGCTTTGCAACGAGCATCTCACTGTCTCCCTGGGCTGCAAGAACATCGGCAACATCACGGACCTCAACGCCACGCTCGGCAATGGCGGCGCGCATAGTGGGCCGAGTGCAGGCAGCGTGCCGCTCGCCACGGGCCGCACGTTCTTCCTGCAGCTGGTGCTCAACCTGAGGGGCAAGATCAAGCAAGCAAAACCATGAGGGGTGCGATCGGGATCGGCGGTTTGTTGGCAGCGCTCATATTCAGCGGATGCATGAAGGAGGAGATCCCCGTGCCCAGGCAGCCCCGTGGTGATGCGGTGGAATGTGTCGTCCATGTCGGTGTGGACTATGCCAACCAGTTATGGTTCGACCTGGGCACGCAATCCGTGGTCTCGCAGAACAGCAAGATGGATTGGGACCTGGCCTTCGAGTGTGCCCCGGACGGCTGGCAAGTGCGGTTGAACCATTCCCGGCTGATGCGCGCACATCGCACGGGCCAAGCGGAGATCACGCAAGCCACCGATACCACAGGCTATGGTAACACCTGGAAGATCGACCTGCCCAATGGCCGCCCGGACAGCATGGCCCTCGGCGATTGGCGTTCGGGACATCCCATCTTCGTCCTGGACATGGGCTTCAACGTCATTGGGCTTCCCATGGGTTTGCGGAAAGTGCAGATCATGAGTGTTTCAGCCAGCCAATTCGAGTTCCGCTCGGCAGCAATGAACGGCAGCGACGTACAAACCTTCACGGTTCAGAAGGACCCGGCACGGGCGTATGTACACTTCAGTTTCACCACGGGCGGCACGATCACCATTGCACCACCGCTCGGTATGTACGACATGGTGTTCACGCAGTACACCGAACAATTCTACGCGCCCGACCCCTACCTCTCCTACATTGTGACCGGTACCGTGAACGGTTACAGCGGCGCACGCGTGGCACAGGTTAACGGTAATTTCAACAGTGTCACACTGGATGACACACTGACGAATCCGTTCAGCAGGGACGAGGATATCATCGGTTACGACTGGAAGGACTACTCCTTTGACACGGGCACCTACGAGGTCTACAGCAACCAGATCTACATCGTGCAGGACCGCGAGGGCTACTTCTTCAAGCTGCACTTCATCGACTACTATAATGAGCAGGGACAGCGCGGGTCACCGAAGTTCGAGGTGGTGCCTTTGTGATTTCCGGAGGTCCCGGTTCTTTTTAGCACCTCAAAGGACACAAAAGGCGCAAAGAAGTGAAGGAGCACGGGTGATAAAATTGACTTCTCCTGCCGGACTGCATTCTTCGTGTTCTTAGGTCCTTTGTGGTATGATCTCCTTGCCTTTGAATGCGGAGCATCATTCCCCGCCCCCATCATCCCCGCCACCGCCACCCGGCTCTGATGGGGTGGTAGGCCCGGTCGACTTTTTACGGAACAATTGTGTGTCCTGCTTGCCGAAGCGCCATGTTGCCGAAACGCGTAATTCACGGCTGCCCCAACTGCGAAAGCTCTCCTGCTCGAAGTTGGGCGTTTCATAGTAGCTGCCCCAACCGCGTGAATCGAAAATGTTGTTCACGCTGGCGGTGACGAAGAAGCGTCGGCTGAATTGTTTGCGCAAGGTGAAGTCCATCGAGTAGCGGTCCAGTGTATGTCCCTGCGGTATGATGCGCGGGCCGTCGTAATCGGCATTCACCTGCAACGTGAAGTCATGGGGCAGCTTCTGCGAAAAGTTCACCTTCCCGTCGAAGCTGATACCGTTGTTCGTGTAGTTCACTCCGTTCTCCGCGAGGCCGATCCGTACCCACTGCACATTGCCGTTCAACGTGGCTTCGGAACCCTTCCACAGGGTGAGCTTTATAGTGTTCTCCCATCCGAAACTTTGGTTCTGATCGCCGTTCACGTAGGTCGTTACCAGGATGTTGGGGTCGCTTGGCAACGGCGCGGTGTAGCTGGTGATCACATCATCGGTGAAGCGGCCGTAAATGGAGGAGAGCCAGTTGCCGTTCTCGCCGAGGGGAAGCAGGTGGTTCACTTCCAGGATCGTGCTCATCTCAGGTCGCAGCGTGGGGTTGCCGATCCGGTAGCTGCGCGCATCCGTGCTCATGATGAACGGCATGATCTGATAGAACCGCGGCCGGTTCACCTTGCGGGACACATTGATCTGCAGCTCGCGTTGAAGGTCGCCGTCGGGTGCATCCCACTTGCGGCTGAGGTAAACGGCGGGGAAGAGGATCTGCCCCAGGTCGTCCAGTCCGTCGGGATAGCTGTAACTGAAATCCACATCCTTGTCCGTACGCTTGGCGTCCATTACGTTCTGCTCCACGCGCAACCCGGATTGCATGGACCAGTGCGTGGAAAGTTTCGTGCTCCAGTTGATGTATGCCGCGTTCACCCAAGTGCCGATGCGAAAGGCGTTGCTCAACGCCGTATCGCGAACAAGACCCGGAAGCGTGTCATTGCCGTAGGTAACGTCCATGGTGGAGTTGCTCAACTCGTAATTGGCCTTGAAGCCCCACTCCAGCTTGCGGTTGTCGGCATACGGATCGGTGACGTCCAATTGCCAGGTCCACTCTTGGTTGTCGCCTTTGGAATCCCTACCCTGGAAGCTCTGCCCGGGCAGGATGCCGTCCGAGCCCTGATTGAACTGCTCCCTGGTCGCGGGAGAAGTGTTGTCGCCGAGGTTGAAGGTGAGGTCCGTGCTCCATTCCTTCCCGGGCTTCGTGGTGGTGCGTTTGAAGCCCACACGGGTGTTGTAGTTATTGTAGGTGCCGTCCGAGATGTTGTGCTGCGTACCACTACCGGTCGTGTTGTTCGCGGCATCACTGGTGGTGTAGACCTGGTCCTCTGAATTGCTGCGCGAGCCGATGTACACCCCCTGCAACAGGCTGATGGTGTTGCGATTGCTGAGCTTGTAGTCCCAGCCGAGGCGGGCATTGATGCGCATGTGCTCATGCGTGCCGTTCGCATCCTGCCGGAAATAGCTCGTGGGCAGGCCGTCGGCGAGGTCGGTGCGGTAGTTGTAGCTCGTGCGGGGGGAAGCGGAGTGGCCGAAACCGGCGTTCAAGCTGAACGAGTTGCGGCCCTGGCGCATCAGCAGATTGCCGTTCAGGTTGTAGCGTTCATTGGTGCCGATACCGGCCTGCAGCTGCCCGCTGTAGCCCGGGCGCGTGCTCTTCTTCATCACCACGTTCACGATGCCGCCGGTGCTGCTGGCGTCAAAGATCACGCTCGGGTTGGTGATCACCTCCACGCGCTCGATGTCGCTGGCGGGGATCTGGTCCAGCGTCAGGGTCGTGGGGCGGCCGTCCACGAACACCTTGGGGCTCTTGCCGCGCATCTCCACATTGCCGTCCGCATCCACGCTCAGGCCGGGGATGTTCTTCATCACGTCCGTGGCATCGCCACCCGCAACGCTAATGTCCTTGTCCACGTTGTACACGCGGCGATCGACCTGCAGCACTTGGGTGGCGCGTTCCTTGGAGATCTCCGCTGCCTGGAGTACTACTTCATCCACCTCGACCATCAAGTTCCCCAAATCCAGTTCTGGGATTTCCCGGGTAAGGGTGAATTCCTTCTCCAACGTGGCATATCCCAAACCGGCGATCCTCAGCCGCAAGGCGCCAAGGGGTAGCCCGGTGATGTCAAAGTCGCCATTTTCCTGCACCAGTGCGCCTCCCACGACACTATCTCCGACCAGCACACTGGCACTGGCGAAGGCAACGGGTTTCCGATCGGCACCCAGTACACGACCGTACGCGTGGCCCGGGGAAGTGCGACCAACGGGTCCGCGTTGGGCGGAAAGGAGGCCGGCACAGAACAGGGCCAGTAGTGCGAAAAGAAGGCGGGGATGCATGGGTGCCAAAGGTACCGGGTTGATCCCGGGCCGATCCGCGAAATGGAGGATGTTCACCTTTTTTGGACACCTGCAAAAAAGCCCCCCGGGGTTCCGGAGGGCTTTCGATGCGAGGAAGGTTCTTGTATTAGTACTCGTCGCGACGGTATCCGCCACGATCGCCGCGGTCGCTGCCGCCGCGATAGCCGCCGCGGTCACCACCACGGTCGTTGCCGCCGCGGTATCCGCCACGGTCGCCTGCACCCTCGGTGCGGGGACGGGCTTCGTTCACCACGAGGTCGCGGCCATGGAAGGCCACCCCGTTGGTGCCTTCGATCGCGGCACGTCCGCTATCGTCGTCGGCCATCTCCACGAAACCGAAGCCGCGACTGCGATTGGTGGCCTTGTCCATGATGATCTTCGCCGAGGTAACTTCACCGAAGGGCTCGAAAAGCTCGCGGAGGTCCTGGTCTTGTACTGAGTAGGCAATGTTGGCGACGTAAATGTTCATGAGTTCGACTGACTGAGTGAGTGTTTTTGAGGTTTGTGTTTGCGTCCGAAAGGTCTCGCCAAAGAACATACGGGCCAAAGCGGGGCGAAATTAGGGGGATCTGGCGTATTTGCAACATTCACCCCTGATTTTTTGTTGGAGGCGCTGCCCCGTCCTTTCCCAATGCGTTCCCGTGTAAACGGATGCCGGGGCGTTCAAGGGGCCTCCGCCTTCGTTCCGGTGATGAACGCATTGGGGGGCCGCTCGCGAAGTGGAGGTGGTGGATCCTTCGCCCATGTACCATGTACCTGGGGCGGGTGGATCGCTGGTCAAGCATCTTCCGAGTGCCGAAGGCGGCTCTACCATCAAGCGTACCTTTGTACTACTTCGCATCCACTGCACCAGACATGCCCCAAACCACCTTTGCCAAAACACCCCCCGTATTCTTTCAGCGCCTGCGGGAGGTCACCGAGGCCTACTTCAAGGATAATGATCTACGCAAGACCGGTGATAGCCGCCTGTACTGGAAGACGGCCATCCTGTTGACGGCCTTGGTGGGCCTGTACGTACTGCTCGTCTTTTTCACACCGGCATCGGCCTGGTTGTCCATTGGCCTGTGCGCCGTGCTCGGCTTGGTGGTGGCCAGTGTGGGCTTCAATGTGATGCACGACGGAGCGCACGGCAGTTACAGCCGTCGAAAGTGGGTGAACGAATTGATGGGCCATTCCCTGAACCTGCTCGGCGGAAGCGTCCATTTTTGGAAGCTGAAGCACAATGTGAACCACCACACATTCACCAACGTGGAGGGCATGGACGACGACATCGACATCAAGCCGTGGGTGCGCGTCCACGCAGGGCAGCCCAAGCACTGGTTCCATCGCTTCCAGCACATCTACGGCTTGCTGCTCTATGGCCTCACCTATCTCCTGTGGATCTACGTTCAGGACATGCGGAAATACTTCACCGGCAAGATCGCGGACAATACGCGGATGAAGCCGTTGAGCGTCAAGGAGCACGTCATCTTTTGGGTGACCAAGGTGTCCTACGTTTCGGTTTTCATCGTTCTGCCCATGTTCTTCACGGGTGTGGTCCCCACGCTGGTCGGTTACGGCGTGATGGTGTTCGTTACGGGCATCTTCATCGCCGTGGTATTCCAGCTGGCCCATGTGGTGGAGCATGCCGAATTCGTGAACCCAAAGGTGGACGGGAACAACATTGAGAGCGAGTGGGCGATCCATCAGGTGGCCACCACGGCCAACTTCGCCACGGGGAACAGGATCTGGAACTGGCTCTTCGGGGGATTGAACTTCCAAGTGGAACATCACCTCTTTCCGAAGATCAGCCATGTGCATTATCCCGAGCTGAACAAGCGGCTGAAGCAGGTGTGCGCGGAGTTCAACGTGAAGTACCGCGAGTTTCCCACCTTGCGCAGTGCGCTCTGGTCGCACTTGGTATACCTGCGGCAGGTGGGAGCCATGGCCTAACCTTCGCAGCGCAACGACCAAGGGCGCGGGATATCGATATCCCGCGCCCTTGGTCGTTCGGGGAAAGGAATGCTCAGCCGCATACGCGTCCCTTCATACACCCCCACGGCTCATGCAGGCCAACCCGGATGCATCCCTCCCCCAAAGAGGGGATTGTGTTGCCCGTATGCGCTGAATAAGTTTGATCCTCACGGACCTGAATGATCAGCTGTATCTCGCGGCTGATGGTCCTGAGGCCATTGAACCATGCTCATATCCATCTCCCGTATCCGTACCATCCTGGTTCTCAACATGTTCCTTGCCTCAGCCTTGGTGCAGGCGCAGCTTGCGGTGAACAATACCGTATCGGTGCAGTTCCTGGTAGAGAACGTGCTGCTCGGGGGCGGGGTCACCGTGAGCAACATCACCTTCAACGGCCAACCTGCCGGGTTGTCCAACATCCAGATCGGAAGCTTCGATGGGACTGGATGCAATGTGGGCCTGGCCCAAGGTCTTCTGCTCGCTACCGGCGATATTGCAGTGGCATTGGGGCCCAACACTTCAGATCAAGCAACACTGCCTTCCTTGGGGATCGGCGGTATCGGGGATCCCGATCTGGACCAGATCAGCAGCGCGATCACGTTCGACGGTGCCGTTCTTGAGTTCGATCTGGTGCCCTCGGGAGATGAGATCTCGTTCAACTACGTGTTCGCGTCGGAGGAATACCTGGAGTTCGTGAACGCGGGCTACAACGATGTGTTCGGCTTCTTCCTCAGCGGACCGGGTATCAACGGCCCGTACATGAACAATGCCGAGAACATTGCCCTTGTTCCGGGCAGTAGCACTCCGGTGGCCATCGATAACGTGAACACCACCACCAATTCGACCTACTATGTGGATAATGGGGACGGTTTCAGTTTCCCATGGAACAGCGATCCACAGTACATCCAGTTTGACGGCTTCACGGTGCCCCTAACGGCATACTCCACCGTGCAGTGCGGGCAGACCTATCATCTGAAGATCGCCATTGCGGATGCGGGTGATGAAGTATTGGACAGCGGCGTTTTCCTGGAAGGAGGCAGCTTCAGCAGTCCGAACCCGTTCATGGCGGACTTGAGCACCGAAAGCCCCAACGGTGAGCTGGTCGAAGGCTGCGCAGGGGCCACCCTCACCCTCACCCGGCCGGATACGCAGGATGCCATGGACGTCACTGTAACGTTGTCCGGCACCGCTACCAACGGTGTGGACCATACCCCCATCCCGGCCGTCTTCAGTTTTCCGGTCGGTCAATCTTCCATCACCTTCGACCTCGATGCCTTCGAGGACTTCATCTCCGAAGGCACCGAGCAGCTGACCATCACTTTCACCTACCCGGACCTGTGCGGCCAGAACAGCAGCAGTACCCTCACCATACCCATAGTGGAAAACACGATGGAGGCCGTTGTGAGCACCACCGCCACCACCTGCCCGGGTGCGTGCAACGGGGAGGCTTCCGTGGCAGTGAGCGGAGGTACTGGCCCGTTCACCTATGCATGGAGCGATGCCTTGGCGGGTCCGGGTGCGGCATCGGCCAGCAACGTTTGCGCGGGCAGCTATTCACTGATCGTGGAGGATGATCTGGGCTGTTCCGCAGTGGACACGTTCGATGTCGTCGATGGTGCTGACCTGGTGGTGGATGCCGGCCCGGACACCACCAGTTGTGCGGGCAACATGCCCTTGCAAGCCGAAGTGTCCGGCGCATCCACGGCCGTGGTCTGGGCTTGGCTACCGGCAACCGGTCTATCGGACCCGTCCATTTCCGCCCCGGTGGCCACGGTAAGCGACACCGTTCAGTATTGGGTCACCGTGCATCCGGTCGGCTTCCCGGATTGTGCGGTCACGGACAGTGTGACGATCACCTTCGACCCCGGTGTTGATCCCGGACAGGATACCTCGCTTACCCTTTGCCCCACACAACCCCCATTCCTCTTGTTCGACGTGCTGGGCGGCAACCCCGATTCGGAAGGGATGTGGACCGACGCGAACGGCGCCCCGGTGCCGAACACCTTTGATCCGGGCATCGACGCGGGAGGGACGTTCATCCACAGCCTGACCTCTGCGGCAGGATGCACCTCCACCGCCGATGTGACCATTGACATCCTCGATATCACCGATCCGATGTGCTGCGGAACGGTGGATGCCGGACCCGCTGCGACCGTTTGCGGGTTAACCCACGTCCTGCAAGCAACCACGGGCAATATCGGCATAGGTACCTGGTCGGGACCACCGGGCTATGCGATCGTGCCGGCGCAAAACGCACAAGCCACGGCGGTCGCTGCGGCAGGAGGTGCCGCCACCTTCTTCTGGACCGAGAATGATGGCACATGCAATGTGGTGGACAGTGTCACCATCACGTTTACCGATACGCTTGTCGCCACAGTAAGCTCCACCGATGCCCTGTGCCATGGTGCGTGCGACGGAACCGCGACAGCAGCACTGGCGGGAGGGACCGCACCATATGCCTTCCAGTGGACCAACCCCACGGGCGTGGTTTCCAACACGGCCGGTGTGGTGAACCTCTGTGCGGGAAGCGTTACCCTCTCCGTTACCGATGCCAACGGGTGCAGCGCCCAGGCGGACGTGACCATCGGGCAACCGGAACCCCTGCAGATCCAAGCGGTGGATTTCACCGAACCGTGGTGCCATGGTTCGTGCGATGGAACGATCACCATCACGGATCCTGCCGCCGTGGCATACAGCTTCAATGGGGGGGTGGACTTCGGGCCCGACACAACGGTAGCGAATGTCTGCGCGGACGAATATCAACTGATGATCCGCGATGCCAACGGTTGCCAGGCAACAGCGTCCATCAACGTGACCGGTCCACCACCGGTGATCGCGGATTTCATGTTCACTCCCGAACCCGGGACGGTGGACGCACCCGAGATCAACTTCTACAATACTTCGGTCAACGACGTTTCGGTTGTGTGGGATATCGCGGGCTTGGCCACCTCCGACGAGGAGCAGTTCACCTACGGTTTTGACTTCCGCCAGCCGGCCGAGTACCCCGTATGCCTTACCGCCATCGATGACCATGGCTGCGAGGACTCGGTTTGCCGCGTTGTGGTGATCAACGATGTGCTGGAGACTTACATTCCCAACTGCTTCACACCGAACGCGGACGGGGTGAACGATCAATGGGGCATGGTCAGCAACATCCCGGACATCACCGAGCTTGAGCTACGGGTCTTCGATCGCTGGGGAAAGGTCGTCTTCGCGGCCACTGACCCCAGTGACCATTGGGACGGTACGTACCGGAACGGGGGAGGCAACCTGATGAAGCAGGACGTGTATGTCTATAGCATCAGCTTCCGGTCCATCGCCACAGGCTTGCCCCAACGGTCGGTTGGGCATGTCTCGTTGTTGAAGTGATGCCTTGAGCCGAGGCACGCGCAGTGCGCGTAGCCGTAAATTGCTATTCCACCACAACCGGCATGTCCTTCGGGTACTTCACGGTATAGCCGAAGCCCATCTTCTTGGTCTCTTTCGGTGCCACAGTGATCTTCCACGTCAGCATTCCGGTCTGCTCGTTCACGTCGGCACCGCCTTTATCCTCCAACTTCACTTCCACCTCACTGCGTGGGCTCAGCGGATATTGGTCGCGCAGCTCAAGGTCCACGGCCACGCTTTTGGTGTTGCGCACGGTGATGTCCCAGCCCACGGACACGGTGCGCTTGCTGCCGATCACCGCTTTTTCGTTGGTGGTCTTGCGCTTCACGCGTTCCACGGTGATGCCCTTGTCGCGGCCCAGCGAAATGTCCAGCGTGTCGTGGGGCTGGTCCAGGTCCAAGTAGCTCTTGCCCACGTAGGTGCCCTCGAAGAACACGTTGGCCACGCCCGGCAGCAGGTTCATGTCTTCCCAGCCCGTGGTGCGGGCGTAGAGGAAGGCATCGCGGTCCAGCTTCGGCGTGCAGTAGTGCTTGTAGGTGGCCGGTATGGTGTGCTCCGTCACGCTCACGCTGTGCGCCACGCCGTCCGCCGGAATGCTGAAGGGCGCATCGATGCTGAACTCCATGGTGGTAGTGCGCTGCAATACGGTATTGGGCACCTGGCGGATCGCATCCAAGGTAGCCCCTGCGTCATCCTTGCTCTTGGCCATCGACGGTACGGCCTGCATTTCGGCATGGTCGACCCGGTTCAACAAACCTTGCGTGCGATACGGTTGGGACAGCGTCCAAGGGTGGATCTGCGGCATGATCCCGCCCAACGTGGGATTGCCGCTGCTGAGGGACAGGGCCACCTTGTCCCAGTCCTCGCCGGTGCCGTTCACCACCTGCGCCTTCATGGTCAGCTCGATGGGCTTGCCGGTGCCGGTGGCGCGTAGGTCGTACGCAGGGGTCCAGGAGGCATTGGAAACGAAATAGGAAATGGTGAACGTGGCCGCCGCAGACGCTGCCGCCTCCACCTCCAGCACCACTTCGCTCGTGGGCCGCGCGGCCTGTCCTTTCAGTTGCTGAAGTTGTTGACGCAGTTTGGTCAGGTCCTCGTTCATTTGCACCAGCTTTTCAGCCTGTGCCAGCTGCCCGGCCTTTATGGTTTTCAAGCGCTCGCGCACGTAATCGTTCACCGCCTGAAGTTGGCTGGCCGAAACGCCGTTCTGCTGCCCCGCGATGGCGGTGTTCTTCAGCAGCAGTTGCTCCTCCAGGTCCCACACGACCTTGGCATTGTTCTCCGCATTGGTGTCATGTTCCTTCGCCTTGATCCGCGCTTGGAGATCGTCCACTTCCTTCTTGTTCGGGCTCTCGCTGAGGTAGTTGATCCGGTGCGCCACGGAGAGGATGCTGTACGCGCCCTTGCCCGTCACCTGGATGCTCTGAGGGTCCAGCCTCTCCGCCAGGCCGGTAAAGACCAGCGTGCCGCTGCCGGCGGCCACGGTGGCCTTGGCGCTGCGCTCCACCTGTGCGCCATTGAGGAACACCTTGGCGGCGGTGATGGTGCTGGAAACAGGCTTCTCCCCATCGGCGGCAAAAGCCGCAGTGGACAAGAAACTGAACAAGGGAATGAAAAGGAGGTAGGAGGTTCTCATGGTGGATCGTTCTCCGCGAAAGTAGCCGATGGCTTCGGGTGTTTCCATAGGTACACGCGAAGGGAGTGGAAGTTCATTGTGGTCATCATCATTGCTGGATAGACTTCCCGATCGGTGTAATGCAAGATCCCCGTCCCAAAGGCTGGAACGGGGATCCGCATTAGGAGAGAAATGAACGTTCAATTCGGCTGCGCTGCCACCCGCACCGTAGCGGGCAGGTTGCCGCTCGCATCCGTGCTACGGGCAATATCCACCTTGCGGATGTGCGGCACATGCGGCACGCCACCCGGCTTGTAGGGTGATGCGGTGCCGTAGATCCCGATGTCGTTGCCATCGCTTCCGGCACCAATGCCGGGGCTGCCTCCAGCTAAGTGGAGATCATCTGTGAACTGGTAGTGGCCGTCCGTTTCGTTCACGAAAATGGTCGCGGGAACTTGGTCCGTGATGTTATTGATCGCAGTGCCGGTGCAATTGCTGAAAATATCGCTCGAGGAGAAGATGCAGTTGCTTACAGTGGAATTGTTGCTCTGCCAGATCGGACCGGCACCGGCTCGTGTGAAGATGCAATTGGTGATCGTTGCGTTCGAACAGTGGTCCGTCTTGCCACCGAACAGGATACTGTTCAACATGGTAAGGCCAGAGGGCTGAAAGACAGCGATGGTGCCTCCGGTGGGGTTGGTCCAATCAAAGATGCAGCGATCCGCTACGGTCGTGCCGCCATTGCCGTAAAAGCCACGGTGGAAGATGCACTCAGTGAATGTGCTGCTGGAAGCAGCTGGTTCCACAACTCCAAGACGCACGTCGTGTTCGAACCTGCAACGGAGGAGTTCCACACCTGTCACATGCTGGTCACCAGCGCCGGTGCCCAAGGAGAAGGTGGTATAGAGTTCCGTGAAGAAATAGATGCCCGTGAATGAAGATCCGGATGCACCGGAGGTGAGCGCAAAATGGTCGCTTCCGGTAGCGGTGAGTATGGTTGCACCCGTGGAATTGGTGCTATCGATATGCATGCCTGCACCTACGAAGTGCAAGGGCTTGTCCAGGGCGAAGCCGCCCGGTACGTGGAAGCTACCACCGCTCAAGGTGATGTTGCTGTTCGCCGGTGCGGCCAGGATCGCCGCGTTAAGGTCCCTGAAGACCTGCGGTGCAGTGACGCCGTCCACGACAATGCGGGGAAGTTGCGCGTGGGCAGCTATGGTAGACCCTAAGCCTGCGAAAAGCATGATGGCTTGGATGAAGGGAGTTAGGCTCAAGTTCCTCATTGCTTTATGAATGGAAGGTTGATGGCATGGTCGGACGTGGCGATACGCAAAGTGTAGGTACCCGCGGCCAAGTGCCCGGTGGCCCAAGTGCGGTGCGATGATCCTTGCACGCCCCATTCCTCAGGCGCCGCGATGAAGCGGCCCGTAGCATCCAGCATGCTCACTTGCAATGCAGAGGCGGTGCTCACATCCAAGCGCAAGGTCAGGTTGTCACTTGCGGGGTTCGGGAACAGCAATACACTGTTCACGCCGGGCAGTTCTTCGATGCCAACGATGTACGTGAATGTGGTGGTGATCGGCACGCTCCATCCTTCCGCCTCGTCATGGAAACGGATCGTGAAACTGTGATCGCCATTGGTGGTGCTCAAGGGTAGATCGCTGATCAGGTCCACCACGCTGGCTGGTCCGATGGAATTCATCACACGGTCCGCAACCTGGTCATCGATCCAATATTCGTAGCCTGTGATCTGGCCGCCACCACGCGTGATGGTGGTGGTATACGGAACGCTCCTTTCGCCACGATCGTCCAAACCGCGCATGGTCAACTGGTAGAGGCCTACGGGCAATGCGCTGGCGTCCAAAGTGGCGTTCAGGTCCAGGTTCGCAGTGGCCGTCACGGGAAGTTGGATCGAGCCTGCCACATCATCATTGAACCAGTATTCCAACGCGGTCAAGCTGCCACCTTTCTGGCTGAAGACGCTGGTATAGGGAGAGGACCAATGGGAATCGGCGTCCTTGAACTGCACGGTGACCGTGTGGTAGCCGATGGCAAGGCCTGCGCTGTTGAATGAGATCAGCGTGTTCATTTCGGGAGTGGCTGTCACCGGCACGTTCACCAGATTCGCGATGTCATCATTGAACCAATACCGGTAGCTGGTGATGTTCTGGGTGTGTGCAGTGCTTATCAGCACCGTGGTGAAGACCATTGCCAAGGTTCCGCCCAGGGATATGTTGCGAAGCATCTTCATGGCTCAATGGGGTTGGGCCGCCATGCGGATGTTCACGGGGAGTTCGCCGTTACCGTTGGTGGCCGCATCAATGGTGGCCGCTTGGTAATGCGGGTTGTAGGGCGATGCACCTTCCTTGTAAGGCGAAGCACTGCCGTAGATGCCGATATCGGTGCCGTCGTTGCCTGCGCCCACGCCCGGGCTGCTGGGGGACAAGTGCAGGTCGTCGCCGAAATCGTAGATCCCGTTCGTCTCGTTCACGAAGATCGTGTTAGCGAGCTGCCCGTAGATGTTGTTCGCCTCCTGATTGCTTGAACCGGAGTTGCTGAACATTCCGGCACCTGTGATCAAGCAGTTGCTGATCTGCACGCCGGCCACTTGCCACAAGGGCGCTCCGTTGTACGTGAAAACACAATTCTGCACGATCGCATTCGACGAGTTCTGGAAGCGTGCGGCCAAGACGACGCTGTTCTTCAGAAATAGTCCGGAAGGCCGGAACAAGCTGATGGTCGCGTGATCGAAAATGCAATGGGTAATGACGGCCTTGCTGGCCCGCCCCGTGAGGACGTCACGGAAGATACACTCATCGAACGAGCTGGAGGATGAAGCTCCTTCGGCAAAACCCAAGTACGTCTTTCTATTGAAGGCGCAGCGCTGGAAGACCAGGTCCGTGGGGTCGTCATCGGCAGCGCTCGTACCGTATTGGATATCGCCGCCCGGGTTGAAGATGATGCCGGTGAACGTACTGCGGCTTGCATCCGTGGTGATCGTGATCTCCGTGGATCCACCGGTGGACAGCGTGGTGGTGCCTGTAGTACTGCTGCTGTCCGGATGGATACCCGCGCCGACGAAATGCAAGGGCTTGTCGATCACCAGACCGGTGGCTGCGAGGAAGGTGCCGCCGCTGAAGTAGAGCTTGTCGTTGGGCTGTGCGGCCGCCAAAGCATCCTCGATGGTCGTGAAGACCTGTGGGTCGCCACTGCCTTGGAGTACGATGCGCGGGTTCTGTGCCATCGTGCTGTAGGAAAGCGCGCCGAGGCCGCAGATCAACAGGAGTCGTTGTGTGTTCATTATGGTTCGGGAGTTTGGTTGTGGGGCAAAGATCCCGGTACGGGTAACACGCATCAATCCCACTTTCGGGGGGCGGAAGGGCAAAAGATGGTGCCAAAAAACGAACGGCATCCCCCGATAAGGGGATGCCGTTCAGAAAGTGGAGAGAAAAGTTGGTTACTCCGCCAGCACGATCACGGTGTTGTGGCTCACCTCCACCACGCCACCCTTCAGCGGGAAGGACTCTACCTTGTTGTCCGGCAGGGTCACCTCCACTGCGCCGGCCTTCAGCACCGTGATCAGCGGGGCGTGATCGTCCAGAAAGCCCATGCTGCCGTCCACACCGGGCACGGTGACGCGCTTGGCCTCGCCGTGAAAAAGTTCCTTGTCCGGGGTGATGATCTGGAGGTCCATACAGTTGTCGGTTGTCAGTGACTAGTGATTGGTGACTGGTGATCGGTCTGTAGCATCGGAGAGCGGCATTCGATCATCTGATTTTCCGATCGTCTGATCCACGGATCACGCTACTTCAGCCAACATCTTCTTACCCGCCGTGATCACATCCTCGATGCTGCCCTTCAGGTTGAACGCGGCTTCAGGATACTCATCCATCTCGCCGTCCATGATCATGTTGAAGCCCTTGATGGTGTCCTCGATGGAGACCATCACGCCGGGGAGGCCGGTGAACTGCTCGGCCACGAAGAAGGGCTGGCTGAGGAAGCGCTGCACGCGGCGGGCACGGCTCACGGCCAGTCTGTCCTCCTCGCTCAACTCGTCCATGCCGAGAATGGCGATGATGTCCTGCAGTTCCTTGTAGCGCTGGAGGATGGCCTTCACCCGTTGGGCGCAGTCGTAGTGTACATCGCCCACGATGGCGGGCGTAAGGATCCGGCTGGTGGAATCCAACGGGTCCACGGAAGGATAGATGCCGAGCTCGGCGATCTTTCGGCTCAATACCGTGGTGGCGTCCAAGTGCGCGAAGGTGGTCGCGGGCGCAGGGTCGGTCAGGTCATCCGCTGGTACGTACACCGCCTGCACGGAGGTGATGGAACCGCGCTTGGTGGAGGTGATGCGCTCCTGCATGGCACCCATTTCGGTGGCGAGGGTAGGCTGGTAGCCCACGGCGCTGGGCATACGGCCCAGCAGTGCGCTCACCTCGGAACCGGCCTGGGTGAAGCGGAAGATGTTGTCCACGAAGAAGAGGATGTCGCGACCACCGCTTTCCTCGTCGCCGTCGCGGAAGTATTCCGCCAGTGTAAGACCGCTCAAGGCCACGCGGGCACGGGCTCCGGGGGGCTCGTTCATCTGGCCGAACACGAAGGTGGCCTGCGAGGTGGACAAGGCTTCGTGGTCCACCTTGCTCAGGTCCCAACCACCCTTCTCCATGCTCTCGGAAAAAGCCTTGCCGTACTTCACGATACCGCTCTCGATCATTTCGCGCAACAGGTCGTTGCCCTCGCGGGTGCGCTCGCCCACCCCGGCGAACACGCTGTAACCACTGTGGCCCTTGGCGATGTTGTTGATCAGCTCCTGGATCAACACCGTCTTGCCCACGCCGGCACCGCCGAACAGGCCGATCTTGCCACCCTTGGAATAGGGCTCGATGAGGTCGATCACCTTGATACCGGTGAAGAGGATCTCCGCACTGGTGGTGAGGTCCTCGAACTTCGGGGCCTCGCGGTGGATCGATGCTCGCTTGCCCTCGGTCACCGGTGCCATGCCGTCGATGGGTTGGCCCACCACGTTGAACAAGCGGCCCTTCACACCCTCGCCCGTGGGCATGGTGATGGGCTGGCCTTGGCCCACGGCCTCCACACCGCGCGCCAGTCCGTCCGTGCTTTCCATGCTGACCGTGCGCACCGTGTCCTCGCCGGTGAGCTGCTGTACTTCCAGCACCAGGATGGAGCCGTCCGCACGTGTAATGTGCAGGGCATCGTAGATGTTGGGCAGGCCCTTTCCGGACTCGAAGCGAACGTCGACCACGGGACCGATCACTTGGACGACTTTACCGATGTGCTTGGACATGTTGTTCTGATGGATAGGGCCAGTGCCCTGTTTTTGCGGGCGCGAAGGTAGAACCGGATCCTCAAAGGTGAAAGGATCGTTGATGATCGATGAACCGGGCATGTGTGTCAACCAATTGTTCCCCAATGGATTAGCCTGAAGCGCTGGCGGTTGGGAACGGCGCCATCAACAATTCCGGGGGGAGCTTCCGCACGGATCTCCACCGGAACAAGGCCCGTGCGTGCGAGCTTTGTGCCCCGAAGCCTTCGTTGCGCGCTACGCAAGGGGTGCATGCCATGAAGATCCATACCGACATCGCAGACTTTCGAGGTGTGCAGCGTCCGGTGCTCACCACCGGCACCTTCGATGGCGTCCACTTGGGCCATCAGGTCATTCTGGACCGGCTCGGTTCCGTGGCCCGGCGCGAAGGGGGGGAGAGCGTCCTCTTCACCTTCCATCCGCATCCGCGCATGGTGCTCCATCCCAATGACAATGACCTGCGCCTGCTGAACACGCCGACGGAGAAGCACCGTCTGCTCGAGCAGGCCGGCCTGGACCATCTCCTGGTGGTACCCTTCTCCCGCGCCTTCAGCAGGATGCATGCCTTGGAGTATGTGCGGGACATTTTGGTGAACCAGCTCGGGGTACATGCCTTGGTGATCGGATACGACCATCGTTTCGGGCGCAACCGCGAAGGCGACATCGGCTTGCTCCGTCAGCTCGGTGAGGCCTACGACATCCTGGTGGAGGAGATCCCCGCGCAGGAGATCGACCATGTGAAGGTGAGCAGCACCAAGGTCCGGGAGGCCCTTCTCGCCGGCGATGTGGCGCGTGCCACGGCACTGCTCGGCTATGCGTACATGATCAATGGCGTGGTGGTGAAGGGCGCCCAACGCGGGAGGACCATCGGCTGGCCCACGGCCAACATCGGGGGTGTCGACCCCTACAAGCTGATCCCTGGCGACGGGGTCTATGCCATCACGGCAACCACGCCGCAAGGCAAGTTCCAAGGCATGATGAACATCGGTGTACGCCCTACCGTGGAGGAACATGGCGAGCGCACCGTGGAGGCCCACCTCTTCGGGCTGGACAGCGAGATATACGGAGAGGCCATCACCGTTCGTTTGCATCACAAGCTACGCGATGAACTGCGCTTTGAGAGCATGGATGCCATGAAGGTGCGGATCGCCGTGGATAAGGAGGAAGCACTTCGCGTCCTCCGGGACATTTGATCATGAACAGACCAGTCTCGCTCCTTTCCTGCTTGCTCCTCGCCGCTTTGGCGCAGGCGCAGCTGCTGCCGCAGCTCGCGTTGGACAGTGTGCGCACCTACCGCAGTTTGGAGCGGGCCCTCCAGAACCCCGATAGCGTGTACCGCCTTGACCTTTCCCATCAAAAGCTGAAGGAAGTGCCGGAGGAAGTACGCCGGTTCAAGAACCTCAACGCACTGGACCTCGGTCGCAATAAATTGAAGGACCTGCCCGGTTGGATGAACGAGCTGCAATACATGCAGGAGTTCAGCGCGGGCCGGAACAAGTTCACCCGGATCCCCAATGGCGTGTGCCAGTGGAAACACCTGAAGCGGCTGGACATGCACCAGAACCGCATCGAAGGCCTGCCAGCATGCATGGGCGGCCTCAAGGAACTTTACTCCTTGGACCTCTGGAGCAACGACCTCGGCGACTTCCCGGACGCCATTAGTGGCATGAAGGCACTTCGCTTCATGGACCTGCGCGTGATCCAATTCTCACAAGGCGAAATGGACCGCATCACCACGCTTCTGCCCTCGGTGAAGATCTTTTTCTCCCAACCGTGCAATTGCGGAGATTAGGGGGTGACGGAGTTATGTCCTTGTCCTAAGCTGCCTGTCCGATGTCTTATGCTGATCGTCTTATGTCCAATGCAAAACATAAGACATAAGACATAGGACAGCGGTTACCTGCGGCAACAGCGGACAAGCGAAGCACCTGCGGTACTCACCCCTCCGTCACCGTGAAGCTGTACTTCTCCATCACCATGTTGGCCAGGAGTTTCTTGCACGCTTGGTCCACCTTGGCCTCGGCTGCCTTCTTGTCCTTGGCTTCCACCTGCAGGGTGATGTGCTTGCCGATGCGCACGTTGGTGATCTCCGGGAGATCGAGGTTCTTCATGCTGCCGCTCACGGCTTTCCCTTGCGGGTCCAGCAGGTTGTCGTGGGGCATCACATCGATGGAGGCGTGGAAGGTTTTCATGTCGTCTTGTGGAATGGCTTGCCCCAAAAGGGACTGAGCAGATAAGTGATCAGCAGCAAAGGAACGGCCAGTATGCCATATAGCAGCGCGAGCACGATGCCTATCCCCATCAGGAGGAAGATGACCTCGTTGCCTTTCCAGCCTTTGCTCTTGAGCTTGAGGCTGGGCAGCGGGATTTCGGAAAGCATGAGGATGCCGAGCAAAAGCGCGATAACGAATACAGCGATCGGGTTTGCGAACGCCTGGTTGGTCAAGGAAGCCAGTGAGTGGGCAGCGGTGTTGGCCGGTAGGCCACTGCCCACGCCAATGAGCACAATGCTTACCCAAAAGAGGCCATTGGCGGGGGTGGCCAAGCCCAGAAAGCCGGTGCTCTGCCGCGTGTCCACATTGAATTTGGCCAAGCGCCAAGCTGAGGCGATGCAAATGCAGGCCACCGCAGCGCCGACCAGGAGCAGATCTGTTCGTGGCACCGGGGCCGAAAGTACCCAGACGGCATAGGCCGGAGCCACGCCAAAGCTCACCATGTCCGCCAAACTGTCCAGTTGCGCACCCAACGGCGTGCCCCCGCCGAGCGCCCGTGCCGCCAGCCCGTCGAACACATCGAAAAGCGCTGCGAGGAAGATCAACCAACAAGCGATCGTCAATTGTCCTTGGGAGGCCAGAAGTATGGACGCCACGCCGCAGCATAGGTTCGCGGTGGTAAGCAGGTCGGGTAAACGGGGGAGGCGCATCAAAGCGGGCCGAAGTTGGTTAAATTCGGGCAATAATGCAGGCCACCTTCTGTTAGAGGTTGCGTCTAACAAGCACACCATGAAATCAGCAGGAGGGTATCCTTGGAGGATGGCGGCCATCGGCTTGGCCTCCATCACGTTCGCCATCGCCCAGGCACAGGATGCGCCCAAGTACAGCAACGAGTTCCTGTCCATCGGGGTGGGTGCCCGCTCCCTTGGCATGGGATACGCCAACGTTGCGGCGACCAACGACGTCACGGCCGGCTATTGGAACCCCGCCGGCCTGCTCGGCGTTCGCGGCGACTTGCAGGTGGGCGCCATGCACAGCGAGTATTTCGCGGGCATCGCCAAGTACGACTACATCGCGATCGCCAAGCCCATCGATTCGGCCAGCGTCATCGGCTTCTCCTATATCCGCTTTGGCGTGGACGACATCCCCAACACCACCGAGCTCATCGACAACAACGGGAACCTCGATTACGACCGGATCACCAGTTTCTCCGCTGCGGACAATGCTTTCCTGATCAGCTACGCCCGCAAGATGAAGGTGCCCGGTCTGCGCATGGGTGCCAACGCGAAGGTGATCTACCGCAGCGTGGGTCCGTTCGCCAAGGCCTGGGGCTTCGGCCTGGATGCCGGCCTGCAATACGACCGGGGGCCGTGGCGCTTTGCGGCCATGGGCAGGGACATTACCGGCACCTTTAACGCGTGGAGCTACTCACTGGATCAACGGACACAGGATGTGTTCGCGCAGACCAACAACGAGCTGCCGGTGAACGGGGTGGAGGTGACCTTGCCCCGCTTGGTGCTGGGCGTGGCACGCCAGTTCAAGTTCGGCAGCAAGGTGGACCTGCTTGCGGAGGTGAACCTGGAAAACACCTTCGACGGCCAACGGAACACCCTGATCGCCTCCAGCACCTGGAGCGGCGACCCGCGCCTGGGCATTGAGGTGGGCTATGCACGTGTGGTCTATGTCCGCGCCGGAGTGAACAACTTCCAAAATGTCACGGACATCAACGACAATAAGACCCTGAACTTCCAGCCCAACATCGGTGTGGGCTTGAAGATCAAGAGCGTGGCCCTGGACTATGCGCTCACCGACATTGGTGACAACAGCGTGGCGTTGTACTCCAACGTGTTCTCGCTCAGGTTCGATCTGTTCAAGCAACGGACGGGATCATGAAAAGAATTCTACTCGTTGCGGTGATCCTGGGGTTTGGTCTGGAGGGCCATGCACAATCCTACGGCAACGAGTGGATCCACTATGACCGCCAGTATTGGTCCTTCAAGGTTTGGCAGGACGGTATTCGCCGGATCGATTCAATTGCGCTGGCCGATTCGGGCTTCCCCCTGGCCACGGTGGATCCCCGCACCATCCAGCTTTATGCTCGCGGGCGCCAGGTGCCCATCCATGTGGAAGGGGAGCAGGACGGCGCGTTCAACACCGGCGACTTCATCGAGTTTTACGGGGCCAAGAACGATGCCTGGCTGGACAGCGCCCTCTGGGATGATCCCGCGCACATCAACAATCCCTATTACTCCCTCTACAACGATACCATCCGGTATTACCTCACGTGGGGGCCGCAGGCCGAAGCCCTGCGCACGATCGAAAGCGGCAGCACCAATTGGGCCGCGTATACGCCGCTGCCCTGGTGCTGGGACACCACACTGATCACCTACCCGACCACATACCAGACCGGCAAGCGCACCCCATCGGGAGCGTCCTTGACCATGATCAATGAGGCTGAGGGCTATTTCTTTAACCAAACGATAGCTGCGGACGGGGCGGATGCGTCCCGGAATTACACCTTGAATGTCCCGCAATTGTACACTGGAGCAAGTCCCCCGGCGTCCACCTATAAGCTGGTATTGGCCAGCTTGAACAATCCTGGAGGGAACTCCTGCGACGATCACCACCTGCAGGTGGAGCATGCCGGTACCATCCATGCCGACACCATTTTCAGGGGGTATGCACTGTTGAAGTACGAGTTCGAGTTCGCCCCAAGCACGGTAACCGGGGCCAACACCATTGTGACCGCCAGGGTCGTGCATGATCTGGTTTGTCCGGACCTGGCTCCGAATTATCTGGATGCCTTCGCACCGGGCTGGCAAAGCATCCGCTACCCGAGAACGTTTGTTCTCGGTAATGGAGCGGACCTTGAAATACCTGGTCAAACAGGTACGGACAGCATCCTGATGTCCTTCACCTCCGCCGCCGCTCCGGTGGTGTATGCCTGGGCGCCCAACGGGGTCCATCGCATTCAGGCTGCGTTCCCCAGCGGTTCACCTTTCCAAGCGGTTCTGCCGCCCAGCGTGCAGGACATGCGCGTGGTAGTGACCCGCTCGGCTGACATCCTTGCCGCAGGTCCGCTCCTACCGGTGAACGGCACGGGGCTGTTCCCGGACCCCGGACTGGACCTGCCGGATTCAGCGATGGTGATCGTCACGCATCCCACATTGATGGCAGCGGCCATGCAGTATGCCACCTACCGGGAGACCAATCTCCACAACCGGTACAACACCGTGGTGGCCGACGTGGAGCAGCTTTACGACCAGTTCGGGGGAGGCGTGCGCCAGCATCCCCTGGCCATCCGGAACTACTTGCGCTACGTATACGACCATGCGCCCTCCAAGCCCCAAGCCCTGTTCCTCGTGGGCAAGAGCGTGAAGGCACCTGCCACCGGAGGACTTGCGTTTGACAAGGGCTACCGCAAGGATCCCTTGGCTTCCGCAGCATGCCTGGTGCCCACCATGGGCTGGCCCTCCAGCGACATCATGTTCGGGCTGAACCTGTCCGGCAGCCAACCCGCATACCTATCCGTGCCCGTGGGCCGATTGGCCGCCAGAACCCCCACCCAGGTGCTGGACTACTTGGCCAAGGTCGATTCCGTGGAAAGCCAACCTCCCGCTGCCTGGATGAAGAACATCCTGCACTTCCGGGGAGGCAATACGGCATACGAACGGGCCTTGTTCGATGCGGCATTGAACAGCTTCAAGGTGCTGGCGGAGGACACCTCCTTCTCCGGGAACGTCACCAAGTTCGTCAAGGATGGAGGAGCCGTGATAGAGCAAGCCGCAGCTGACAGTGTCTCCGACATGATCGAGCAGGGCGTGACGCTGATGACCTTTTATGCGCATGCCTTCGGCGGAGGGTTCGACATCACCATCGATGTGCCCACCAATTACCAATGGCATGGCAAGTTCCCCACCATATTGGGCAACTCCTGCTATACCGGCAATCTGCACCTGTACGACGGCGTGAGCAGCAGCGAGCAGTTCGTGCTGCACGAGAATGCCGGTGCCGTGGCCTTCCTCTCCTCGGTGGACGTGGGCCTCTCGAACAAGCTCCGCGACTATTCAAAGGATTTCTACCGGAGCTTCAGTCAAGTGAACTATGGCAAGAGCATCGGTACGCACATGCGCTTCGCAGCGCTCAACCAGTTATCGGTCGGCGACATCGAATCGTTGAACAACGCCGAGACGATGACCTTGCACGGTGATCCCACGCTGATCATGAACTCGCCGAAGCTGCCGGACCTCGAGGTCACCTTGGCTGATGTCAGCACCGTTCCGCAGCAGGTCACTGCGGACGTGGATTCCTTCCAGGTGCGGGTCATCTTCCGCAACATCGGCCGCGGCACGCACCAATCGTTCTCCGTTGCCTTGGAGCGCAGTTTGGTGGCCGATGGCGTTCTGTTGCCGCCCTTGATCCAGCAGGTAAGCATGAACGCCTTCCAGGACACCGTGTTCTTCACCCTGCCCACCACGGTCGCAGCCGGTGGTGTAGGCATCAACGATCTGCTGGTCCGCTTGGACCTGGACCCGGACCTGATCGCCGAACTGGATGATATGGGGAACAACCAAGTGACCTTCCGGATGTCGATCAGTACGGGTGATCTGTTGCCGGTGGAGCCCTACAATTTCGCCATCACCTCCAATCCCGCCCCGATGCTGAAGGCCAGCACCGGAGACCCCTTCGCGCCGCCCCGCACCTACATCTTCCAGATCGACACCACCGACCTGTACAACAGCCCGGTAATGGAGCAGCACAGCCTGGTCGCTCCGGGCGGTGTGGTGCAATGGCAACCCGGCTCCATCTATTCGCTCAACTCCGGCCAGGACAGCGTGGTCTACTTCTGGCGCTGCACCCTGGACAGTGCGGGGCAGGGTGGCTACAACTGGCACGAGTTCTCCTTCCAGCACTTGGCGGGGCGGCAGGGCTGGGGCCAATCGCACATCTTCCAGTTCAAGGATGACGGTTTCAACCTGATGGAACATGCTCGCCCCACGCGTTCCTTCGAGTTCTTCGGCGGCGATCACCAGATCTTCTGCGAGGTGAGGGGGGAGAACTTCAGCCAATGCTACTGGCGAAAGGACGTGGAGATGATGGAAGGCCAAGGCTGCGGCCCCTTTGCCTCCTTGAACGTGGGGGTGGTGGACCCCTTCGATTTTGAACCGTGGCTGACCCGCTTCAACGGTGTGGGCCGCTACTACGGGAACAAGAATAATGAAGGGGCGTGCGGCAGATATCGGCAAGAGAGGAACTTCGTGTTCTGGTACTCGACATCAGCGCAAATGGACAGCTTGGCCAGCATGTTGACCAACGCTATCCCGGACGGACATTTCGTACTTGTTCATACCTATTTGCGGTTGCAGAAGACCCCCATGGTCAACTCCAACGCCATGGCGGCCATGCAGGCACTGGGTGCCACCAACTTGGCAAACGGTACCGTACCCGATAGCGTGCCGTACATCTTCTTCTGCCGCAAGGGTGATCCCTCATCCATTCAGGAAGTATGGGGGGATGACGCTACGGCACTGATCGAAATGACGGCCAACATACACCTCTCCAGCCGTAGCGGCTCCATCCAAGCGCCCCGTAGCCACACCGCGCTGAGCTGGGAATCCCTCAGTTGGAACATGAGGCCGATCCAGCTGGAGGACAGTAGCCGCGTGCAGCTTTCCGGCGTGCTGCAGCAAGGAACGGAACAACCCCTACTGGACCTCCCCGGCTTTTCCGGGGATGTTGATCTCCAGCCCTTGTTCACGGCCCAGCAATACCCGCAACTACGGCTGAAAGGACTCTTCTGGAACGATTCCCTCCTGGCACCACGCCCGGCCCAACTGCGGCGATGGCAGCTCTTGGGCGTGCCCGCACCGGAATGCGCCCTGGACCCGCCAGCAGGTTACTTTGCCCACTTGGACAGCGTCTTCCAAGGACAGCAGGGGGAGCTGATGGTAGCGGTGCGCAACATCGGGGAGATACCCATGGACAGCCTGCTGATGACCGCTTGGGTAACGGACCATAACAACCAGGCGCATCGCGTCCACTACAAGTACAATCCGCCCTTGGCCGTAGGCGCTGTGCTACAGGACACCATCCGCTTCGATACGCAGCAGTTCCCGGGGCCGAACTCCATCCTTATCGAGGCCAATCCGGTGGACACCCTTACCCAGCAGTACGATCAACCGGAACAGTACCACTTCAACAATATCGCAGTGCTGCGTTTTCTCACGATCCAGGACCTGGAGAACCCCGTGCTCGACGTCACCTTCGATGGCATGCACATCCTGGACGGCGATATCGTGAGCGCCCGGCCGGAGATCCAAGTAACCCTGGACGATGAGAACCAGACCCTGCTCCTCAACGAACCCGGAGATACAGTGTTCTTCAAGATCTTCCTCACCGACCCCTCCGGCACCATGAAGCGGATCTATTTCCGGGAGGGCAACCAGGAAGTATTGCAGTTCGTGCCTGCGAACGGGCCCAATAACGTGAGCAAGGTGTTCTACCGGCCCAATTTTGAGCAGGACGGCAAGTACAGGCTCACCGTTCGCGCCACCGACAAGAGCCGCAACAACAGCGGTGATAGGGACAACAGCGTGAACTTCGAAGTGATCAACCGTCCCACCATCACGGAGGTGCTGAACTACCCCAACCCCTTTACCACCAGCACCCGCTTCGTCTTCACCCTCACCGGCCGCGAGGTGCCCACCGCCATGCGCATCCAGATCATGACCATCAGCGGTCGCGTGGTCCGCGAGGTTTCCATGGCCGAGCTCGGACATCTCCACGTGGGCCGCAACATCACCGATTTCGCATGGGACGGCACCGACCAGTTCGGCGACCGTTTGGCACGCGGCGTCTATCTCTACCGGGTGATGGCCCAACTGCACGGACAGGACATCGAGTACCGCGACGGTGGAGCGGGATCCTATTTCAAGAAGGGCTTCGGGAAGATGTACTTGCTGCGGTAGAAGCCGAGAATGGAACACGGATCACGCTGAAAAAGCGGATCCACGCGGATCAATGCCTCTGTAAGCCTTGAGTTCAGGCCATGCCATCACCGGCCCTTGAACGGATGCCTCGGTGGCTTTCCTCACGCAGGCTTCCACGCTCCCCAGCTGCGGCATCCGTGCCACCGGCGATCTTTTTTAGGCCAACACGGCATTCTCCGTGCCATCAACAACCCTGGCTTCCGAAGGGATGCATCGACGGATAGAACAGAAGCGTCACCTGCGGAGAATTACTTTCGGCCACATGCGGCACCGCCCCTTTTACCTGCTATGCGCGCTCCTCAGCGGTGCCCTCCTCGCCCTGGCCTGGCCTGCGGTCGGTGGCATCACCCCGCTGATATTCGTGGCCTGGGTGCCGCTGCTCTGGGCGGAGGAACGCTATGCCCGCAGCGCGAAGGGCGAGCGACCGAGGAACTTCATGCCCTACGTGATGCTGGCCCTGCTGGTGTGGAACCTGGCCACGACATGGTGGCTTTTTTACGTCAGTGAACACCTCGAAACCCGGCTCTTCACCCTGATCGGGCCGAACGTGGGCAACGTCTTGGTGATGTCTGTTCCGTGGTTGCTGTTCCGGATCGTGCGTCGCGGCCTGGGTGGCACGGGTGCCCGCTGGGCGCTGATGGTGTTCTGGCTGGCGTTCGAGCGTTTCCACATGCACTGGGACCTCAGTTGGCCGTGGCTTACCCTGGGCAACGTGTTCGCGGGCCATACCGCTTGGGTGCAGTGGTACGAGATCACCGGCCATCTCGGTGGCACCATCTGGGTGTGGGTGGCCAACTTCGCCGTGCTGGGCATGGCCCTGAAAGGTGCCGGGAAGGGGCGGGGACTGATCACGGTTCCGGCGCTCACGGCCTTTGCGGTGATCGCGGTGCCCCTGTCGATCTCCCTGATCCGCTACGCCTCCCTCAAGGAAAGTGGCGATCCCGCAGAGGTGGTGTTGGTACAGCCGAACATCGACCCGTACAAGGAGAAGTTCGGTGCGGTGGACCCCTTGGCGCAGTTGGACAGGATGTTGGAACAGGCGGAGCCGCTGATGGACAGCGCGACCGCCCTGGTGGTGATGCCGGAAACCGCGCTGCAAGAGCGAACGACGCTTTCCAACGATAACGGTCGCTGGGTCTTTCAGGGTCCCTGGGAGAACGATATGCGGAACAGCATCAGCTTGGAGCGCATTCAGGCCTTCCTCCGGAACCATCCCGGAGCATCCGTTATCGCGGGGGCATCTTCGGCCAAGCTGTATCCCCCGGGAGCCGAGCACCCATTGTCCGCACGCTTGCTGGATGGAACGGACCGTGCGTTCGATGCCTACAATGCCGCCTTGATGGTGCGCGCCGATGGCAGTTTTGAGTTCTACAACAAATCCAAACTGGTTCCCGGGGTGGAACTCATGCCCTTCGAGGAGGTGCTCGGTCCCTTGGGAGGTTTGGCCTTGGACCTCGGAGGCACCACCGGCAGCCTGGGGATGCAGGCAGAACGCTCCGTGCTCTGGAGCACCGACAAGCGAGTGGGCCTGGCACCCACCATCTGCTATGAGAGCATTTACGGCGATCATGTGGCAGCACACGTTCGCAACGGGGCCAACCTCATTGTGATCATGACGAACGATGGCTGGTGGAGGGATACGCCCGGTTACAAACAGCACCTGCTCTATGGGAAACTGCGTGCCGTGGAGACCCGGCGCGATGTGGCGCGCTGCGCGAACACCGGCATCTCGTGCTTTATCGATCAGCGGGGCGACATGCACCAGAACACCGGTTGGTGGGTGAAGGCGACCGTTCGCGGCACGGTGCATACCCGCACGGACCTCACGTTCTATGTGAGGCACGGGGACTACATCGGCAAGGGGGCATACGCCGTATCAGCGCTGCTACTGTTGCTTACCGGAGGGGTGGGGGCACGGAGGAAGAGGATGAAGGCATGAGGAATCGTGGTTTCCGCACGATCCGAATGCGTCAGCTGATAAACGTGACCTCAATCCAAATGCACCCGCCGCGACATCATGTTGGTGCTGTTGAACAATTGCACCATGTAAATGCCCGTGGCTACGCCACGCTTATCCACGCGTAGGGTGGTGGAGCCTGTGTTGATCAC
The DNA here is from genome assembly GCA_019912395.1 of Flavobacteriales bacterium. GTDB lineage: Bacteria > Bacteroidota > Bacteroidia > Flavobacteriales_F > PHOS-HE28 > PHOS-HE28. The sequence goes on along the minus strand of JAIOIH010000053.1, from coordinate 43,725 downwards.
CTGCGAGGCGCGCGTGGTCATTACCTTTCCTTGCGGGTCCATCAGGATGAGGTCGTAGACGGCGTCCAGTGTGGAGGAGACCACAAGGTTCAGGTAGTCGCCGTCGTCCCACGCGTTCACGATGGCGGTGCCGTTCTCGGCCCCACAGCCAGCAGCGATGGTGTTGCTTACCGTGGTGGTGCCATTGATGTCCGTTTGGCGCAAGCGGTAGTATGCAAGCCCTTGGACCCCATCATCGGTGAACGTATAACTGATCATGCTGCTGCTGTTGCCTGCGCCGGGCACGGTGCCGATGGCGGACCAATCGTTCGCGTCACGGCTTTTCTCGATGGTGAAGTAGTGGTTGTCCTGCTCGGAGGCCGTGGTCCACTTCAGCACCACCACCTTGCCTTCGCATTGCCCGTCCCAGGCCACCAGAGTGATGGGCAGGGGGAGGAGACTGTTCGACAAGGTCCAGCTCCGGAAGAAGTCGCCGCTGCCGGGGGGGATGACGCCGGTGACCGTATTGCCAGCCTGTGCTCCCAGCGGCGCGATGTCGTACCACTGGTTGGTTCCTGAATTGAACCGCTGTGCGACCAGATAGCCGGCATTGGCATCCAGTAGGGGGTCGTTTCCCGGAATACCGTTGAGTTGCGTTTCCCTCGGATCCAATCCAAAGGTGATGTTCACTGCGGGCTTGGTGCCGTACGCGTAACTTCCTTCCCCGGCATCGATGATCCAGAACCGGTCGACCGCGTTGCCGGAGTTATTGGTCAGGCCGGTCGGTTCGTCGTGCATGTGGGTGACGTCCGAAGGCCGGTAGTTGTCATTGTTCCAGCCGGAAGCCGTGGGAGCGCCCGTTGTTTTGCCCAAGCTGTTGTAGGTGGAGAAGATGATCGAACCTGCGCCAGTGCCGGCAGAGGTTTTTTGAACAGTGAGCGGAATGGCGGCATCCGTGGGCCAGCCACCTGTGGAGAAGGGAATCACGTAAGTTCCTATGGTCGCACCCGTGGCCCAGCGGATCTTGTTCTGCTCCGTTTCGCTCTTGATGATGGGGGGATTTTGCGTAACCAGTTGAGTGATGCCCGTAGTCGCCGAGTTGTCGATCACCAAGTAGGTGCCGGGGTTGGTCGCGATGTTCGCATCAGGGTTGAAAACGACGTAGGGATGCTGCCCCACAGCAGTGCCCGCACTGCTGAAAACGAGGCGTGCTGCTTGTCCGTGGCTGAGCAGGCCGATGGAGAAGGCAAGAAGGGCGAGTAGGAATCGTTGCATGGTCAAGCCAAAGTTAGCTGAAATGCGCATACCTGCCATGGCGCGCACTGTTTTTTCCGGGATCGGCCGATCTTGGGAACAGGCGCATGTGGAAAACGGGCGGCAAGCCGTACGGGGCAGGGTCTTCCCAAGGTGACAGCATGGGGGTTCGGGGGATGGGTCCACACTGTGGACGAGGACAGCCGTATAGGGTTGCCCCTCGATGATAACTTCCATGGCTTATCCTTGCCTCATGCCGGACATCCAGATCGATCGGCCTTGGAGCGGCTCCCTCAATTGGCACGCGTTGCGACCATTCCGGCAGGTGCTGGCCCGGCGCGTGGGCGACCGTGGTGAATGGGTGATCGGCGCCGGCGCGTCCGCAGGTCCCGAGAACACCCCTTGGTCCGGGCCACGAGCCTGTTTCGGTTTTGCCGACTATGACCTGAAGAACAGTTTCGAGGACCTTGTGAGCAGGCATCCGGAAGGGGATGGTTTTGCCGCTTCCCAGTGGTGGTCGCCCCGATTTCTGGTCCGGCTGGGGCCGGGGAGGGCCGTACTTCAGGGTCAAACTGACCTCGAGGAAGAAGGACGTGCGTTCCTTGAGCAGCTGATCGCCGATCCCGCCCCCCTCCCGCCCGTCGCCCCGGCGCGATGGGTTCGCCGCACCAGCCGGGACCGCTACCTGGGCCAGGTGCGGCTTCTGTTGGACCACATCCGGCGAGGTGATATCTACGAGGTGAATTATTGCACGCAGCGTACGGCTCAACTGGCCGATTTCGACCCCTGCACGGCTTTCGCCAGGCTGCTCGCCTATTCGGATGCGCCTTTTTCAGCCTTTCTGCGGATCGGCGACCAATATGCCCTCTGCGCAAGCCCGGAGCGCTTCCTGCGCATTGAAGGGGACCGATTGATCACCCAGCCGATGAAAGGCACCCGTCCACGCGGCAGGAGCATGGCCGAAGATCGGGCCCTGCTGGAGGAATTGGCCGCGGACCCCAAGGAGCGCAGCGAGAACATCATGGCGCTGGACGTTGCCCGCAACGACATCAGCCGCATCGCCGCGCCGGGCTCCGTGCAGGTGGATGAACTTTGCGCCGTGAAGAGCTATCCGAGCGTACATCAGATGGTGAGCACCGCAAGTGCCCGGCTCCGTGCTGGCGTATCGCGCATGGACATCCTGCGGGCCACTTTCCCCATGGCCAGCATGACCGGCGCGCCCAAGGTGCGGGCCATGCAACTGATCGATGAGGTGGAGGACATGCGGCGCGGGCTCTTCAGCGGCACCATGGGCTTTTTTCTGCCGGACGGCACTGCCGACCTCAACGTGGTGATCCGCACCGTGACCTGGAATGCGGTTTCCGGCAAGGCCTCCCTCATTTCCGGCGGGGCCATCACGGCAGCCAGCGATCCCGATCAGGAATTCGCCGAGTGTGAGCACAAGGCCCGCTCGGTGCTGAACGCCTTGGGTCATGCTTGCTGAAGTGCGTGCCCTGATCCGCCGGGAAGGCATGCTGCGGCCCGGGGAACCCGTGTGGGTGGCGGTAAGCGGCGGCGTGGACAGCATGGTGTTGTTGCATACGCTGCGCGAACTGGGCCATCCCTGCCATGTTGCCCACGTGGATCATGGATTACGCGGCGCGGAAAGCGATGCGGACCGGCAGTTCGTGGAAGAGCAAGCGCAAAACCAAGGACTTCCGTTCCGCTTCGTTCGTGTGGACCCCATGGCCGCTGCGGAAGGCATTTCCGTTCAAATGGCCGCCCGGGAATTGCGCCATGACTGGTTCCGGGAGTTGCTGCACGAAGGACCGCATGCCATGGCGCTGGGACATCACCGCGATGATGCGGTGGAGACATTCCTGCTGAACCTGCTGCGCGGCATCGGTGCCCATGGCTGGGGCGGCATCGCTCCGGTCACCACCTTGCCCGAGGGTCGCATTTGCCGGCCCTTGTTGGGGGTGGACCGCGCACGGATCATGCAGTATGCGGGCGCGAACCACATCCCGTTCCGGGAGGATCCCAGCAATACCGATCCCAAGTACCTGCGCAATCGCGTGCGCTCCGAGCTGTTGCCACTGATGGAAGCCCTGCGTCCCGGTGCCCGTCGCACCTTGGCGCGCGGAACGGACCTGCTCAACGAAATGGCCGCCGCGACCGACCGGCATTTGGACCATGAGGCGGAAGGCTTAACGCCCGATGGGCAAGGCGTACTGCGCATTCCGCTGGAACGCCTGCGCAATAGCGCCGCGCCGCGAATGCTCCTGATGCGGCTCTTGAGCGGGCTCGAACCCCATCCGGACCTCGTCGGGCAGCTGTTGGATGCCGTTCATCAGCGCTCCACCGGGGCGCGTTTCCACGCGGGGGGCGGGCGCATCACCCTGGAGCGGAACATGCTGGTGGTGGACCGGGTGCCGGATGGCTTTCCCACCTTCACCATTTTCGGGGCCGGAGCGAAGCCCGGTGCGGCGGGGCCGTTCACGTGGGAGCTGTGCAGTGTTGCTGAAGTGGAGCTGGGTCAAGGCATGAACACCGCCTGGTTGGACCTGGACAAGTTGGAGTTTCCATTGCAGCTCCGCCCGTGGCGCACGGGGGACCGCATGCGGCCCGTGGGCTTGGTCGGTTCAAAGCTCATCAGCGATATCCTGATCGATGCACATGTCCCGTACAACGCCAAGGCGGGCAGCTATGTGCTGGTGAGCGGTACCGAGATCGTTTGGCTGGTGGGCCATCGCGTAGCCGAAGGATTCCCCCCCGGTAAAGCCACCCACAAGGTGCTCCGGCTCTCGTTCCAAGGGTGATCGGGATCACCATCTTTAGCGTTTCCCGCACCGCCACACGTTGGGGCAAAGGGTAGCTTTGCATCCTACCGATGGTCAAGCCCCTTCGCCTACTCCTTCTCATCCTCGGCTGCGCAATGGGCTGCCTGGCATGGGCCGGGGAGCCCGTCACGTGGTCGTTCGCCGCGAACCCGGCAAGCGGGGACACCGTGGAGATCGCGCTGAGCGCCGCGTGCGAGCCGGGCTGGCACATCTATGCGCTGGACCTCCCCAGCGATGCAGGTCCGCTGCCCACGGTAGTGCAGGTGGACGATGGCATGGGTTACCATCTGGTCGGGGCCGTTATCGAACCGGCCCCGTTGGAGGTGATCGATCCGAATTTCGGCATGCTCGTGCGTTATCACGGAGATCGCACCATCTTCACCCAAGCGATCCGCCGGGACATGGACCAAGCCATTACCGTTCAGGGTTCGGTGGAATTCATGGCCTGCAACGACAAGACCTGTTTACCGCCCCGTCAAGTGGAGTTCAAATTGGAGATACCCCCATTGCCTTAGTTATGAGATCGATCGTATTCGCACTTTTCGCCTTGGCAGGACTCTTCGCCACAGCCCAGCAACCCGGCGCGCCTGCAGCCCAGGAGCCTGTGAAATGGGCCATCACCAGCGTGGAGCATGAGCCAGGAGTGTGGGACCTTGTTTTCGCGGCTACCGCCGATCCCGGTTGGTACGTCTACTCCCAGGAACATTTTGGCGATGCCGGGCCCATGCCCACCACCTTCGCCTTTGATACCCTGTCCACTTTCACGCTGGAAGGACCGACCACCGAGGAAGGCAAGCACAAGAAGGAGGGCATGGACCCCGTGTTCGAGATGAAGGTGAAGAAATACGCGGGCTTGGCCATTTTCACGCAACGCATCCGAACCGATGATCCGAACAGCCCGGTAACAGGCCGCTTCGATTTCATGACCTGCAATGACGAGGCCTGCATCTTTCCGGACCCCGTGTACTTCAGCATCACGCCCGGCAGCGGCGCCGTGTCCATGGCGGGTGTCCCCTTCCCGAAGGGGAGTTCACCCTCCGGACCCGCCACCGGCATCCTGGACCCCGTGAAATGGGCGGTTACGGCCAGCGACCTCGGCGGGGGGAAGTGGAAGGTGGACCTGAAGGCCACCATCGACGAGCACTGGGCGGTCTACTCACAGGAAGCGTTCGGGGAAGGACCGATCCCCACGCTGATCCGCTTTGATACCACCGGCACCGCCGTGCCCTTGGGCGTTACTGCGGAGGTTGGCCCGGAGATGCACGAAGGCATGGACGACCTCTTCGGCATCGTGGTCCGAAAGTTCAAGAAGGAAGTGACCTACAGCAGGACCTTACAGGTTCCCGATCCGGCGGAGCCCATCACCGGTGCGATCGATTTCATGGCCTGCGACAACACGCGCTGCATCTTCCCCGACCCCGTCAAGTTCAGCATCATTCCGGCCACCGGAGCATCCATCATTGGTGAGGTGCCCACCGCCTCCATCGCATCGGACGAAGGTTGCGACCTGAAGCTCGCCAACGTGGACCTGGATGCACCAGTGCTGCGCGGCGACGTGGAGACCATCGATACCCAAGTGCGCAAGGGCGGTTCGCTTTGGAACATCTTCTTCCTCGGCTTCATCGGAGGCTTGGTGGCCCTGCTCACCCCCTGCGTTTTCCCGATGATACCGTTGACGGTGAGCTTCTTTACCAAGGGCAGTGAAGACAAGGCCAAGGGATTGCGCAACGCCATCACCTATGGCGGCTTCATTCTCATCATTTACCTGCTCTTCAGCATTCCGTTCCACTTGCTGGGCTCTGTTAGCCCGGAGATCTTCAATGAGATCAGCACCAACCCGTGGTTGAACGTCTTCTTCTTCGTCATCTTCATCATTTTCGCCATCTCCTTCTTCGGCTACTTCGAGATCACCCTGCCTGCCAGCTGGGTGAACAAAATGGACAGCAATGCAAGCCGCTTTGGTGGGGGGGTCGGCATCTTCTTCATGGCGCTCACCCTGGCGCTTGTCTCGTTTTCCTGCACCGGCCCCATCCTCGGTTCGCTCCTCGCCGGCGCCCTCACGGGCGATGGAGGTGCATGGCAGCTCACCGTGGGCATGGGCGCATTCGGTTTGGCGCTGGCCTTGCCCTTCGCGCTCTTCGCGATGTTCCCCGGTTGGCTCAATTCATTGCCGCGCTCGGGCAGTTGGCTGAACAGCGTGAAGGTGGTGCTCGGCTTCGCGGAAGTGGCGCTGGCCTTCAAGTTCCTGAGCAACGCGGACCTGGTGAAGGGATGGCAGATCGTCCCCTACGAAGTGTTCATGGCCGTGTGGGTGATCTGCGCCTTGGGGATCACGCTCTACCTGCTCGGCAAGGTCCGCTTCCCGCATGACAGCCCGCTGCTGAAGATCTCACCGCTGCGTTGGGGCTTCGCCGCCATCTTCCTGGCCTTCACCATCTACCTGGCCATGGGCTTCCGTGTGGATAGGACCAACAACACCTTCACCACCATGAAGTTGATGAGCGGCCTCGCACCTCCCGTCGGCTACAGTTGGATCCTGCCCAAGGACTGCCCCAGCGGATTCGATTGCTACCACGACCTGGATGTCGGGATGGCGCAGGCGAAGGCGACGGGCAAGCCCATCCTGCTCGATTTCACCGGCTACGCCTGCGTGAACTGCCGTAAGATGGAGGAGCACGTTTGGCCAGTGAAAGGTGTACACGGGCAGATCGACAAGGAGTACGTGCTGATCTCCCTGTACGTGGACGACAAGACCGAACTGCCCGCTTCGGAACAACGGGACTACACCACCTGTACCGGCAAGCAGAAGCGCCTCACCACCCACGGCAACAAGTGGAGCACGCTGCAAACCGAGACCTTCATCAACAACAGCCAGCCCTACTATGCCCTGCTGAGCCCTGATGGCGTGCTGCTCACCGATCCCGTGGGATACACGCCGGATGCACGCGAGTACGAAGCCTTTCTGCAACGTGGACTGAACGCCATGGAGCACTTGGACGCGCAAGCGAGCAAGTGAGGAAAATCTAAAGTCCTTGAGTCTTGAGTCGTGAGTCCAGACTCATGACCCACGACTCAAGGGCTCACGACTAAGAAAAGGCTTTGTCGAACAATCCTCCTCATCTTCGCGAACAAGCATCCATGGCGAACGAGCGCATAGAAGATCATTTTTCTGAGGCGGCATCCGTGCTGGAACAGTTTCGCTCCAATGGCGCGAACATCGAAGTCATACGGCAGGCGGGCGACCTGATGGTTGCCGCGTTGAAAGCGAAAGGCAAGGTGATCTCGTGTGGCAATGGGGGCAGCATGTGTGATGCGATGCACTTTGCCGAAGAGCTCACGGGCAAGTTCCGCGATGATCGGGCACCCATCGCAGCGCTTTGCATCAGCGACCCCAGCCACCTCACCTGCGTGGGAAACGACCATGGCTTCGAGCAGGTCTTCGCGCGCTTCGTGCAGGCCCACGGGAAAGCGGGCGATGTGCTGCTGGCGATCAGTACCAGCGGGAACAGTCCCAACGTACTGCGTGCAGCCGAAGTGGCGAGGACGCAAGGCGTGCATGTGGTGGGCCTCACGGGGAAGGACGGCGGGAAGCTGGCGGGGCTGTGTGACGTGGAGGTGCGAGTGCCCCATGCCGGTTATGCCGATCGCGTGCAGGAGGTCCATATCAAAGTGATCCATGCGTTGATCGATCACATCGAGAGAGGGATGGCGTGATGGAGAGCATACCACAGAGGCACGGTACCACAGGGATGAGCGGCGATCCGTATAGTGAATGGTTGTTGGTGATCGTTGATTTGAGAACAGCGGGAGGCACCGGCAGAAGCGCTGTCCCTATTCGCCATTTACTTGCCACTCGGCCGCATTCTCAGTGCATTTGTGCCTCCGTGGTGAAACCATCTCGGGCATGATCGTCAAGAACTTCGGTTGCGCGGTCTTCGGCGTGGACGCCACCATCATCACGGTGGAAACGAATATCGTGGGAGGCAATATCTTCTTCATGGTGGGCCTGCCGGACAATGCGGTGAAGGAAAGCCACCAACGGGTGAGCGCCGCGATCAAGAACATCGGCTTCCACATGCCGCGCGGTCGGGAGATCACGATAAACCTCGCGCCCGCCGACATTCGCAAGGAGGGTACGGCCTACGATCTGCCGATCGCCTTGGGCATCCTCGGGGCCAGCGAGCAACTGGAAACGTCCCGCTTTGCGGACCTCGTGGTGATGGGTGAACTTTCACTGGATGGTGAGGTGCGACCCATCAAAGGTGCCTTGCCCATCGCGCTGGAGGCCAAGAAGCAAGGCTTCCAAGGTGTTATAGTGCCTGTGGCGAATGCCCGCGAGGCCGCCATCGTGCAGGGCATTGACGTGATCGGCGTGGAGCACTTGAGGCAGGTGGTGGAGCTGATGGAAGGCCGCGTCGACATCGAGCCCACGCGCATGGACATTGCCGCGGAGTTCGCCGCGCACAGCAGCAATTATTCGGTCGACCTCAGCGATGTGAAGGGGCAGGAGAACATCAAGCGCGCCTTCGAGATCGCTGCGGCGGGCGGGCACAATGTCATCCTCATTGGTCCACCCGGCGCGGGCAAAACGATGATCGCCAAGAGGCTCCCCACCATTATGCCGCCGCTCAGTATCGACGAGGCGCTGGAGACCACCAAGATCCATAGCGTGGCCGGCAAGCTCCGCACGGAGGATTCCCTGCTCAGCACCCGCCCGTTCCGTTCGCCGCACCACACCATCAGCGACGTGGCGCTTGTGGGCGGCGGCTCATTCCCCCAGCCTGGTGAGATCAGCATGGCCCACAACGGCGTGCTCTTTCTCGATGAACTTCCGGAGTTCAAGCGCACGGTGCTGGAGGTGATGCGGCAACCGTTGGAGGACCGCGTGGTCACCATCAGCCGGGCGAAGTTCACCGTGGAATACCCGGCGAGCTTCATGCTGGTGGCGGCGATGAACCCCTGCCCGTGCGGATTTCATAACCATCCGGAGCGGGATTGCGTTTGCGCCCCCGGCGTGGTGCAGAAGTATTTGAACAAGATCAGTGGCCCACTGCTGGACCGGATCGACATCCATATCGAGGTAACGCCGGTGGCCTTTGCTGAACTGGCCAGCGAGCGCGAGACGGAAAAGAGCGCGGCCGTGCGGGAAAGGGTGGTGCGTGCGCGCCAGGTACAGGAACAGCGCTATCGGGGAACGAAAATGCACAGCAATGCACAGATCTCCACGCAGCAGTTGCGCAAGTATTGCCGCATCGATTCCTCCGGGCAGGCCCTGCTGCAAAAGGCCATGGAGCGGCTTGGCCTCAGCGCACGTGCCTACGACCGCATCCTGAAGGTGGCCCGCACCATCGCCGATCTGGCCGGAAGCAATGATATCCGTACCGAGCACCTCGCCGAGGCCATCCAGTACCGCAGCTTGGACCGGGAAGGATGGGCGAGCTGAGCGACCCGCCGCACGCACTCGCTATGGCCCGGAAGGACGGTGAACGAAACCGTTCTCCCTCCAGCTGTTGGCACGCATGGTCACGGGCCGGGAAAATGGACGGCAGAGGTTGAAACCTTGGGATCCACCGCCGCGTATTACGGCCCAGAATGTCTGTTACCGTGAAAAACACAATGCCCCTCCTCATCACACTGATCTCGCTGATCGGGCTTTCCTTGGCCCCGGCAAATGCCCAGCGGACCTACCTGGACGCTGTGCTTGAGCCTTCTTCCAAAGGGCAGGCGGCCTACTATTTGGAGCAGGGCGGCAGCGACGGAACGGGCGGTTACCTAGCGCAGATCTTCAGCATGGATGATGTGCTGAAAGCGAAAGGCCGCTATGCCGATCCCGAATACCGCGTACCCGATGGCCATTTCGTGTTCTACTTCCCCAATGGGCAAGTGGAGAGCGAGGGCAACTACGAGAAAGGACGGAAGAACGGGGTGTGGACCCGCAATGACAAGTGGGGCAGGGAACTGGCGGAAAAGGTCTATGATGCAGCTCCGCTGAAGAACCTTGTATACACCCTGGCCCAAACAATGCCCCAATATCCCGGAGGGGACAAGGCCCTGGTACGCTACGTGCGTGACAAGGTGGGGAAAACCAGCGGGGGCGTAATGGCCAGCTTCATCGTGGAGAAGGACGGACAACTGAGCGATCTGCAGGTAGTGGGTGCGGACGATCCCCGGATCGCCGACCAGATCGCCGCTGCCATCAGCACGGCCCCCCGCTGGGAGGCCGGCGTGCAGGATGGCCAACCGGTGCGCGTACAAATGCGCGTGCCCCTGAAATAGAACCAAACGACATACACCAATAGCATGAACGCCCCGGGAAACCGGGGCGTTCGGCGTATTGCTGGTTTGTGTTCGACTTCATAGGCGCACGAGCGTGCTCCGATACCTATCTGACGCTGGCGTGAGGTGAAGGGGCCGAGAGAACCGTGTGTACCTTGATCTTGCATTGGTGCAGGGATCACTTCGGATCCAAAAACTGAGACCATGAAAAAGAACGACGGAGAAACCAACCTCGACCAGCTGTTGGACCTGGAACACGGCAATGTGGGTTCGAAGAAGCAGAACGCTTACGAAGAAGGAGCACAGCTCTTCATTATCAGCGAAATGCTGAAGGATGCCCGGAAGGCGGCGAACATGACCCAAGAGCAATTGGCCGATCGTTCGGGAACGAAAAAGAGCTATATCTCCAAGCTCGAGAACGGCAAAGTGAACATCCAGCTTTCCACCTTGATCCGCATCTTCGAGCAGGGACTCAACCGGCGGATCGGGTTGAGGTTCCTGTGATGGATGAGTTCAAGGTCCCGAGGTGCAGATCCAACTTGATGTAAACGATAAGTAGCAGGAGCTGTACATTCGATCAGTGATAGCAACTCCCGCACCATGAAGCCCCACCTATTTTTCTTGCGTCTGTTTGGCCTTCTGGTCCTTTGCTTTTCCACATCCGTCGCCCAAGCGAAGGGATGCGACGGCACCATCGCCGTAAGCCTCAAACATGCCGATGGTACGCTGGTGGAACTTTTGAGTCCGTATTGGTTTGTAGGCGATATGCCTAACATAACCGTATCCCTGTCGGCTGGGGATACGGTTCTACTTTGTCAATATAGGTCAGGCTTCGACTGCTGGGGGACTGGCGGCCTTCAAGTCAAGGGTGCCTCATTTGGTGACACGGCCAATTATCTTTCCCCGGTGGTCGCTACCTATTTCACTTCCAGCGGCACCTGGGTCAATATCGCTCAACGCGGGTCCTTCTATATTGAGCAATTGGGCTTAGAGTTCCCATTTCCGATCCGACTCTTCATCGATGCGCCACTAGAGCCTGTTGCCTCTGGGATGCTCTTCACGAAGGATTATACCACACTGGCTTCAGTTGCCTCTGGTGATACTTGTTCTGGCCCCTGCTTCACGGTCGACTTGGCCGCTGGTCAGTTTGTCCGGATGCAACCCATTAGTGAAGGCTTGGCCCAACCAGGTGGCAACGTTGTGGTGCGCTACGCCGAGGAGGGTGAACCGCTCACGTTCGATTCGCCCGCCGATACCTTGCCCATGGTCGGCTTTGAGGGCTATCAATTTTCTGCCGAGGGCACGTATCTGCTTTCCGTTGAAGGACCAATGGTCAGCTCATCGGGTTATGCTTTCGTCCATGTAGGTCATTTGCCATGGGTGGACATGTCCTTGACGATCGAGCGAGCTGATGGGACCGAAGAAGATGTGGCCTATATCCAGCCGAATAACTACAATTCGAACCTCAATGTCGATCTCGGCCCCGGCGATTCGCTGCGGATCGACCACCACGAGATCACTGAACCCTGCAGCTCGGTCCGGTTGACTGTCCGTAAAGCCGCCGGATGGGGACCTGCTGACCACTATTCCACCCTCGTGGTTGATACGCCCAGCACGGCCTCGGGTGTCCGCATGGCCACACCGGGAAGTTATTTTTTGGAGCAGATGACGGATTGCGGCATCCCCACATCCAGAACACGCTTGTCCATCAACTTCCCTCCGACACCTCAACTTGACCTTGTCATAAGCGTGCTTCAAAATGGCGGTACGGAGGAAGAACTGGTCCGCAGCCATGGCCCCACGGACCCACCATTCCCGCTGGATATCATATTGGACCCTGGCGATTCGGTGCGAGCGCATTTGGAAGAGGCCGGATATTGCTGGTTTTACATTTATCTGGACATTCATGTTAACGATGGACCTGAGGATGCGGACCTGATGGATCCCTATTTATATGGGCAGGGGGCCACGCAGGATGCTACCTTCAGTGCCAGCGCCAATTATCTCGTTCACGTGCACGGTGGTTACGGGAGTGGCTGCTACCCCGACCATGATGTCCAACTCCATGTCCACTATTCACCAGTCCCTCGCATCGATCTCGAATTGGATCACGTACAAGCGGACGGAACGTCGCTCCCGTTAACCTATGCGGAAGCCGGTGGCCCAATAGTTTTCGCCGATGTGGAACTGGCTGCCGATGATTCCATCCGGGTAAGTGACATCGTGCAGCAGGCTCCTTGCGCCGATGTGGTGCTGAAAGGCTATCGTGCGGTAACGGATACGGCCACAACTATGGATCCTGTGTTTTTGAATAGCGCCTTGGACCCTTCAGGACTTGCATTTCGGGAGACCGGCTCACTGCTACTTACGCTGGAAGATACCTGCGGTGCGATCACAGCCTCGGCCCACCTGACGGTATCCTCGGATCTTTCGACCGGCATCCTCGCGCGATCGGAGAACCGGTTCAGCGCTCGCTATGGCAATGGAATACTGCTTGTGGATACGGAGACCGGTGGTCTGTTACAGATCCGGAACATGGCTGGACAGTTGATGCGTCAAGTGAATTTGGCCAAAGGCGCCAAGCATCATTCTATTCCATTGAACGGGGAAGCAGGAGGGCTCTACATCGCCACCTTGCAAGGCCCTTCACGTGTAGACTTCATCCGCTTCGCGGTCTATTAAGCCCGGAACTATACAAGACTTCAGATAACGCGCTCCATCATCTGATCGGCTGACCGCCCCTCCTTTGGCGCGAGCGTCAGATGAATATCAGTCCACGCTCGTGTTTTTGCATTGCATTTCAAGCGATCAGATCCGTCAAAACTGATCACCCCGCCCCGTGGCACTGCTTGTACTTCTTGCCACTGCCGCAAGGGCAGGGGTCGTTGCGGCCCACCTTCTTCTCCACGCGCACCGGCTGCGTGACTTGTTGACGCGGTCCTTGTGGTGGCGGCATGCGCTGTGTACCCGTTCCTGCCGGACCTTGGGCACGTTGCGGCGTTCCGGTGGAGGCACCTGCGTAGGCCGGCACTTCGGTACGGCTGGTCTGCATGCGTTGTTCCTCGCGGGTGGGCTTGTGCTCCGGAGCCTGTTGCACAGCTGGTTCGGCGGCTGGCAGACCGGCACGTACGAGGAATTCCACCACCTCGTTGCTGATGCGGTCGATCATCGCGTCGAACAGCTTGAAGGACTCCAGCTTGTAGATCAATAGCGGGTCCTTCTGCTCAATGCTGGCGTTCTGCACGTCGCGGCGCAGGTCGTCCATTTCGCGCAGGTGCTCCTTCCACTCGTTGTCGATGATGGCCAACGTAATGTATTTCTCCACGCTGTCGATCAGGTCCTTCCCCTCGGTCTTGTATGCTTTCTCCAGGTTGGTTACCACCTGCATTGTTTTGATGCCGTTGGAGATGGGCACCACGATGTTCTCGTACTGCTTGCCTTGGTTGAGGAAGACGTCACCGATCACCGGCAGGGCCTGCGCGGCGATCTGCTGGCCACGGCGGTGATAGGCCTCCAATGCGGCCTCGAAGACCTTGTCCGCGATGTCGGGGGCCTTGCCGCCCTTGAACGTCTCTGCATCAATCGGTGATTCGATGAAGAGCCTGCGGAAGAGGTCCATCTGGAAGCCCTCGAAGTCGCCCTCCGGTTGGTATTCCTCGGTGATGATGGTGGCCACGTCGTGGAACATGTTCAGCACGTCCAGCTTCAGGCGCTCGCCGAAGAGGGCGTTGCGGCGGCGCTTGTAGATCACCTGCCGCTGCTTGTTCATCACGTCGTCGTACTCCAGCAAGCGTTTCCGGATGCCGAAGTTGTTCTCCTCGACTTTCTTTTGCGCCCGCTCGATGCTCGCGGTCACCATGCTGTGCTGGATCACTTCGCCTTCTTTCAGCCCCAAGCGGTCCATCAATTTGGCGATGCGCTCGCTGCCGAACATCCGCATCAGGTCATCCTCCAACGAGATGTAGAACTGGGATGATCCGGGGTCGCCCTGGCGACCGGCACGGCCGCGCAACTGGCGGTCCACGCGGCGGCTCTCATGCTTCTCGGTGCCCACGATGGCCAAGCCCCCGGCCTCCTTCACGCCCGGCCCCAGCTTGATGTCCGTACCGCGGCCGGCCATGTTCGTGGCGATGGTCACGGTGCCTGCCGAACCCGCATGCGCAACGATGTCCGCCTCGCGGGCGTGCTGTTTCGCGTTCAGCACGTCGTGCTTGATGCCGCGCATGTTCAACATCTTGGCCATCAGCTCGCTCACCTCCACGTTGGTGGTGCCCACAAGCACGGGCCTGCCAGCTTGCTGCAGGCTCACGATCTCGTCGATCACCGCCGTGTACTTCTCGCGCTTGGTCTTGAAGACCATGTCCTCGTTGTCCTTCCGCACGATGGGCCGGTTGGTGGGGATGGTCATTACGTCCAGCTTGTAGATGTCCCAGAATTCCTGGGCCTCGGTCTCGGCCGTACCGGTCATGCCCGCGAGCTTGTGGTACATGCGGAAGTAGTTCTGCAGCGTGACCGTGGCATAGGTCTGCGTGGCAGCCTCCACCTTCACGCGCTCCTTGCTCTCGATCGCTTGGTGCAGCCCGTCGCTGTAGCGGCGCCCTTCCATGATGCGGCCGGTCTGCTCGTCCACGATCATCACCTTGTCGTTCATCACCACGTATTCCACGTCCTTGTCGTAGAGCGCGTAGGCGCGGATCAACTGATTGACGGTGTGGACACGCTCGCTCTTGATGCCGAATTCGCGCAGCACCTCGTCCTTGCGCTTGGCCTTTTCCTCCACGGTCCCGTCGCCTTTCTCGATCTCGGCCACGGCCCCGCCCACGTCGGTGAGGATGAAGAACTGGGGGTCGTCCACATCACCGCTGATGAGGTCGAGGCCTTTCTCGGTCATCTCGATGCTGTGCTGCTTCTCATCGATCGTGAAGTAGATCTCCTGGTCCACGAAGGGCATCTCCTTCTGCTGGTCCTGCAGGTAATGGCTCTCCGTTTTTTGCAGAAGGGCCCGTGCGCCGGGTTCGCTCAGGAATTTGATCAGTGCGCTGTTCTTTGGAAGTCCGCGGTGGGCGCGGAGAAGCGCGAGGCCGGCCTTCTCGGTCGCATCTTTTGATCCTCCGTCCTTCAGCAGTTCCTTCGCCTCGGAGAGCAGCTTGGTGACCAGCTGCCGCTGTGCGTTGTAGAGCTTTTCCACGCGTGGCTTGTACTCATCGAACTGGTGGATCTCGCCCTTGGGGGTGGGGCCGCTGATGATGAGCGGCGTACGGGCATCATCCACCAGCACGCTGTCCACCTCATCGATGATGGCATAGTGGTGCTTGCGCTGAACAAGAGCCGTGGGCGCGTGCGCCATGTTGTCGCGCAGGTAATCGAAGCCGAACTCGTTGTTGGTGCCGAAGGTGATATCGGCCAAGTAGGCTTGGCGGCGGGCAGGGCTGTTGGGTTCGTGCTTGTCGATGCAGTCCACGCGCAGGCCATGGAATTCATAGAGCGGCCCCATCCACTCGCTGTCGCGTTTGGCAAGGTAATCGTTCACCGTCACCAGGTGTACCCCACGACCGGCAAGGGCGTTGAGGTACATGGGCAGCGTGGCCACGAGGGTCTTTCCCTCACCGGTGCTCATCTCGGCGATCTTGCCCTTGTGCAGGGCCACACCGCCGATCAGCTGCACGTCGTAGTGGATCATGTCCCAGGTGATGGGCGTGCCCGCCGCGTCCCAGGAGTTGCTCCAGATGGCCTGGTCTCCTTCGATCCGCACCCCGTCGCGCTTGGCGGCGATCTCACGGTCCAGGTCCGTCGCGTTGACGGTGACCTCGGTGTTCTCGGTAAAGCGGCGAGCGGTCTCCTTCATCACTGCGAACGCTTCGGGCAGTATCTCCAACAGCACCTCCTCGATCTCGCCCAAGGTCTGTTCCTCCAGCTTGTCGATCTCCTCGTACCGCGCTTCGCGCTCGGCGATCGGCATCTTCGGGTTCTCCTCGATCTCATTGCGAAGCTGGTCGATGCGGGCTTGCTCGTCGGCGATCTTCTCGGCGATGCGTCGCTTGAAATCGCTGGTCTTCGCCCGGAGCTCGTTGTTGCTCAGGTCGTTGAGCTTGGCATATTCAGCTTTGATCTTCTCGACCAAGGGCTGCACTTCCTTGAGGTCGCGCGTGGCCTTGTCGCCGAAGACTTTCTTGATGATGGTGCCGATCATGGAGAGGGAGGTAGGGCGAGGCACTTCTCCCAAGGTTTACCACCGGACGGGAGAGGCCTTGGTAGAAGTAGTTAAAAGGGCTGCAAAGTTAACCGGTAGCGGCCGTCAATGCGCGTGCCGGAATACCGCAGGTGCCGCATTGACAGGTTTGGTCGGGAGTGATCGGCGGTCCTGGACCGCCGAGAGGTGATCTGCAGTGTTCCACATCTCACGGCATTGGCCACTGGCCGGTGGGTCATCAGGCACCATTCACCAAGTAAAGCAAAAGCCCCGCCGACGTGGCAGGGCTTTCCGGATCTTTTGGGCGAGAACGATCAGTATTCGTCCTCGTTGAAGAAGAAGTCCTCCTTGCTGGGATAATCCGGCCAGATGTCCTCGATGGTCTCGAAGACTTCCTCGTCGTCCTCGATGCCCTGCAGGTTCTCCACCACTTCCAGAGGAGCGCCGGTACGCATGGCGAAATCGATCAGCTCGTCCTTGGTGGCGGGCCAAGGGGCATCTTCCAAATAGGATGCAAGTTCAAGTGTCCAGTACATGTCAGCCCGCGTTAGACGGTATTTTCAAATTGGCCGCAAATATAGCGGGATAGGGATAGGGTTGAAATATCTTTCCCGTTAGGTGCGGAGCGGTGTGAAAACCCGCTACAGTCCAAGGTTTTACGCGCATTACCCACGAGGCTTCCAAGGAATTTCCACGACGTTAAGCCGGTTCCCGGTCCATCGAGCGAGCACAAAGAGCAGGTCACTCAGCCGGTTGAGGTAGCGAATGGTGATGGCCGGGACGGCTTCCTCCGCAGCGAGCCGGATGGTCATGCGTTCCGCCCTGCGGCAAACCGTGCGACAAATGTGTGCTTGCGAAATGGCAGGATGCCCTCCGGGAAGAATGAAGTTGCGCATCGTGGGCAGGTCGGCATCCATGATGTCCATCGCTTTTTCCAGGTCCTCTACATCTTCATCCAGCAAACGGGGCACCTTGAATTTTTCCACGTTCGCTTCATCACCGGCCGCCAAGGTGGAACCGATATCGAAGAGATGCACTTGGATGTTCGTGAGCAGGTCGGCGTTGTTCCCTTCCAACAGGTCGCGCAGCATGCCGATGTGGCTGTTCAACTCGTCGATGGTGCCGTAGGTCTCGATCCGCAGGCTGTCCTTGGCCACGCGCTTGCCGCTCAGCAATGACGTTTGTCCGGTGTCGCCGGTGCGGGTGTAGATCTTCATTTCCGCGAAGGTAGGTTTTTGGCAATGGAACGCGGATGACGCTGATCGAGCAGGTCGGCGCGGATCGGAAAGGGCAGGACCCATGGACCCATGGAGGCTTTCTGCGCGTCTCCGCGTCTCTGCGGCTAACCCATTCCCGTGACCTCAGTACCGCAATCTGAAATGCTCCCGCTGCTGCTCCTTTCGCAGGAACACGATCCCGAAATGGAACAGGTCGATCGTAACGGTGACTTGCGGATGGACCTGGATCGCTTCCCAAGCTTCCTCCATGTCCACGCTCCAATGGATGTCGTCGAAGATGAAGATGCTGTCGTTGTGCGCCTTGGCAAGGCATTGGTCGAAATAGCGAAGGGTCGGCTCCTTGGCGTGGTGCCCGTCCACGAACGCCAGGTCGAGCTGCTCGATGGAATCCAGTACTGCGGTCAGCCGTTCATCGAAGCTTCCGAGGAGGGACCGTATGTTCCGCTGGTCGGCCGTCAGGAAATTCTGTTCCGCGATGGCGTGTATCCCGGGCGATCCCTCGATCGTGATCACTTGGCCCTGTTCCGCTGCGCGTGCCAGATAGAGCGTGGTGATGCCGAAACTGGTGCCGAGCTCCAGCACGGTGCGGGGCTGGAAGTAGCGGGCAATGCGATGGAGAAGTTCGGCTTGGCGCTTGGGTTTCAGGGCACTTTTGGCAATATCCCGCACGCGGCGTTCGGGTGAGTTGGTTCGGTGTGAACCAGCGCCGAGGTCGGTCACGGGGATGAACCGAGCGTCCTTCAAAAGCGCCCCCCGCAGTTTTTCAAGGTCCGGGAAACGGGGACTGTCGGATCGCTGGCGAAGTGCCTCTTCCACCAGCGAAAACACGAACGGTGAATGCACGCTGTGCCTGTTGCCGGCCAAACGCAGGTGCCGCAGGAAAGCCCGAAGTTGGTGCGTGGGAAAGGCCATGCGGCGGCGAAGGTATTCGAGCAACGCAGCACGACCGGCAGGTCGATCTCCGTTGCGCTACCGTTGTGGCCGCTATGGAGTCACGGGCTCCACGGCCTGGACCACGTTGTGCTCCGGCACATGGTCATGGTCCGGCTGGTGGTGGTCCCCTTGAAGCTGCTTGGGGGAGCCGTGCATGGCGCACTGATCACCCGCTCTGGGCAGGGAGATTCTTCAAAGTACCCACAGAGTCTCTTCTCCCGAGTATCGTTGAACCGGTCCGGCGGCTCCGCCTCCGTGATCAAGGTGACCCTTCAGGACGGCCCCCCAGGAGCGGTCGCTCCATGCAGATGGTCCGTTGGCCGGTCGGTGGGTCAGGTAGCGGTTCGTGGATCACGAAACCCGGATTCGGAGGCGTGATCGAGCCGGAATCCGCAGCATGACGAAAAAGGCAATACGCCCGGGGGCGATACGGGAAGCTCCGGTTTCCACTCCGGTTGCGGCATCAACTGATGATCACGGCATTGGGGTACTTCTCCTTCCAAAAGTCCAGGGCCTTCTTGCTGGCAAGGGTGATCACGGTCCGGGCATCCAAGCGCACCTTGAAGGTTTTCAGGCCTTCGCGTACGGGTTGAGTGAGGATGAGCTGACGTTTTTTGCGTGGCATGGTATGCTGTAGTTTTTAGTTGGTGTCCGATCGGTCCGTCGGTCGGGGCCATGAAAACTGACACGGCCAACCCCGGACCTGGACCATGAACGATGTTCGAGGGCGCATAGTTTGGCATTTCATTGTCGGGAACCCAGCGCTTAACAGTTCTTAACCGGGGTTCGCCCTCGCTTTCCGGCTCATGCGGGCACCCCGACGCTCATCGATTCGCGGCGTATGGGTTCCTGCAGATCGGAAGCCACATCGTGCGGAGCGCCCATGGCCCCGGTGATCTTCCCGTCAATGGTTCCGGACAAGCCACCACTAGACCGGATGCGGGCAAGCGCACATCGGCACAACCGGTCTAGTGTCCCGCAGTGCCGATTGCTTCAATTGCGACTGACGGGCTGCTCGGTGAGCATGCCCATCAGGCGATGCCGGGCCTGATGGATCCGGCTCTTCACCGTGCCCACCGGAATATCCAGCCGGTCGGCGATCTCATGGTACTTGTAGCCGTCGTGGTGTAGCTGGAAAGGCGTGCGGAAAATATCGTCCAGCCTGCCCAGTGCGCCTTGGATCTCGCTCATGCGCACATTGGCCTCGGGTGTGGCAGGGGTTTCCACCATGCTCACCCGTTCCCGCACGCGCTCCACATGGTCCATCACGCGGTCTGTGCGCTTATTCCGGCGGTGCCCATTGATGAAGGTGTTCTTCATGATGGTGTACACCCAAGCCTTGAAGTTGGTGTTCTCCCGGAATTTGTCGCTATACGTCAGGGCGCGGAGCATGCTCTCCTGGGTGAGGTCATAAGCATTATCCCGGTCCCGCGTCAGGCTCAGGGCGAAATAGAATAGTTGGTGACGGAGGCCTACAAGCTCCTGCTGAAATTCAAGGTTGGACATGACAATGGGATTTTGCTCACTAGCCCAGCAAACCCCATTCCCACAGCCCATGACCCGGTGAGCCAAATTGTCAAAAACCTATGCTGATCAAGGCTTTGCGGTGTGCCAGCGCCAGCTGCGCCAAACTGCCCATGCCACGAGCATCAGGAGAATATTCCCCGATCCGAGAACACCGTACCCCACCATTTTGTTCTCCAAGGCTCTTCCCCATAAGTCTGAGCTGCGGGTGCCATAAAGGATCATGCTGAGGAGGAAGAACACGAGCACGGGTATGTCCTTGCGGGTAAAGAGATAGGCCAGGATGTACAAGATCAGCGGAAGCGAGAACATGAAGTGCTGCTGATCCGTGATCACAAGCAGGGGCACGATGGCCATGGCCATCCAGAGCTCAAAGCTGCGGGCCATGGTACTACCGTGCCCCAATTTTTCACGGAGGGTGTTTCGCCAAGTGAACACGCTCAATAACAAACCGACGATCGCGATCACGATAGCATTTGGAACGGGGGAGGGCGCTACACCGGTGTATTTGCCCAGAATGGCGGTCAAATGATCAGGGCTTGCCATCACTTGGGTGTGGTAAAGCATGGAATGTCCCCATTCCCGGGTGAGTTCCCAACCGCTGGAGGGGCCTTCCAGCAGCAGCGGAACCAGCAGGCCCACCAGCATGGTGATCGCTCCTGTGCGCAGTACCCGCCATTCGCGGCGGATCACCAAGGGCACGATCATCAGCAGGAGATAAGGCTTGATCAACCAAACTACGCCCCATAGGATGCCGGCCGTTCTCCGGTCGTTGGCAATGAACCGTTCCACGCCCAGGGCGGCCAGTAGGATCAGGCCCATATTGATGTTGCCCATGTGCAGTTCCCGCACCAACAATACCGCGATGCAGAGCAGGCCCAGAAAAGCGCGCAACGCGGGCCGGGGAAGATCAATGATGAGGTGTGACAAGGACCGCTCGATCACAGCGAAACAGGCCATCATCAGCACGCCGATCAGCAGGAAATGCAACACACCGGCCAGATGGAAGGAGAGAAAGGTATACGGCTGGAAAAAGTAGAGCACCACGGGCGCGTACTTGTACAGCCCGGTGTCCTCGCCGAACACCTCGCCATACACCGGCAGCCCATGGCGCATGTTGTCCGCGGCCATGTAGTACACCCGGAAATCATTCAGCCAGAAGCGGCCATTGATGTGCTCCAACGCCAAGCTGGCCAGCACCAGCAATGCGGCGATGATGAAAAAGGGGCGAAGACGGCGGAGCAGTGGCATGGTGCAAAGATCACCGATGGCGGAAGAGCTGGGCATCACCGTGCGGTGAGCTGGCCACCGGTAGAAAATCCGCCCGCAGCTGTGCTTGCACATCGGACAAGCAGCTGTCCACCGCAGCGGCGTTCATCTTCCACGTGAGCACGGCGTCCACCGCCACGCCCGTGCTATCGGCATAGCCTGCGATGCGGATGCAAGGCGTGTTGCTTGAGGCGAAGTTGCCTATCGGTCCGTAAGGCTTCATCGCCTCATTCCATTGCTCGGGATTGAAAGGCGCAAGCGCGGTGAAATGGTCCAATACCACTACGCGGGCCTTTCCCGTGCCGAGGTGGCTCGATAGGTTGCTGTGCATCCAATTGCCGCTGTAATTCAAGGGCAACAGTACGGAGCGGTCCGCCAATTCGCCCTGCACGCTCATCAGTTCCGCGCATTCCCGTCCCAGCGAGACCGACGAGGCGTATTGGATCCGGGTGTGGTGGAGGTCCGCCAACACCACCAGTGCCACGGCAGGCAGCAGCAGCCGGTCTGGAAGCTCCGATATGGCAGCGGTGCAAGCCAGGAAGAACATGCTGAAAAGGAGCAATCGTGGTGAAACGCTGCTGCCGCCTGCAACCACATCGGGGATGAGGAAATACGCTGCGAAGGAAGCCAGGGTGAGGAGCGGCCAGAAGTCGGTGAGACACCATTTGCGGTTTCCGATCAGCTTGGCGCGAAGGACCAATGCCGCGATTCCGGCGAAGAGCATGGGCACCGCCGTAACGATGCACGCCCAGTGTTCACCGTCCGTTCCGAGCGCATTCCAACTGCGACCTTCGATGATGTATCGCCACAGGTCACTGAACGGGAGCCGCGCAACCGTGGCTTGGGCCGGGTGGTGGGACATGACGTAACCAGCCACAAGGGCCAAGGGCAGCACCAATGCGCCACAAAGTCCCAGTGCAATGCGACGCAGGTTGTGGCGCTCCGCTGCCCCGGAGATCAGCCACGCCCACGCCCATAGCGCCGAGAGCATCCCCACGCATAGCAGGAAAGTGGAGAGATGGGCGAAATAGAGCAGGACCATGGCCAGCGCCAGCCATGTGGCCTTCATGCGTCCATGCTGGATACCGCGCCAAGCCATGGCCAGGGCCAGAAAGAGCAAGGCCAGGCTGAGGCAGAAATTGAGAAAGCCCAAGCGGAGCGCGTAGTTCAGCAGGAAGGGCATCACCAGGAATGAGGTCCATACGCGGGTGGGAGCGATGGTGCGTACCAAAAACCGGAAGGCCAAAGCCAGGCCGATCACCGCCGCACACCACATCACCTTTCCCACGGCCCATGCAGGCAGGAAGCCCAGCAGCACGGCCATGGCTGCATGCCCAAGCCAGTAGGGTTCCGGGTAGGTGGACAGGTGGAAGAAACGGTGGAAGAACGGATCGCCCAGCACCAAGCTCCGCACAATGCGGGCGCTATAGAGGTGGCTGGGGCCGTCGAGGGTAACGAACCAGTGTGGGGCCAGGATGGGAACAAGGTGTACGGCCACCAGCAGCGGATACAACCACCGCTCCACACGTTTCCAACCGATTGAAATAGCCATGCCGCAAAGGAATGGGAAGAAGCGTGGACTGGGGGAAATGCAAAAAGCCCCGCTGCGGGGCTTTTTCTGTGGGAGCAGCCGGATTCGAACCAGCGACCCTCCCGCCTGAGGGCGGGATGCTCTAAACCAGCTGAGCTATGCCGCAAACAGGTTGTTCCTTCCAATAAAAAAAGCCCCAGTTGCGGGGCTTTTCCGTGGGAGCAGCCGGATTCGAACCAGCGACCCTCTGCTTGTAAGGCAGATGCTCTAAACCAGCTGAGCTATGCTCCCATTATTTCAACACTCAGACCAGCGACCCTCCCGCCCGTAGGCGGGATGCTCTAAACCAGCTGAGCTATGCTCCCCTAGTGGGACGTACTGGATTCGAACCAGTGACCTCATGCGTGTGAAGCATGCGCTCTAAACCAGCTGAGCTAACATCCCGGATTTCAACTTGCGAAACGCAGTACCCCTCGCAAACGGGCTGCGAATATAAAACTTCGCGCCATACCGTTGGAGAGGGAAGGATAAAATGAGTTGAAGGCGTGGATTTCCGGCCTGTCCGTGCTGCTCTGCGGGGTCGCTTCGCGGGCATTTCGCGCTCCGCGCGCAATGCCCGCTCGCGATGACCGCGCGCTGTGGCTCGCCAAGTGCGACCCGCCGGGACGCACAGACCCAATTCAGCGCACGGTCATCGCGAGGGTTGTGTGCTGCGCTGTGCGCAGCATACAACCCGAAGCGATCCCGCAGAGCAGCACGGACCGGCCACCCCAGCCCTCTCAAAACCCCGCCCTCAAACCCACCACAAAGTTCCTTCCCGGTGCGCTTACTCCGCTGCCGAAGGTCCTGTAGTTCATGTCCAGGATGTTCTCCAGCGCCAGTTGCAGGCTGAGGTGTGCATTGAACGCATACGCCCCTCGCACGTTCAGCGTGTACCAGGCCGGTGCCCCCAGCGACGTGGTGGCTTTCAAGTTGTCTTCACTGCCCGCCTTGGTGTTGAAATCCCGCAGGCGCTTCCAGCCGTTGTACACCACGGAGGCTTCCATGCGGAGCTTCTTGGCTTGGTATTCCAAACTGGTGCGCCCGAACACCGGGGGGATGTGGTCCAGTGGATAGTCCGTGCTGTCGGTGCGGATGCGCGCGTAGGTGTACGTGAAGCCGCTGCGCAAGGTGAAGTGCGCGTTGAAGTGCCCCGTGAATTGCCCGCTTGCGCCGTACAGGTAGGCTTCCGAAGCGTTCCGCAAGGCCGCCACGCGGCTCATCACGCCGTCGTAGTCGATGCTGTCTTCGCCATTCACAGTATAGGGGCCTACGGTGATGGCGTTGGTGTAAAGCGTGTAAAATCCGTTGGCCTCGAAGGTGACCCGGTCGTTGATGGTCTTGCTGATGGAACCCTCGAAGTTGGTGGTGTATTCCGGCTCCAGCCCGGGGTTGGGCACGATGACATCCCCTTGGGCGCTGTCGAACACTTTGCCGATGTCGTCCACGTTGGGCGCGCGGAAGCCGGAGCTGGCCAACAGGCTGAAGCGCCAATCGCTGCCCGGCATCAGCACCACGCCGGCCCGCCAGGTCAGTGCCGAGTTGTTCTGCTCGTAGGTGCCGTTGAGGAAGCGGAAATCCTCGTCGTCATTGAAGGTGGTGTTGAGCCGCACGTTCGTGAATCGCAGCCCCTCGCTGATGATGAGCTTCGGCGAAATTTCCATGCTGTGGTTCACGTAGGCGGCGATGGTGTTCATCTTCGAACCACCGTTCGGGTAGCGCGTGGTGCGGTAGCTCAGTGTACCGGTTTCGATGTTCTCCGTGTTGGCCGAGCTCGCCACGCTTTCGTTCCCGAAGTCCACGCCGTAGCGCAGTTCGTGCTTGCCGATGTGCTTCTCCAGGTCGGCATTGAACCCGAACACGTCCACTTCCTCCGTGTTGTGGCCCAGTTTGCTGGAGCCGAAGCGCCGATTGTGCCGCGACTGTTCCTGGTGCTGCCATGACGGCGTGAAGCGTGCGGTCTGGAAAAGGCCTACCTCCTTTTTCACCTCCAGCGTGTAAGCGGCGAGGATGCGTTGCTGCGGGCCGTAGTACCATTCGGCATATTTCGGGACGATGTTTCCGTCGCTGTCCAACGAGTAGTCGGTGAGCCGGTCGTAACGTGGAACGTCCGAGGAGGTGCTCAGTTGCAGGTTCAGTTGGTGGACGAAATGCTCGCCCGAGCGGAAGCGCAGTTTCTCCAGCAGGTCCAGTTGCTTGTAGCCCGTTCCCAACTGCACGTTGGAATCTTCGTTGCGCTTCACCACGTCCAGGCCGCCTTCGCGCACCACCTCGAAGGGCATGCGGCCCAAGTCCTCGTAAAAGGGGTTGCGTGTGCTGCCCTGCCGCAGGTCGCCGAAGTCGCTGGCGGTGATGCTGGTGAAGCTGGCCAATTTCTTCCCGCGCAGCTCGATGCCTGCATGGGCCGTCTTCTCGTGTGCGGCCGTGGCATAGCGCACAAAGGCATCACCGGTGGTGCGTATGCTGTCCGCTCCCATGAACTTCGGACTGCGGGTGATCAGGTGGATAGTGCCGCCCAAGGCATCGCTGCCGTAGGCCACCGAGTTGGGGCCGCTCACCACCTCGATGCGGTCCAAGGCATACTGGTCCACAGTGATCAGGTCCTGCGTATGGCCGCTGCGCGTGATGGCGTTGTTCATCCGCACGCCGTCCACCACCAGCAGGATGCGGTTCGCCTGAAAGCCGCGGATGGTGGGACTCCCTCCGCCAAGCTGGCTTTTCTGCACGAAGACGGTGCCCGTATTCTGCAACAGCTCCGCCGCCGTGGGCTGGCCCATGAAGGAAATTTCGCGGCGAGGCAGTATGTCGATCTGCTCGGGCACGTCGCGTTTGGGTTCAGCGAAGCGGCTGCCGCTGGTGACCACTGCACGCAGCAGGTTCACGCGGTAGCTCAGGTCCACTTCGGGGGAAGCCGCCAACGCCGCCCAAGCCATGGTGACGGGCGTATAGGAAAGGTGGTCGATGCGGATGCTGTCGCAACCCATCAGCGCGGCGATGTTCGCGCGGCCATCGGCCTTGGACACCGCCACCGTACCTGAGCCTGTGCAAGTGAGCGTGACATCCGGGATGGGCGCACGCGTGGTCTGGTCAAGAAAGGTGACGGTTTGCGCGTGCAAGCCAATGGCGACAAGGCAAACGGCAGCACAAAGGGTAAGGGTTCTATTGCTCATGCGGTGGGGGCGAACGGGGGAAATGTACATGCACAGTTCGAAGTACTTTCCCTCATTTCCTCAATTGCTTAATTTCCCTCATTGCTTAATTTCCTCAATTGCTTAATTTCATTCATTGCTTAATTTCTCACCGCATCACCACCAACCGAAGCGCACTACTTCCTTTTGCCGTTTGCACCACCGCCGTGTACACCCCCGGCGGGTAGGCGCTCAGGTCTACCTCCTTGTCGCGGGTTTGGAAAAGCAGCCTGCCTTGGGCGTTGTAGATGCTGATCTGCGCTGTGGTATGGCCCAAGTGGAAAAGGCCGGTGGAGGGGTTGGGTATGGCGGTGAATTGCGAAGGCCCAAGTACACGCTCCGGAACATCCATGGTACTGAAGCAATTGCCAGGTTGGCCCACGCTTAAAACTGGACCCGGATCACCGAAATTAGAGCCATCGAATTGTATGGTGTCGTTGGCGCTCATGCAGTGTAGCCAAGGGCGAATGGAAACAAAAAAAACTCCGTTGGTGGTCAGCAGACCCTGGTTTCCGCCTATCCCTTGGATCCAGTAGAAGAAGCCTGGATCCGGCACCCCGGCTGGCGAAATGTCTATTCGTTTTCTGTACTTCCCTGCAATCAGTACACTATCCACACCATTCACGACCATATCGGTGAAGAGCGGATCGCCTAAGTCCAAATGGAACACATCAAAGACAGTATCCCCTTCGCTCACATCAAAATCATAGAGGAGATGATCAGTGTCCGTGGTGTCCCTGCAATACACCTGCCCCAAGCCATTGTCGTGCAGAAAGTAGGAACCTGCATTGTTCAGGTTCAAATAGAAGTCTCCATTGATCAGCGTATCAGAACTACTGTCAATCCAAAACTGGGTCTCAAATGCAAAAATTCCCCCGTCATAGGTGTAAGTCTGCCATTGCGCGTTGGAATCGGGCAGGGCATCAAATTGGGGCTTGGCGATCTGTTGGTCGAAAAGGAATATGCACAAGCACAGGATTATCTTAAAAGTGGGCTTCATTGCAGGATGAGTTTTTGTGAGGCCACTGGTAGGTCTGCATTGATGAGTTGAGCGGTGTAATTCCCATTGGCAAAGTGGCGGGTATCAAGCATGGACTCGCCATGGGCATCGTGCAAGGGCAGGCGCATCACCTCATGGCCCAAAGCATCCACAAGTCGGATATAACCCTCTTTCACCGGCTCCAGAAGCCGATATCGGAAACTCACCTGCGTGTTGGCTGGATTGGGTAGGACAAGCAGACTGCCTCTCTTTTGTGTGGCCGCCGTTTCGTGGATGCCTACGCTCAGCCCATGCAGCTTGGCAATGAACGTCATGCTCGTGTCGCTCACCAAGCCATCATCGAAGCCCTTGAAGAAGCCGCACACAAAAATACTCCCGTCAGGTGCCAGGCTGATGTCAGTAAGCCCGCTGTACATGCTGGTGCTGTTGAAATCATGCCACAGGCCGCAGCCCTCTCCGGTAAAGGCCGTGTTCAACAAGTTGCCCGCCGTGTCCAAGAGGGCCACACCCCGCCGCAGCTGCCCATTGATATGGGTGAAATCCCCGCCGACCATCATGGTGCCGTCCGGCAGCGGTAATATGGCCCGCAAGCTGTGGCTGAAATCCCCGAAAGACCACTGCGGCAGGTGATTGTATTCCGTATGGTTGTTGAAGGTGCTGTCCAAGGTCCCGTTGGGCAGTAGGCGGATCAGGTGCATGGTATCGGGCTCGTTGGGGAACACGAATTGCCCGCCAGCCAGGATGCGTCCGTCGGGCAGTTCCTCCAAAACGGAGGCGTAGCCTTTTATGATGTCCGTGTGGAAAGTTGTGTCCAAGCTGCCGTCCGGCCAGATGCGCAGGATCCGCCCTGCCGGTTGCCCTTCGTAGGTGCTGTACACCCCGCTGACCAGGAGGCGGCCCTGCGTAGTGGGCTCCAAGGTCCAGATCACACCGTTGGTCTGCCGGTAGTCAAAGGTGCTGTCCAAAATACCGTCCGTGTTCACCTGTAGCAGGGAGTACCACCCTGGTGCGTTCTGGCCCCACTGCTCCACTATAAGATGATCTCCGGTGCAGAGCACCTTGCCATCGGCCTGTACGAAGATGTCCCCGCCGTTGCCGTTGTTGAGGCCTGGATGATCATCATTTTCGAAGAGGGGTTCAAAGGTCGGATCCAGTTCACCGGTCGATTGAAAGTACCTTAGCGGGAAGCCATCGATATTCAAATAGTAGTAATCCCCTGACGGATTGATGGGACCATACCCGCCATTTGTGGTCCAGGATTCGTCGAGGTCCCCATTGGGCAAAAGCCTGAAAAAGCTGTAAGGGATGCCGGAGCAGCATTGATCAATGGAAATCATATACCCCGTGGCCAGTACACTGCCGTCGTCTAAGGGGAGTACGTCCATGAAGCCGCTGTTCACAAAGCGGGTGGCACGGAACGAGGTGTCCAGGGTTAGCGGCACCTGCGCCCCGCCAGTGCTGGCCGACATAACGGCCAGCACTGCGAGGGACAAGGTCTTCATGGCTTTAGCACTAAGCGTTCGGTGGCGATGCGCACGCCATCGTTGAGTAGTTCAACACTATAGGTGCCGGGGGCATAGCCTCGCGTGTCCAGCAACTCTTGGCCCTGTTGCGCGGCCAGGGGCATGCGCCGCAGTTCCCGCCCGTCCACCCCGCGCAACACCAGTATTGCATCCTTCGGTGCATCTGCGAGCGTATAGGCCAAGGTGACATACGAGGTCGCCGGGTTCGGGTAGAGGGCCAGGGGGTTTGGGGCGGCAGGTGGCGCAGCGGGTGTGGGCAGGCGTAGCATTTTCTGCGAAGCACCTTTGCCAGTGCAAGGGGCGTAGCATTCCCCGTAGCCGAAGCAGAGGATGTTTTGCGCCCATAACGCGGGCCGCTCGCAGCCTTCTGCCGCGATGTTCCGCAGGGCGGCCAGCTCGGTGCCGTCCAGGTGCATCAGGTCGTGGCCTGCCCCATGGGCGGTGGCGAGGAAATCGATATAGGCCAAGGCATCCTCGCGCTCCTTGAACTGTGCATCGCTCAATTTGTAGGTCGCCTCCAGCCCCTGCATCAGGTCCATGGCCTGATCGTATTCCCCGCGCTCCAACCGGGTAAGGACCTCGCTGTAGCGGGCACCGAGGCTGGGCACCTGCTGCCAGCGCACCAAGATGCTGTCCGTGCGGATGCCCAAAGAATCGTTCTTCCATTCCCCGATCAGTTCATCGGCGGCAAAGCTCATGTCGGCATGGTGCTGGCCCATGTCGCTCTCCAATTGGGTGCGGAAGGTCTTTTGCTCCCAAGACCCCACAATGAGGTCGATCATGTACTGGGGAAGTGGCCAAGGTGCTTCGTATTGCAGCCATTTTACAAAGCCCTCCTTCTTCGTGCCGTCCGGGTTGGCCAGCAACACCTCCAACAACATGGCTTGCGGCATGATGTGCTTCAGCACCGCCTCGCGCAGCACGTCCGTGGAGAGGTAGGGGCTTTTGGCCATCAGTTCATCGTGCAGTTGCCAAGCATCCTCCGGCCAGGTCAATTGCACTTCCTGGATGAGCGCATCGGTGTTGCCGCCGTCCAGCAATGCGTTGTACACGTAGGCCGTGTTCACGTAGGCCGTCTTCGCAGAGGCAAACTCCGCCCGCACCTCGTCCATCCCTGTCTGGGTGTAGGGATGAATGCGCCCGGTCCGGTCCAAGCGGGAGGGGCAGGTATTGACCTCGTCCGTAAAGGATTTGCCCACCCAGCCAATGGTAAAGTCCATCGGCTCTGCGGCGGGGTCGTTGGCGTTATTGTACCAGTAGTTCAGCACCCAGTCCGTATTGTTCTTGAAATCGCTCTCATCCAGCGGCATCAGGTCCTGGGTAAAGAGGTTGCCTGCCGGAACGGCGCTGGAGCCTTGCTGGGTGCGGATGCTGTGGAAGTTGCTGAATTGGATGTTCTCGATCTTCCGGTCAAAGATGTCCTGTGCATCGGGGTTGTTGTTGCTGTTGCAGAGGAACTGCAGACCTACATAAGCGGCATGGTTTTCGGCGATGCACTTGCCTTCGCCCACAAAACCGTGATTGGTGCCCGTGGCGGAGTTCTTGTACACCTCGCTATTGTACGCTCCGCTGGTATTGATCCGCACCCCGGTGAATGAATTGGGTGCGTCCACCGATCGGGCAAAGGTGTTTTCCTCAATACGGAAGCCATGGCCCCGGGTGGAGTAAATGCCGTGGTGGCCACCTACAGATAGGATTGCGTAATCCACTGTACCTAAAACGGCATCCACATCCCTACCGCCTCCAGTAAAGTTACATTTGGTAACCTGAAAGCTGTTCACCGCACTGCTGTACACACCGAGCACGTTGTCCATAAAGTCGCAATCGGTGACTATAAAGGAGCGGTCCGTGGAGGAAATCCGGGCCTCGATGCCGTGGTCCAAGCCCTCAAATGTACTGCGGGTCAGGTTTTGTGCCGGGCAGGGCACACCATACGGCTGGATGCTGGAGCAGAAGCCCGAAACGCTAAACTGCGCATCGGAGCTGATAATCCCCTGCCCCAGCTTGTCGCTCTCGGTGATGCCGGTCTGGAGGTTCTTGAAGTGGCAGCCTTTGAAGTTGATGCCGTCCACCTTCCACATGCTTACGTGGGCATAGAAGTCGTCCCCACCCCGGTACTGGTCATCCACAATGAAGTCGCAGCGGCGGAAATAGCTGCGGTTGCCCGTGGGCTGGCCGTTGTAATTGGTGTTCTGGTAGGCCACATAGCTCACGGCCCGGCGGCAGTTCAGGAAGGTGGCCCCCACTTGATCGGCCGTTCCCTGCACCTGCACCACCCCGCCCTTCATGTTCCAATCGTTCGGGTTCATGGCCTGGATGGCCTCGCGCGCATGCTCGATCACTGCACCGTTCTTCAGTACTACAATGGCCTGATGGTCCGGAATGGGATATCCGGACTGGTTTTGGTTGGTGGTTCCCCATGCCTGGATGCCCGGCCAAAAACTACCGCAGGAGTTGGTGAGCAACCCTCCATCCACGATCAAACGCGCACCGGGTTCCACGACCACACCGGCACCGGGTGCGAAATTTATAGTGCTTGTAACGGTGAGGGTATGGCCAGTTGTAATCCTAATGGTTTGGGCGACATTGTGATGGTTAGCCCAAGTTTCATCCTGCTCCAAAAGCATCTCTATTGTTGGTTGCTCTGCGAGATCGCTTTCCCAGATACCTCGTCCGAAGGTGCCAGCACGGATCTTTCCTGCGCAATAATTGATATCAAGGTCATACACTTGAACGTTTGGTAGGTCCATGTAAAACGGAATCCAATCTTCCGTCAAGTTATTACGGTAATACACCCCTACATCCATAGCGATGTACAGGCCGCCCTCAGTCCCTTCTTGATAGACCATATCATTGACTGGAAGATTGGGAAGAGTCCCATTCGGGTCCCAATTGACCCATGAACCCACATTTCCTCTGTGCGCAGAAAAAAAGACTTTTTCAGTGGCTCTATAACCTGAGCAAGAAACCCAGATTCGGTTTGGATTAGTAGGGTCCACGACCAACTGCGTCGCGGCTATATCCTCACCAGGAAGTGGCATCCCTTCTAATTTGTATAGGCCATTTTGATCGATCTCTGCCGGTATTTTAGAACGAATAAGATTTGATGGGAATGGACCAGTGGGGCACCCAGAATCATTCCCCTTGGCCGGTGTGATCATATAGATATAGTCCTCATCTGATGGAGCGATGACCACGTCCCGGAATTGCATACGCATACAATCATTCACGTATTCATCGATGTCGTCTGATTGCCATTGCGTCAGTCGAATACGACCTTGTTGAGACCCCATGTTCCCTATCGGTGCGTCAGGGTCAGCCTCTTTCCAGGTATCGCTGTAGCCAAAATAAACTTTTCCGTCATTCTCGTCCCGTTCTATGGCGCGAAATGGATGGCCGGTCCAGGCACCAATGGAACCGAGATCAAAGACCTCGCCGGCTCCCCCAAAGTAGTTCAGCCATTTGTACACATTGGTGTATCTGTAATCCACGCCATACGCGTGCCGCCCATCCGCACTATACGCCACCCTGGATCCATCCCCGATCAAGAGGGAGCGCCAATTCGTGTTCCCTCCCGTGTTTGAATCAATACGGCGAACACCATTGTCTTGGTCACCGGACATCACCCCATAGCGGTCTGTTGGGCTGCTGGCCATGCAATACACAAGTCCAGTGGATAGTCCGTTGTTTTTCGGAATCCAATTCAAGTTCGAAGCCGATGCTTCTGTGGGATTCGTGCAAAGGAAAACCCCGCCGTGACATCCTGCCCATAGTTCATTGCCGTTCGGGGAAAACTCCAAGGCTTGCGTATCATCGTGGACCTTCATGGAAAAGCTGCTGTAAGGCGAGGAGCCGCCGTTCATTGATCGCTTTATCCGCAAGCCTCCATAATAAACTACGTTGGAGGTTGCTACTTCCGGGTATACGGCCATTGCGACCCACCCTGGTGATGTAGATTGGGCGGTACTCACAACACCCCCTTCGACCCATTGCCCAGTGGATCCTTCAAAACGTGCGGCATAACTTCCAGCAGCCGGAAAATTTTGAGTAGCTCCGTTATTATTTCCTGTATTGATGAAGGCAAAAAGATCATTTGATAGGCTTGGGTCCGGTGATGTTCTGATATTAATCCGTGATACTTCTGCCCGCCCTGACCAAGTGGCATCTGTAAAATCCAACCCCGTCCCGGCTCCGGTCATGCTACTCCATGTCGCTCCTTGATCACTTGTCTTGTAAATGTCTTTACCAGAGGCAAACAATTCGCTTGAAGATCCGTTCTTAAATGTCAGTCCTTTCCAGAACGATTCGCCAGACGGATTGAACATCAACTGCCACATTACTTGCGCAGCAGGAGCCTGTGCGTTTGTAGTCTTGTAGATTCCATTTGATGTCGCAATGAATGCGACGTTCGGATTGGTTTGCAATACCTCCAAGTTGTAGACATTGAAAATGGAAGGGGCACTAATAGGTAATCCATTAGAGATATGTTCCCAGGTGCTGCCAGCATCGGGACTGCGCCAAATGCCGGAGCTGTATCCGAAGCCATCGGAATATCCTGTAGCAACGATTAACACGTCTGGGTCTTGATTCAAGACCACAATATCCGATACAGGAGTGAATGGGAATGCGTGTTCTGTTATCGCAACCCACGAATCGCCCGCATCCACTGATTTAAACATGCCCCCATAACCGGAGGCACAGTATAATGTAGAATTTGACGACCCATATCTTGGATCAAACGCAATGACATGAACTTGTCCTGTGCCATTATTATAGTGAGGTAAATTCGTTTGCCGAAAATTTGGAGAATTTGTTGGGCCAAGCAATGTCCAGTTTGAAGGGAATTGCCCACCACCCCTGCTGTTGGAACCAATGAAGTTCATTTGTGAGATGGCTGCTTGCGAAATATTTCCAAGATTGCCTGAAGGGTAAAGTCGTTCTCCCCATCGCTGCATCATTTTCTGATGCAATTTTATTGCACTTCCTTCTGCATCAAGGTCAGTTGTGGCACCTGGGCCGTTCATGAACTCCATATCGTAATCCCATAGGGCTTGACCGGGAGCTGGAGGCACCTCTTGGGATAGAACACTGAACGCGATGAGAAGCATGCAAAACGCAGTTGCTAGAATTTTCAGCGCGAGTGAGGCGAAGGTAATCCGAAAGGGCAGTAATGCCTGGTCATCGCCGCTATTTTGAAAGGAGAATGAGGTAATCATTTGGTGCTTAGATTGAGGTGTTTTCATTTGTAGGGTGTAGTTGTGTCGGGCTGTGATTTCTATGCTAGGTCACTTGCACGGTGGCTATTTGGCCTCCCTGGTCGATCACGTCCACTTTTATTAGCCGGCGGCTAAATGGAATTGGTCCTCTTCACCGGACCCATTGCTCCATTTGTACCAATATGGGGCCTCGCCGCCGCTTACGTTCAGGTCGATCCACCCATCCTTCATGCCGAAGCAACTTACCTGGAAACCGTTGTAGTCGCTCACTTGCAGCGCAACGTGCAACGAGTCGGCTGCCCATGCAGGTAATGCAAGGCAGGTGGATGCAAGGGCCATCAGGAACCCTGCTTGGCGAAACCAGATATCGAATTTCCTTGCGGGCGGGGTAGATGCTTGTACCATTGGGCTGGTGTTATGGTTGGGGGCTTTGCACAAGGCTTGCGTGGATTAGCGATTGTGAAGGTCTGTTATCAATCGCAGGGGGGGGGGGTAACATTAACAATACATAACAAAAAGTAATTGGCTATTGGCTTATGGGATTCCCCCTGTCCAAAGCTTCCGAACAAACCCCGGTGGCAGGTGTGCGGGAGTTGAAAGGGAGAAGTATAATATGGGCTGAGGGCTTGGTTTTCGGGTGGTCCGTGCCGCTCTGCGGGATCGCTTCGCGGGCCTTATACCAAAACCCACCACAGATCAGCCCAATCTGCTTGCCCTTTTTCCGCATTACTTCCCCGGAGAGACAGCACCGTAGCTACGGCTACGCCACTATCGCTCCGTCTCGTCCTGCGAAAAAATGCCGACGCATCTTCGGACTGATCTGTAATGGGATTTGGTATTACGCTCCCGTGCGTAATGCTCGCTCGCGAAGACCGTGCGTGGTGGCTCGCCATGTGCGGCCCGCCGGGACGCACGGACCCAATTCAGCACTCGGTCATCGCGAGGGTTGTGTGCTGCGCTGCGCGCAGCATACGGCCCGAAGCGATCCCGCAGGGCAGCACGGACTGGCCACCCCGACCTCCCCCGCAGGTGCTGTCATTTCACCCTCCCGCAGGATCCCCTGCCCGGAACGTGGTTGTACGCAAAGGCAGTCGGAAGACCGTTGGGGATGCATTGCGAGGGAATCGGAGGAAGCAATCCACACAATCACCCCTCACACCACCTCAGCCACCACAAAGGCACTCCCCGTCACCAGCACCAGGTCCTTCCCGGTAGCTGCGTCCTGTGCCGCTGCCAAGGCTTCCCTCACGGAAGCGAAGGCATTTCCAGTGAGTCCATGCCCTTGGGCCAATTCCTTCAGCTCTATTGCATCGAGGCCCCGCGGAATGTCGGCTTTGCAGAAATAGAAGATGGCCTCCTTGGGCAGCAAGGCCAACATCCGATCGAGGTCCTTGTCGTTCACGGTGCCGAGCACGATGTGGAGTTGCGCATGCGGGGTGTGGCTCAGCATCTCGTTCACGATCAACAGTCCATCGGCATTGTGGCCGATGTCCGCGATGGTGTGCGGGTGTTGCGAAAGGGTTTGCCAGCGCCCGGCGAAGCCGGTGTTGGACTGCACTTGGGACAGGCCGGCACGGATGTGTGCTTCGGTGATGTTCCAGCCTTGCTGCTGAAGTTGGCGCAGGGCTGCTACTGCCGTTCGTGCATTGCGCTGCTGGTGCAGGCCTGAGAGATCCAGATCGTAGGGGATGGGAGCTGCTTGGTCGGTGAAGTGGATGGGGGCGCCTACTTCCCTGGCCCGCTTCCGGAAGATTTCCGCGACGGACCCTTCGGCCTCGCCGATGATCACCGGGATGCCTGGCTTGATGATGCCCGCCTTTTCACCGGCGATCTTTTCCACTGTATCGCCCAAGAGATCGGCATGGTCCCAGCCGATGTTGGTGATCACGCTCACTTCCGGCGTTACCACATTGGTGCTGTCCAGCCTGCCGCCCAAGCCGCATTCGATCACGGCAATGTCCGTGTGCTGCTCGCGGAACCACTGGAGAGCCAGCGCCACGCCCCATTCAAAAAAGGAAGCCTCCACCGGCTCGAAAGCTGTGCGATAGCGCCCTACAAAGGCGGAGACGGCCGCTTGCGGGATCATGTCCCCGTTGATCCGGAAGCGTTCCCGGAAGTCCTTCAGGTGCGGCGAGGTGTGCAGGCCCGTGCGGTAACCGGCCTCCTGCAGCACGCTGGCGATCATATTGGCCGTGCTGCCTTTGCCGTTCGTTCCCGCCAAGTGTACGCACTTCAGGCCCCGCTCCGGGTGGCCCAAGGCATCCATCAGTGCATGGGTATTGGAGAGGTCCGCCTTGTATGCGGCCTTCCCGATCCGCGAGAACATCGGAAGCCGCGCGTGCAGGTACGCCAGCGTTTCCGGGTAGTCCACCTTACTCGAGGATGAAGATGAAAGTCATGTCGCCTTTCTGCTCCGCAGGGCCGTCCGGCTTGGGGCTGAAGGTGCATTGCAGCGCGGCCTTCCTGGCGAGGTTGTACAGCACTTGGCTGGTGGTGGTGCTGCGGTCGAGGTTCATGGCCACGTGGGTCACCTTGCCGGTGCGGTCCACGAAAATGTCCAAGGCCACTTTGCCCGCTTCAGTGGGCTTTTCCGAAATGTTCGGTCCGCGGACCAGTCCGCGACCGGCCAAGCGCCCTTCGAATGCCTTGCCCTTGAAGGTGCCTGAACCGCCGTCACCGGGCGTATTGCTGGGCAACCCGCCACCGCTCTGTGCCGATGCGCTGGAGTTGCTCGGCGTGGACGAAGGCGCGAAGAGGGAATTGGGGTCCGGTTTGCGGGGCTGGGGCTTGGCGGGTTCCGGTTTGGGCTTCGGCTTCACCGGTTTGGGCACGGCTACTTCGCTGGCCTCATCGGTGGCGACTTCCTCGCTCGTGGTCGGGGCAGGTTCGGCTGGCGTGGGTGGTGGTTGCGAAGTGGCGGGTTGGGCCGTGGTGGCACCGCCGGAAAGGCCGCCTGCATCCTCGAAGGAAAGCTCGATCCCCTCCTCCTGCGGGAGCGGGTCCGGCTGCTTCAGGCCGATGTACAGGAACAGGATCAGCAGCAGGATGTGGAACACGATCGTGCTGATCACGCTCACGCGCTTGTCGTTGGTTTCCTGTTTTATCGTGAGGCTGCTCATTTTTTATTCGTTCACCTGTTCCGGCCGATCCACCCTCCTTCGCTATGGCTACGGCGGGGAACTTGATCGACGCTACAGCTGCATGCCATTCCACTTCATTCCTTTCTTCTCCGCGTCTCTGCGCCTCGGCGTCCCCATTTCTCAACTCGGCTTCGTAGCCAAGATGATCTTCCACTTGTTCCTTTTGCAGATGTCCAGCACGCTTACCGTCACGCCCGTGGGCACGCTCTGGTCCACGTGGAGGATGATCGCTTGGTCGCCGGAGGTCTTCGCCATTTCAGCCGTCAGTACACCTTCGAGCTGTGCGGGTTCGATCAGCTGGTTGTTCACGCTGT
This sequence comes from Flavobacteriales bacterium, assembly GCA_019912395.1. GTDB lineage: Bacteria > Bacteroidota > Bacteroidia > Flavobacteriales_F > PHOS-HE28 > PHOS-HE28. The sequence goes on along the minus strand of JAIOIH010000053.1, from coordinate 6,292 downwards.
AGTGCAGTTCGGTATCGATCCGTACCGCCACCTTGGCCTTGTCCTTGGTCTTGTTGGCACTGGTGGGCAGGTCCACGGGCAGTGCGTAGGGGCTTACCATGGTGCTGAGGATCACGAAGAAGATCAACAACAGGAAGACCAGGTCCGTCATCGAGCTCATGTTGAACCCGGCATCCACCTTATGTGAGCTGCGTAGTCCCATGCGCTATTTGGCGGGGGATTCAAGTACTTCCATGAAGGTGATGGTGGTGGCCTCCATGTTCTGTACCACCTTGGTAACCCGGGCCACCAGCGTGTTGTAGGCCACGTAACCGATGATGCCGATGATGAGGCCGGCCACCGTGGTGACCATGGCCTGCATGATGCCGCCGGAAAGTTGGCTGATCTCCACGCCGGCACCGCTGATCTTCATGGTGTGGAAGGTAACGATCATGCCGATCACCGTGCCAAGGAAGCCCAGCATGGGCGCGGCCCCCGCGATGGTGGCCAGGATGCTCAGTCCCTTCTCCAGCTTGTACACCTCCAGCTTGCCGGCGTTCTCGATGCTCACCTCGATGTCCTTCAACGGCCTGCCGATCCGGCTGATCCCCTTGTCCAGCATGCGGGCCACCGGGGCGGGGTTCTGCGCACAGAGGTTCTTGGCGGAATCGATCTTGCCGTCGTGGATGTAGTCCCGGATCTTCTCCATGAAGTCCTTTTCCTCCTTGAGCGCGCGGCGAATGGCCAGGCTCCGCTCAATGATGATGTATACGGCGATGAGGGACATGATGCCCAGCGGCCCCATGATGTACCAGCCACCGTTCTGGATCAACTCCCAGATCGAGATGGTTTCCTCGGTAGGAACCACCGCGGGCGTGGCGACCGTTTGCTCCAACAGCTGTCGGGCTGCTTCGGCGTTGTCCTGTACCTGTGCGAAAAGCGGGATGTGCATGGATGGGGTTTGCTTGTTATGGAACGGGGATGGTCCCCGAAAATTTTCCTAGGACAGCTCGGCCAGGGCGATCGCAAAGGCCGTGCTGGTGATATGTGTATTACCGGTGTTCTTGGCATGCACCCGTTCCAGGGCCTCGCCGATCACCTTGCCCACATCGTTGAAGATGGCCTTGTCGGTGAGTTCCGCACCGTCCTGCATGCAATACGCGAAGACGCGCGCCATGCCGCAGTTGGCAATGAAGTCCGGGATCACCGCCACTTTCTCATCCGCGTGCTCAGCGATGGGCCCGTAGAAGATCTCCAGGTCGGCGAAGGGAACGTTCGCGCCGCTGGCGATCACTTCCAGTCCGGCCTCGCAGAGGCGGTCCACTTGTCCGCGGGTCACCAGGCGGGAGGCCGCGCACGGCAGGAATATTTGCGCGCCGCAGTCCCAGATGCGCTCGTTCACCGTGTCGAAGGGCAGCATGTCGTGAACGTGGAGGCTGTTCCCTTCCTTCTCCAGGAAGAGCTTTTCCACGGTCGCCGCATCCAATCCCGTTTCGGAGATCGTGCCGCCATGCCGGTCGATGATGCCCACAAGGAGAGCACCTGCTCGGCTGAGGTAGTATCCTGCGGCCGCAGCCACATTCCCCCATCCCTGCACCGCCACGCGCTTGCCCTTCACGGTTCCCCCTTGAATGCGGTACTGGTGGATCACGCTCTGGGCCACACCCCAACCGGTGATGAGGTCGGCCACCGCGTATTTTCCGGGCACCGGCGTAAAGGCGGGGTCCGCCACGCGCATGCTCACTCCCGTGCGCAACTGCTCAATGGTCCGGGCCCTGCCCGCCTCGTCCATGCCGAAGTGGCCCGTTACCACGCCTTCCTGCGGATGGAGCAGTCCGTAGCGCTCCGTGATGGGGATCACATCGTGCAGCTCATCGATGTTCATGTCGCCGCCCGTTCCGTAGTAGTGCTTCAGCAAGGGCATTACGGCCTTGAACCAGCGGTCCAGCACCTCGCCTTTGCGCGGGTCCATCGGGTCGAAGTTGATGCCGCTCTTGGCTCCGCCGATCGCCGGTCCGCTCACGGTGAACTTCACCTCCATGGTCTTGGCCAGGCTGATGACCTCCCGCTTGTCCAGGCCCTTGCGCATGCGGGTGCCACCACCGGCAGCCCCACCGCGCAGGCTGTTGATCACCACCCAGCCCTTGGCCCCGGTGGGCGCATCGTTCCATTCAAATACCACTTCGGGCTCGCGCTCCTCGAACTTCTTCAATGTTTCCCTCATGTGCGCTCCTCGGATGCGAATGCCCAAAATTAGCCGTGCCGGGTAGGGTGGCCGGACCGGTTCCGCAGGGTTATCCCTTACCGGGTGTTAATTGGGAGATATACAGCGCCACCGATGCTGTCCCGCGAAGCCCCGGTGACGCTCGCCAAGGTGTTCACCTCGCCGCGAAGGCGCATCAGGCCCAGGAAAGCGAAGATCACGGCCTCCTTGTAGTTGATCAGTTCAGCTGAAGGGAGTTCCGGCTTGGCCTTGCCCAGGGCGGCGATCCGCTCGATCAGGAAGCCGTTGTGGGCTCCTCCTCCGGTGAAAAGTGCGGTTTCCACCTTGGCGTTGTCCAATTCCCGCGCGATCAGCAAGGCAACGTGCTCGGTCACCGTGCGCAACCGGTTTTCCAGCGGCGCTTTCGTGGTGATCAAGGGCTTCATCTTCTCTTCGAACCATTCACGGCCCAATGAACGGGGAGGGGCCTGCGCATAGAACGGCAGCGCATTCAATTTTGCAAGCAGTTCCAGGTCCACTTCGCCGGCGCGTGCCAAGGCACCGTCGGCATCGTAGGGTTTTCCGGCTTCGGCCGCCAAGAGGTCCAGTGCTTGGTTGCAAGGGCACACATCGTAGCCAACGGGCTGTTTTCCATGGTGAACGGAAATGTTCGCGATGCCGCCCAAGTTCACGAAGGCCTTGTGGTCCGGAAAGAGCATGCGCTCGCCGAACGGCACCAACGGCGCACCCTGGCCGCCCAAGGCCACGTCCAGCGAGCGAAGATCACATACAGTGGGCAGGCCGGACAAGGCGGCGATATGCGCGCCGGAACCCACCTGCAGCGTCAGGCCCTCATCCGGTTGATGGAAGATGGTGTGTCCGTGGGAGGCGATCAGGTCCGCGCTGTGCGCTTGGAGCATCTGCCGGCAACCCTGGCCGATCGCGATGCCGATGTCGCGGTTCAGCCGTGCCAGTTCCAGGGCATCCCCGCTGGTAGCCTCCAGTAGCCGCTGGCGCATGGCGGCATCGTACGGGACGGTCCGGGCCGCCTCCACGGTGAAGGACCACTGCTTGCCGTTGAGGGCGAAATGGCATAACGCCAGATCGATCCCATCCAGCGAACTGCCGCTCATTACGCCGATCACACGCACAGGACCCATCTTCGTCATGCGTGGCGAAGGTATTGGAGATGGGTCCGATATCTATCGGACGCAGATGACACTGATCGAGCGGATCACTGCTGGCAGGTATTCATCTTTATTCATACGCGTAATCAGGGTAATCGGCGGTTTTCCCTTTTCGGGCAGCAGACATTCCTACGCGTCCTCGCTTGGGCGAAGCCGCTTCGGCGGAGCACGGTCTGCGGCTCTGCGGTTAAAATCAATCGAATCCCGATATTTGCCCAATGCAAGCAACCACCACCTCCGGTTTCGACTTCGAATTGAATGAAGAACAGAAAGCCGTGCGCGATGCCGCCCGTGACTTCGCCCAGAACGTATTGAAGCCCGGTGTGATCGACCGCGACCGCGAGCAACGCTTCCCCAAGGAAGAGATCAAGCAGCTCGGCGAGCTCGGCTTCCTCGGCATGATGGTGGACCCCAAGTACGGCGGCGGTGGCATGGACGCCATCAGCTACGTGCTGGCCATGGAGGAGATCAGCAAGGTGGACGCCAGCTGCTCCGTGGTGATGAGCGTGAACAACAGCCTCGTGTGCTGGGGACTGGAAGAGTTCGGCAACGAGGAACAGAAGCAGAAGTACTTAGTGCCCTTGGCGAAAGGGGAGGTGATCGGCGCGTTCTGCCTGAGCGAACCGGAGGCCGGCAGCGATGCCACCAGCCAGCGCACCACCGCCATCGACAAGGGCGATCACTACCTGCTCAACGGCACCAAGAACTGGATCACAAACGGCGGCACCGCCAGCACCTACTTGGTGATGGCCCAGACCGATGCCGCCAAGGGCCACAAGGGCATCAACTGCCTCATCGTGGAAAAGGGCATGCCCGGCTTTGTGGTGGGCGCCAAGGAAGACAAGCTCGGCATCCGCGGCAGCGACACCCACACGCTGATGTTCCAGGACGTGAAGGTGCCCAAGGCCAACCGCATCGGCGAGGACGGCTTCGGCTTCACCTTCGCCATGAAAACCTTGGCCGGCGGCCGCATCGGCATCGCCTCACAGGCTCTCGGCATCGCCAGCGGCGCCTTTGAACTGGCCGTGGCTTACAGCAAGGAGCGCAAGGCCTTCGGAAAGCCCATCAGCGAGCACCAGGCCATCGCCTTCAAACTGGCCGACATGGCCACCGAGATCGAGGCCGCACGCCTGCTCTGCCTAAAAGCCGCCTGGCTCAAGGACCAGCACAAGGACTACGACCGCGCCAGCAGCATGGCCAAACTCTTCGCCAGCGAAACCGCCATGAAGACCACCGTGGAAGCCGTGCAGGTGCATGGCGGCTACGGCTACGTGAAGGAATACCACGTGGAGCGCCTGATGCGCGACGCCAAGATCACCCAGATCTACGAGGGTACCAGCGAGGTGCAGCGGATCGTGATCGGGCGGAGCGTGCTGAAGGAGGGGTAAAGGAGAACTCCTGCCGCTGATCGCTCTTCTTGTTGATTCGATTTCGGATTGATTCCGGCAAACTGCGCGATGTGGACGGCTGGGTGCGCAACCGCTTGCGGTACTGCATCTGGAAGGACTGGAAGAAACCCGAACGGAAACGGAAGAACCTGATCCGCTTGGGAGTAGACCAGCACCACGCCTATGCCTTGGAGCCGAACGCGCAAAGGTGGCTGGGCCATCGCCCAAAGTCCCATCCTGAACACCACGATCACCCTGAACCGCTTGGCCAAATGCGGCTATGAAGCCCTGCTCGACCACTACCGGAAAGTAGCTCCACACCTCAACGAACCGCTGTATACGAGACCCGTACGTACAGTGGTGTGAGAGGCGCACCCCGTCGCTATTTAGCGGCGGGGCCGCCTACTCGATTAGCAGTAGTGGTTCTTCTTTCGTCCGTCATTTTGATAGTTTTAGAATTTTAAATGCTCCTTGTCCAACGATGAAAAATACAATTGTCCCAACGATAAGGTCAGGATATTTTGAGTTTGTCAAGTAAACAAGTCCGCCTGCTACGATTACTCCAAGATTTACAATTACGTCATTAGAAGTAAAAATCATACTTGCTTGCATATGAGCTTCTTTGCTTTTACTTTTTTGCAGTAAATACAAACAAAGTCCATTACCAATAAGAGCAAGAATTGAAATAATTATCATTGTCTGAAATGCTGGAATTGTTTCCGTTCCAACAAATCGTCTGATAACTTCTATAAAACCAAAAACCGCAAGTGTCAATTGAAAATAACCTGCCGATTTTGCAATATTTTTCTTTCGTGTCATTGTTCCGCCAACTGCAAAAAGTGCAAGTCCGTAAACAATACTGTCGGCAAGCATATCCAAACTGTCCGCTACAAGTCCCATTGAGTTTGAAATAAAACCTGTCGTAAGTTCAAGTGCAAAAAAGAAAAAGTTTATGGCTAAAACTTGCCAAAGCAATTTTTTCTCACGGTCAGTGTTGTCGGTTGTTGCAATGTAATTGTCTGCCGAAACGCTATCAATAAGAGAAGTATCAAATTTTAAGTTGTCAAGTCGCTGAAAAATTTGGTCATGGTTTTCTGTGTGAAAAACGGTCAGTTGTCTGTTAGGTATATCAAAGTCCAACGAGTTGATGTTTGTCAAGTCGGCAAGCTTCATCCGTATCATTTGCTCTTCGGATGGGCAGTCCATTTTTGATATTTTAAATGTCGTTTTTCTCATTCTCTATTGTTGTCGGTTGGGTCGTCCTACCATTACTGCTAACGGTTTGCAGCTACCCGAAGGGCGGGACTTTTACCACAAAACTTGATTTGAAAAACTAATGTTTGATTAACCACAAAACTGTCTTTGGAACACAAAACCCCGCCTTTTGGGTAGGTGCTGTGTGTGCCCGGCATGGGTCAAGAGTACTACCGCAAGGTAGCATCGTTCTTTGAATATCCAGAGGGTGCAAGTCCCTTACCGGCGAGTTGTCGAAGCCGGTCAGCAAGGCGCAAGGTGGTAGGGGGCGACCCCTGCAC
>JAIOIH010000052.1 GCA_019912395.1 Flavobacteriales bacterium | reverse complement strand
CGTTTGAATTCTTCGCTGAAGTAGCGCATTTGACGTTCTGCAACTTCCCCCTTCACTTGGTCTCTTCGTGCCATTTTTATCTAGGTTTGGGGAGTTGACATGTAACCTCCGAGCGGTCAATATATTCAGGCAAGCACAGGGCTTCAGACCAGTTCAACAGATCATTTAGACCCGAGATCATAGCCCGTCCTCTATACGACATACACTGGCCGCGAATTGTTCCAAGGAGCCCGGAAGGTTGTCAGAACAGGTGTACTAGGCCGTCTGACAACGGACAACTGACAACTACCCCTAACGATGCAACGGCAGCTCGATCACATGTGGTTCATCCGCACGTGATACCAGCTAAAGCTAGCGCTCGCGTGTCGCGAGTGCGAAAGTTTGTACTGACGCTCACGACACGTGAGCGTCAGCGGAGCGAGCCAAGCGCGAACCGGCATCTCAGGTGCGGTCACCCTGACAACTGACAGCTAACAACTACCCCTAACGATGCAACGGCAGCTCGATCACACGTGGCTCATCCGCACGTGATACCAGCTCCATCTCATTGATCAGCCGCGAGGCACCGAGGTATTTGTCCATCACGAACAGGACATATCGGATGTCCACGGAAATGTTCCGGCACTTGGCGGGGTCGAACAGGATATCGCTCATGGTGCTTTCCCAGGTGCGGTCGAAGTTGATGCCGATGAGTTGGCCCTTGCCATTGAGCACGGGACTACCGCTATTGCCTCCCGTGGTATGCAGGGAGGTAAGGAAACAAACGGGGACGTCACCACCCATGGCATAGGGTCCGAAGTCCTTGGCTTCATAGAGGTCGATCAACTTCTGAGGCACCACGAAGTCGGGATCGTTGGGGTTGTTCTTTTCCATGATGCCTTGCAGCGTGGTGAAGGGCTTGTAGATGATGCCGTCGCGCGGCTCCGCTCCTTCCACCTTGCCGTAGCTGAGGCGCAGGGTGCTGTTGGCATCGGGCCACCAGGTCTTCTCCGGGAAGAGTTCCATCAGGCCGCGCGAATAAGTGCGCATGCCCGCATCCAAGCTATCACTGACCTCACTATGCCGCGGCCTTACCTGATCGAAGAAATTGGATGAAAAGGCTTTCACCAAGGTGTAGGCGGGATCCTTGGCCATACGCTTCGCCGTCCTTGGGGAGAAATGATCGAGTGCCTTATACAAGCGCGCCGGATCGGTGAAGATGCTCTTGTCGAAGATGGCCTCGGCATAGCGATCGGTGTTCCCACTGTAGCGACTGTCTATCACGGCCAGTTCCTTGGGTGCCAAGCGGGGATCGGCGTGCTGGCGGTAGATGGGCAGCAAGGCCTTGAAGACATCCCGGTCCACTGCAGGGATGTAGTTCTTGTAAAAACCTTCGGCCGCTTTCTTCAGCCGTTCCAGCTCAGCATCCAACTTGCCCTCCTGCTTCAGCTCCGCATGGCTGGTGATCAGCTTGGTATAGCCTTCCGCAAAGCGCAGGAATTCCGGCCCCACATAGACGAACTCCACGAACAGCTCCCTGGCAACGGCATAGGGCAGGTATTCATTGTACAGCCCGGCCAGCTCGCCCAGCACCTCCGTGTATTCCGGCTTTCCGGCAGCACGGGTGGTGAATTCCTGCTCCTGTGCAAGCTTCACATTGATGGCATCCAGTTCATTCAATCCGCGCACCTCTCCTATCCATTTCTTCCATCCGTTGCTGATGCGGCTCTGCTTGCTGGCATACTGCAGCTTGGCATGTTCGCTGGAGAGCATGGCGGCATCGATCACCTTCAGGCTGGCGGTGCGCATCTCGATCCGCAACGGGTCGATCACGTTCATCACTTGGTCCACGGCGAAGCTGGGCAGGTAGCGCTGGGTGCTCCCGGGGAAACCGAAGATCATGGCGTATTCCCCGGCCTGGGCACCACCCAAGGCGATGGGCAGGCTGTGCTTGGGCGTGTAGGGAACGTTCTCCGGTGCATATTCCGCAGCGTCGTTCTCCGGTGAAGCATAAATGCGGAACACACTGAAATCCCCGGTCTGGCGGGGCCACATCCAGTTATCGGTATCGCCACCGAACTTGCCGATGGCACTGGGCGGCGCAGCCACCATCCGCACATCGCGGAAGGTCTCGCTGATGATCAGGTACCAACTGTTGCCGTGGTTGAACGGGCGGACCACACCGGTATGGCTTGTTCCTTCCGTAGCCTCCTTGCTGATGGCCTCGCCCAACTCTCGCGCTGCTGCATCGCGCTCCGCCTCGGTCATTTCCGGTGTGAAGGCCGCCAGCATGCGTTCCGAAACATCCTCCATGCGTACGATGAAGGTGGCCGATAGCCCGGGACTGGGCAGCTCATCCGCCAAGGTGGCTGCATTGAAGCCGTCACGCAGGTAGTTGTGTTCGAGGGAGCTGTGCTGCTGGATCACGCTGTAGCCGCAGTGATGGTTGGTGAGGATCAGCCCTTGTGTGCTCACCACCTCGGCCGTGCAGCCACCTCCGAAGATCACCACGGCATCCTTGATCGAACTGGAGTTGATGCTGTAGATATCCTCTGCGGTTAATTGGAGGCCCGCGGTTTGGAGATCGCCTTCAATGGCTTTCAACAGCGTAGGGAGCCACATGCCCTCGTGGGCACGGAGCATAAAGGGCTGAAGGACCAGGAATAGGCAAAGAACAAGGACTGACGAACGGGAGCGGCTCATGCAAAAAAGGCTTGATGGATCGGGATTTCATCCCGCGTGAATAACGGGGGTGGCAAGATAACCCTCTTCCGCAGGGTGCATGGATCGAAAGAGCGGGGCCATCGCCTCTTCCTTACTCCGTGCCACTGGCACGGATGCGGGATCGCTTCGACGAAGCATCACGTGCCTGCGGCAGGTGCACTCGCAATGCCGGTGGCCGGTCCCCGTGGAACATCTGCTTAATTTCACGCCATGGATACGCGCATGTACCGCCTTCAGCGGATGCTCCGGCTCAAGCACCCCCAGTTCCGGAACCGGGAACCGCTGATCCTGCGCGACCATTTGGCCTTGGAGCGGACCCGCCTGTCGAATGAACGCACTTTGCTCAGCTACATCCGCTCCTCGCTGTACTTGTTGATCGGCGGCATCGCCTTGATCCAGATCGAGGGCTATGGAGACCTGCGCTATGTAGGTTACTTGGCCCTGCTGCTCTGTGTGCTTTTCGTGGTGGTCGGCTTCTTCCGCTTCTTCCGCTTGCGCGACCAATTGGACCGCTACTATGTGTTCGGTCAGCGTGCTGAGATGCGGAGGCAGATGAAGGCATCGGCCGATGAGTCCGATGGGGCCTGAGCGAGTGACGGCCTCGTGGTCCATGTAGGTGACCTGCTCGTAACCATACGGTCCGGAGGCCTCACTGCTTTGTCCAGAACGCGGTACCGACGCGTCACGAGTTGAAACCAACCTACGTGAAATGTCGTACTGATGGCCGACGAACCCCTCATTCCTTCAGCCCAAGCTCCAACGGGCATCGACGAATGTTTATTTTACTACAGCGTACTGATACCTATTCCATGCCCCTGGTCCTCCTACTGGGCCTGGGGATGCTGCATAGTGACGGATTGAAGGCCCAACCCCTTCCGTTTGATTGGAGTTCACCGAGCGTAACGAACAACAGCTTGGCTGATGACGTGCGCGATATTGCCGTGGATACCGTGAACAACTACATCTATGCAGTGGGTGTGGTTTACGGGGGCGCACCCTACGGGCTGCTGGCGTACAATGTCTCCACCTCAGCCCGCCGGGATGGCTTTCTGGTGAAGCTGAACCTGGATGGATCCCTCGTTTGGGCCCAGACCTTGGGAGGATCCGGCTCCGATGAATTGAACGCCGTTGCCATTGGTCCCGATGGGAACATCTACGTCACGGGTTCCTTCCAGAACAGTTTGAGCCTAGGGAACATCATCACCGGTCTGTTCAATCTTGGATCCGCCGGTGGCAGTGATATCCTGGTAGCCTCCTACGCACCATCAGATGGAGCATTGAACTGGATAAAGGCTGTGGCCGGAAGCAACGGTAATGATCGCGGTACCGGCATTGTCGCTCTCCCTTCGGGCGTGTTCATTACCGGTGATTACCGCCGCCGGATCTATTTCAACGGCAGCAGCAACCCCGTTGGAGAAACCCATGATAGCCAGAACGTGTTCATAGCCAAGTACACGTTGTCCGGTTCATTCGTCTCCAGCTGCAGCGGTGGCACGGATAAGGACGACTTCGCCGGGAAACTGGCTACTGACGGAACGAACATCTATACCGTCGGCACATTCACGGATGATGATGACTTCCGGTGGAGGAATGCGAACAGTTCCACAGCAGCATACTGGGATGATCTGGAAAGCGAGAACAGCATGTACGTGCTGAGCGTGGACCAATCCTGTACGCTCAACTGGGCGCGCTACATCATCAATCCCGGCAGTTCAAACATCACCGTGGGGGCCATTGCCGTCGATCCGGGATCATGCGGGAACCTCTACCTGGCCGGTGCAACACACAACCAGTCGAAGTTCCCCTCCAATGGCACCACGAACCTTTCCGGGAACCCGCACGACTTCCTGTTCCTTGCCGCCTTGTCAAGGTCCAACGGGAATACGGCTTGGCTCCGAACCGCCACCGGTACGGTGAGCCATGCCAATGCCGGCCTGGACATTGATGTGGGACCTGAGGGCGCAGTACACCTGTGCGGCACTTATTCCAACCAGATAACCTGGGATGACGGGACCACTACAGGCGGTATTTCCGGTCGTGAAATGTTCGCCGCACGCTTCACCCGCTACGGCAGATCCGAATGGTTCTCTACCCGAACGGGCAGCAATGATGATGTGTTGCAGGCGGTTGCCGCTGGGAAACAGGGCGCACTTTTTGTCGGGGGATACTCCAAGACAAATGATCTTTTTCTCGGACGTGTATCCGATACGGGACCACCGCTCTGGCCCACGAACCCATCCAACTTTCCGCTCCCCTTATCGCTGTGCCGCACGGAAGGTTCCTTGAACCTGAATTCTCTTTTGATTCCCTTGCATGGCGGGAATGCAGTGACGGTGATCACTCAGACCGGACTATCGAACATCACCGCTGCCCTCGGCGTACCCGATGGCACGGGGGTCCAGTTCAACACCGACGGCGCTTCTCTCACCGTGGATCTGGCTGAGGTAGTGGATGCCGGTGGCACAGTACAGCTGGTGTGGCGGAAAGTCACAGGAGCATCCGGAACCGCCATCCCCAAGATGGAGGTTTCGGCGAACGGCACTGTATGGGTTGACGTGACGCCCCCTCCCAGCACCACGATGGAAACCTTTACCGCGGGGAACTTCGAACTACCCATCGCCGCGCGCTACGTCCGAATCCGGAAGATCAATGCAATTAGTTCAACCGCCTTCATTCTTGATGCGGTCCAGTTCAAGAATGGTGCACTCACTGGTGGCACTTGGAGCGGGCCTGGCGTTTCGGGTTCCACGTTCAACCCGGCGGGCTTCACCGGTCCCCAGCCCATCACGTATGCGGTGGATTGCTACAGTACAACAAAGGTGATCCAGATCGATCCGCCCTCCAGCGTTGGCCTGCTGACCGGGGGCGGAGCGGTCTGCCCCGGTTCGGATGCACCCTTCTCACTGGCTGGCCCCGTCGTTGGATCGATCGTGTGGCAAACCAGCACCGACGGAGGCACGGCATGGACAAGCGATCCCTCCGGGTTGACGGTCGACACGCTCCACGGCGTGGTACAAACCACGGCGGTCAGGGCAGAAGTTACCAGCGGCATTTGCCCGGCGGTGACAAGCAATACCGTGAACGCCGAACCACTGGACACGGTCCCCCCCGTCCTGACCGGTTGCCCCGGCAACATCAACGTGAACGGGTTCACCGACAACTCGGTGGTCAACTGGACCGTACCCACGGCTTCGGACAACTGCACGGGAGTTTCCATTGCCCGCACTACCGGACCCGCACCGGGAAGTACGTTCACCATGGGCGTGACGCCCGTCGCCTATGTGGCCACCGATGCCGCCGGCAACACGGCCAGTTGCAACTTCACCGTGACGGTTTCCTTCAAGGACCCCAGCGTATTCACGCCCCCGGGGCCGTTCTGCGCCGCCGATGCACCGGTGGACCTCACCTCCTACCTGCTTCCGCCGGTCCAAGGCCACGGAGCCTCGATCTTCTCTTCCAGCGGAGTGACCACACCGTCCGCTGCCTTGGGTTCGGGTGCCTACGGAGCCGGGGCCCTCTTTGACAATACTGGAGATGCGATCATCATCGACCTCGGTGTCACCATCCCCTCTGGAGGGTCCGTGGTGATCCGCTGGCGGGCGGTCAGCGGCACCGCCGTGCTGAACGTGGGCGGTTCCGCCACCGGAACAGGTCCTTTCAACGACCTGGGCGATATCATCACCACATCCACCTCGATGATCTTCACCCCGGTTGCCACCACCGCGCCCATGCGGTACCTCCGGTTGCTCCGGACCGGTGGAAACAACCTCCGGGTGGATGCCGTGCTGTACGACTTCGGCAGCGATGCGGGCGGCATTTGGAGCGGTCCCGGTGTCAGTGGCCATGTGTTCGATCCGGCCATGCAAAGCGGGAACGTGAACGTGACCTACACCGTCAACGGCCGGAGCACCACGCATACGATCGAGGTCAGTCCCAACTCCGTTGGCGGTACGCTGAGCGGTGGCGGAGATGATTGCCTGGGAGCGGACATGGAGTTGACGCTGGCCGGGCACACGGGCAGCACGATCATCTGGATGGTGAGCACCGATGCGGGTGTGACCTGGGCACACGACACCACCAACCTGGCCCAATACACGGTACCCACCGCCATGCAAGCCACGCAGGTACGTGCGCAAGTGATCAGTGGCAGTTGTGCCGCGGCCAACAGCAATTTGGCGCAGGTGATCGCTTTGGACACCATGGCACCAACCCTTGTTGATTGCCCCGGGAACATCACGGCCTACACCGTACCGGGAAGTTGCACCGTGCCCGTGAGCTACACGATGCCGACCGCCACGGACAATTGTCCGGGCACGGTGATCATCGCCCTAGAGAATTCCGACCATGCATCGGGAAATTCCTTTTCGCCGGGGAACACGTCGGTCCACATGACGGCTACGGACGACTTCGGGAACGAAGCCTCCTGCTCGTTCACCATCACCGTTGTGGATACGATACGCCCCACGCTCAACTGCCCGGCAGCCGTTACGGTGTACACCAATACCGCCTGCGAAGCAACGGGATTGGTGTTGGGGAATCCTCTGGCGAGCGATGACTGCGGAACGGTCACCTTGGCGAACGATGCCCCCGGAACGTTCCCTCTCGGCGTGACGCAAGTGCTCTGGACCGCTACGGATGCCAATGGGAACACATCCACCTGCACGCAATCCGTGACCGTGATCGACAACATCACCCCCCAGTTGAACTGTCCTCCTGCCGTTACCGCGACCTCCACCAGCGGCTGCACCGCGAGCAGCGTGGACCTGGGAGCTCCTGTAGCAACGGACAACTGCGGCTTGGCCGATCTCATCAATGATGCCCCGAGCATTTATCCGCTGGGGAGCACCGTGGTGAACTGGACAGCAGTGGATATTACAGGCAACACCACCACCTGCACGCAAACCGTAACGGTGATCGACAATACCCCGCCCACGATCTCCTGTCCCCCAAATGTGCAAGCCACCACCAGCACGGCGTGTACGACAACAGGGGTGAACCTGGGGACGCCGACCGTCTCGGACAACTGCACCGGAACCACGGTGAGCAACAACGCGCCAGCGGCATTCCCGATCGGCATTACCGCCGTGACGTGGACCGCCACTGATGCCAGCGGGAACACGGCAAGCTGCACCCAGACCGTGACGGTGAGCGATCAAACAGACCCCGTTGCTATCTGCCGAGAGGCCACGGTGAATGTGGACTCCACTGGCTGGGTCCATGTTACGGCAGCCATGGTGGACGATGGCAGCACTGACAATTGCGCGCTCGCCTCGATGAGCGTTTCGCCACAGGCCTTCAACCTCCTCGGGGACCATGAGGTTATCCTAACGGTGACCGATGCCGCCGGGAACAGCGCGTCCTGTTCCACCATCGTGCATGTAGTGGACGATGCACCGCCCGTAGCGATCTGCTCGGATATCACCGTCTACTTGGATACATCCGGTGAAGCATCCATCATTGCCCAGGACCTGGACGGCGGCAGCACGGACAACGGCAGCATCGTGGCGTACAACGCCAGCAGTACACAGTTCACCTGTGCGGATATCGGCACATTCGCTGACACGCTTTTCGTGACCGACAACGGGGGCAACACCAGCTTCTGCATCGCTCAGGTCACCGTGGTCGACACGGTGGCGCCCCATGCACAGGGCCGTGACATCTCCGTCTATCTCGACGCTTCCGGCGAGGCCGCCATTGCGGCCCATGAACTGGACAACGGAAGTACCGATGCCTGCGGACCGCTGACCTTCAGTGCTTCCGACACCGCGTTCACTTGTGCGGACATCGGCATTGTGGACGTCCTGCTCACGGTCACGGATGCGAGTGGCAACAGCTCCACCGCCAGCACACAGGTTACCGTACACGACACGATCGCCCCGTTGGCGCAGTGCCAGGCCGCAACGGCCTATCTGGATGCGAACGGCTTCGTCTCCATCCCATCCTCCGATCTGGATACGGGAAGCACGGACAACTGCGCCATCAGCACGCGCGAGGTGGTACCGTCGGTGCTGCAGGGAGCCGGTGTTCATGCCGTACAACTGATCGTTACCGATGGCTCGGGCAACAGCGACTCCTGCACCGCAGTGGTCACTGTGCTCGATACGATCGCGCCCATGGCACTCTGCCAGGACACGGTTCTTCAACTCGGGTCTTCCGGTACGGTCACCCTCAATGCGGTGGACCTGGACGGCGGTTCCAGCGACAACGACAGCATCACCCATTGGGCCGCAGGCCAGTTGGTTTTCGGCTGCGCCGATATTGGGTTGAACACCGACACGCTCTTTGTGACCGACGGAAGTGGTAACACCTCCTTCTGTATCTCCACCATCACGGTCGTGGACCCCTACCCGGTGAATGCCGGAGCCGATAGCGTTGCGGACTTCTGCAATGCGGGTGCGTCCACTTCACTCTTTCCGTACTTGGGAAGCGATGCCCAAGCTGGAGGAAGCTGGTGGTTCCAGGGCCAGCCCGTTTCCGGCCAGTTCGATCCGGCGGTGGACGCAGCGGGAGCCTATCTGTACACGGTGATCAACACCAGCGGCTGCCTTGTGGACAGCTCGGTAGTGACCACCGTGATCCACGCCATGGCAGATCCCGGACAGGATACCAGCATCGCGGTCTGCAGCAACGACACCGCCCTCTCACTGATCAGCCTCCTGCCGGGCGCCGATCCCGGAGGGACCTGGAGCAACGGCACGGGATGGTTCGATCCGGCCACGGATGGTTCGGGCACCGTGCTTTACACGGTGGACGGCCCGTCCGCATGCCCATCGGCTACGGCCACTGTTTCCGTCCTTGTGAATACGGGACCCAATGCAGGAACGGGAGGAAGCTGGGCGCTTTGCACGGATGCTGCCCCTTCCAACCTCTTCTCCGCCTTGCAAGGAAGTCCCGATGCGGGTGGGCAATGGACGGACCCGAGCGGCCAAAGCACCGGCGGGACCTTCGACCCGGCCAACATGAGCGCAGGTTCCTACACCTATACCGTGACCGGTATGGCCCCTTGTGCGCAGGCAAGCAGCACGGTGGTGGTATCGTTGACCCCGCAGCCTTCCGCAGCGTGGAGCACGCCGGACCCGATCTGCTCCTCCGATAACGCGATCGATCTTAATGCATTCGTTACCGGAACATCCGGCGGCACCTGGAGCGGCCCCGGCGTGAACCCGGAAAACGCATTGTTCGATCCGGGAAGCGTAGCGCTACAGGGAGCGTCAACCATGTTCGACATCACCTACACCGCATCGGAGAATGGCTGCCAAACCAGTTCCGCGGGCGCTATCACCGTGCTGGCAGCGCCCGTTGCCGATGCGGGAGTTGACCACTCCGTTTGCGGTCTTACGGCCAACCTGAACGCCTCTGCGGACTTCGGTTCCGGACATTGGAGCGCCCGCAGCGACGTGGTCTTCAGCGACGCGAACGCCTCGGATGCGGGGGCCCACGTAACGGCACCGGGCACCTATGAATTGCACTGGACCGTTACCAATGGCCAATGCAGCAATTCCGACCCGGTGCTCGTGACCTTCCACGGGCCTGATCAATTGGGCGAGGTGAATGCAGGCCCGGATGAAAGCTGGAACATCAAGCGCAGCTTCCAACTACAGGGTACTGCGGAAGGTGCCACGGAAAAGCGCTGGACACTGCTGGGCGGATCGGGATACATCCAAGATCCGGATGAGCTTTCCACGGAGGTACGCGACCTGGCGATCGGCCCCAACACCTTCATGCTCAGTGCGCGCGTGGGTGTGTGTCCCTTCAAAATGGACACCGTGGTGCTGGTGGTCCGCGACCTCCTCATCCCCTCCGGCTACTCCCCCAACGGGGATGGCGTGAACGACAACTTCGAGATCATCGGCATCGATTTCTACCGCGACAATGAGTTCACCGTGTTCAACCGCTGGGGGCAGGTGGTATACCACGCCGTGGGCTATGCCAACGAATGGAACGGGCAGGGGTCCAATGGTGCCCCGCTCATGGACGACACCTACTTCTATGTGCTGAAGTTCAACGAGGACACCACGTATAACGGACAAGTGATCATTAAGCGATGAAACGGGAACAGCTCATATTGACCGGCTGCGCCATGCTGTTGTCCACGCTGGGCTTCGCGCAGCACACGCCGCTGAGCACGCAGTACCTGTTCAACGGGCTGTTGATCAACCCCGCCTATGCCGGTAGCCGCGACGCGCTTACGACCACCCTCAGCTATCGTCGCCAATGGGTCGGGTTCGAGGGGGCGCCGACCACGCAGGTGCTCAGTGTCCATTCACCGCTGAACGCCAGGAAACTGGGCCTGGGGCTGATCGTCCACAACGACCGCATCGGCGTGAGCCGTGAGACCGGGTTCATGAGCAATTACGCCTACCGCATGCGCTTGGGCGATGGCAAGTTGGCCTTTGGCCTGGGCGCAGGGGTGAACTTGATGCAGGCCGACTGGACTGCGGTGCGGACGGTGACGCCGGGTGATGTGGAGTTCGCCGCGGACAGCCGCAGCGTATTGCGGCCCAACTTCAGTGCCGGGGCCTACTACTCGAGCCACACCTGGTTCGCCGGCCTCTCCATCCCCTACTTCCTCAGCCAGCGCTACGATGCGGCCACGAACACCTGGGCGGCGTACAACGATGCCGGCCAGTACCAGCCCATGCTGACGGCAGGCTTCCTGGTGAACGTGGAGCGCGACATCAAATTGAAACCGTCCATGCTGGTCCGCAAGGCCGGTGCGGAGAAGGTGCAAGCGGACCTCAATCTCAACTTCATCTGGAGGGGAGTGCTCTGGCTCGGGGCGGGCTATCGCACCGACGATGCCTTCAACCTATCGCTACAGGTGTTGCCGAGCAAGCAGTTCACCGTAGGCTACTCATACGACATGGCCACCAATGCCATCCGCACCTATCAACAAGGCACCCACGAGGTGATGCTTCAGTATGAATTCGGTTTCCATGTGAAAGCCAAGGATCCCCGCTATTTCTGACCATGTACCGGAGTTTGACCCTACTTCTGCTACTGGCCACGGCGCTTTCCGGATCGGCCCAAGTGGTCTATTCCGTGGAACCCCTGAACATCCGGCCCGCCGGGGAGGATTATGCACCCACGCTGGTGGACAGCAACCTGGTGATCACCTCCATCCGCCCCCGCGCCCAGGCCATTGCCTATACCGGCGCATCCAGCGACCTGCCCCTGGCGGACCTTTACCTGGTGCCGCTGCGCGATGGCAAGCCCGGAACGCCGCAGCTCATGGACGGCCCCTTGTGTACCAAGTACAACGACGGCCCTGCCACCTTCACGGCCAAGGGCGACACCATCTGCTTCACCCGGAACCTGCCGGGAAGCCAACGCCGCTCGTCCGACCGGCTGGGCCTCTTCTTCGCCGTGAAGCAGGGCAAGGAATGGTCGGATGCCGTTCCCTTCGCGCACAACGGAAACGACTTCTCCACCATGTCGGCCGCCTTCAGCGCCGACGGCAACTTGCTCTACTTTGCTTCCGACCGGCCCGGTGGCCTCGGCGGGATGGACCTGTACGTGAGCCGAAGAAGCGGTGGGGAGTGGAGCACTCCAAGGAATCTGGGCCCCGAAGTGAACAGTGCGGCCAACGAAGCATTCCCGTCCATGGGGCCGCATGGCGAGCTCTACTTCTCGTCCGACCGGGCCGGTGGTCCGGGCCAGCTGGACATCTATGCATGCGTTACCGAATACGGGGAATTCTCGCTGCCGTTGGCCTTGCCTGCCCCGCTGAACTCACCCGGCAACGACCTCGGATACACCGCCCATGTGGACGGGCGATCGGGCTACTTCAGCTCCAACCGCGACGGTCGCGACCGGATCTACCGCTTCGATCGCAAGCCGGAACCCTTCCGCGATTGCGTGGAGCAGGAACGGATCAGTTACTGCTACCACTTCGAGGATGCCGGATCATCCGCGGAAAGCGACAGCTTGCCCTTGCGGTACGAATGGGACTTCGGCGACGGCAGCACGACCAAGGCGCTCGCCGCCGACCACTGCTATGCGGAGATCGGCACCTACACGGTGAAATTGAACTTGATCGATACGTTGAGCCAAAGCGTGTACTTCAACCAAGTGAGCTATGAACTGGAGGTGACCGACGAGGAACAGGCGTACATCCATGCGCCGGACACCATCGGAACCGGTGGGGTCGTGGTGTTCGACACGCAGCACACCAACCTGCCGGGCTTCACACCGGCGGAGGTGTACTGGGACATGGGCGACGGCACCCTGACCACGGGTGATGAGGTGGCGCACGGCTATGCCCTGGCCGGCAGTTATACCGTGCGGCTGGACCTGATCGGAGAGCCTTCGGGCACCGGGGGATATGAGCACCATTGCGTCTTCCGGAACGTGGAGGTGATCGACGGCCATAAGCCCTCCACTTCCCTCGCATCGGCCGGGCCTGCACGGAATGCCAGGGACAACTACACGTTCCACTACCAGGAGTTGCCTGCGGATGCTGCCAGCCTGAGCAGCACGGACGCGACGGATGTGACCTATACCGTTCAATTGCTCGCTTCCTCGGACCGCTTGGGCTTGAACGATGCGCGATTCCTGCCGGTACGGCCCTACTACGCCATCACCGAGCGCTTCCTTCCCACGGTCCGGCAGTACACCTACTCCATCGGCACGGGGAGTTCACCCCTATCGGTCTATGGCGCATACCAGTTGGCCCGTCGGTCAGGTTTCGAGGAGAGCGAGGTGAAGGGCCTGCACGCGGACAAGGACATGGACCTGGTACAGGCCGAAAGCCTGCCCCTGGAGGCCCTGAACAACGGGGTGCTGAAGTTCTACACCGTTCGGTTCAAGACCGGCGAGAGCGCGTTCGATGCCAGCTTCAACCCGACGCTGGACCGCGTGCTGGCCATTCTGAAGAAATATGCGGAAGTGGACCTGGTGGTGGAAGCGCACACCGATGCCGTGGGCGATGACCGGGACAACATGGTGCTTTCCCAGGAACGGGCACAGTCCATCATGAACTACTTCACGCAACACGGCATCGCTGCGGAGCGATTGATCCCCATCGGCTACGGCGAGGACCGCCCCTTGGAGGACAACTCCACGGCGGACGGTCGTGCCAAGAACCGGCGCGTTGAATTTCATCTCTCGGTACGCGAGACCGGAACCTCCCATGTGCCATGATCAACCTTGGACGCCATCCCCTGCTCGTGGCCGCTGCACTGCTGGTGCCGCTGCTCTGTCGCGCCCAACCCGTGCCTGCCAGTGACGAGAACATCCCCTGGCTGGTCACCTTCGGCAGCAACAGCCTCACCTCCTGGGGCGACGACGACTTCTGCCAGACCTTCTTTTTCGTGGTGCCCAAGACCACGATCGTTCCGATCTACGTCCGCGTGTTCGATCCCGATTGCTCCGGCGCCATCGACGAGGCCAAAGGGGAATTCAACACCATCACCAACTTCTCGGTGTATGGCGGCAAGGGCTGCATCTCGGAACCCGATGCGCGCGAAACCGATCCCGTGGGCAACTACCGCAGCGGCAATCTGCTCGCCACCCGCGAATTCGGTGCGGACAGCCAGTACGATCAAAAGTGGTACACCTTCGGCCCGTTCGACCCGAGCTCGGGAGAGTACATGCCCGAGTACGGGGGGCGCGTCTTCAAGGTGATCGCCCAGGGGAAAAGCGGTGACGATGGCAATTTGTACCGCTACTTCATGAGCTCCAAGTCCAATGCCAACGAGGCCATCGAAGGGGGCAATGCGTTCACCTTCGAGTACAGCTTCCGGCTGCACGACGACCCCAAGGAGGTCTCGCACATCTACCCCTATGTGGACGACCGGGTGATCAGCGTGAAGCAGAGCAACTTCGATTGGGACGGGGACGGCAGCATCCGCGTGATATCGGTGGCCAAGAAGGGCGACCCCGTGGCCACCAGCGGCGACGACCGATGGGTACACAGCGTACACCCCATTGTGAAGGAGGAGCTGAACACCTCGTTGGACATCCGCTTCATCAAGCGTGCTGACGGTGCGGTGCGGAACAACAACGTGGTGTTCTACATACGCAACCAGTACGGTGCCCTGCTGCCGTTCTTCACGGTACCCATCGGCGGTGTGCCGCAGTACAAGCCCAACATCGCGGTCACCAAGATCAAATGAGGTCCGTCCCTGCGCGCTCCCTCCTCGCGGCCCTCGCCGCGATGCTGGCCGCCATGGCCCTTGGCCAGACCTACAAGCTGAAGCCGGTAGGAAGCCCTGAGGGCCTGACCAATTCCTTTGTGCATGCGCTGGCCCAGGACGCCACCGGGCGCTTGTGGATCGGCACGGGCGAAGGCGTGGGACGCTACGACGGTATTCGCGTTACCATGTTCACTACGGAGGACAGCCTTTCGGAGAACTTCGTTTCCAGCATCCATCCCGCAGCCGACGGTCGCATCTGGTTCGGGCACAGTGAAGGAGGCCTGAGCTACTTCTCCGATGGGCGCTTCCATAAAGTGCGTACGGACAGCCTCACGACCAGCAGCATCAACGCCATCATCGATGACGGCCAGGGAGGCATCTGGGCCGCCGCCCAGAACGACGGCATCATCCACGTCACCAAGGACGGATCGTGCCGAAGGGGCATCCGCAAGGAAGGCGTGCTATGGTATGGCCTGCTGGCCTTGCCCGACGGGTCCTTGCTGGCGGGCGCCAGTGACGGCCTCCATCTGCTGCACCTTGGAAAGAAGGGTGCGCTATCCTTCTTCGGTGATCTGAGCGGCGTAACCCGCGCACCGGTGCATTGCATGGTGCTGAGCAAGAAGGACGGCCGGATCCATGCCGGCACGGAAGGTGAGGGCGTGGTCTCCTTTCACCTGCAGGAAGGCAATGCCCGGAGCATCTCCACCTTGGGAAAAGAGGCGGGGCTGGGGGAACTGCAGGTCCGGGACCTGAAGGTGGGCGCGTACGGGCAGCTCATCCTGGGCACCTTCGGCAATGGTGCCTACGAACTGGACGTGGTGGAGGACAGCATCACCTCCCTGCTCCACTACGGTGCGGAGAACGGCTTGGGAAGCGACGATGTGGGCGTGGTGCTTCCCGACAGCGAGAACAACCTCTGGTTCGCCCGTTTCGGGGTGGGCCTGGCACGGCTGCTGGACCGGGCCGTGGTCTACTACGCCTCCGACGCGTCCACCGCCCAGGATGTGCGCTGCATCATCTTCCAGGGGAACGACCTCTGGTTCAGCATCCACGGGGCCGTGCTGCACGCCAACAGCAGTGACATGCGGCAGCTGGACACGCTGGGCGCTGCCAAGGGCCTGCCGGCCGAGGACATCACCGCCCTGGCCTCCGACCGGGAAGGACTTCTTTGGGCGGGTACGGCCACCAGGGGCTTGTACAGGCAGAACGAGGCCGGCATGTTCCGACCGGTGCATCTCGGAGCGGACCTGATGAGCCGGAAGATCAACGCCCTGTCCATCCGCAACGACGAGACCTGGGTGGGCACCAGCAACGGGGCCTACCTGCTGGCACCCTCCGGCACCCGGCACTTCACCACCGGGAACGGTCTCTTGCACAACGAAGTGAACGCGCTCTTCAACGATGCCCAGGGCCGCATGTGGATCGCCTGCAACAACGGCGGCGTGAGCGTGGTGAAGGGTGATGAGGTGAAGAGCTTCACCCTGACCGAGCAGGGCAATGCCTTCCACGTCACGGGGATAGCGCAGGACAGCGCGGGCACCATCTGGTTCAGCACCAACGGCAACGGTGTACGCTTCCTCGAAGGTGATGAAGTGAAGGGACTGGGCACGGCCGCCGGGTTGCGTTCCGAATACGGCTATTCCATCGACACGGACGGGCGCGGAGGGATCTGGGTGGCCCATCGCGGGGGGGCCAGCCGCA
This sequence comes from Flavobacteriales bacterium, assembly GCA_019912395.1. Lineage (GTDB taxonomy): Bacteria > Bacteroidota > Bacteroidia > Flavobacteriales_F > PHOS-HE28 > PHOS-HE28. The sequence continues at coordinate 5,954 of JAIOIH010000052.1, read as the reverse complement.
TCGATGCCGCTACCCACAAGGTCCACAGCTTCGACCGCCAGTTCGGCATCGAGCCGGACCGTCGCCTGAACGTGATCGCCACCGGCCCGGGCGGGAACATCTGGTACGGCACCGACAAGGGCCTGCTCCGCTACTCCGCCGGCAAGGATGTTCGCGTTCTACGGGCACCAACGGCCTTGATCACGTCCTTGAAGGTCTCCGGTCGGGACGTTCCGACCAGCGGCCCCATTGAGCTCGCCCCCGACATTTACCGCTTGGAGTTCAATTTCCTGGGCACCAGCCTTTCCGACCCGGACGCGGTCCGCTACCGCTACATGTTGGACGGGTATGACCTGGACTGGACGGAAACCACGCTCGGCACCGCCTACTACATGCGCATTGCCGAAGGGCAGTACACCCTCCTGGTGCAGGCGGCCATGGCCGGCGGGGAGTTCACCGGCAATACCGCCCGGCTGGGGATCACCGTTCAAACACCGGTCTGGAAGCGCTCCTGGTTCATCGCCCTGTGCGTCATCCTGGGGCTGGCGGCCACCTCGGTCATCATCCGGCTTCGGGAGCGGCGGCAGCGCCGGATGCGGGAACTCCTGAAGCGGACCCTGAGCGAGCGCACCCATGAGCTCCAGAGCAAGAAGGAAGAGCTGGAGGGCAAGAACAAGGACATCACCGACAGCATCACCTACGCCCGGAGGATCCAACAGGCCATCCTGCCGCAGGAGGATTCGCTGGCCGAGCACTTCCCCCGTTCCTTCATCCTGTACAGGCCGCGCGATATCGTAAGCGGTGATTTCTACTGGTTCCGGCGCTTCGGCAGCAAGTTCATCCTGGCCTGCGCGGATTGCACGGGCCACGGCGTGCCGGGTGCGTTCATGAGCATGATCGGGAGCATGCTCCTGCGCGAGGTGAGCGTGGAGAAGGACGTGGACTCGCCCCACCAGTTGCTGACAAGCCTGGACAAGGAGCTGCGCACGGTGCTGCGCTACCAGGGCGAGGAGCAGAGCAACCAGGACGGCATGGACATCAGCATTTGCGAGATCGACATGGAAAGCAAGGTCCTGCGGGCCTCCGCGGCCATGCACGACCTGTTCATCCTGCGCCATGGCAAGCTCCTCCGCGAACGCGGCACGCGGCGATCCATCGGCGCGGCACAGGAGAACGGGACCGAGCAGCGCTTCGACATGATCGAAACCACCCTGGAACCCGGTGACCGGATCTATCTCTTCACCGATGGCATGCCGGACCAGTTCGGCGGGGAGAACGGGAAAAAGCTGAAGGTCTCCGGCATGATCGAGTGGATCGAGGAGACCGCGCCCTTGGCCATGGACGAGCAGGCGACGCTGTTGCGCTTCCGTTTCGAGGAATGGATCGGTGAGCATGCCCAAGTGGACGACGTGCTGATGATCGGCATCGAGGTGTAGCGCGCCTTCGGCGCTTCTGGCCTCTGAAAAGGGGAACCACGGATGGAACGCGCCGGGCGGCGCTGCTCACTTCCGAAAGGGAACCACGGATCCACACGGATAAACACGGATGGGGGACGCGAGAAGACCTGAACGCGCCGGGCGGCGCGACCAACCTCCGAAAAGGGAACCACGGATCCACACGGATACCGATACATATCAGAGAAAGCGGCGGTCGGCTGCGACCCCTCCAGGGTCGGAGTTCCATTTTCACATCTCAATGCAACATGCTTTGACCCCGCCGGGGTCAGGATCCTTTGCGCATGATATCCCGACCATACAGGCCGACCCTGGAGGGGTCGCAGCATGTTGTCAAAGTATATAGTGGAGGTTATACCATTTCGCAATAGAATATCATCCGATCTACTTGCTCTTTTTCCGCACTACTTCTCCAAGGAGGTTGCCCCGTAGCTATGGCTACGCGGCAACCTCCTTGGATCGTCCTGCGAAAAAATAGCGGCGCATCTTTGGACGACCTTCTATTGCGAAGTGGTATTACGACCCCGGAGGGGTCGAAGCATGTTGTCAGAAACATAGTGGGGGTTACGACCCTGAAGGGGTCGCAGCCATCTCTTCAACCGCGTCGGTCCTGCCCCTGAGCGAGGTCCAAGAGCGACGCGGGTGGCCTCCGCATTGGGAACCCCGGATGCTTGCAGCCTGAGCAGGCATCGGACGAACAGCGGCATTCAGATCCGTGTGGATCCGTGACCACGCGCCGTCGCGAAGCGCTTTGGCGAAGCACGGTCCGTGATTCAACACAACAAAGCTCATCCGCCCGCAGGGCGCGCAAGCCCGCCCGGCAAGGCCATTCCACCATGTTGACAACCCGTGGTTACTTTAGGGCGTCCCTATACCGATGCACACCATCCGCCTTTTGCTTTTGCCCGCCCTGCTGCCGTGCTTGGAACTGGCGGCACAGCCCGCCCTCCACTTCATTGAGAACCGTGGGCAGTGGCCGCAGCAGGTGGCCTTCAGGGCCTCCGCGCCGGACGCGATGCTCTGGTGCGAAGAAGGATCCATCCTGATCGACCGCTTCGATGCGGGAGCCATCGCCAAGCACCATGCCGGCCATGTGGAAGGCTACGATGAGCACGCCTCGCGCACCATCCGGCACCATGCGCTGCGCCTGCGCTTCCTCGATGCCACCGGCCCCGTCCGCAGCGAGGGACTCGGGGTCCAGCAAGGCGCGTACAACTATTTCCTTGGCAACGACCCGGATAGCTGGGCCTCCAACGCGCACGCCTTCTCCGCCGTGGTGCAGCACGACCTGTATCCCGGCATCGACCTGCGGCTGAGGCGCGGCGGCGAGGTCCTGAAGTACGACCTGGTGCTGGCGCCGGGTGCGCGGCCGGACCAACTTCGGTTCACCTATGACGGGGCCGACCGCATGGCCTTGAAGGAGGGACGGCTCATCATCGGCACCTCCCTCGGCGACGTCATCGATGAGGTGCCGCTGGCCTACCAGCTGAAGGATGGGCAGGAGGTGAAGGTGGATTGTCGCTATGTGCTGAAGGGCCGCACGGTTTCCTTCGTGCTGGGCGCGTACGATCCGGGGCTCGAACTGGTGATCGACCCCACCATTGCCTTCAGCAGCTATTCCGGTTCCACCTCGGACAACTTCGGATACTCCGCCACCTTCGACTATCAGGGATTTCTCTACTCCGGTAGCAGCGCTTTTGGCCAGGGCTATCCCACCACGCTGGGCGCTTATGACGTGACATGGAACGGGGGGGACGGCAACCAGAACCCGGGCACGGACATCGCGCTCACCAAGTGGGATACCACGGGTTCGTTCCTCATCTGGAGCACCTTCCTCGGCGGTGCCGGCGATGACCTTCCGCACAGCCTGATCGTGAACCCTGCGGGCGAATTGATCGTGCTGGGCACTACGGGCTCCGCCAACTTCCCCACCACCGCCAACGCCTTCCAGAGCACGTTCGGCGGCGGCACCCTGTTCACGCCGCAAGGGATCGGCACCACCTATCCGAACGGCACGGACATGATCCTGGCGCGGATCAGTGCCGACGGTTCACAGCTGCTGGCGAGCACGTACATGGGGGGCAGCGCAAACGATGGCATCAACAGCGCTCCCGCACTGAAGTACAACTACGCCGATGAAATGCGCGGCGAGGTGGAAGTGACCTCCACCGGCAACATCCTGGTGGCCAGTTGCACCCAGAGCACCGACTTCCCCGTGACCACCGGTGCCTTCCAGGGCTTTTTCCGCGGTGGCACCCACGATGCCGTGGTCTTCGAGTTCGACCCCGGCCTCAGCAATTTGGTCTGGAGCACCTACTACGGCGGCAACCAGGCGGACGCGGCCTACTCGCTGGAGCAGGACACGGCCGGGAACATCTACATCACCGGCGGAACGAACTCCATCAACCTGCCGGTAACCCCGGGAACCGTGGGGCAGACGTTCAACGGGGGCTTGGCGGACGCTTTCGTGGCGGCGTTCAACCCCACCGGAAGCGCGCTCCTCCACGGCACGTATTTCGGCAGCGCGGCGTACGACCAGTTCCACTTCGTGGAGATGGACACCGACCAGAACGTCTACCTCTTCGGCCAAACGCAGGCCCCTCCGGGAGAGCTCATCGCCGGGGCCTCCTATTTCGTGAGCATGGGCGGGCAATTGATCATCAAGCTCTCGCCAGATCTCGGCGCCCTCCACTGGAGCTCGCGTTCCGGCGCACTTTCCGGCCCCGGCGTGGGCCGTCCGAACATCTCCCCCACCGCCTTCCTGGTGGACTATTGCGACAAGATCTACATCTGTGGCTGGGGCAGCGCGGTGCAGGGAACCTTGAGCACCACCGGTCTTCCCGTAACGCCCGACGCCTTCCAGGGCACCACGGACGGCAACGACTTCTACCTCGCGGTGTTCGAGATCGACATGAGCGGGCTCTCCTACGCCACCTACTTTGGCGGCAACCAGAGCTTTGAGCACGTGGACGGCGGCACCAGCCGCTTCGACCGGCGCGGCCGGGTCTATGGCGCGGTGTGCGCCGGCTGCGGAAGCAACGATGATTTCCCCAGCACCCCGAACGCGTGGAGCAGCACCAACAACTCCACCAACTGCAATCTGGGCGTCTTCAAGTTCGATTTCGAGGCCCCCTTGGTGATCGCCGACCTGGCCGCTTCCGAGCCGCTCTGCGCCAATGCGCCGGTGCAGTTCAGCAACCTGAGCAACCTCGGTGCCACCTGGCAATGGGACTTTGGCGACGGCGGCTCCTCCACCGCCCAAGCCCCGGCGCACACCTATCTCGCACCGGGAAACTACACGGTGACCCTGGTGGCCACCAACAACGCCACCTGCAATCAGCAGGACTCCGCCAGCATCCAAGTGACCGTGCTGCCGGCCGCCCCGCTGCTGCAACCGCTGACCGACCTCACCGTGTGCGGACCGGCGGACAGCACCGTACTGGTGGGCAATGCGCTGGGCACGGCCACGGCGTGGACCTGGTCCTCCGACCCGCTCTTCTCGGACACGCTGAACGCATCCCCGGGCGATAGCACGGCCACCTTGGCCCCCGTGGCCCCGGGCACCTACTACGTGCAGGCCAGCAACGCCGGGGGTTGCGTGGCCACCGGCGCCTTGACCGTGACCGCTGCCTTGGTGCAGGCGGCGATATCGCCCGATGTATCCATCTGCGCCGATGATTCCGTCACCCTTTCCCTCAGCGGCATCGATGCAGGCTCCACCATCGTTTGGGCACCGGAGGACTCGATCCTCGGCGGCCAAGGCAGTGCCCACGTGCTGGTGAGCCCCATGACCGCCACGTATTTCACGGCGCTGGTGACAAGTCCGGACGGCTGCACCTGGACGGACAGCGTGCTGGTGGACGTATCGCTGATGAGCGGCAACGGCGTTACCGCAAGCGTGGACCAGAACGTGGTACTGGCCGGCACCACCGTGCAGCTGCATGCCACCCCGGGCAGCGGCGTCACCTATTCGTGGCAGCCGGCAAGCGCGGTGAGCAACCCCACCATCGCCGCACCCACCGCCGTGGTGAATGCCACCACCACGTTTTATGTCACGGTGAGCGACGGCACCTGCTCGCGCATGGACTCGGTGAAGGTGACGGTACACGAGCTCCTCTGCGCCGACCCGGACATCTTCGTCCCGGATGCCTTCACGCCCAACGGCGATGGCAATAACGACCTGCTCTTAGTCCGCGGCCGCCACATCACGGACCTGGACTTCAAGGTCTTCGATCGCTGGGGCGAAGTGGTCTTCGCCACCACCGACCAAAGCAAGGGCTGGGACGGCAGCTACAAGGGCAAACCGGTGGATCCCGCCGTGTTCGTCTACTGGCTCACGGCGCACTGCGTGGATGGGCAGGAGTATTTCACCAAGGGGAACGTTACTGTTATCAGATGAAAGTGGTAATGGAGGTGATGGAGGTAATGGAGGTAATGGAGGTGATGGAGGTGATGGAGGTAATGGAGGTAATGGAGGTGATGGAGGTAATGGAGGTGATGGAGGTGATGGAGGTGATGGAG
>JAIOIH010000051.1 GCA_019912395.1 Flavobacteriales bacterium | reverse complement strand
GCCCGTCACCGTGTACACGAACGCACCGGGGGCGTGTACCGCAGGGTCGTACATCCCGCCCACCAGGCCGCCGCTCCACGTGCCGCCTGCGGCAGGCGTGCCGCCGAGGGAGTCGAAGAGGTTGATCGCCACACCGCTCGCGCAGACATCCACCGTGGCATCGGTCCCAGCGTCCACCGGGGCGTTCTCGTTCACCGTCACCGTGGCCGTGGCGTTCGAGCAGGGGGCCGTGCCCGTGACCGTGTACACGTACGGTCCCGGCAACATCGAAGCCGGATCGTACATCCCGCCCACTACAGGGCTGGGGCCGCTCCAGCTTCCACCGGCAGCAGGCGCGCCGCCCAAGGAATCGCGCAGGTTGATCGCTACACCATTGGAGCAGATGCTGATCGCACGGCTCGTGCCCGCATTTGCCGGAGCCACTTCCGCGACCGTTACCGTGGCCGTGGAGTTCGCGCACGGTGCCACACCAGTAACCGTGTACACGTATGGTCCCGGCAACATCGAAGCCGGATCGTACATCCCGCCCACTACAGGGCTGGGGCCGCTCCATGTGCCACCGGCAGCGGGTGCGCCGCCCAGTGAGTCCCGCAGATTGATCGCGGCGCCATTCGCGCAGATGCTGATCGAACGGCTCGTGCCAGCGCTCACTGGATTCTGTTCGGCCACCGTCACCGTGGCCGTGGCGTTCGAGCAGGGGGCCGTGCCCGTGACCGTGTACACGTACGGTCCCGGCAACATCGAAGCCGGATCGAACATCCCGCCCACTACCGGGCTGGGGCCGCTCCAGCTTCCACCGGCAGCAGGCGCGCCGCCCAAGGAATCGCGCAGGTTGATCGCTACACCATTGGAGCAGATGCTGATCGCACGGCTTGTGCCCGCGTTTGCCGGAGCCACTTCCGCCACTGTTACCGTGGCGGAAGCATCGGCACAACCGCCACCTCCCGGAACGGTATAGACGAAAATGCCCGGAGCTTGTGTGGCGGGATCGTAATTGGGCCCGACCGGTGCTCCCGCACGGGTCCAGCTACCGGTTGCATCCGGTGTTCCGCCCAAGCCCGAGATCAGCGGCACCGGAGCGGAATTGCCGCAGACATTCAAGGTACCGTCGGCGCCCGCATCAGGTGTTCCTGCCGTGAAACTGACCGTGACCGTGGCACTAACGTTCATGCATGCATTGCCCACGGTATAGGTGTATACCCCGGCCACATCCGTGCTCGGGTCGAACTGTGGACCATGGATGCTATTATCGGGAGCTGTCCAAATGCCGGTAGCATTCGGCGTTCCACCCAATTCATCGATCAAGTTGAACGATGAAGCGGTGGGACAAACCAGCACGTTGGCGTTCGATCCAGCATCAGGCGCACCCGCGATCGGCTCCACCGAGAGAATGTTCACCGCGACGGAAGTGGAGTTCACGATGGGGCAGGCCCCGTCGTTCACTTGCAAAAGCAGGTTCACCGGACTGTTGTTGATATCACCCGTCCAACAGATGGTGATCGTTTTGGGATTGGTACCGGAAATGGAGATGGTGCTACCCGGCAATAGCGTTGCGGCCTGGGAGGTGATGGACAGGACATCGGCCGCATCCGGATCGGAGAAGGTCAGGCTGAAGCAGAAGGGGGATCCGTTACAGACCTCGATGGCATTGGGGGCCGTGACCAAGCTTCCTCCTGCCGGGGGATCACCCGGACCACCCGGACCTGTTAGCACGGCCGGCGCGTCCGCACCGGGTGATGACCCGGAACAGGCCAACGCGACCACCATGATATCCCGCATCACCGTGCCGATGAGCACCCCGTTCACATCGTATTGATCGATCTGCACCACGAAAACATACTTGCCGATCGATGGCGGTGTGAACGTCAACTGCCCGGTGACCGGATCAAGGACAGTGCCCGGTATGGGCTCTCCACTGGTGAATGTCGGCTTGTAGTTGATCGGGGTGGAACTGTCGGCGAACCCCCTGGCGGTGATCAAGGAATAGGCCAGCTGTTGGCCATTGGGGTCGGTAACACCAAAATTGTAGTTCACGGGCTGCCCCACGCACACATAGGGCACAGAGTTTTCCGTAAAAACGGGGGAATCGCTGCACCCCGAGATCTCATTGTGTACCGTCGCCTCCAAGTAGGTCCCTGAGGCTCCGACCAGATTCAGCGTGGTGGCACGGCAACAGGAGACCCACGACAAGAGCCAGCCGCCTGCACAGGGCGGAAGGTTCACCACTGTTTGAAAGCTGTACAGGTTGACGCCTTGCAAGCCACCTCCGTTGCACGTACTATTGGGTAGCTGCGCTGGACAGATCTGGCTCACCTCCACGGGAGGGGGCGCGGGAACAACCACGCTGGAGCTTCCACAGGCACTGGTATACTCGATCGTTTGGGGCAGGGCGGGTGTTCCGGAGCAATCGTAGAACAGGTCCAACGTAACGAGATAGTTGTTCCCTCCTTGGCAGACGTAGGTAATGTCCCCGCCAAGCACATGGGCAGCCTGGGCCTGAAGACCAAAGACCAATGCCAGCGCGGCCATGGCCACGCGCAGAGGGCGATGGGCGGGAATACGGAGGGGAAGACGTGTGCTATTCACGGGAAAACGCATCATTCAACCTTCAAAACTACGGCATTGGGCGGCAACGGCGCCACTCCTTGGGCCATGACGCGAAACGAGGGCGCTCCGGCGCATGGGACGATCAACTTTCTGTTTGATCCCGGCATCCGAACGCAAGCACTTCGAGGCCGAAGTGAGATGGACACTACATTTGGCACCCTTTTACCGGGACCTCCGGAACCATCCCAACGCACAAGGTTGATGCGAAGACCCTACCCTTTGACGTGCCATACGCGAAGCATCTCCTTTAGGTTCGCAGCGGTCTTGCTGTGTATTTTGGCCACTTCCCCGGTACTTCACGCCCAAACAGATACCACGGATGCCAGCCAAAAGGACAGTTCCCTGTGGATCATCCGCCCCGACACTTCGGCCATCGAACAGGATATCCGCGCCGGATCATTCACCGTGGGGGCGAGCGATCTGGACGCGGAGATCGCGGGACAGGACGTTTCGGGCATCCTGCGCTCCTCGCGTGACGTGTTCAATGCCACAGCAGGGTACAATTTTGGTGCGGCCCGTTTCCGGGTAAGGGGCCTCGGGGGCGAATACAGCCCGATCAGCGTCAATGGTATTGTGATGAACGATCTGGAGAGCGGCTACGCCTCGTGGTCCCTCTGGGGGGGATTAAACGATGTGACGCGCTGGTCCGAAAACCGCACCGGGGTAAGTGCTTCGCGATACAACTTCGGGAACATCGGCGGCTGGTCCAACATCGACCTGCGCGCTTCCCAGCTGCGGAAAGGGACGCGGCTCTCCTATGCCATGACCAACCGGACCTATCGCAACCGCGCCATGGGCACGTACAACACGGGCATGATGGCCAATGGATGGGCCTTCAGCATGAGCGGCTCCCTGCGCTGGTCCGATGAAGGCTATGTGCCCGGCACCTTCTACAATGCCGGTGCCTACTTTTTTTCGGCGGAAAAGAAGATCAATGAAAAGCACAGCTTCGGTTTTATCGGCTTCGGTGCACCCATCGTTTCCGGTAGGCAAGGACTGGCGGTGCAGGAAGCCCAAACGCTCACCGACGACCATTACTACAATCCCAACTGGGGCTACCAGGACGGGAAGAAGCGCAACGCAAAAGTGAGCAACGATAATAAGCCCGTGTTCATCCTATCCCATTACTTCAAGCCGGACGAGCGTACCCAATGGAACACCAGTCTGCTGTACTCCTTCGGACGGGACGGCTACACTTCGCTCAACTGGTACGATGCACCGGACCCACGGCCCGACTATTACCGCTACCTGCCCAGCTACTACGACGAAACGAACCCCGACATCGCAGCGGACCTCACCAACGCGTGGCAGAACGATCCCAATTCCAGCCAGATCAATTGGGGGCAGCTCTATTTCGCCAATGGCAAGAACCTCTACACCGTGCAGGATGCCGAGGGCATACAGGGCAACAACATTACCGGCATGCGGAGCAAGTACATCGTGGAGGACCGCCGCGCGGACCCCACCCGTATTGCCCTGAACAGTGTGTGGAGCCGGGAGCTGAAGGAGGAAGTGAAGCTCACCGTAGGTGCCAGCTACAACAGCCAGAAGACGCACTACTTCAAGGTGATCGAGGACCTGCTGGGTGGCGAGTATTGGGTGGACCTCGACCAGTTCGCCGCACGGGACAGCGATGACCCCAATGCCGCACAGAACAACCTGAACACGCCAAACCACGTGGTGCGAGTAGGGGATGAGTTCGGCTATGACTATGACATCAAGACCAAGGTTGCGAATGTGTTCGGACAGGTGGAAAAGAAGTGGAAGAAGCTGGAGGGCTATGTCGGCGTGACCCTTTCCAGTACCACCTTTTGGCGGGATGGCCATTACCAGAAGGCGCTTTTCCCGGAGACCTCCTACGGCGAAAGTGAGAAGCAATCCTTCGTCACGGGCGGCGCGAAGGCTGGTGCGGTGTACAAGATCTCGGGCCGCGAATACATCACCGCCAATGCAGCCTTCATGTCCAACGCACCCACGGCCCGGGCCGCCTACCTCAGTCCGCGTACCCGCGATGCCATAGTGGAAGGGCTCACCACTGAGAAGGCCCTCAGCGGGGACATCGGTTACGAGGTGCGCATGCCCCGCGTAAAAGGCCGGGCCACGCTGTACTACATCAGTACCACCGATGGCATTTGGTCGCGCAGCTTCTACCACGATGTGTACCGCACCTTCGTGAACTATTCCATGACCGGTGTGGCCCGGCAGAACATGGGCCTGGAACTGGGCGCCGAGGTGAAGCTCTCGCCCACCTGGCAGCTCACCGCCGTGTATGCCGAAGGACAATCGCTCTACAACTCCCGTCCCTCTGCGACCATTACCCGCGACAACAGCGATACCGCCCTGGCCGTGGGCCGCACCGTGTACTGGAAGAACTACCGCGTGGGTGGCATGCCGCAGCGCGCCGCATCATTGGGCCTACGTTACAACGCTCCCAAGTTCTGGTCCATCGGGGCCAATGTGAACTACTTCGGCAACATCTACCTGGACCCCAACCCCGACCGCCGGACCGCCGAGGCCTTGGGCAACCTGGTGGTGGAAGACCCGCAGTGGAACACCCTGCTCGAACAGACCAAGCTGGACGACGGTGTGACCATGGACCTCTTCTTCACCAAAAGCTGGCGCCTGAAGAAAAAATACCGGATCGGCTTCAACCTTTCCGTGAGCAACGTGCTGGACAATACCGACCTGGTCACCGGCGGCTACGAACAACTGCGCTACGTGCCCATGGAGATCGACAAGTTCCCGCCCAAGCTCAGCTACATGTACGGCCGCACCTACTTCGCCATGGTCACCTTCAGCTTCTGACAACACGAACATGCAACGCATCACCCTCGCACAACGCCTCGCCCTCCTTGCCGTGCCCTTTCTCCTGGCCACGGCCATCGGCTGCAAGAAGGAGTTCGATACGCCGCCCGTACGCACCCTGCCCACAGGCAGTGTGATCACCATCGCACAGCTGAAGGCCATGTACCAAGGAGCCCCGGTACACTTTTCGGACACTGCAGGAGCCGTTAACAGTGTGTATGCGGTCGTGACCGCCGATGAGCAGAACGGCAACCTGTACAAGAACATCTACGTGCAGGACCACACCGGTGCCATAGCCATGCGGTTGCTTTTCTCCGGAGGCCTTTACCAAGGTGATTCCATCCGGATCTACCTGCCCGGAACCGTGCTGAGCCCATACAACGGTTTGATGCAACTGGACAGTGTGGACGTGGACAACAATGTAGTGAAGCAGGCGACGGGAGTTGTCATCGCTCCAACGGTCACTACGATACAGGCCCTTACCTCGCAGGCGGGACTCGGCGGCAACCTCCAGAGCAAGCTGGTCACTATCAGCGGCGTGCAATTCGTGGACAGCACCGGCAACCTCACCTATGCCGACCCGGTGAACCAGACCACCTTGAACCGCCAGATCGAGGACTGCAACAGCAACAGCACCGACGTGCGCACGAGCGGCTACGCCAATTTCGCGGGCCAGCACCTCCCCACCGGCAAGGGCACTTTCACCGGTATCGCCAGCTGGTTCGGAAGCGCTCCGCAGCTCTATATCCGCAACATCAACGAGGTGCAGATGAACGGTCCCCGCTGTGGTTCGGCCGCCAACTGCACACCGGTGAGCAGCTTGTCCGAGGATTTCAACTCCGTTCAAAACAATCTACCGGTCGTACTGGATTGCTGGAAGAACACGTTCACCCAGGGCAGTGTGGCTTGGCGTGGCAAACAGGATGGATCCGACTTCAGCGCGGAGGCCCGACTTTCGCTGGGCCAGGCAAGCACGATGTGGCTGGTCACACCGGAGATCACCTACTCCTCTTCCCAGCATCTCTCCTTTTCGTCGGCGCGGGTCAGCTGGGTGCATGACGGATTGACCGCATGGATCAGCACCGACTTCACCGGTGACGTGTCCACGGCTACATGGCTACCTGTACCCGGAGCGACCTTCGCCGGGCAGAGCGATGCCGACAATGCCTGGGTACCTTCAGGGAACATCGCGCTTTCCGGCGTTCTTCCTTCAGGATATAGCGGTACCTTCGTGGTCGCCTTCAAATATCAGGGCGATGCGGCCAATTCAACCACCTATCGCTTGGATAACGTGGTCGTGAACTAAAACACCCTTGATCAAGAAAACCCCAATACCATGAGAACAGCAGTACTCCTTTCAACCCTCGCGATCGCCGGCATGGCCAGCGCGCAGATCCTCCAAAGCGGATTTGAAGACTGGACAGGTACCACACCCGATGGTTGGGTGGGTGCCAAAACGAACATCGCACTTTCCGGCGTTACCCAGGTAACGGACAACGTGCATGGAGGCATTTTCTCCGTGCGTCTGGAGAACACGACGAGCAGCCACAAGCGCTTCACCACGCAATCCGTTGCGGTCACCGACGGGCAGAACTACGAGATCAGCTTCTGGGTGCGCGGTAGCGGCGAAATTCGTGTGGGGCTCTTTGACGGTCGTGCCGGCTCCAGTGCCGGATATGCCGGCTATACCCCGTACACGACGGTGGCCTCACCGAACGATTGGATCCAGGTAACACAGAGCATTGCCGCCGCCAACGATACGGTGGACGCGGAATTCATCCTTTCCCTGAGGAACACGGCGGCACCGGAACACTTGGTGGTGGACGACGTGACCATCTCGGAGGCTGCACCGCTCACACACACCAGCATCTATAACATTCAGTACACTACCGACCCCAGCGGGGATTCGCCCCTGAGCGGCCAGACCGTATTGACCGGTGGCATTGTAACGGCCGACCTTCCCGGTGCCGGTGACGGTTACTTCGTGCAGAGCGGTAGTGGACTGTGGACCGGTGTCTACGTCTATGACACCAACAACACCCCCGCGATCGGTGACAGCATCTCCTTCATCGCCTCGGTAGTTGAATATTTCGGTCTAACCGAGCTTTCAAGCGTATCGGCATATACCCTCGTCTCCAGCGGTAACGCCGTACCCGAGCCTTTCGATGTGGCTACAGGTGATGTCTCACTGGAACCCTTGGAAAGCGTACTGGTGCGCGTGATGAACGCCAGCTGCACGGAAGAGCCCGGCGGTGCCAACTTCGGGAAGTACAAGGTGAATGATGGAACCGGTGACGCCGTGATCGGCAAGGTGATCTATACCACCACCCCGGCCCCGGTGATCGGGAATACTTACAACATCACCGGTGTGAACTACTATTCCTTCTCGGAGTACAACATCCTGCCCCGCATGGAAAGCGATGTTGAGTTCGCTTCCGGTATCGCCGACGCTGGCTTCCTTGCCGCAGTAACCGTTGGCCCGAACCCGGCCACCAGCCTGATCAACGTAAACCTCGGCCACGAAGCTGGAAGCAATGTGGACTATACCTTCACGGACATGCAGGGCCGTACGATCCAGAGCGGTCAGTTCTCCGGCACATACGGACAGCTCGATGTCCAGGGCATGGCCACCGGCCTGTACCACCTCACACTGCGCAGCAACGCGCTGGTGAAGACCATCGCCGTGCAGGTGGCACAGTAAGCCTCCCCACCCTACTCGGAAAGGGCCGCCTCACATCTGCGAGGCGGCCCTTTCGCTTTTCGGGAATATCGTTCAGGCATAACCCGCTGCCGATGGATCGGACATGCGCGGAGCGCTGCGTAAATGAACATTCTTCCCATCAGTCGTGTTTCGCGCACAATAACCACACTCAAAACGAAGACCTAACGAACGATAGATAATGAGCAACACCGAACTGGCGATCACGAGAGGAAAGGAACTCATACTCACCTATGGTCCAAAGGTCATCGGTGCCATTGTGGTACTGATCGTGGGCCTGTGGGTGATCCGCATGTTGGTGTCATCCATGGCCCGCCTGATGCGAAAACGCGAGGTGGACCCGAGCTTGGTCCCCTTTGTCCGCGGGCTGGTCGGGGCGATCTTGAAGCTGGGTCTGATCATCAGTGTGATCCAAATGATCGGCGTGGAGACCACGAGCTTCATCGCGGTGCTCGGTGCCATGGGCCTGGCGATCGGCATGGCGTTGAGCGGAACCTTGCAGAATTTCGCCGGCGGGGTGATGATCCTGCTCTTCAAGCCCTACAAGGTGGGCGACTTCATCGATGCGCAAGGCCACACCGGGACCGTTCACAGCATCCAGATCTTCAATACGGTGCTGAAGACACCGGACAACAAGACGGTGATCCTGCCCAACGCACCGATCAGCACCGGGGCCATCGTCAACTTCAGTACGGAACCACAACGGCGGGTGGACATGAGCTTCGGCATCGGCTACGATGATGACATCGACGCGGCCAAGCGGACGCTCCAGGAATTGATCGATGCCGATGACCGCATCCTGAAGGACCCGGCACCGCTGATCGTGGTGGGCGAATTGGCGGACAGCTCCGTGAACTTTACCATGCGGGTGTGGGCCAAGGCCGCTGACTACTGGGGCATCTACTTCGACATGCACGAGCGGGTGAAGAAGACCTTCGATGCGAAAGGCATCAGCATTCCCTTCCCGCAGGTGCAAATGCACTCGACTTGATCGATTGGTCGGTGTCCTTTGGTGCGAGAGGACGGCTCTTCACCGGAGTATTCCAACCTTGGCACGGGAGGACGGCTTTGTTCCGCAGGTACTCCTTGGCCTAACTCCCGCGCCAAGGTTGTCAGATAAAGTTGCGTGGAACTCACCGCTTCCGCGCCACGATGGCAATGGCGCTCATGGAATCCTCATAGCGCCGGAAGACCTTGCGCATCTCCAGGATGCGCTTGCGGGCCTTGGGGTGGGTAAGGATGTTCCAGCCGATCTTCAACGTGCGGAAGAAGCCTTCGTCGTCGATGATGCGCGCAGGTTCCAAGAGGAGCATCGGGTTGGTCATCACGCTTTCCACAACGAAGCCTTCCGCCTCCAGCAGAGCGATCCACTCAGCCTGCGTGAGCGGCCGGGCGTTCACCTTGATGGTGGTGGCCAGGTCGTGCTGGATCTGCTTCTTGCCCGCCTCCGGCATGGAATCCGGCGTGAGGGCGATCTCGTGAATACCGTACAGGCCTCCGGGTCGCAGCAAGCGATACGCCTCGCGCACGATCTCCGCCTTCCGATGGTCCGCCTGCATGGTGAGCATGGCCTCGCCATAGACCTTGTCCGCCGATCCGCGTTCCAATGGACAGCAACAGGCATTGCCGATCACGATCTCCCGAGAGGGACCATTGATCTTTTTCCGGAGGATACCCGCCGCCTCCTCGTTCAACTCGACCCCGGTGTAGGTCCTGGGGTTCCTCTGCAAGGCGATCCCTGCGGTGAAGCCCAGTCCGGGAGCGAACTCCACGAGGTCATCCTGCGGTGAGATGGCCAGCTTCTCCATCAACTGGAGGGTGAGTTCCTTACCGCCGGGGCGGAGCACTTTCTTGCCCATTTTGGCCAGGAGCCAGTGGCCTTGTTCGGCGTTCAGGGTCTGGTTGGCCGTGGAGCGGTGGGGCGCGGGCGCTTGGGGCGGAGCCGGGGAAACGGGCTCCAATACTTCCTGTTCTTGCATCATCTCCTTATTTGGAACAATTCCAAACAAGGGTAGTGTCTCTCCGGAATGGCGGGGATGACGATCGTCAGTTGAGGTGAAAAATGGATGCGCCCCGGCAAGCCGAGGCGCATCCCCCCTTCTACCCAACCCCTATTTTGAGAGCACCTTGAACTCGGTGCGGCGATTGGCCTGATGCTGTTCCTCGGAACACTTGCTGCATTCGCAGGTTTCCACGGGCTTGGTCTCCCCGTATCCCTTCGCCGTGAGGCGGTCCTTGGCAATGCCCTGCTTGATCAAATAGTCCACGGCGCTTTTGGCCCGTTTCTCCGAAAGGTTCATGTTGTAGGCATCCTTGCCGCGACAGTCGGTATGAGAACTCAGCTCGATCTTCACCGAGGGATTGTCGTTGAGCGTTTGCACCAGTTTGTCCAGTTCCAAGGCCGCATCCGGGCGGATGTTCCACTTGGCCAGGTCATAGTAGATGTTGTCCAGGCGTACCACTTGGTCCACCTTCAGCGGGAACAGGTTGAAGTCGGTATGGATCACCGTGTTGGTCTTGCCCTTGGTGGAGATCCGCGCGCTTTGCTTGAAGAAGCCCGCGCGCTCCGCAGTGATCCGGAAGTCGCCCTCGGCTTGCAGCCCGAACTGGTAATGGCCGTCCGCAGCGGTGTACATTTCCTCCATCACGGCACCGTCCGCGTTCAATAGCACGACTTTCGAGCTGTCCAGCGGGACCTTGGTCTCGCCGTGCCTCACGATGCCTTCCGCCCCGTAGTCGTACTTCTCCATCTGCACCACCACGTTGTCCAGGTCGTCATTCTCGCTGTCCACGATGGTGGTGCCTTGGCGATAACCGCTGCAGCTGGCCGTGATGGTGTACGTGTCCCTGTACGGAAGCTCGATGGTAAAGCGCCCGCCGTCGAGCATCTCCACTTTCGCCCCATCGATGAAGGTGCCATTGGCATCGCGGATGTCCACGAGGGCACCGTCCACCGCAGCTTGGGAGAGCTTGTCCACCACGATGCCCTGTATGCGGATGCGTGGCGGATGCACGGTACATCCGTAGATGTCGTCACCGCCCATGCCGCCGGGTCGATCACTGGCAAAGAAGCCGGTGCTGTCATCGGCCAGTAGGACCAGGCCGTGATCATTGTACGTGGTGTTCATCGGGTATCCGAGGTTGAACACCCGGCCGGGCCCCTCGGGGGTGAGCACCACTGAGAAGATATCGTATCCGCCCAAGCCGGGTTGGCCCGTGCTGCTGAAGTAGAGCGTGCTGTCCGCGGTGATGAAGGGGTACATCTCGCTTCCCGGCGTGTTCACCTTACTGCCAATGTTCTTCGGCTCACCCCAATCCACCCCCTTCCGATCGCAGTACCAGATGTCCGTACCGCCGCGCCCACCGGGCCGGTCACTGACGAAGTAGATCCGCTTGCCGTCCGGTGATACGCACGGTTGGCCCACGTTGTATTCGGGATCGTTGTGCTCGAAGGGTGTAAGCCCGCCCCATTCGGGTTGGCCGAACTCGCCCGTGGTTATGTCCGTGTAGTAAATGCCCAGCTTCACCTCTCCGTTGGAAGCCTTGATCAGCTTGCCGTAGTAGTAGTTGTCCCGGGTGAAATAGAGGCGGTTCTGGGTGGAATCGAACGAGGCCGTGCCGTCGTGGTAGCGGCTGTTCACGTCCTTGCGCATTACCATGGGGTCAGTGGCGGTCTCTCCCTTCAGCAGCGCAGAATAGAGATTCAGATAGGGTTCGCGGTCCCACTTGTACTTGGTCTTTCCGCCCACTCCCTCACCTCGCGCACTGCTGAACAGGAGCAGGTCCCTCATCACGGTGGGGGCCAGGTCTGCCTCTGTCGAGTTGATGGGCAGGAACCGGACGACATCCTTGGTGCTGTCGCGCACCAACCTTTCAAAGAAGTCCCCGTTCTTCACGTAGGTCTTCACCCATTCATCATCGGGAGCCTTCTCGGAGTAGGTCCCGTACCAGGCCATGGCATCGTCGTACTTGCCCTGTGCCCGCAGTTGATCGGCGTATGCGAGGATGTCGTCCGGTGCAGGGCTGCCCAGGTCGATGAGCTTCTTGTAGGTCTCGGCGGCCTTGGCATGGTCGCCGAGCTTCTTGTACGCGAAGGCGAGCTGCCTGTAGTCGGCCGGTTCGGCCTTCTTGCCGGCAATGATGTCCTCATACACCTTGGCCATGTTCGTGTAATCGAACACCGCGGCGTAATTCTCCGCCATGCGGTGCTTGAGCTTTTGCGCCTGCACGGCAGGGGATGCCAGCAGCAGCACGGCCATGGCAAGGATGATCTGCCGGGGAAGCATGGGTATGGATCGCTGCATCGGGTCAGAAATAACGGGGTGAACGGATCCCCTTCGGCGCGGTACCGAAATCGAGGCCCAGCATGAACTCGTGCGAACCACCGCTGTAATTACGCAGGGGGGACAAGGGATAATCGTACGCATAGCCGACCGAGAGCCCGTCCGTGAGGTTGTACTGCACCAAGGCGCCCACGGCGTCGGTATAGCGGTACATGGCCCCTAGCCACAGCTTCTCGTAAAGCAGGAAGTTCGCACCGATGTCGAAGCTCATGGGCGCTCCCTCCACCGCCTTCACCATGAAGGTGGGCTTGAACTTGGTGTAAGTGCTTAAGTTGAACACGTAGCCACCGGTGAGGAAATAGTGCGCCCGTTGACCCGGCTGGCTCACGAAGCGCAGGGAGTCCACCTCGAAGAAGTCCGTGCGCAGCACCTTGGGCGAGCTGAGGCCGAGGTAGAACCTGTCGCCGTACCACATGATGCCGAAGCCGAACTGCGGGTCGGTCTTGGTGCTTACGTTCTGCTGGAACACCTGGTCGTTGGCCTCCAAGGGGTGCAGTGCGGCGAAGTCGCCCTGGAAGAGGTTGAGGCCGCCCTTGATGCCGAAGGCCAACTTTTGGTCGTTCGCCAGGAACATGCGGTAGGCCACGTCCACGATCAAGCCATATTGCGTCACGGGTCCATGCTCATCCCGCATCACGGTGCCGCCGAGCCCTATGCTCTGCAGCAGGAAGGGACTGTGCATGGTGAGCGTCTGCGTGGTGGGGGCTCCTTCGAAGCCCACCCATTGGTGCCGACTGAGGGCCTTGATGCTGATCCGGTCCGCGCTCCCCGCGTAGGCCGGGTTGATGGCCAACAGATTGAACATGTACTGGGTGTACTGCGGGTCCTGCTGGGCCTTTGCCTGCTTGGGCAGCAGCAGCGGTCCTGCCAGCAAAAGCGCGAGCAACGCCATTTTCCAACGGGAGGCCTTGGATGCCATCATCGTGGTTGTTTTTGTGGTTGCTTTCATGATCAGCGGCGCAGGTAGATGTAACCCGTGATGACCTCCTTGCCATCGCCCGGATCGAGGATGTAGTAGTAGGTGCTTTCCGGCAGGTCGGTGCCCATGTTGGCCTTCCCCTCACTGGTCCCGTCCCACGTGTTGCGGTAGGGATCGCGTTCGTACACCTTCGATCCCCAGCGGTTGAAGACCTGGAAGGAGTTGTTCGGATAGTAGTCCAGTCCTTGGATCACATAGGTGTCGTTCACGCCGTCACCATTGGGCGAGAAGGCGTCCGGCACCACCAGGATACTGCAGTCGCGCAAGGTGATCACCACGGTGTCCGCGGAGCTGCCGCATGCGCCGTTGTTCAGCACCCAGCGGAAGATGTTGGTGCCGGGTGGCAGTCCGGTGACCTCGGCATCCGCGTGGTCGGGCTGGGTGATATCCCCATGGCCGGCGATCAGCTCCCAATGGCCCGATGCCGTGCTCGTTGCCGGTACGGCAGCCATGTTCGTATAGGTGGTGTCCTGGCAGATCGCCTGGTCCGGTCCGCCTTCCGCCAAGGCCGCATTGATGTCGAACACCGCCACGACCATCTCGTCGCTGGAGGTGCCGCAAACCCCGTTGTCAATGGTCCACGTGAGCGTGGTGCTGCCAAAGCCCACTCCCGTTACCGTGGTGTTCGGGTTCCCGGGATCGGAGATGGTGCCGCTTCCATCGATGCTCCAGTAACCGGTCGCGGGGGACACGGCCTGGTTGGCGAACATGTCCACATCCACCGCACCCGGCTCGCAAAGTTGCTGGTCCGGTCCGGCATCCGCCGCTGCTTGGGTATTGTCGAACACGGTGATCACCACGTTATCGGTCATGGGGCCCGAGCCGCAGGGTCCGTTGCTGATGGTCCAAGTGAGCTCGGTCTGTCCCGGCACGAGTCCGGTGAGCGTGGTCTGCGGGTCCGTGGGATCGATCAAGGTGCCTGCACCACTGACGATGGTCCACATGCCCGTGGCGGGCGCGTTCACTCCCGTGGCGGCCAGGGGCGTGCTGTCCACCGGTCCACAGAGGTTCTGGTCGGGACCCGCGTTTGCCGTGGTAATGCTGCCGTCGTACAAGGTGATGGTGACCTGGTCCTCCATCGATCCGCAAGGGCCGTTATTGATCGTCCATGCGTAGACGTTGGGTCCCGGACCGAAGCCCGTCACCTCCGTGGCCGGGTCCGTGGGATCGGTGAAGGTGCCGCTGCCGCTGATCACGCTCCACTGGCCCGTGCCGGGATAGGTGGCCGGGCTGGCTGCCAAGGTGGTGGAGGAAACGGGGCTGCAGAGGTCCTGGTCGTCACCCGCGTTCGGTTCCGGCAATGTGGCATCGAACACGCGGATCAGCACCGTATCCGCTGTCAAGTTGCACGGACCGTTATCGATCGTCCACACAAGGTAATTGTCACCCACGGAGAGGCCGCTTACCGTGGTCTGTGGATCGTTCGCATCGGCAAATGCCGCGCTTCCCCCCACCTGTGACCAAGTGCCGATCGCCGGGTTCACTGCGGCATTACCGGCCAGCGTGACCGTGGCATCGGTCCCGCACACATCCTGGTCCGCACCTGCTGCGGCCGGAGGAGCGCTCTGGTCATAGAGATACACGGCCACCGTATCCACCGTGGGCGGGCCGAAGCCGCAATCGCCGTTGTACACCGTCCACGTGAAGACGTTGATGCCGATGCCCAGTCCGGTTATCGCGCTGGCATGGTCGGTGCTATCGGCGATGGTGCCCGAACCGCTCACCAGGTGCCACGTGCCCGCAGCGGGGAAGAGCGGTTCGATCGCGGCCATTACGGTGCTGTCCTCCGGCGTGCAATTGGAGATGTCCGGACCTGCATTGGCCACCGGCCCGAAGGGGTCGTACACCGTGATGACGAGCGTGTCGCTCATCAGGCCGTTGTTGGGGCAAGGGCCGTTGTCCAAGGTCCACACCAGGGTGGTGATGCCGGCGGTGTCGAGGTCGTTGATGGTGGTCGTCGGGTCGGTGGGATCCACCAGCGTGCCCGGACCGCTGAGTATGCTCCATGTTCCCGTGGCCGGCGGTTGCGGGGTGGATGCCTGCAACTGCGCCGAGTTGAAGGGCAGGCAGAGCTCGAAATCCTCACCCGCATCAGCGGCGGCGGTGCTATCGCTGTAAATGATCACCGTGACGGTGTCGGAGGTGATCGCATCCGGGCAGGGACCATTGTCCGTGGTCCAAATAAAGGTGTTGGCCCCGATGGCCATGCCAACCACTTTGCTGTTGGGGTCGTTCACGTTCTCGAAAAGACCGGCCCCATCGAACAGGCTCCACGTGCCGCTCGCCGGGAAGGTCGGTGTATTGCCTTGCAGATAGGTACTGTCCTGCGGGGTGCAATACGCTTGGTCCGGGCCGGCGTTCGCAGGCGGGTTCTGGTCATCGAAGATGAAGATGCTCACGTTGTCGGTGGTGAAGCCGCACACGCCGTTGTCGAAGGACCAAGTGAGGATGTTCTCGCCCACGGTCAACCCCGTAACGGTGGTGTTCGGGTCGAACTCATCCGCGAAGAAGCCCGTGCCCTGGCTTACCGACCACTGGCCGACGGCGGGCAAGGTGGCCGTGTTGGCCGCCATGATCGCGCTGTCATCCGGGGTGCAGAAGCTCTGGTCAGGTCCCGCGTCCGCTGGTGGGGCGTTCAGGTCGAACAGGAAGATGCTCACCTGATCGGAGCCGGTACCGCAGGGACCATTGTCCACGCGCCACTCGAAGATGTTCTCCCCCACGCCAAGATCCGTGACCTCCGTTGCCGGATCGTTCGGATCCACGATGGTGCCCTGGCCGCTGACCAGGACCCACGTACCGGTGGCCGGGAAGGTGATCCCGCTTCCCGCCAGGGTGGTACCGGTGAGCGGCGTACATACCTGCTGGTCCGGACCGGCGTTGGCCAATGGATTTGCATCATCGAAAACGAAGATGCTCATCTGGTCGGAGGTCGAGGTTCCGCAAGGGCCATTCTCCACGGTCCACTCGAACACGTTCTCCCCCACTGCCAGGCCGCTGACGGAGCTGGTTGGTGATCCGGGATCGGCAAGAACTCCAGATCCGTTCACCAGCGTCCAGTTTCCGGTGGCCGGGCCTATCAGTGCGCTGCCGTCCATGGTGGTGGAAGTATTCGGCGTGCAAAGGTTCTGATCAGGTCCAGCGTCCGCCACGGGGTTGTTCTCGTCGAACAACGTGATGGTGACCTCATCGAAGCTGTCACCGTTCTCGCATGGGCCGTTGGATACGGTCCAGCGAATGACGTTCACCCCCACGGCCAATCCGTTGACCATTGTGCTGGAAGCGTTCGGATCGTCGAAGGTGCCCGCCCCTTGTACCACCGTCCAGATGCCAGTTGCGGGAGAGATCACGTTGCTGCCGGTGAGGGTCGCACTGGTGCCCGGTGTGCAGAGTTGCTGATCGGGGCCTGCGTTCGCTGAGGGATTGTTCCCGTCGAACACGTCGATCACCACCGTGTCGCTGGTGGTCGCGTTCGCACAAGGACCGTTGTCAACCGTCCATGCGAACACGTTCGTTCCCACTTCCAGGTCGATGATGGTCGTGGTGGGTGAGTTCGGGTTGCTGATGATGCCCGTGCCGCTGACCAGTGTCCACGTGCCGACGGCGGGGAAGATCACCGCGCTGCCGGCCATGGTCACCGTGCTATCGGGTGTACACAGTTCCTGGTCGGGGCCTGCGTTCGCATCGAGGTTCACGTCGCTGAAGAGGAAGATGGTGACCTCATCACTGCTGCTGCTGCACAGGCCATTGGCCACGGTCCAGCGGAATACGTTGGCACCTACCGTCAGGTCCGTCACGTCGGTTGTAGGGGAGTTCGGATCGGCAAATTGGCCCGTACCGTTCACCACGGTCCACGTGCCCACGGCCGGGAAGGTGATCGGGCTTCCTGCCAAGGTGGTAGAAGTTGTGGGCAGGCAGAGGTCCTGGTCGGGGCCTGCGTCGGCATTCGGCGTGGTGGAGTCGAAGAGGAAGATGCTTACCGTATCCGTGGTGATGCCATTGCCGCAAGGGCCGTTGTCCACGGTCCACACGAAGACGTTTTCACCCACGCCCAGGCCGGTAACGGTGGTGGCGGGGTTGCTGGCATCGGTGATCGTTCCTGTACCCAGTATGCGGGTCCATGCACCCGTGGCAGGGAAGATCGGTGCGTTGCCGGCGAGGGTGGTGCTCTCGTCCGGTGTGCAAAGCGACTGGTCCGGTCCGGCATCCGCATCGGCGTTGCCCTGGTTGAACACGAAGATGCTCACCCGGTCCTTGGTGATCGGGTCCGCGCAAGGACCGTTGCTCACGGTCCATTCAAAGATGTTCTCGCCAACAGGCAGGCCGCTCACTGCGGAGGTGGGTGAATTGACATCGGCAATGGCACCGCCGCCGCTCACCAGGGTCCATGTGCCCTGCGCCGGGAATGTCACGCTGCTGCCGGCGAATACGGTGGAAGTGGTCGGCGTACACAGGCTTTGATCGGGGCCGGCATTGGCCACCGGGTTGTTGGCGTCGAACACGAAGATGGAGACCACGTCATTGGGCGGGTTCACCGGGCATGCACCGTTGCTCACCGACCAGCGGAACTGGTTCTCGCCCACCGGCAGGTTGGTAATGGTGGTGTTCGGGTTGTTCACATCAGTGATGTCGCCGCCACCGCTCACGAGCGTCCATGTGCCCACTGCCGGAGAGGGTG
The DNA here is from genome assembly GCA_019912395.1 of Flavobacteriales bacterium. Lineage (GTDB taxonomy): Bacteria > Bacteroidota > Bacteroidia > Flavobacteriales_F > PHOS-HE28 > PHOS-HE28. The sequence continues at coordinate 30,815 of JAIOIH010000051.1, read as the reverse complement.
CCGGGCTCGCCGCCATGGTGGCCGTGGTGTTGGGCGTACACAGGCTTTGGTCCGGCCCGGCATCGGAACCGCTCACCGTACTGTCGAACAGCGTGATGGTGACCTCGTCCGTGGTGATGCCTGCGCCGCAGGGGCCATTGTCCACCGTCCATCGGAACACGTTCGGCCCTACGGCCAGACCAGTGAGCTGGCTGGTGGGCGAGCTTGGGTCCACGATGGTTCCCGTACCGCTCACGAGCGTCCATGTTCCGGTGGCCGGATAGATCAGGCTGCTGCCCGCCAGCATGGTGGAATCAGCTGGACTACATAGCTCCTGGTCGAGGCCGGCGTTCGCATCGGCATTGCTGTCATCGAACAACTTGATGAGCACTTGGTCCGAAGTGGTTCCGCAGGAACCGTTGTTGATGGTCCAAGTGAGTACGTTATCCCCTACTTGCAGTCCACTGGCCGTGGCAGTGGCCGCATGGATATCGGAGAAGGTGACCCCTGCCGGCCCTGTCCACGTGCCTTGCGCGGGGGCAACAGCGATGTTGGCCGCCAAGGTCACCGAGGTGGTCGGCGTGCAAACAGCCTGGTCCGGACCGGCATTGGCCGCCTGTGCGTTACCACTGAAGATGCTGATGGTGACCTCATCGGAGGTGGTGCCGTTGGCGCAAGTCCCGTTGTACACCGTCCAGCGGAAGACGTTGTTGCCCAGTGCCAGTCCATTTACCTGCGAGGTGGGGCTGCCCGGGGATACGATGTTGCCCGTTCCGCTGACCAAGGTCCACGTGCCCGTGGCCGGTGGGATGAGCGCACTTCCGCTCAAGGTGGTAGCGGTGGTGGGCGTGCAAAGATCTTGGTCCGGACCGGCATTGGCCACGAGGTTCGCATCATCATACACGGTGATGTTCACCGCATCCGTGCTGGTTCCGCAGGCACCATTGTCCAAGGACCATACAAGTATGTTCACACCAAGTGAAAGACCCGAGACACCTGTGGTGGGCGAAGCGGCATTCGCAAAGGTCGCGGTGCCCTGTTGCACGCTCCACGAGCCGATGGCCGGGGCCACTGCGGCGTTGGCGGCCATTACCGTGGTGGCGTTATTGTCACACAGCTCCTGGTCCGGGCCGGCATTGGCCTGCTGGGCATTTCCATTGAACACGGAGATGGTGACCTGGTCCGAGCTGGGCGCAGCACAGGGTCCGTTCTGCACGCTCCACTCAAAGACATTCGCTCCAAGGGAAAGGCCGGAGACCACGGTGCCGGGGTCGTTGGCGTTGGCGAAGGTCCCGGAACCGCTTACGAGCGTCCACTGCCCGGTACCCGGAGCGATCAAGGCACTGCCGGCCAAGGTGGTGCTGGTGATGGGTGTGCAGAGGCTCTGGTCCGGCCCCGCGTCCGCCGTGAGCATGGCCGCGTTGTACACGGAGATGGAGACCTGCGCGCTGTTGGAGGGGAACGTGCAGGGCCCGTTCGTCACGGTCCACTGGAACACGTTCACGCCGAAGCCCATGTCCGTGATGGTGGTGGAGGGGTTGTTTGGCGAAGTGATCGTACCGCTTCCGCTGATCACCGTCCATTGCCCGGTGGCCGGTGCGATCGGCGTGGTGCCGGTCACAGTTACGGTGTTCGCCGAAGTGGGCACGCAAATGCTTTCGTCAGCACTCACCGTGATCGCCGGGTGCGTGCTTTCATATACAGTAACGGTGACTTCATCAAAGGTGCTTCCGTTCGCACAAGGCCCGTTGGATACCGTCCAGCGGAACACGTTCACCCCCACCGGGATGTTGTTCACTGCGGTGTTCGGGCTATTGGGCGTTACGAGGGTGCCCCCGCCGCTCACCAGGGTCCATGTGCCGGATGCGGGAAGAATGATGTTGCTACCGGAAAGCACGGTTGAGTTCGCGTCCGAGCATAGTTCCTGGTCCGGGCCGGCATTGGCCACCGGATTGTTGCTGTTGAAGACGCGAATGCGCACGTCATCGGTGGTGAGGGGGTTCGCGCAAGGTCCGTTGCTCACCGTCCAGCGGAAGATATTGTCCCCCACGGCCAGACCGGTGATCTGCGTCGCAGGGTTGTTGGGGGATACGATGGTTCCCGAGCCACTGATCAAGGTCCATGTGCCCGTGGCCGGTGCGATCACCGCGCTGCCCGCCAACATCGTGGAGCTGGTGGGCGTACACAGCTCTTGGTCCGGGCCGGCATTGGCCACGGCATTGGCCGAATTGTACACGGTGATGGCCACCTCATCCTGCGTGATCGGGTTGGAGCAAGGGCCGTTGTTGAGCGTCCAGCGGAAGGTGTTCACACCCACGCCCAGGCCGGAGACCGAGGTGGTGGGATCGTTCGCATCCGCAAAAATGCCGCTGCCCGAAGTAACGGTCCATTGGCCGGTGGCCGGGAACACGGGGGCGTTCCCTGCCAGCACGGTGGCTGTGGACGGTGTGCAGAGCTGCTGATCGGGACCTGCATTGGCCGCAGGTGCATTGGAATCGTAGATGAAGATGGAGACCACGTCGTTCGGCGGGTTTACAGGGCAGGGTCCATTGCTGACGGCCCAGCGGAATACGTTCTCCCCGATGGAAAGACCTGTGATGGTGGTGGTGGCGCTATTGACGTTGGTGATCACTCCGGTTCCGGAGACCAGGGTCCATGTGCCCTGCGCGGGTGCTGCGGGTGCGTTGGCCGCCATGGTGGCACTGGTGGTCGGCAGGCAGAAGGATTGGTCCGGACCGGCGTTTGATCCGCTTACCGTTTGGTCAAATGCCGTAATGGTCACTTGATCGCTGGTGAGCCCGTTCGCACAGGGTCCGTTGCTCACCGTCCACTGGAACACATTGGCGCCAATGCCCAGGCCGGTTACGGTGGTCGTGGGGCTGTTGGCCGTGGTAATGGTACCCGAACCGCTCACCAGGGTCCACGCACCGGTTGCGGGAAAGGTCGGTGTGCTGCCCGCCAGCGTGGCATTGCTCGGCGTGCATACCTCTTGGTCCGGGCCGGCATTCGCGTTGGGGCTGGTATTGGAATAGACCGTAACGGTCACATCGTCGGATGTGGAACCGGGTGTGCAGGGCCCATTGCTGATGGTCCACCGGAAGACGTGTACGCCCACGGTGAGCCCGGTGATGCTGGTGTTCCGGCTGGTGGGGGTCACGATCGTGCCACCACCGCTCACTTGGGTCCACAAGCCGGTGGCTGGTGCGGTTGCCGCATTGCCGTTCAGGTTCACAGAACTCGTCGGTGAGCAAATGGTGATGTCCGAGCCGGCGTTGGCTGCTGGTTGGGCGCTGTTGTAAATGGTGATCACCACCTCGTCCTGGGTGGGTGCGCCGCAAGGGCCGTTGCCGATGGTCCACCGGAAACGGTTGACCCCGATGCCAAGTCCGGTTACAGTGGAACTGGGCGAATTCGGGTTGGTGATGGTGCCTGTACCGTTCACCAGGGTCCACGTGCCCACGGCCGGCGAAACAGCCGTATTGCCCGCCAGTGTTGCGGAGTTGACGGGTAGGCAGAACTGTTGGTCCGGACCCGCGTTGGCCACCGGTTGGGCAGCGTTATAGCTCGTTACCGTTACTTGGTCCGTGCGCGTTCCGCAGGTGAGGTAGTTCACGCTCCACTGGAACACGTTGGCTCCTTGGGAGAGTCCCGTGACCGTGGTATTCCGCGAATGGTTGTTCGTGAAGGTGCCGCTTCCGCTGATCACCGTCCACGTTCCCTGCACACTGGGATAGGGAAGAACGGCGTTCATGGTGGCCGAGGTTCCGCAAACGGAGAAATCCGCCCCGGCGTCCGCATCGGTGGCTGGTGGTGTTACTTGAATGGAGAAGCCGTAATCGTTGGATGCTTTCAGCGGACAGCCATCATCTTCCACGTGTACGGTAAAAGTGTTGTTGCCGATGTTCGCTACCGTAGGTGTCCAAGTGAATGTTCCCGAGGGGAAAGGAGATCCAGAGGTGGTGAACGTGGCTCCTGGAATACCGCTGTTCCAGGTCATGGTCACGGTCTGCCCCGCATTGGCATCATTGGAGTTCACCGTGAAGGATACCGGGGTCCCGGCGCACACCTGCATGGAATAGACCGCAGTGCCATTGATCCCGGTAACGGTCGGGGATGCATTCCCGGTGCAGGCACGGATCACGAACTGCACGTCCCGCGTCACCGTCCCGACAAGAACACCGTTCCGATACTCCTTGACCTGATAGGTGACCACCGCCACTTGCAGCACACTTGGCGTCACGGTCATGGTGCCCGTTTGGGGATCGAGCACCACCGCGTTGGCCCCGCCGCTGTTCCGGATGGGTTGCAGGGCGGAATAGTTCGCGTTATAGGGAATGTTCGCCCCGTTCGCGGTGCGGGCACCGATCAGCGCATATACAAGGGAATCACCGTCCGCATCCACGGCACCGGGGTTATAGCTGATGGGCTCGCCCAGGCAATAGAACGCCGTGGGTGAATTGGTGAAGGTCGGCGAGCTGTTGCAGAGCCCGGTCGTATTGTTCAAGAGGGCATCCAGGTACAATTCGCGGTTGCCCGGATTGTTCAAGGAGGTGATCGCATTGTTCCGGCAGCAGAGCGACCAGGAGAAGTTCCAGTCCGTGCCTCCGCAGGCGGCATAGGCGCTGAGGTCCACGATCTTCGTATAGGTATACCGTTCCACGCCATAGGTACCACTGGCACTTACGCACCGGTCCACCTCCGAGGGGCAGATCGGAGTGATGACCTGCACGACGGGACCCGAATTGAAGCATTGCGTGAAATTCGCTCCACAGGCGCTGGATGCCACATTGAAGCGCAGGCCGTTGTTGCAATTGGTGGGCGCCGCCACCCCGTTGCAATCCCTGTAGAAATTAAGGGTGACCAGATATTGGTTATTGCCCAGGCAGGTATAGCTGAGCTCACCACCCATGGCATGGGTGGCACGGGCCTCGCCCTGCCAGAGCAGCAAGGCAAAGGCGACCAGGGCCATTTTCTTGAGGAAGGACCGGACCGGGCGCATGCGCTGCCCGCCTTGTTGGTCCGAAGTGCCACGTGCGCGTATCTGTTCAACCATGTAACTGCGATATATCGGAAGCCCACTTCCCGCTCATTGAGAGACCTTGGCATGGATCCTTTCCGGCTCGTGCAAGAACCCGATCGACGAACAGAACAGATCGATCACTGTCCGGTCGAAAGAAAACGGTCTTTGCCTTCCGCAGGTGGTCCGCTACCACGCCAAACATAGATGTAGCATCTCCCGAGTATCGTCGCTACTGATAGTCACTTGTCAACAAGGGCGTGTTGGCCTGAATGGAAAACCCAACACGAAAAGCGTACCGTGGGAATGGGATCATCGCCGATCTTTTGTGTTCCCTCCTGACCGGCGGAAAACCCGATCGATCCCACGCTCAGGGTGGCGACGTCCTCTGCAGCACCTCCTGCCAACGGGCGAAATTCGTGTTGCCAAGCACCCCTTTGATCTCCGCCATCCGGGATTCCCCGAGCTTCCTTTCCCGAAGCTCCTTTTCCCGGTCATCGCTGTCCGGGGTGCTCCACAGCTCTTCGCGCTCGGTGGCATAATCCTCTTCGATCACCTTGATCCGCCGAATCTGGTCCTTGTCCAAATGCCAGACCTGCATGAGGCTGTCCGGCAGCAGTTCCCACCCCGGAACATCCGAAGGACTCTGTGCCCGGCTCGATGCAGGCACGCCGATCAGCGCCAAAAAGAGGTACAGGTGACATCGCCGCATACCTCGAAGGTAGACTTCAGCACAATACCGCGATCGACCCTCGGGAAAATACAGGAGGCTTGGTTGGAGTTCAAGGCCCAATGGCCAGCTCCGAACTTGGTACCCGCCTAATGCCGGGCATCCTTGAAGTAGGCCGCGAACTTCTCCCGGATCCGAGAGGCATGCTCATGCGTGATCAGTTGATCCCCGAAGCGCTTCAAGAAGCTTTTCGGAATGTGCGGATTGTTCAACGTAGCTCCCCGGTCCATGAGGTATTGCGCACGTTGCCGAAGTATCTCCAACATGCGCTCCGGACTGTAGCCGTCGGCGTGGTCCATCGCATTGCGGTATTCTTCCAATTTCCACTGCTTCTTGTACAACCGCTTCGCATCCTCCAGTGAATAGACCTTCTTCTCTCCACAGATCACCGATAAATCCGCTCGCGTCATTTTCTTCGCGGCAAGCTCACCTATTTGGAAGTCGGTTCCGATGTAGCCCTCGACTTGCGCGATCCAGGGTTCCATCTCATCCGGTGTCAAGCACAGTGTCGAAACCAAACGGGGTTTGCCCCGCGAAGCCTCAGCGGAGTAATAGCCGATCACCCAGATCTTCCCGCGCCATTTACGGATGTGCTTCATGCCCACGTCCCGCGCAGTGCTGATGGAAACGTTCGTTGTGGACTTCACCTCCACGGCCACGCGGACCTTCTTCCCATTGACGGTCATTTCGAACCACGCGTCCTCTCCTCCCCTTGCATGGTCCGGGTCCCAAACCAGGTTAAAGAGATTGCAGAGCTCCTGCTCGCGACTATCGTCCTGTACGGCCATCGGTCATGCTAACGCGGCCAAGATAGACCGCGCCACATGATAAGCCACCGGTGGGCAAACGGAATTGCCGATCTGCCCGAGCTGCTGGTACACGGCTCCCTTGAACGTCCAATCCGCAGGAAATCCTTGGAGCAATGCGCAATCCTGAACGGACATTCGGAAGTGCCCGTTCTCCGGCGGAAAATTGCTGGCCAGCTCCCGCTCGCGTTGAACGCCGTTCGGCCAAACTTCAAGCTTTCCCCAGGTCACCATCGAGGCCTTGCTGTTCACCACGCCCGTGCAACTTCGCGGACCGGTGAAGCCCGAACGCAAGGTGGGGGCGATTCCGTCCATCCCGATATCCGGCAGGCCCAACGCCTCGCGAACACCGATACAGCGGCTCAGTTCGTCCATCAGCTCCGGCTCCGTGGTATGCGTTGGCGCTGGCGGAACATAGCGGGCATGGTCGGTGGCGTTGCGGAACCCGATGATGAGCACCCGCTTCCGCGTCTGTGGCACACCGAAACGGTCCGCCTGCATGATGAATCGGTGCAATTTGTACGATCCCTTCAACGGTGCCTCGATCACCTGTTCCACAAAGTCCTTGAACTTCGGGTTCAACAATCCGGGCACGTTCTCTGCCACGAACACGCGCGGCCTGATCGCCAATACTGCCTTGATGAACGAGGGCCACATGTTGCGCTCATCCTCTTCACCGCGTTGATGCCCCGCGACGGAAAAGGGTTGGCAAGGCGGGCCACCATGAAGCAGGTCCACTTCGCTCCGGTATTGCCGCCAATCCACTTTTCGGACATCCCCTTCCGCGCCTGCGAACACGTTCCAATCCGGCCGGTTGTGCGCCAAGGTCTCGCCACAGATGTCCAGGATCTCGTAAGCCGCCGCATGTGTAAAACCGGCACGCTCGAAGCCGAGGTCCAGCCCTCCTCCGCCCGTGAACATGGACAACGCACGCAACCCATGCGGTGCGATCTGCGGCATCAATTCCTTCGGATCGAAACGCGGGGTGTTGACCGGATGCACCGGCTCCAAGGCACCATCCACCAAGGCCAATCGCTTGCGCTCGTTGGAGCGTTGCGTAGTGCGCCGGTACTCGGCGCGGCGTTCATGGGTAAGGGTGTAGGACATGGCTTGATGAATGCCGACCGACGTGGAATCCGTCGGAGTAGCGCCGGTCAATGTAGGAACCGTATTCGCCAATGGACCAGCCTCTGGAAAAAGGTTCTTCACAACCCCGCCAGCACCGCTCCGGGATCCTTCCCGCCCAAAACCATCTTGGCCGGATCTTCCAGCATCTCCTTTACCTTGAAGAGGAAGCTCACGCTCTCCTTGCCATCGACGATGCGGTGGTCGTAGCTCAGCGCCACGTACATCACCGGGCGGATCACTACTTGGCCGTTCACCGCCACGGGCCGCTCCACGATATTGTGCATGCCGAGGATGGCGCTCTGAGGCGGATTGATGATGGGGGTGCTGAGCATGCTGCCGAAGACACCGCCATTGGTGATGGTGAAGGTGCCTCCGGACATTTCCGCCAGGCTCAACTTGGCATCTCGTGCCTTGGTCGCAAGCTCCTTGATGGCGCTCTCGATCTCGGCAAGGCTCATCTGCTCGGCGTTGCGCACCACCGGCACCATCAAGCCCCTGGGCGAGCTCACTGCCACACCGATGTCCGCGTAGTCGAAGTTGACGATCTCCTCGCCATCCAATTGCGCGTTGAGGTTGGGGAACAAACGCAAGGACTCTGTTACAGCCTTGGTGAAGAACGACATGAAGCCGAGGCCCACGCCGTACTTCTCCTTGAACTTGTCCTTGTACTGGTTGCGCACGGCCATGATCGCGCTCATGTCCACCTCATTGAAGGTGGTGAGCATGGCCATTTCGTTCTTTACGCTCACCAAGCGTTCCCCGACCTTCTTGCGCAGGGTGCTCATTTTCACGCGGCTGCTGTTCCGGCTTCCGCCCCAGCCGTTCATCAACGCAGGTGCTGCGATGCCGCCGGCGATGTAGGCCTCCACATCACTGCGTGTGATGCGCCCCTTGGGCCCGGTGCCCTTCACCTGGTCACCGGAGATCCCCTTTTCGGCCATGACGGCCTTGGCAACGGGGGTAGCGTGAACCGCGGTTTCCGCAGCGGGTCGACCCGCTGGGTCGACGCTACGGGGAACCTCCTTCTCGTCCTTCGCAGGCTTCACATCCTTTACCTCCTTCGCGCCCTTCTCGTCCTTCGCAGGCTTCACGCTCGTGTCGATCTTGGCCACCACGTCGCCCACGTTCACCGTCTCATCGGCCTTGGCCAGCAGGCTGATCTTGCCGCCTTCCTCCGCGCTCAATTCCAAGGTGGCCTTGTCGCTGTCGATCTCCGCGATCACCTGGTCCTTCTTCACCACCTCACCATCAGCCACCAGCCATTGCGCAATGCGCACTTCACTGATGCTTTCGCCGGGGCTGGGGACTTTTACTTCGATGTTGGCCATGAGGAAATTATTCGGTGATCAATGTTTTGGGGCCACTAAGGCGCAGCGCATGCAGTTCCAGGTGTTTGCCAATTGGCCATTGCAGATCGACCAGCTGTTCAAGCCCGCACCTTGGCCTTTGCTTTTTTCTCGTTCATCGCGGAAGGCCTGTTCGCGAAAGCTTCCTCCAGGATCCTGTTTTGCTGGATGGCGCTTCGAACGCCGCTTCCCGTGGCCGGTGCCCCGCTGGCATAGCGTGCCACGAAATGCAGGGCTTCCACAGCGGGTGCGCCCTTCACTTTGTGCAGGTGCTTGAACATGTAAGGCCATGCGCCCATGTTCTCCGGTTCCTCCTGCACCCAGCGCACTTGTTCCACGTTGGCGTAACGCGCAAAAACGGCCGTGAGCTGTGGTTCCGGCAGTGGATGCAGTTGCTCCACGCGCACGATGGCCACATCATTCGCGCCCAGTTGTTCTTGGCGTTCAAGCAACTCGTAGTAGAGCTTTCCTTGGCAGAGGATCAACGTTTTCACTTTATTCGGGTCGGCCGTGGGATCGTCGATCACCTCCTGGAAACCGCCCTTGGTGAACTCATCCACGGCACTGACGCACTTGGGGTGGCGCAACAGGCTCTTCGGCGTGAAGACGATGAGCGGCTTCCGGAATTTCCACGTCAACTGGCGGCGCAATAGGTGGAAGAAGTTGGCCGGCGTGGTGGGGTTGGCCAGGATCATGTTGGCGTCTGCGCATTGTTGCAGGAAACGCTCCATGCGCGCGCTGCTGTGTTCCGCGCCTTGGCCTTCGTAGCCGTGCGGAAGCAACATCACCAAGCCGTTCATGGCGTTCCATTTTTCCTCCGCCGCGCTGATGTACTGATCGATGATGATCTGCGCCCCGTTCACGAAGTCGCCGAACTGTGCTTCCCACAGTGTAAGGCTTTCGGGAGTGGTGAAGGCATAGCCGTATTCGTAGCCCAGCACCGCGTATTCGTTCAAGGGTGAGTTGTAGATCTGCACCAGGGCCTGGTCCTTTTGCAGATGCTTCAGCGGGATGTATTCCTCCTCGCTGTCCTCCACCTTGATCACGGCATGGCGGTGGCTGAAGGTGCCGCGTTCCACATCCTGTCCGGTGAGGCGCACGGAATGGCCCTCGCAGAGCAGCGTTCCGTAGGCAAGCAGTTCACCCATGCCCCAATCGAGCCGGTCCTCCTCCACCATCTTGGCGCGCTCGCGCAGGATGCGCTCGAGTTTGTTGAAGAACTTCTTTCCCTCGGGCACCTCCACGAGCTTGGCCGCGATGTCCAGCAGGAGCTTCTTCTTCACGCCAGTCTTTGGTGAACTTTCCAGGTCGGCCTCGTTGGCGCGCTCATAGCCCTCCCAATGATCCGCGAGGAAGGAAGTGATCACCGCCTTGGGCAGCTCCTTGGATTCCGTCAGGCGCTCCTGCAACATCTTGTTGAAGTCGGCCTCCATCTCTTCCGCAAGGCTGGCCTCGATAGCCCCGCTGGCCTGCAGCTTCTCGCTGTAGATGGCGCGCGGGTCCTTGTGCGTGGCGATGGCCTTGTACAGGATCGGCTGGGTGAACTTGGGTTCGTCGCCCTCGTTGTGGCCGTGCCTGCGGTAGCCGAGCAGGTCGATGAACACGTCGGTATGAAAGCGCTGCCGGAAGTCCAGCGCGAGCTTCATCACGTGGCACACGGCTTCCGCATCGTCGCCGTTCACATGGAATATGGGGCATTGCGTCACCTTCGCCACGTCGGTGCAATAAGTGCTGGTGCGCCCATCGATGTAGTTGGTGGTGAAGCCCACCTGGTTGTTCACGACCACGTGCAAGGTGCCGCCGGTGCTGTACGGCTTCAGCCCCGCCATCTGCACCAGTTCGTATACCACGCCTTGGCCCGCGATCGCCGCATCGCCGTGAATGATCACAGGGCACAGTTTGTCAGGCTTGAATTCATGGTCCTTCTCGATCAGTGCACGCGAGATCCCCTGCACTACGGGACCCACGCTCTCCAAGTGGCTGGGGTTGGGGCAGAGAATGAGATTGACCCCCTTGCCCTTGTTCGTGACCACGCAACTATTGAAGCCCATGTGGTACTTCACGTCGCCTTCCACAAAGCTGTCCGCATAGTCTCGGCCCTCGAAATCGGCGAAGATCGAATCGTAGGTCTTGTTGAAGGTGTTGGCCAGCACGTTCAAACGGCCGCGGTGGGCCATGCCGACCACCACATCCCTGATGCCATGTGCGTCCGCACCGTGCTCGATGATGGTATCCAGTGCGGGGATCAATGTCTCGCCGCCCTCCAGGCTGAAGCGCTTTTGGCCGATGAACTTCTTCCCGAGGAAACGCTCGAACACCACGGCCTGGTCCAGTTTCCGCAGGATCTCCTTCTTTTCCGCCAGATCGAAGTTGGGTGTGTTGCGGTCCTTCTCCATCCGCTCTTGCAGCCACTGCACGCGGTCCACCTTGCGGATCTGCTTGTACTCCACGCCGATGCTCTGGCAATAGGTGGTCTTCAAATGGTCGACGATCTCCGCCAGGGTGGCCTTGCCAATGCCCAGCTCCGAACCGGCCTCAAAAGTGGTTTCCAGGTCGGCGTCCGAAAGCCCGAAGACGGCCAGGTCCAACGGGGGGTTGTAGGTGCGACGCTCGCGCACGGGGTTGGTACGGGTGAACAGGTGTCCGCGCTCGCGGTAGCCATTGATCAAGGCGATCACCTTGAACTCCTTCGCGACGTTCTCGTTGCTCGGGCCGCAATCCCCTCCCGCAGCTGGTGCTTGTCCCGGAAGCTCCGGGTACCGGGTTCGCGCCAGGTCGAATCCCTCGAAAAACCGGGCCCAATCGGGCGTAACGGAGGTGGCGTCCGCGCGGTATTGCTGGTACATGCTGTCCAGCGCCGCCGGGTCGATGTTGCTGAGGAAGGTGTTCTTGTCCATGGCCGGAAAAAAGGACCGGGCCGCAAAGGTAGCCACGGTTTCGCGCACTGGTACGGGGGAAAAGGGGTTGTTGTTCGGTGGTGCGTTTTGATCGACTAATGTGATGATCGGCTGATGGAGGCTTTTTCAACCGCTGGTGGTTGAGCCAGTTGCACATCATCTCTTCCTTCGGAGAAAGTACAGCGGCGGTGAAATCAATGGACTGATGAAAACCCATGTTCCGGACATCAGCTAATCCGCTGATCCATCCTTCAATCCCGCATAGCGCATCCGGCTCAGCACTTTCTGCAAACAGCGCAGCACGATGCTTCCTGCCAAGCCGTTCAAGCCGTTCAAGCCGTTCGCCGCCATGGCCGCCTTTACTTGGCGCTCGGTAAGGTCCACGCGGTTGATGACCAGGCCGAATGCATGCGCTCCTTCGCGTTGCCGATCCTCGACGATGCGCAGTACTTGGGCGCGCAATTCCTCGAACGCGCCTTCCCCCACACCTGGAAGTTGCATGTCCTCAACACGCAGGTCCTTCCGAAGCTGGGCCACGGTTTCCATCAGCACTACCGCCTCGTCCAGCCGCTTGCGCAGGCCGGTGTGCCCGCCATCCTCGTTTCCTGATTTCGACAGCTCTTCGTTCATCTTCGTTCGTGGTCCCGCAAAGGTGCGGATGGCTTGGCACTATTTTCGCCGGTGCATCCATCACCTCAACCCAGGGGGTGACGAACAACACCAGCCCATGCGTAACAACATCATCCTCGCGGCCCTCACCATTTCCACCGTCGCAAACGCCCAATACGGATCCTTCGATAAAAAGGTCGTGGATGCCGCGAAGAGCTCCACCACCACCGTGCTGCGCGATGCCACGGATAGCCCCTACAACCGCGATCTGATGAACGCGGTGAAGGCCCATTGGAAATTCACGGGTGGTACGGCCTTCGGCACCATCACGGACCTGGCCTCCATGCCCTTGGATCCCGCGACCACATACCTGATGAAGATCCGCAAAAGCGACAAGGAAAAGCACGATGCCATCTTCCTCGCTTTGGTGCAAGGGTGGAAAATGAAGAAGGGCGAAACCCTGATGGTGGAGAACAATGCCGTGACGAACCTGCCACCGGACCAGGAACTCGCCTCCATCATGATCGATGCGAAGCTGATGGACAACGGCGGCAGTGCGATGCTGAACGTTTACGTGAAGAACCTGCAGGACTACCTGAAGCAAGTGGAGACCGGCAAAATTGCCGACAAGGCCACGGCGGACCGGCTTTACGCCAGCCGAAACCGCTACATCAAGGACATGGAGCTGTGGGTGGCGGAGGAACAACTGGACAAGAGCCTGCCGGACCTCGCCGCCATCCAGGAGACCTATAAGCAGGACGTAAAGATCATGGGCTATTCCGGGATGATGACGGCGGCATCACAGGGACAGCCCAACGTGGCCATCGCCGATGTGGTGATCACCGGTGAATACAAGACCAAGTGGTGCTTCCGCCGCGTCTTCAATGCCAGCACCGGCGAACTGATGTACCAGCGTGACGAGGCCGCGCTCCACGACAAGAAGATGGGCTTCATCAAGGAGGATTTCCGGGTGTTGGAGCAATCGCGGTGAATCCGAACATCTTTTACCGCTGCGTCGCTACGACGCAACGGGGCCGCCAAATCCGGGTATAACCGCAATATTGACTTTTATTGTCGTGGGACCGGCTTCTTGAAAAAATACAGATGCCCACGATCCTCATCACCGGCGGTAGCGGCCTCATAGGAAGCCAACTTTCCAAGCTCTTGCTGAAGGATGGCCTTTCCGTGCGGCACCTCAGCCGAAGCGCCCAGCCAGATGCGGCCGTACCGACATTCAAATGGGACATTGCCAAAGGCATTGTGGACCCGCGTGCATTGGAAGGTGTGGACCACATCGTCCATCTCAGTGGAGCGGGTATCGCCGACGAGCGCTGGACAAAGCAGCGCATGCAGGTTCTCTATTCGAGCCGCGTGGAGACCGCTGACCTACTGAAGCGCGAAGTGGAAAAAACCGGTGCTTGGCCGAGGACCTTCATCAGTGCCAGCGGGGTCAATTACTACGGCACGCTGACGAGCGACCACGTTTTCACTGAAGAGGAACCCTCGGCAAACGACTTTCCGGGCCAGTTGTGCCAAGCCTGGGAGGATGCCGCTGCCGCATGGACAGCACAATGCCGCGTGGTACAACTGCGCACCTCGGTAGTGCTGGCCCGTGAAGGTGGTGCCCTACCGAAGCTGGCAGCGCCAGCACGATGGGGGTTGGCATCACCGCTCGGCTCGGGCACCCAATGGATGCCGTGGATACACGTCGAGGATCTGGCGCGGGCCTACCTGCATGCGATCCAGCATGCGGAGATGCACGGCGCATACAATATCGCCGCACCGGAGGATGTGCGCAATCGCGACTTTATGCGGGAGGTGGCCCACGCATTGCGTCGACCCTTCTTCCTGCCGAACGTTCCCGCCTTTGCGTTGCGCGCCGTTCTGGGAGGTCCGAGCGAATTGGTCCTCGAAGGATCACGCGTCTCGAATGCAAAGGTGGTGGCCAGCGGATTTTCGTTCCGGCATCCGGAGCTCGGGGAAGCGCTGGCGGGGCTGCTTCAATAGCTCCGCGTCATTAAACCGGCGGTCAACTCGCGCAACGGCATCTTCCGATCCTCGGCCACGGCAACAGCATCCAGTGCATTCGTGGCCTTCACTTCTTCTTCTTGCACGGCGCGCTCGGCTTCCTCCCGAATGCCCAATGCGCGCAGTGCGTTCAGCATACGGGTTACATCACGCTGATCTGCAGGCTTCGCTAATTCCTCCCGCAATTCACTCCGTCCGTTTAAAGCACTCAGCTCCAAGCCGCGGATCAACAGGATCGTCTTCTTACCGGCACGCAGGTCACCGCCTTGTTGCTTACCTGTCCTGGCGGGATCACCGAAGACATCGAGCAAGTCATCACGCAGTTGGAAGGCGAGGCCGATGTGTTCTCCGAATGCGCCGATGCGCTCGCTGTCCGCTGCGGACGCTCCCGCGATCGCAGCGCCCACACGCAGCGAACAAGCCAGGAGCACGGCGGTCTTCAAGCGGATCATGCCCCTGTACGCCTCGGCGTCCACGTCATCGCGCTGCTCGAACTCCATGTCCAACTGCTGGCCTTCGCAGACTTCCAACGCGTATCGACCGAAGAGGGCGGAAACCTCCGGTCTCCTTGCCATCAACTGATAGGCCATCACCAGCATGGCGTCACCGCTGAGGATGGCGGTGTTCACGTCCCACTTTTCATGCACGGTGGGCTGGCCTCGGCGGAGCGGAGCGGCATCCATGATGTCGTCGTGCATCAGTGTGAAGTTGTGGAAGAGCTCGATGCCCAGCGCCTCATCCAAGGCAGCCTCCGCACGCCCACCGAAGAGCTCGCAGCCCATCAGCACCAACGCTGGTCGAACACGCTTTGCGGGAAGCCCCATGAGGTAGGCCATCGGTGCATAGAGGCCGCCCTTGGGCAAGGCCTTCACCCATGCGTTGATGTGATCGTCGATCAAGGAGCGGTGTTGGCTCATGGAATGTGATCTCGCGTTCTGACAACCGAGAACTCGATTCAATCGATCAACTTCATCAGGTACTCGCCGTAACCGCTCTTCACCAATGGTGTTGCCAACGCCTTCAATTGCGCCGCATCGATCCAGCCTTTTTTGTAGGCCACTTCCTCGATGCAGCCGATGCGCAGGCCCTGGCGTTCTTCGATCACTTGCACGAACTGGCCGGCCTGCATCAGCGACACAAAGGTGCCGGTATCGAGCCATGCCGTACCGCGATCAAGGATCTCCACTTTCAATTTCCCGCGCTTCAAGTATTCCTTGTTCACGTCAGTGATCTCGTACTCGCCGCGCGCACTGGGCTTCAACGCAGCCGCCACTTCCACCACGCTGTTGTCGTAGAAATACAGGCCCGGTACGGCGAAGTTGCTCCGTGGCTTTGATGGCTTTTCCTCGATGCTGATCGCAACGTTGTCCTTGTCGAACTCCACCACGCCGTAGCGTTCGGGATCGCTGACGTGGTAGGCGAAAACAAGGCCGCCGTCCAGCTCCGTGTTGGCGCCCAACTTGCGCCCAAGACCTGCGCCGTAGAAAATATTGTCGCCGAGTATCAGCGCCACGGGATCATTCCCAATGAAGTCGCGACCGATGACGAAAGCTTGTGCGAGACCGTTGGGAACCGCTTGTTCCGCATAACTGAATTCGCAACCGAGACTTTTCCCATCGCCGAGCAGTTTCCGGAAATTGGGAAGGTCGAATGGCGTACTGATGATGAGCACCTCACGGATCCCTGCTGCCAGCAGGGTGCTCAATGGGTAATAGATCATCGGCTTGTCGTACACGGGCATGAGCTGCTTGCTCACCGCAAGGGTGAGCGGGTGCAGGCGAGTGCCGCTTCCGCCGGCGAGGATGATGCCTTTCATTGTCCGTCAGTGATTTTTTTCTTGGTGACTTCCACTGTGAGCGCGCCCAGTTCGATATCCTCCTCCTCGTCCAGGATCTCCAGCAAGGGTTCGCTGAACGCCTTCGACATGATGCGCTTGTTCAAGGAGAGTACGAGCGATGGCAGCACGAGCAGGTTGGTGAACATCGCCGTGAGAAGGGTCATGGTGGTGAGCAGCCCCAGGGCCTTGATACCGCCGAAATGCGAGAAGGCGAACATGGAGAACCCGGCGAAGAGCACGATGCTGGTATAGATGATACCCACGCTTACCTCGCGAACGGCATTGTCCACCGCCTTTGCCAGATCGCCTCCGGTGAGCTTTACCTCCAATCGGTAGCGCGCCAGGAAGTGGATGGCATTGTCCACGGCGATACCCAGGGCGATACCGAACACGAGCATGGTGCTGGGCTTGATGGGGATGTGCAAAAAGCCCATGAGGCCAGCGGTAACCAGCAGCGGGATCATGTTGGGGATCAGCGCTACGATGAGGATCCGCAGCGAATTGAACAGCAACGCCATCAGCACCACGATGATGACAATGGCCCAGAACAGGCTGGTGATGAGGTTGCTGATGAGGTAGCTGCTGCCCTTGAGGAAGACCACGCTGGTACCGGTGAACACCACCTTGTAGCGGTCCGTGGGAAAGATGCTGTCGGTCTGTGCGCGGAGCTTCGTCAGGATCTCGTCCATGCGCGAGGTGCCCACGTCCGCCATCTGCACGGTGAGGCGCGCGGTGCTGCGGGTGCTGTCGAGAAAGGCCTTGCCCATGCTGGCGCTGCCTTTGCCCTTGCTACCACTTCCGATTTGCTCCAAATAGGGCAACATGAAACGCTTGTCCGTGCCGGTGAGCAGTCCGTAGCGGTCTGGATCACCACCGTAGAACGCCTGCCGCGTGAACTTCACCGCGTCCACGACGCTCAGCGCTCGGCTGAATTCAGGATAAGTGGCCAGGGTATCGGTGAGCCGATCGATGCGCTTCAAGGTCGCATCCTTCAGCACGCCGCCCTTCCGCTCAGTGTCCACAACGATCTCCAGCGGCATCACACCCTGGAAGTTGCGCTCGAAGAAACGCAGGTCGGTGATCACCGGATTGTCCGCCGGCAGGTCATCCACGATGCGGCTCTCATCCTTCAGCCGCATCATGCCGAAACCGGCGGCAACGACTACGCAGAACGTGGTAATGTAGATCACCGGACGGTGGTTCTTCGAGAGCATCACAATGGTCTCCACCGCACGGTCCAGCCAGCGTCGTTCCAAGTGGCTCAAGTGGCGCTGCTTCGGCACGGGCATGTAGCTGAAGATGATCGGCACGAGTGTCAAACCGAAGACCCACAGTACCATGATGCCGATCGTGGCGATGAGGCCGAACTGCTTCAACGCATCGCTGTACGTGACGCAGAAGGTGGCAAAACCTGCGGCCGTGGTGGCATTGGTCATGAAGCTGGCCGCACCCACCCTGCTGATCATGCGCTGCAATGATCTGGCCTTGTTGCCATGGTGGACATACTCATGGTGGTACGCGTTCACCAGGAACACGCAATTGGGCACACCGACGACGATAACAAGCGGTGCGATCACCGATTGCAGCACGGTGACGCCGAATCCGAGCAGAGCCATGCAACCGAAGGCCCAAACGACGCTCATGATCACCACGCCAAGGCAGATGAACATCACCCGCAACGACTTGAAAAAGAGCAACAGCAAGAGCGCGCAAATGGCCAGGCTCATGATCATGAACCGCGGCATATCGCCCTTGATAAGCTGCGTGTTCTTCACGCGCACCCACGGCAAGCCGCTTTCATGCACCGGCAGGCCCGTGGCCGCGCTGAACGCGTTGACGCGTGCCTCCAGTTCTTCGATCACCCTCACCCGCGCATCGGTGTCGAAGAGCTTCGCGTTCACGAACAACATCATCAAGCTGGCCTTGGTACTGTCGTTGTACAGCAGGTCCTTGTAGAATGGCAATGCGCCGATGCGCGCCTTCAGTGAATCCATCTGCGCCTGCGTTTCCGGCAGGGCGGTCATCACCTTTTTCACATCGAACTTCTGCAAGCTGTCGTTGCGCACCAACGTGAACAGGTTGGCCTCGCTGAACACGCTGTCAATCCCGGGGATATTCACCACATCCTTCCCCAACTCGTACCACTGCTTGAACTTTTCCGGCGTGTACAGGTCCTCGCCTTGTGTCGCGACCACGATCACGTTACCGTCCGCGCTGAAGGTCTTCAGGAAATGCTCGTATTCCGCGTAGGCCGGATCGGACTTGGGAAGCAGCCCGCCGTGCTTGTAGTTCATCTGCACCTGCGTGGCCTGATAGCCCATAAAGGCCGTGAGGATCCCAATGGCGATCAAGATCCCGCTCCTGTTCCGAAGTACCCGTCCGGCCAACCACGCCCACATCCGCTGTTCCTGGAGCAGCATTCAGTGCTGCGCGAGGCGCGCAAAGGTGCAAAAAATGGCTGCACGTCCGGTTTACCGAAGGATCAGGTTGTTTCCAACCGCAACGATGCTACGGGTGCGACGGTTTCGAAACGGTTCTTCCGGCAGTTTTGGTGCACCGCAGGTGCGAGGTCGATCCTCACCGCCAAGACGCCAAGCAGTTCGTTGTGAAACCTTCGCGTTCTTGGTGTCTTTGCGGTTAACCCGCATTTCGTTGCGCTTTCGTTCCGGTGAGTAAACCTCAGAACGCATACCCGGCCGTGAGTTTCACCACGAAGTTGTCGCCGGGATCCGGCAATGCGTTCGGCCCATAGCGGTAGTAGCCGCCCACACCGAGGCTGGAGATGCCGAACTTCAGCAGGTTGTCGATCTGCAGGCCGCTTTCGTAGTAGCCCTCCAGCAGTGTCGTGAAGGCCAGCCCTTGGTGGTTCTCCGGGTGAGCGAGTTCGCCAAAGGCCACACTGCTCACGATGGCAGGGCGCGGCCGGAAGTGCTTGGTACGCACGAGCAGCGTGCCGAAGCTGTGCCTCAGGTGGAAGCTGACGTAGCGGTCAGCGAGGAATTCATCCGGGCGCATCGTCTCGAAAACATTGCTGCCAGCCACCGGAAAACGGGGGTTGTTGATGCCGCGCAAGTTGTAGAGGAAGGGCATCGGTGATGCGGCATCAGCCAACCCACCCATCAAGCGTAGGGAGAGATCGCCCAGCAAGCGGATCTTGAAGGTCTTTTCCACCATGGCATCCACACGCCAGGTCTCCCACTCCCCTTCCCACAGACCCTTCTCGGCGCGCATGGCGTGTACATATACCACGGGGTATTTGGTGCCCAGGGAAAGCTCGCGATCCGGCAATCGCGCCAGCCGCTCCTGGAAGGCCCAGCGCAGGTCCAGTGTGACCGCTCCGGTGAGGAAGTCGTTCCGCAGGAGCGTAACCCCATCACTGACAGGCTGCACGTATTGGTAGCCGATCTCGTTCACGCGCAGCGCACGCTCGGTGCCCAGCCACAATTTCAGCGAGCTGCCGGCACGGAACATCAGCTTCGCGGAGTACCGCTCGATGCGGTCCATCCGATCCACAAAGAACAAGCGGAAGCTCTCCGTGCCGAAGGTCTTGCTCTGGCCTTCGAATGCCACGCCGCCCGTTTCGCTCACGTCGTTCTCGTAGGCCAATTTCAAGTTCAGGTCGCGGCCGTACATGGGTTTGATGGTGAGGTCGCCGCCATACTTCCAGTTCCCATCGTCGAAGCCGTAGGCGAAATAGCCCCCCAGTGAAGCATATCGGGTGATCCTGTCGTTGGTCGCCAGCCCGGCCCCCAGCCGGAAGCCTTCATAGTTGTTATATCCGATGATACGGTCCAGGAGAAGGTCCACGGGACCCATGGGAAGCCTTCCCGTGGTGAGCGCGGCAAGGAATTTCAGCTTGCGGTCGAAGTGTTCCTTTTCACCGAGGCTGTCCAGCATTTCATAGGTGCGCAGGTCCTTCGTCCCCAGGGAATCACCACGGAGCCCCTTCCAGAATTCATCGTCCTTCCGCATGCTCAGCTTGTCCATCACCAGCTCGGGACCGCGCACTTCCTTGCGCGGAATGTCGGGGTCCAGCTCGATGTTCTTCAGGTAGGTCCGCCCCTCGCCCACCACGCTCATCCCGTTGATGCTGACGTTGCCGAGATAGAGGAAGGAGTTGAGCTGCACGGGGAACCACGCCGTTGATCCACTGACGGTGGGGAGGCGTTGGTGCTGCTGCTGAAAGCGGATGCTCAGCCCCTCCATCTGCACGGGCTCGGCCGTTACGTTCTGCACCGCATAACCATCGGTGTTGATGTAGAGCAGGCCCTTCAACCCATCGAACTTGGTCCCGGTCCGTGGCCGATAGCTGATCACAAATACGCTGTCGGCACCGTGGAAGAGCGTGTCTTTCAGGATGAAAAGGTACTTGCTGGTGCTCGATGGGCCGATGGGCCCCAAATAGCTTTTGTCGCCAATGTCGATCTGTGGCGAATAGATGCTGAAGGTCTTCGTTTGCGCCACCAGCGCGAGAAAGGACGGGTCCTTCAATCCGCTCACCCGCATGGCGAGCACTTCCTCCTTTTCCGCCGCCGGCGGAATGAAGCTTTTCCTCGTTGCGCTTTCGATGAGGAAGAGATGCTGGTTCTCGATCATCCGCAAGAACTTGGCCTCCGCGGAGTCCATCCTGGAGGTATCGTTCGCAAGTGCTCCTGTGGTATCGGGCTCGGCCGCGCTCACCGTGTCGCGGCCCGTGGTCTTCACGCTGTCCGGCTGAAGGTCGAAAACCGTCTTGCTGTAGCTCGTGTAGCGATAACTGCGGTGGCGCATCCCATCGTTCTCCTTGCGGTTGGCATATACCCTGCGGATGATGCGATGTGCAGGATTGTCCGTGTACTGTACCTGCACGGCCTCCAACTCCGTATTGCTCGCCGATAGAAACACCTGCACGGGCTTCTCGTCGCCGATGGTGATCGTTACGGGGTCATAGCCCACATAGCTGGCCCGGAGCGTGACAGGAAGCTGAGGCACCGCAAGCCTGAAGCGCCCATCGATGTCCGAGGTGGTGCCCATGCGCGTGCCTTCGATGGCGAAGGGAACGAAGGCCAAGGGTTCCTTGGTCGTGGCATCCAGCACGCGGCCCGTAACGACGTGCTGTGCCGTAGCGAAGATGCTTCCCAATAAAGCGAGGCCGAGCAATAGTGAACGCATGAGGTGGATATCAAAGGTCCCGGACCAGTGGGACGGGGAAGTGCGGGTAAAGTAACAGGGCTTTTCCCGTTGTCAGGACTTTCTCACGCTGATCTTCGCGGTACACAACTGACAACCGGGCAACTGACAACTACGCCACAAGGGTACCTTGCGCCCATGCTCCCCGAACTCCGCGATGCCCGCCTCTGGTCCCGCGCACTTACAGCGCGCCGTGCGCGGAACGCTTACCGGATCTGGAGCAGCTTCCGCGATGCGAAACGCACCAAGGTGCCGCGGATCAAGGGGATGCCGATCAGCATCAGCATCGAACCCACCACGGCGTGCAACCTGCGGTGTCCGGAATGTCCCAGTGGCCTGCGCGCTTTCACGCGGCCAACGGGGAACCTCAAACACGGGCTTTTCGAGAAAGTGATCGATGAACTGGGGCAGGACCTCTGGGCCTTGACGTTCTACTTCCAAGGCGAGCCCTTCATCAACCCTGGCTTTCTGGATATGGTGAAATATGCAAGCGATAAAGGCATTTACACCAGCACCAGCACCAATGCGCATTTTCTGGATGAGGCCAAGGCTGAGGCCACCGTGCGCAGCGGGCTCTCCCGGCTCATCATCAGCCTCGATGGCACCGAGCAGGAAACCTATGCGGCCTATCGCCGGGAAGGCACGCTCTCGAAAGTGATCGAAGGAGCGGAGCGGGTCGTGAAGTGGAAGAAGAAGCTGAAAAGCGCCACTCCGCACGTGGTGTTCCAATTCCTTGTGGTGAAGCCGAACGAGCACCAGATCCCCGAGGCACGCAAACTGGCCAAGCAGATAGGCGTGGACGACCTCTGGCTGAAGACCGCGCAGATCTACGACCCGAAGGATGATCACCCATTGATCCCCACGCAGGACAAGTATTCACGCTACCGGCGGAATGCGAACGGCGTGTGGGAAGTGAAGAACGCGCTGGACGACCACTGCTGGAAAATGTGGAACAGCTGCGTGATCACCTGGGACGGGCGCGTGGTGCCCTGCTGTTTCGACAAGGATGCGCATTACGTGCTGGGCGACCTCAGCAAGCAATCCTTCCGGGAAGTGTGGAACGGCGACGCCTACAATGCTTTCCGCGCCACCTTGCTCAAAAGCCGCAGCGATATCGACATGTGCCGGAACTGCAGTGAAGGCAGCCCGGTGTGGACATAGTGCGGGGCCTGGCCACGCACGCCTCACACGGTCATGATCTCCTTCTCCTTCGCGTGGATCAGGCCCTCCACCTTCTTGTTCCAGATGCCGGTGATCTTCTCCACTTCGGCCTCGGCGGCTTTGGCCGCATCTTCCGGCAGGCCGTCCTTCTGGGCCTTCTTAATGCCCTCCATGGCCTTTTGGCGCGC
Source organism: Flavobacteriales bacterium (assembly GCA_019912395.1). Taxonomy (GTDB): domain Bacteria; phylum Bacteroidota; class Bacteroidia; order Flavobacteriales_F; family PHOS-HE28; genus PHOS-HE28. Next base: position 7,920 of record JAIOIH010000051.1, on the reverse strand, counting down.
TCCGCGGATGCTCACCTTGGCGTTCTCGCCCTCCTTGTTCGCCGACCGCACCAAGTCCTTGCGCCGCTCCTCGGTGAGCATGGGAACCAGGATGATGATGTTATCCCCGTTGTTGCTGGGATTGAAGCCGAGGTTGGCAGCCTGTATGGCCTTCTCGATCGGCTCGATCATCTTTTTCTCCCAAGGCTGGACCATGATGGTGCGCGCATCCGGCGTGTTGATGTTGCTCACTTGGCTCAACGGCACCTCGCTGCCGTAATAATCCACACGGATGCCCTCCAGCATCGCTGGGTTGGCACGTCCGGCGCGGATCTTCAACAGTTCATTGTCCAAATGGTCCACGGCCTTGCGGTCGAGGTCCTCGCATTGCGCGATCAAAGAGGCTACTTCGCTCATGTTCTTTTGGGAAGGAAAGCGCGAATTTAAGGACTATGTGTTGTGTTGGGTGGGTTTGGTACAGGGTACCGGGTACAGGGTATTGAGTACAATGCCGTGCATTGCATCGGCTACCCCTTGCTCGGTACTCGGTACTCGATACCCTGTACCCTGTACTCGGTACTCGGTACCCTGTACCTGTCAAACGTCAGAACTCCACGATGGTCCCCAACGGCTCCCCACTGATCAATTTGCCGAGGTTTCCGGGTTTGTTCATGTCGAACACGATGATGGGCAGTTTGTTCTCGCGGCACAGGGTGAATGCCGTCATGTCCATCACGGTAAGGCCCTTTGCATACACTTCCTCGAAGGAGATCCGCTCATAGCGGGTGGCCAGGTGGTCCTTCTCCGGATCGGCGGTGTAGATGCCGTCCACGCGGGTGCCCTTCAGGATCACGTCCGCCTCGATCTCGATGGCGCGCAGGCTGGCCGCACTGTCCGTGGTGAAGTAGGGGTTGCCCGTACCCGCGCCGAAGATCACGATGCGGCCTTTCTCCAAGTGGCGCATGGCCCGGCGGCGGATGAAGGGCTCGGCGATCTGCTCCATCTTGATCGCGCTGAGCAACCGCGTCTTCTGGCCAGCGGCCTCCAAGGCGCTCTGCAAGGCCAAGCTGTTGATCATGGTGGCCAACATGCCCATGTGATCACCCTGCACGCGGTCGATGCCGTTCGCTGCAGCCTGGATGCCCCGATAGATGTTGCCGCCGCCCACCACGATGGCCACTTCCACCCCAGCACGCGATACCGCTACGATCTCCTCGGCATACTGCTTAAGCCGGGCACTGCTGATGCCGTACGGCTGTTCACCCATCAGGCTCTCACCGGAGAGCTTCAACAAGATGCGCTTGAATTTTCGTGCGGGGCTGGGGTTGTTCATCGGTGCGCGAAAATAGGCGGATCGGTGCAAATGCCCTGGTCCAGTTGTCAGTTGCTCGGTTGTCAGGACCCTGGGATAGTTCATCACTTATCCGGGATCCATCGCGCCCTCTTGAAACGAAGTCATGTGCCAGGTCGGAGAAAGCACGCCGTCGCGCCTGCCTGCCGGAGGCACGGAAGCGCTATGGCGCGGGCACCCTGACAACTGAGGACGGACAACTGACAACTATCGCACCGGCACCATCACATACTGGTACCCCGGATCCAGCTTGCTCGCATCCAAGGTATCCAACATCGCCTGCGTAATGCGCAAGGGATACAGCGAACGGTTCACCGACTTTGCCATCAGGCGCAGCCAGTCGGCCTCGGCCATGTCCTTGGGGCAGTTGGCGCGCAGCACGGCCAAGGTGGTGGCATTAACCCTCTCACCATCTTGCGCAGTGGAACTGGAGGGATCCAACTCCTGCGCTGGCGCTTGTGCCATAGCCCCCAACGGCAATAGGCCCAGCAGGAATATCAACGTGTGCGTTCTCATGGTCTTGTAATGATCACCCGCGTAGTTGCTGCCTCTGTGCCCCACACCAAGCTGCACTGGTATATCCCTGCCGCCTGCCCATCCAGCTCCACAGCATGCACCGTGCTCCACTGCGGTATGCGTTCCCGGAGCACCACACGCCCGGCAATATCCTGCACCTCCAACCAGCCCACGCCAGCGTTGGCCGGGTAGCGCAGTACAAAGTGCCCATCCGCACTGGGATTTGGAAATGCACGCACCACCCCCTCTCCTCGGGAGAGGGTTGGGGTGAGGGTATTTATCCCCAAGCTGTCACACACGCTGCCATCAACCGGCCCCAAAAAATAGTTGGGGTGGTTGGGCAGGGAGTTGGCATAGTACCTCGGCAGCACCACCCCGTGCTGCTCCATGTTGCAGGCCAAGCCCGGTTCATCGGGGTTGTGTATCACATGCAGGCTCAAGGTACTGTTGCCGGTAGCAATGTACACCTGGCCGTCCGGGGCCAATTGCGCAAGATCGAACCCGGTGGCAAAGGGGGGAAAGGGCGAATAGAAACTGTCCCACTCGGCAATGTGCACCATGGAAGCCTCGATGTCCGGAGCCTCCGCGTCGTACTGGTAAACGTCCTTCGTTGAGGAAACGTAAACGTAGCGGCTGTTCGGGGAAAAAGCCACGCCACCAGCAAAGTTCGAATCGTCTATCGGAATGTGTACCGGGTTGGAGAGCAGCCCTGTGCAGCGGTCGAAGTCAAAGACCTCCAGATCGGTATTTGCCCCATAGTAGTAGGCGAATTTACTCCCATCCGGGGAAAAGCACACCTGCCCCACATCCCTGGGACGGATCTCGCCTATGGCTTGTGTTCCGTCAACACTAACCCCGTTCGGTGTGACCAGCAACCTGAAATAGGTGTCCGTATTGAGCTTATGACAGAACACCCACCAGTCGCGACCGTTGGCATGCCGCACCGCCGTGATCTTGCCCGTGTTCAGGGCGTCCGCGATCAACACCTGGTTCTTGCTGACAACCCCGCCCAAACCTTCGTCCAAGGCCATGTCGATGGTGGTGAGGTACAAAAAGAGGGCGTTTGAATTGGGCGGATCGTCAATGGTCCCATGAAACAGGTAGTACTGGCCGGGGGCGTCCGGCTTTGGAAGGATCATGCAGGCCTGCGAAAGATGCAACCCCTCCGGGTATTGCGAAGTGTACCAGCTCGGGTTGAGTCCTCCACCATTGAGCATCGTATCGCCGGTGACATTAGCGATATAGGCCCCGTTGGTGCTGAAAAGCAGGTTCCCGTCGGAGTCGGTGATGTTGGCACTGGTCCGGCCAAAGTCGATTCCCCGGTCGACTGCTGAGACCACGCGGCTTCCAGTGATGTAATTCAGGTCAACACCACCCAGTGCGGTGTCGATTCCCGCGAACACATACCCTCCCATCCAAAGGTTGTTCACACCGAACTGTGCTGCGGCTTGGTGCAAAGTGGAGCCACTTTGCACCAAGCACAACAGCATCAGCAAGCGGCCAATTGAAAAACGCTTCATTTCCGGGATGAATTAGCGCACAATGGACCATTTGCCTTGGCCCGCCATACCCCTAGAAGTCATTACCCGGTAATGATACATGCCCGGTGCAAGATCGCGTGTGCTAAAGGGAATACGCAACTCCTCAGGCGGTACGACCAAGTGCATCACCTCATTGCCCACGGTGTTGTACACCAGGAAGGTTCCGGCCTCTTCCAAGGGCCGTTCCAGCATCAACGTAGCCTCGTTCCGTGCGGGGTTGGGAACCACACCCACGATGCTGGCAGCATCCATCGGCTTCAGACTCTTCACGATAATCCCGTGCGGCAAGCAAAGTTGTTGATCGTCAAAGGCGATCGTGTCATTGATCAGGCGGTACATGGAACGGGCCTTAAAGACCGCATTGCCGCCCACCATGGGACATTGGTTGACGATGTAGAACAGGGTTGTGGTCTGGTCCACGGTAAAGGTGTCCACCTCCTTGGCGATCACCGTCAGGTAGATCTCGTTCACTTGTTTCTCGTTCGCCTCCATCAGCTCGGTGGTGCCGATGTTCGCGTTGGCGGCTTTTATACCCTCGGTGGTGAGGGCTTTGGAGCTGCGGGCCGTTTCCATGGCGGTGGTGTTCCAGGCCGTAAGGGTCTGGATGTTCTGACGGTAACCACTGATGCCGGCAATGATCGCATTCCGCTGCGCATCCGTAAGTGTGCTGTCGTCCAACAGTGCCATCTGCCCCTTCACCAAGTCCATGTAGCCCTCTATCTGCACCCGGTTTGCATGCAACTGCGCCACCACGGTGCTGTCCATGTCGTACAGCACCTGTTGGTCGTCGTCAATGGCCTTGAAGGAAGCAATGGTGCTGCTCTGTAGATCAGAGTAGAAAGCGGCCATGTCCGGCACGCTGTCCCGCAAGGCGGCATCCTCATCCAGCTTCTTGTACAGGCCGCTCTTCAGGATCAACTTGGTCTCTTCCGTATAGGGATCGTTCTCCAAGCTGTCGGCGGCGATCTTGCTGTCCAAGTCGTGCAGCCCCTTGATGTTCACCCCGCGGAACTGTTCACAATACGCCCCGCCATGGTCATTGAGGCAATCATAATTCGGGCCATCATGGTTTTGGAACCACCAATCTGGCAACCACGAGGGCGGTTGGGTACTTCCTCCGCTGATCATGGCCGGGTTGTACTGGAAGGGATATTGTTGCGCGTTTTCTTCATTCTCATACAACGCTCCCCAACCGTCTTGTGGTGGGTCGTTGTACCACAGGTTGCCCTTGCGGTCCTGGCCTTCGATAAGGGCATCCGCGGCGAGGTGCAAGCCCCACCGGTGGCGGTTGAACTGATTGCCGCGTAGTTCGGTGCCGTAGGCCGCGCCGTTGAAAAGGACGCCGTTTGCCGTATTGTCCACCACGTTGCAGCTGATCAACGGGGACACCCCCATGAAGTTGACGATGGCGGCTTGGCGGTCGTTCGGGAAGGCCGTGCTGCTCGCACCTGTTATCTCATTGCAGCTGACCTCATTGTAATTCGACCCGTCCATGCCGATGCCGTACTGGTTGAAGGCATTGTTGGTCATGTCCAGCGTGTTCTCCGCTACCAACCATTTGGCCGCTGAGAGCAGCCCGATGCCGAGGAAGGAGGTGTATTTGGGCACGAAGTGGATGGTGTTGTTCAGGATCTTGGAGTCCGGGCTGCCCATATTGCCCTCGCTCACAATGATGCCGAAACTGGGCATGAGCACCCAGGGGTTGTCCACGTCGCCGAAGGTGATGTCGTTGTATTGCACCCGGATGTGTTCGGCCCCGTCGTTCATGCGGAGGTCGATCCCATTGAAAAGCGCATGCAGCCGGTTGTTCAGGATGTCCACGTTGCGGTTATTGCTGCGTTCCACGGTGTAGGGCATGCCAACGTTCTGCATGTTGTTGTCCGTGCTCCATAGCGTCATGTACCGGGCATGTATCCCTTTATAGCAGTTCTCGAAGCTCGGTGCGCTGCCCATGCCGTAACCCTCTTGGACCAGCTTGTTGTAACTGTGGTCGCCCTGGGCAAAGATGCCCGAACCGTTACCGATGTAGTTGTATGCCGCATCGGGCTGCACGTTCTTGAACCCAAAATCAGTGACGACCACGTCACTGCGGTGGCCGATGATACCATTGCTCATGCGGTCGATCACGTTGTCCCCGCCAGTGAGGTCCGCATACGTGTTGTACACCTCCACGGCGGCATAGCCCACATGGCCCACGGACGTGGTCTGGCCGGGATAGGGTTGCGCCAGCGAGCCTGTGCTGGTGAACACATTCCTGTTCAGGTACACGCTCACGTCGTTCCATTGCATCCAAACGATCTCGGGTACGAACAGCGTGTTCCTGTTATCGCGGAACTCATTTCGCACCAACATGGCCGTGGAGCCGTCCAAGCATGTCAACACGTTCTCCGCATCCATCACCGTACTCTCCTTGATGTAAACCACCGATCCGTGCTCCGCAGTGATGGTCTTCCACATCCTGTTCTGGCAACTTTCCAGCGTACTGTAGGAAACACCAAGTGAAACACCCGGTCGCACGATGATCTCGGCACCGGCTTCCATGTACACCTGTGCTTGGTCGAACTCCGTGTTCTCATCCACGATGAATTGGCCCTGGATGTCCACCGTGCCGGTGAAATACGTGCCTATCATGCTGGCCATGTCCCCGTCGTGGATCGTCAGGTCTGCCGCACAGCATTCATAGATCGTCACTGTCTCGAAGCTGGTTGAGGCCACGCCATTGAGGATCACCGTATGGGTGATGGTATAGGTACCGGGTACGGCGGGCGGGATGTTCACTGGCCAACCTTGGTTGTCTATGATGGGGCCGAAGTAGTCGTAAGTCCAGTTGGGGGCCCCGTTGGTGGGTGTGGTACGTTCATCGCCCCATGTCCAGATATGGATCGCATTGGGGTCGGTAAGGTCGGCATCCACGGTCACGGCACCTCCGCAATTGGACGCTTCCACGGTGAAGTCGGAATTAGGCAGATCGTTGATCGGGCAACCGGAGAAGAGTACGTGATAGGCCTGGGTCCAAAGGTTCGTGCTTCCCCCGGTCATGTTCACCGTAACTTGGTTCCAACCCGCCACCGAAGGGGTTGTGCTCGCCCAGGTCCACACGGCATTTACGCCAGTGGGCACTCCGATGGACCCCACTGTGAAGTCGATGCAGAAGAATGAATAGGGTGGCGAAGCGTTCACCGGTGAATTGAAAACCACGTTTACCGGCACGGTGGAATAGCCATAGCCCGGACCTGATGGCCAAGGCAAGCCCGTTGGTGTACCAATGTTGGCGGATGCGATCCCGAACGGGCTGCTGATATTCCCCAAAATGCTGCCGGGCGCGGGCGGTTCCAGAAAATCGGGGTAGACGATATAATACTCCACGGACTCCACATTGGTGAGTTGCGTATGCATGCCCAAGCAGAGGTCCACCGTATTGCCGGGTTCGCAACCACCGCTTCCATATACTAACATGGGGCAGCCTTGCAGTAGCGTCACCGTGGCATCAGCTATTAGTAAAACGTCAGGATCCTGTTCCAAACTTACCGTATTGGTATGTGGGCCTATCTCCGTGAAATAGCCGGTGATCTCCGTGGTCACGCAATCCCCGGCCGGAATAGTCACTGAGGCCGTGGGCCAGTAAGGGTTTGTAGGACTGTTGAAGGCGGGGACGAAGCCTGCGGGCATTTGGTCGGTGATGTCCACCACCTGATCGGTTGCACCGTTGTTGCAAGCCTGGATAGTGAACATGACCGGAGCGCCGGCGTAGGTGTTGCCGCTGGGCGGGGTGACGGTCTTGGTGAGGGTGAAGGGTCCGGAACAGGCACCATCCAACACCGTGTAAGTCTGGGTGTAAGAGGCGCAGCCCAACGTGTTGTCGGTTATGGTGACGGTGTAATCCCCGGGAGCCAAGTCGCTCAGCTCGGCCGTGGTTTCACCGCCGTCCCATAGAATGTCGTACTCGCCGTCATAGTAATGTACGTCGAGAGTGATGGAACCGTTGGATTGACCGTTGCAAGCGGGTTGAATGGTGGCGTCGGCGGTGATGATGGGGTGAATGGCCACATCGTCTATCGATATGGAGGTATAAGGTGTTGCCACGCCGGTCCGGGCCATGAGCCAATTGGCATCTGGTGAACCGGTCGGGTAGATGAATGTTTGTGTTTGCAAACTCCAGCCACCAGTGAAGTTCGGCAATGCAGTGGCAAATTGCACTGGTGTGAATGTCGCGCCGTTGCATGTATTCGCTCCGTAGAAATCGAATGTTCCTTGATAGGGATTGCATGCTCTGGTGCTTAGTCCAAAGAAATCCACATTGCCCAGACAAGACCCACCGGTGCGTGCTTGGAATTCGATATTGTACGTACAGCCGCCCCGTAGCGGTCTACAGAGTTCGAGTTCAACAGTCTCTAGGGTACCACGAAGTACCGGTTCACTTGGGTTGCTAGGTCGATCGATGATCTGATCATGGTTCGATCGGTTTCGTTTTGCAGCCTTTGACCGAGCCTTTTGGCCGGTTTTGGCTGCGTTGGGTCACACGCTCCCCAGGGT
>JAIOIH010000050.1 GCA_019912395.1 Flavobacteriales bacterium | reverse complement strand
GGTCCGCTCCATGTGCCACCGACATCGGGCGTTCCACCGAGCTGCGCGAAGAGACTCGCCGCCGCATCGGTGGAGCAAAGGGTGATCGCCCCATCCGTCCCAGCGTCCGGCGGCGTGTTGATGGTGACGGTGACCGTAGCGCTTTCATCCGGACAGGGTGCTGTTCCGACCACGGTGTAGGTGTACACTCCGGCACTCATGGTCGCCGGGTCGATCATGCCGCCGGTCACCGCACTGGGTCCGCTCCATGTGCCGCCCGCATCGGGCGTTCCGCCAAGTTGCGCGAAGAGGCTTGCCGCTGCATCGGTGGAGCATAGCGTGATCGCACCATCCGCACCCGCGTCCGGCGGCGTGTTGATGGTAATGGTGACGGTCGCGGTCGCGTCGGGGCACGGTGCGGTGCCGCTCACGGTGTAGACATAAGCTCCGGCGCTCATCGTGGCGGGATCGATCATGCCACCGACCACCGCGCTTGGTCCGCTCCATGTGCCACTGGCATCGGGCGTTCCGCCGAGCTGCGCGAAGAGACTCGCCGCCGCATCGGTGGAGCAAAGTGTGATCGCCCCATCCGTCCCCGCTTCCGGCGGCGTGTTGATGGTGACGGTGACCGTAGCGCTTTCATCCGGACAGGGTGCTGTTCCGACCACGGTGTAGGTGTACACCCCGGCGTTCATGGTCGCCGGATCGATCATGCCGCCGGTCACCGCGCTCGGGCCGCTCCATGTGCCGCCCGCATCGGGCGTTCCGCCAAGTTGCGCGAAGAGGCTTGCTGCTGCATCGGTGGAGCAAAGCGTGATCGCACCATCCGCACCCGCGTCCGGCGGCGTGTTGATGGTAATGGTGACGGTCGCGGTCGCGTCGGGGCACGGTGCCGTGCCGCTCACGGTGTAGACATAAGCTCCCGCGCTCATCGTGGCGGGATCGATCATGCCACCGACCACCGCGCTTGGTCCGCTCCATGTGCCACCGGCATCGGGCGTTTCGCCGAGCTGCGCGAAGAGACTTACTGCTGCATCGGATGAGCAGAGGGTGATGGCCCCATCGCTTCCAGCATTCGGGGGCGTATGCAAGGTGACCGTGACGGTGGCCAACGCCGATGGGCACGGCGCGGTGCCGACGACCGTATACGTATACACGCCAGCAGCATCCGAGGAGGGGTCCAGGTTCCCTGAGAAGGCTCCACCACCCGGAGCGGTCCACGTTCCCCCGGCCGAAGGTGATCCGGCCAAAGCCCCGATCAAACTCTGCACTCCATCCGATGTGCATGCGCTCAACGTACCATCCAGGCCTGCGTTGGGCATTGCACTGACCGTTACGGTCACAGTGGATGTCGCTGAGGAACTACCACAAGCACCGGCACCGGTAACGGTGTACGTGTACACGCCGGGCGCATCCGAAGCTGGCATGAAACTTCCAGAATGCGCTGCTGCCGAAGGCGAGGTCCATGTCCCGCCAGCCTCGGGCGTGCCTCCAAGCTCGCCGAAGAGGTCAACGGCCGCGCCATTCTCACAGACGGTGATCGACCCATTGGAACCGGCATCCACGTCATTGTCCACCGTGATCGTCACGCAATCCGTTGCAGGGCAGTCCGGATGCCCCGGCTGGTATGCGGTAACGCAGTATACCGTGGTGGACGACACAGTGGCCACCGGGTTTGCGATGTTCGGGTCGGAGAGTCCGGCGGTCGGGCTCCAGGTGTAGATGAATCCGCCTGTCGGGCAGACCGCGGAACCCGTCCATGAATTCCCGCTGATAGGTCCGAGGGGCGAGGCATATACCGTACCCCCGGTGCTGTTCCGCAGAATGAATGATTGCTCCCCGTTCCACAGGATCGCGGCAGTGTAATTGAGGCTTACCGTAGCACCGTGGCTCACCGGGATATTGATCGTGGTGGTGCTCCCGGAACCCAAGATGTAGGTGGTCGTAACACCGTTCACTGTCACCGAGATGTTCGACCCTCCGGTCCAACCATCACCATAACTGTCGTTCAGGATGAGCTGATACACGCAATCCGAAGGGAACCCTCCGGAGGTGATCGTTGCACCAAGTTGGACCGGCGTGTTGCAAGTGGAGACATCCGGTCCGGCATCCACGATCGCAGGAGGGATCACTGTGATCGAAAGCGTGGTGTCATAGGTGCATCCGAAGTTGTCGGTGACCGAGTAGGTGTACGGAAACACACCCGGCCCTGGCGGGGTCATGCAGATCCCTTGGCAATCCCCGGTCGTGGAGGTGATGTTCGGTCCGGCCCAACTGCTGCTATCGCAATCGGTGCCGTACACCGGTGTGAATTCCACCAGGTCCGGGAAGAGGTCCGGGTCGAAGTTGATGTTCCAATCACAGACGAAACCGTTGTCGGAGGCCCAGAGATCGCAGATCTGCAATTGCCAGATCCCGTTCAGCTGTGAACCGACCAGACCGTTCAAACTGTTCAAGCTCTCATAGGTGCCGGCCGCCAGGGTGCCTCCTGCATTGTCCACCCAAGTGCCGTTGGTCGCTGTTGGGCTGAAGCAGTATTGCCAGCACGTGCCCTGGGCATTCGGTGTAGCGTCATTGTCCACGGGAACCCCCAAAAAGGTGCCGCCGCCTCCTTGCTGGTGCATGGTCACCGTTTGCCCGGTAGGGCTGATGATCCGTACGACGAGGTCCCCAATGAAGGAATGCTCCATGTTCATGCAGATGGAGAACAGGTCCGCGATGGACGTCAAGGTCTGTCCAGGTGCGAATTGCGTGTACTCGACCTCGGCAACAAAGCAGGAACCGACCTCATCAGCCAGGAATACCCCGTTACCCAGATCTCCGGTAGGAAGTTCATTGAACGTGACAGCGTTCACAACGGCATCCAAACACAATACTTCCCCGACGCAGCCGAGCACATCACCACCGGTGCCGTTGAACGTGGGCTCCGTACCCACCAACACCTCAAGGTCGACCCGGTTGGTACTGGCACAGCCATTGTCATCGACCAGGTACAGTTGGGCTTGATAGTATCCGGGTTGTGCGTACGCATGGGAGGTGACCGCCGGAGCGTTGGCCGTTACTGTACCATCGCCCCATTCCCAACGGCGCGTTGCGATCGTAAATCCCGGAGCAGCGAAAGAACCGGTACTGTTGAACGTGACCGCTTCACCCACACAGACCATGGCCGGTGCGGCCTCGCTCATTACGGCAACTGCGGTAGGTCGCTGGCAGGGCGTGTAGCACGTGATGCTTGCTGCGAAGATCCCCGTACCGGCCGCGTTCGATCGGAATACGATCGTTAAACAACCCGTGTTGTTCAGTGGCGAGGCGTTCACAACGTATCCCTCCAGCGTGGTCCCTCCATAGCTCCCCAAGCTGGGGGCGGCGGTACTGTTGCCATCATAAATGGTCATCTGGTCCAGTGGGGCCGGCCCCGTTCCGTCCAAATTGAACGTGAGAAAATTCAGCGAGATCGCATCATTCGGGTTGTCCGGACAAATGGTGTACGTGAAGTTCTCGTTGTTCCCGTAACCGGCACCGCCCTCACCACCGCTGTCCAGAAATGCGCCTACACAGGTGCTGACCGAGCCATTGGAGATCGGGAATGCTTGGCCCGACGCATCAATGGCCAAAGCCCCTAGCAACATGCACAGCCATGCCCCGCTGAGCGCTGATCGCCATGACCGGAAGCGAGGGCGGGGGGTGGGGTGGCGGGGCATTGACATGGTGACGCACTAGCCTTCGCATCAGTGGCACGTAAAATATGCGCTCCGCAGTGGAATTATACTTTGATCGGCGATCTCATGGATGAATGGCCCATTTTCGTCGATGAAGTCGGAAAAAAAGTTCAACTGGTGACGGATGATCTTTTTTCGGTACGTGAAGGCAACCATTTAAAGGCCAACCGTCACTACGCTCCGCTGTTCACCGAACCACACCGGTTCCCGGCAATTCACCCTCCATCCCCAAGGATGATGTACAAGCCCCGATCGGTCCTTGGGTTCCGCCAGTACCCGGTCAATTAACGATCACGAGTGTCCGGGGAAAGATGAGGAGCGTTCCCTACATGCCGACAACACTGCTCCTACCGGGATTCCGTGAAAGCGGGGCTTGCCATTCGGGAAAACGAGGAACCGCATTCGAGAGTGATGCCTTGGCTCGCGGGGGCGTGAAGGCAGCCCGGCCTACAAGCCGGTGTCGCGATCGTCAGCGCTTCAACTTTCCCTGATACTGGGGAGTTGAAGTTCACCCATGATGGAGGGTGATCCACCGACCAATACTACCGCAGTCCAATAGTCCTGACGGACCAGTGACGACATGCCACCCCGGAATACCCCCGGGGTTTTCGGCCCACCACCGCCATCCGATCGAACAAGCCGTGTTCCTCTACCCCCTAGGGAAGCAACTTCACTGTACCCGTAAAGGTCTCCGTGGCCCGGTTGGCGGCTTCCACGTCCACCACCCAGACATAATCACCGGCGGAGCATACGGCACCTTGGTTCTTCACCTTGCCGCACCAGGGGCGGGTGGCATCGCTCGTGCTGTACACCAAGCTGCCGACGGGGTCGTACACGGCCAACTGGAATTTCACCTTCAGGTCGAGGAGTGCCTGGGGCATGAAGTTGTCCTCCTTGCCGTCACCATTGGGGGAAAAACTCTTGGGTGCGCTCAGGTCGAAATCGCGATCGATGCGCAGCTCCTTTACCTTCCGGTCCACGCAGCCCGTCTCGTTGGTGACGGTCTGCACCACCTGATAGACACCTTTTTCCCTGTACACGTGATCGGGGTGGGCCAATGTGCTCACACTTCCATCTCCCAGGTCCCAGTGATAGCTCTTCGCACCCAGGGCCCGGCTTTCGAAATGAACCGTGGGGACTTGACCCTCATAGTCCATCTTCAGGATGTTGAACGCGGCGGACGGTGCATCGTGGATCACGATCATATCGCTGCTGGGCTTGTTGTGGATGGTGCCCGCACCGGCAGAGGACATCGACAGCATTACTTGATAGCTGCCCGGTTTTGAGAATACATGTTGGGGGTTCGGCTTGTTGCTGAAGCTGCCGTCGCCGAAGTTCCACAGGTAGATCCCATCCTCCGGCATGTGTTCCACGGTGAATTCCACCGGAATTCCGGGACATGCTTCCTTGACGCTGGCGCGGAAGGCCGTACCGGCGCTCTTCGGTGCCGTTGGCCCGGGGCCGGTCATTGGCGCCCCTGAGGTGATCGCCGCCTTGCTGGTCGTGGACGATGGAGTTGAACGGTCCGTGATGTCCGAGTGCTGCCCTCGCGTCACCGCCTGTTCGGAAACAGGAGGCATATCGGTCTCGATGCTTTGTTCCACCATGGCCTCCGCTGGCAATTGTGCCGGCCCGCTCGCTTGGGATGGCATCGTGGAGGTGTTGGACCGGTCCGGAAGGGTGGTGTCGGTTTGTTCGTTGGACACCGCACCGCTCACCGCGATGGGGTTGCCGGTATCGCGGCCCAGGAAATAGGCGGTGCCACCGATCAGCAAGCCACCGGCCACCAACAGGCCGGTAAGCAAGGCCCTGCCGCGTCCCCATCCGCGCACACCGCTGGACAGTGCCCGCTCCATCTGTGCCCAATCGGCCGAGTTGTAAGGTACCTCGTACTGTTCGAGGCTTTCCTTCAACTGTTGCTCAAAGGCATCCAATTCGTTCATGCTTCCGGCCATGTCTCAATGGAGTTTATGCTCCTTTACAAGCAAGCGCTTCAGGTTGATCTTTGCTTTTGCCAAATTGCTCTTTGAGGTACCAATATTGATGCCCAAGGTAGCTGCGATCTCTTTATGGGTCATTTCTTCAAAGACGTATAGGTTGAAGACCGTTCGGTAGGCGGGCGTCAATTTTTGCATGGCATTGATCACGTCCGCCGGTTTCAGTTCGAAGGCTGCATCGTCCTCTACTTCCTCGCTCTCGGCGATATCCTCGAATTCCTCCATGCTGCGGTCCTCGCCCAGCAGGAGGTAGGAATGCCGGGCACGCCTGAAATGATCGATCGCGGTGTTCACCATGATCTTGCGCACCCACCCCTCGAAGCTGCCAGCCTGATTGAAGTGGGCCAGGTTGCGGAACACCTTGATGAAGCCATCCTGCAGGATGTCCTTCGCCTGATCGTGGTTCTTGGTGTAGCGCAGGCATACGGCCATCATTTTCCCATAGAACAGCTCGTAGACGCGCTGCTGGCTCCGACGATTGCCTGCCAAGCAGCCCTCGATGACCCCGTCGTACCCTGGTTCCGTTGGTTCCATGCCTTTCCATGCGGATGGTAGACGTAGATCCACCTCCAGGGTTGCCAATTCGATGTCCTGCTCCCTCATTTTTCCGGCAGGTAAGGTACGCGATCCGAGGATAAAGAGCCATGGGACGGCTTGGTTGATGTGGGAGGAAGGAGGCTGGAAGGCATCCGCTAGGGCCATTTTGGCCCGCTGTTCAGAGATATTGACCGGCATCACGCACCTGTTCCGTGATGACCCCTAATTTTGCGATCGGGCCAAGCGGTCCGCATCATTCTCACTTAAGCAGCAAAGCACTCATGAAGATCACAGTTGTAGGGGCAGGTAATGTAGGAGCCACGTGCGCCGATGTTTGTGCCCGCAGGGAACTTGGGACCGAGGTCGTCCTGTTGGACATCAAGGAGGGATTCGCCGAAGGCAAGGCCTTGGACATCTGGCAGACGGCCCCCATCGGCCTTTTCGACTCGCGCACGGTTGGCTGCACCAATGATTATACGAAGACCGCCAACAGCGATGTGGTCGTCATCACCAGCGGACTGCCCCGAAAGCCGGGCATGAGCCGGGACGACCTGATCGCCACCAACGCGGGCATCGTGAAGAGCGTGACCGAGAACGTGGTGCAGCACTCCCCGAACGCGGTGATCATCGTGGTGAGCAACCCGCTCGACGTGATGACCTATTGCGCCTTCCTCCAGAGCAAGTTCCCTGCACAACGCGTGTTCGGCATGGCCGGCATCCTGGACACGGCACGCTATCGCGCGTTCCTCGCCACCGAGCTGGGCGTAAGCCCCAAGGACATTCAGGCCGTATTGATGGGTGGCCACGGGGACACCATGGTGCCCCTGCCGCGCTACACCACCGTGGGCGGCATCCCGGTCACCGAACTGATCGGAAAGGAGAAGCTGGACGAGATCGTGGAGCGCACCAAGAAGGGGGGCGGTGAGATCGTGAACCTGCTGGGCACCTCCGCTTGGTATGCCCCCGGAACCGCGGCGGCACAGATGGTGGAGGCTATTGTGCGCGACCAGAAACGCGTGTTCCCCGTTTGCGCCTGGTTGCAGGGGGAGTACGGATTGAAGGACGTCTATCTGGGTGTTCCGGTGATCCTCGGCCGCAACGGTATCGAGCGCATCATCGAGCTGAAGCTCAACAAGGAAGAAATGGAGATGACCCACCAGAGCGCCAAGGCCGTGAAGGAGGTGATGGGCGTCCTGGACCGCATGAACGTGCCGGCCTGAGCCGGCATTCGGCTTGCAACAGCTTGCAGGGGCTGTCCCGAAAGGGGCGGCTCCTGCGCTTTTTCGCGGAGGCGCGGAGCGCCTACTACCATTGCGGGTTCAATGGACCAAGAGCTTCAGGCGCTCTGCGGAATGCCGGCCCCGGACCAGGACGACGTAGGTGCCGCAAGCCAGCCCGTCGAGACCGATCACATGGCCATCGGAGATCGATGCTCGGACCGGTCTTCCCTGCATGTCCAGCAACTCGATGTCCTGTATCGGACCGGCGGCATTTGATGCCCGGACCGCCGTCCATCGGTGGGCCGGATTGGGTACCAACATGAAGCTTGCCCCTTTTATAGCTGCCGGGGGGGCGGCCAATGCGGTGGCCAATGGAGCAGCAAACCGCGTGGTCGCCGGTGGCGTGATGATCGGTGGGTTCTGGTCGAAATAGATGTTCGCGATATTGCGGATGCTGTCCCCGTACTGCGCGCCGGGCGCTACGTCCAGTTCGAAGATCACCCAGCCTTGACTGCCCTCGGGGTCGGAAGCGCTGTCGGGAAGCATGATGGAGGAAAACTCGAAGTACAGGATGGAATCGAGCGCATAGGCCTGCATGGGATGCGAACTCCCCAGAACACGCAGGGAAGCCGGGTCCAGCAAAGGAGACAACGTATCTTCCAGCAGCACATGAGTGGCATGATAGTTCCCCGTGTTCTGGAACCGGACCATGTAATTCAAGCGGTGTACCGTGGTGTCCACTGCATGCGTGGACCGGTCTCCCACGGGGGATACCAGTTTGTCGTTCGGATCGTAGGAAGCCAAGATCTCCCGCTCCAGCACGCGCACATTGTCATTCAACGAAAGCTCGCCCGGCAGGGGGGCCACGGCGGCCTGCAGGGTTGCCACATCGCCCATTAGGCCCGGATCGGCCGGCAGGGAGAAAGCCACCAGGATCACGCGCTGCTGGCCGGGTACGAGCGTATAGGGCTGGATCAGCAAGGTGTCGTCGGCGAAACCGATGAATTCGCCGCCGGTCACGTTCGTTGAAAGGGCTGCCGCACCGGGGGAAACATGGACACGGAGGGTTGGCTGTGCGGGAAGCTCGCCCTTGTTCCTTACCGCTATGGTGACGGAGCTGTTGGAGCCGATCACCACGGGGCTGCATTGGATGTAGCTCACCTCCATGTCCACGATCGGAATGTGCGTGGTGTCCGCGATATCGATGTTCTCCAGCACGGCCCCGCTCTGCGGCAGCGAAACAGGCGATCCGTTGCCGCAGAAATTCCCTACCAAGGGGTCCGGATACGTCGCGGACACGGTGTAGGAACCGGGTGGCACCAGCATTTCGTAGCTTCCGTCCGCAGCGGTAACGGCCATGTTGCCAACGGGCATCGCAAGCACCGTACGCAGTTCCAGGCCTGTTTCGGTGCTGTCCCGAACACAGTCGAACGTTCCATCTTCGTACACCACGCCCTGGATCTTCGCGCACAAGTCCAGCAGTTGCGGCACATCGTGGGTGAAGTCGCCACATCGGTATTGATCATCCCGGAGCCGCAACTGGACGGGGCCCGCGCCCAGGCCGTATGTCGCGGAGGTATCCGTCCCGAACGAGGTTCCGGAGGACCAATCATAATGCAAGGTCCCCGGATAGCCCATGTCATGCACGGCCACGTAGCCATCGTTCATGTTCACGCAATGCTCCGGGCCCACTTCAACGAGCCATGATGGAGCGCCCGCTGTCGTGGTGTCCACCAACGGGCGTTCCGGCCCCACCACCACCGTATCGCGCAATTCGCAGCCATAATAGGTCAAGCGCAAAGCATAGGTCCCGCTGTCCGGGAAGGTTACGCTGGCTTCAGGCTCGTTGTACGAAGCGAAAGTGCCGGTAAGTTCCTGCCAAGTGGCGCTCAATTGGCTTCCATAGCCGTTATGAAAGGTGGGTTGCACCGCGTACAAAACGGGATCGCCGCAGACAGCGAAGGTGTCCGGCAGGTTCACGTCCACCCCGCGCCACTTGACCGTGAACGTGTTGCTGGTTTGGCAGGTTCCCGTATCGGTGATCGCGGTGATCATCGTCTCCGGCGCTCCTCCATAATAGACCAGGAGCCTATCCTGCACACTGTCCTGTTGGAATGTACCGTCCACATACCATTCTCTGTAAGGCGAGGTGTCCCCGCCGTATTGCAAACGCAGGTCCTCCACCTCCTCGCGGCAGATATTGGCTTCCGGCTCTGAGAACATGGTGGTGGCGTAGTTGCATGCGGGCCGGTACAGAAAAAAATCTTCCAGGACATAATGGTACTGCGTGTTCGGCACGGCCGGCGAACTGGTCTGCAAGGAGTCGATGGGCGTGAACAGGCCCACTACGAGATGGCGTTCACCATGGCCGGTAATGGTGATGTCCAGGTCCACCGAGCTGGCCGTTACCAACTCATTGGCGGGGGTGGTCACGAAAGGCGACATGCCCGGCATAAAGGCATAGGATGAATCCGGGACGGGCAGGTCGGACAGGGCTGCAACCCCGATCCGTTCCAGATAGGGTTTTTCCGGGCTTGGAGCGATCCCGGCGGCGGCAATGCGTCCTTGGAACCGGTATTCCACGCCTTCGGTCAGGCTGTCCTTCAGCTCGAACAGCATGTAATTGTATCGAACAGCCCCATCGTACCTGACCTCAAAGAGATTCAAGGATAGAACTCCGGCGTAGAACGTGGAAGGGTGCTGATAACCGAAGGTCTCGTCGAAACTGCAATGCCAAAGGAATTCATACGGCCATGGGGTATGGCTCGAGAACGGGGATGCCGGCGTTGCCCAGTAGCCCGAGAGAGAGATGGAACTTGGCCCCCATCCGGCGGTGACTGTTTCGCTGCAGCTCTGGAATGAACCGAACTGTGAAAAGGCGGCCGCATTGAAGGTGCCCGCAGAGATATAGTTCCGCGGGCCGTAGTAAAGCCCAAGGTTGGTTTGTGCGCCAGAGGTCAGGCCGGGCACCATGGACCAATCGTAGACTTGGCCGTATGAGGGAAGTAGGCAAATGGCCAAGGACGCTGTCAAAACCAATGAGCGGACCGAGGTCCTGGACGAATGCATGGATGCTGAATTCGAGGGCAAAATACATCCCGAACAGCAGACCGGGCTTTTGCCGACCGGATCCATAAGCTTGGAGGGCGACCGGATAATGTCTTGTGCCTTTGGTCTGGCATTCCGCAGCGGTGAAGATGAACGCGGCAAAATGGAAATTCTTCCGCAGGGATCTACGCCCACGAAATGAAATTGAGCTCCGATCACCGCACCACTACCAAGCGCCTGTTCCATTGGGCATTCCCGCTGACCAAGCGCATGGTGTAAAGGCCGGGCGAGAGGCTTTCCAGGTCCATTCGGACCTGCGGCTTCCCAATGGAAAGATTTCGGACCGTCCGTCCCAGATCATCAAACAGCTCCACCTGCACGTCCGGCCCCACGGGGATATGCATCAGGATGTCCACGGAGCGAGCGGCCGGATTGGGCGCCAAGCTGAACGCGTTTTCCGGGGAAATGGATGAGGTTCCATCGATGCCGGACCAGATCCCACTGGACCAAAAGCTGAGACCGCCCCGGTAATTGCCCACCACGGCATCAAGCTCTCCGTCCCCGGTGAAGTCGTACAACGCCACCGCGGTCCGGATGCCTTCATCCAGCCCTTCCCACACGCTGTCCGTCAGGTTCCACGTTCCACCCACGTTGCCGGTGATGCCCTCGTAGCGATGGATGCCCCCGACCTCGCTTCCCGAATAGCAGACCGTGCCGCCATCGTTGTCCACCTGAAGGAAGGGCACACTATATCCGGTGGTGCTCCAGTACTCGTTCACGCGCACTCCGCCCAGGTTCGCATTTTCCAAATGCCAGATGGGCACTTGCGCCGTTCCGGAGTTGCGGTAATAGTTGAGGTTGCCGTTCCGCTCCCCGATGATCAGGTCGAGCAGGCCGTCCGAGTCCAAGTCGAAAAGTTGTGGTGTGGCGTTGGCGCCCACGTCGATCACGGTGCCGACGTCATCGGTCAGTAGGGCTTGTGCCAGCTGGAACTGCGCCACCGGTCCGCTGGACGTGTTGTTGAACAAGTGGAGGTTCCCCGCAGCATCCCCCAGGATCATCTCCGGACGGCCATCGCCGTTCACATCGCCAAAGCCCGGATGTACACCCGGTCCGAAGCCGAGCGCCGCCAGCTGCCCGTAATCCTCCGATACCATGTTGAAGGCAGGCGCCGTGGCCGTGCCCGTGTTCTCCAACAGCGCAAGCCTGCCTTGGTAGTTGGCCCCAGGCTGGAAATATCCCTCATTGGCCACCACCAGGTCCATCAGTCCGTCCCCGTTGTGGTCGAAGAGGACTGGCCGGGCACCTTCACCGAATTCCAACATGTCCCGCTGGAAGAGGTCATTCTGCTGGAACTGGAACACCGGTGCCGAGTCCGTGCCCGTGTTCCTGTAGTACCATGTGCCGTGGGCGTTCTCGGCAGCCGTGGTGGAGTTGGGGGCCACCACCAGGTCGCGCTTGCCATCGCCATCGATGTCTAGGAGGAAGGGGCTCAGGAACTGTTCGAAGTAGACGCGTTGGTCGTAAACAGGGAAGAGGCTGTCAGCAGAGATCATGGAAGCGTGGGCCACTGTGCCGCCGTTGATCAATGCCGTGAGGTTCGGGGAAAGGAAATCGCCGAGGATGAGGTCCATGTCGCCGTCGCCGTCCAGGTCCAAGGGAAGTATGGTGCTGCCGGAATGGGCCCGGGCCTCGTTCGCCGCTGCGATGGCATCATGACCCTGTGGTGGCATCTCGGGATTGGGAACGTTGTCCGAGCAGGGGACGTTCAATTCAACCGTGTTTCCGCTCACCGATTCGCGGAAATCGCCCCAGCACCGGCTACGAACCTCATAGGTCAAGCTGTCACAGGTCCCGTACAGCTCCATGCTCAAGTTCTTGTGGTACTCCAGGTAGTTGCCCCAGATACTGAAGGTGAGCACGTCCATGTCCCCATCGCCATCGATGTCCGCGATCCCGGGCAGGTCCACATTGCTGATGTACAGGTTGGGGCTGATGGTGGGCACGTAGTTGCTGCCCACTTGGTCGTCCACCAAAGTGAATGAGAGGCCCGAGGCGTCGCTGGTGTTGCGGTAAACGCCAAAAGCCCCGTTGGTGTACGCGAAGATGTCGGCCTTGCCGTCGCAATTGTAATCGCGAAGCAGCGCCCAATCGTGAAGGAGCGGAAAGGGGTACACATGGTCGTACTCCCGCGTGGGGGTAAAAAGGGGCTGATCGGCGGTGCCGGTGTTCAGTAGGAAGATCGGCTTGTCGCCGGAGCGATCGAAGAGGAACAGGTCCATGATCCCGTCCTGGTCCAGGTCGATCGGGGAGATCTGCGGCGCGTTCAGGCCGCCCGCCCAAGGCATGCCGAGTTGAACGCCGTTCCTGCTCACCGGAATGGCCGGGTCGAACGTGAGGTTGACCTGGGCGTGGGACCAGAGCGGACCGGTGGCGAGCAGCAGAATGAGGAGCCGGCGGGTGATCATGTCGGGTTGTGAAAGGTGAAGGGAGAGCGCAAGGAGAGCGGGACGACGAAGGTACCGCAGCGCTGGCCATGGACGTGCGGAGCGGTCTTTTTTCCACGAATTCGGTCCATCCTGCCGATCGCGGTCGGGCCGCGTGCCTATCCTTCTATATTTGCCGCCCCGTTGGCCGGACCTTACGTGCGGTCGGGCGGCGCTATCTGAAAAACCAATTCGTTTCCCCTCATGCAGAATAAAGGTGCGCTCTGGGTGTTCACCATCCTGTTGACGCTCGCTTGCCTCTGGCAATTGTCGTTCTCCATTTTCACCAACTCGTTCGAGCGCATGGCCACCAAGGTGGCCACGGCCCATGCCGATTCCGTGGTTGCCGTTCCCGGCAACGAAGCCTTGGATTTCGATTCCATCAGGCTTGCATTCGAGAATCGCTATATCCGCGAGCACGACGATCAGGTGGTATATCCGGTTCTGGGTTACACCTACAAGGAGTGCAAGGAGAAGGAGATGAACCTGGGCCTCGACCTCAAGGGCGGTATGGCCGTTACCTTGGAGGTGGACATCCCCGATCTGGTGGACAACCTCAGCGGCAACAGCCAGGATCCGGCGTTCCGCTCGGCGTGGGAGGCCGCACGCGGGCAACTTTCCAGCAGCACGGAGGATTTCATCACCCTCTTCGATGAGCAGTTCAGGAAGGCCGCGCCCAACGGGAGCCTTGCCGCCATTTTCAGCACGCAGGACAATGCGTCGATGTTCCCGCGCGAGAGCACCAATGACCAAGTGATCGCATCGCTGCGCGAGCAGGCCCAGATCGCCTTGAACAATACCGAGAAGATCCTCCGTACGCGTATCGACAAGTTCGGCGTTGCCCAACCAAGCATCCAGAAGCAGAGCCTCTCCGGACGCATCCAGATCGAACTGCCCGGGGTAAAGGACAAGGACCGCGTCCGCAACGTGCTGCAAAGCACGGCGAACCTCGAGTTCTGGGAGACCTTCGACAACAATGACGTGTACATGAAGCTCTCCGAGGCCAATGATCGGTTGAGCGGCATGTTGCATCCCGACCTGGCGCGCCAGGACAGCATCAAGAAGGCTGAAAAGGAAGCCATCGCAGCGGATACCACGGTCACTGCCAAAGCGGACAGCACGGATATCCTCAGCGAGGACAGCCTGGCCGATGCCCTGACCACGGACAGCTTGGGCAACGACACTGCCCTCACGGACGAGGAAAGCCTCGCGAAGAGCCCCTTGCTCAACCAAGGGCGCCTGCAGTTGAACATCATGAACAACCAGGTGGTGCGCGGCGACGTGGTGGGCTATGCCGCAGTATCCGATACTGCGATCGTGAACAAGCTCCTGCTCATGTCACCGCCCAAGAGCCCCGATCCGAGCCAGGTATTGAAACTGGCCTGGAGCGCCAAGCCCGTGCGCATGGGAACAGCGGATGGCCGGGAGCGTGACTTCCTCGCCCTGCACGCATTGCGCGGACCTCGCGGTGGAAAGCCCAAGTTGGACGGAAGCTATATCACCGACGCACGCCAGGACTTCGACATGAAGGGTGATGCGGAAGTGAGCATGCAGATGAATGCGGAGGGTGCCCAGAAATGGAAGCTCATGACCGGCGAGAACGTGGGCAAGCAGATCGCCATCGTCCTGGACGGCTATGTGGTTTCCGCGCCCAATGTGATGGGCGAGATACCCGGCGGACGCAGCAGCATTACCATGGGTGGTGCCGACGACCGCAACAAGCAACTGGAGGATGCCACCGACCTGGCCAACGTGCTCAAGGCCGGTGCCCTGCCCGCCCCTGCCCGCATCATCGATGAGACCGTGGTGGGTCCGTCCCTGGGCGCGGAGAACATCAGCCGCGGCATGTGGTCGTTCCTCTTGTCCATCATCATGGTGATGGCCTTCATGGTCCTCTACTACAACGGTTCCGGCTGGGTGGCCAACGTGGCACTGCTGGCCAATATCTTCATTTTGCTCGGCACCTTGGCCTCCATCCAAGCCTCGCTCACCCTGCCCGGCATCGCCGGTATCATCCTCACGGTGGGTATGGCCGTGGACGCCAACGTGCTGATCAATGAACGTATCCGGGAGGAACTCCGTAACGGCAAAGCCGTGAAGACGGCCGTGGACCTCGGTTACAAGCATGCGCTCTCCGCGATCCTGGACTCCAACATCACCTCCTTCGTGATGGCCATCATCCTCTATTTCTTCGGAGGCGGTCCCGTGAAGGGCTTCGCCACCACCTTGGCCATCGGCATCCTTACCTCGCTCTTTACTGCTATCTTCATCAGCAGGTTGATCATCGATCGCCGGTTGGAGAAGGGCAAAAAGATCAGCTTCTGGCACAATTGGAACAAGGACATCTTCGCCCATGTGAAGATCGACTTCATGAAGAAACGCTTCGTGATGTACGCCGTGTCCGGCGTCCTCATCCTGGTGGGGCTCGTGTCCATGTTCACCCGCGGGTTCAATTACGGGGTGGACTTCTCCGGAGGTCGCCAGTACGTGGTGAAATTTGACAAGCCCGTGAACGTGGAAAGCGTAAGGGAAGCGTTGGAGGGGGCATTCACCACGGAGGACAACACCAAGAGCTCGGTGAACGTGAAGACCTATGGTGGCAGCGACCAGGTGAAGATCACCACCAACTACATGATCAATGAGGCCACCACCAGTGCCGACCAGATCGTGGAGGGCAAGCTCAACGGTGCATTGGCCCAGTTGGGCGGCGCCCCACCGATCGAGTCCCGCAAGGTGGACCCGGTGATCAGTGACGACATCCGCAACAAATCCGTGTGGGCGGTCGGCCTTTCCCTGATCTTCATCTTCGTCTATATCCTGCTGCGTTTCCGGAACTGGAAATTCGGTCTGGGTGCGGTGCTTTCGCTGATGCATGATGCCCTCATTGTCATGGGCATCTATTCCCTCTTCTATTCCGTGATGCCCTTCAGTATGGAGATCGATGAGCAGTTCATCGCGGCCATCCTTACGGTGATCGGTTTCTCCATCAACGACACGGTGGTGGTGTTCGACCGGATACGCGAATACCTGCAGGACCACAGGCGGGACCCGTGGGGGCAGGTGTTCAACAAGGGCATCAACTCCACCCTGGGCCGTACCATCAACACCTCGTTGACCGTGTTGATCGTATTGCTCATCATCTTCCTCTTCGGTGCCGATTCCATCAAGGGCTTCGTGTTCGCCATGCTGGTGGGTATTGGCGTGGGTACCTATTCATCGATCTTCGTGGCCAGTGCCATCGTGGTGGACCTGCACAAGGACGAGGTGCCTGTCAAGGCCAAGATCAAGGGCTAGGCAGCGTGACTTTCCCGATAGGCTATGAAAGCCCTGCTTCGGCGGGGCTTTCTCCTTGAAATTCCAGCATTGCCCGATCCCTCGGACGGGCTTTGGGAGCCCCAGGAGCGGTCCACGCATATCGGTCCTACACAAGAACCTCCGGCCCGGTCGCGGAGATCATTCGCTTGGCTGCCTACTTTTACCCCTCCATGGGCGTGATCCTCTTTCTGGATGTCAGCGGCGGCGAGCTGCTTGTCGTGCTCCTCTTTGTCCTTCTCTTCTTCGGAAGCAAGGGAATTCCCGATGTCGCCCGCACCATGGGCCGCACGCTGCGCCAATTCCGCGATGCCGGTGCCGAGGTTCAACGCGAGATCGAAAAAGGGGCCAGCGACGTGAAGAAGGGATTTGAGGAACAGCGCAGGACCTTCCGCATGGAGCCGCCGGAACATGCCGCGCCGCAAAAGTCCACAGGGCCGGCCACTGCGGAGGCAAGCCCGGAGCAGAAGGACACGGCACCTTCCGTGAAGGCTGATCCGAAAGCGGGGGAAGAAGCGGCCGGGTAGGCTGCCGTGGATAGCATATGCTTGGTGCTGATGCCTTAGTGGCTCTCCCCCGGAGGCTGCGGTGGTAATAATGGCGAGCCCATACATTATCCCGACAGGTTGAAGTTCTGGCCAGCCCCCCCCCCTCGATTAACAGCTGTTCGTAAAATAAAGCGCACTATTTCAGGTCACACCCCATGCCTGAACATACCTTCGTCGCCGAAAAACATCATTTCTCGCATGTCGACCCCTAATTTGCGCACCAAGGCACTTTCCGATGTGCTCGGCCGTCAACCCAAGCACGTGGAGGCCCCCAGCAGCCGCATCAGCGACTATTACGGCATCAACGTCTTCAATGAAGGGGCCATGCGCATGTTCCTCACCGAGGACGCTTACCGCGCGGTCCGCTCGGCCATCGACCGGGGAGAGCGGATCGATCGCCGGCTCGCCGACCAAGTGGCCAGCGGCATGAAGGAATGGGCTGCCAGCAAAGGGGCCACCCACTACACCCACTGGTTCCAGCCGCTGAACGGTTCCAGTGCGGAAAAGCACGATGCCTTCTTCGAGCCGTTGGGCGATGGGCGCAGCATCGAGCGCTTCGACGGGGGCATGCTCGTGCAGCAGGAGCCCGATGCCAGCAGCTTCCCCAGCGGCGGCATCCGCAACACCTTCGAGGCACGCGGCTACACGGCATGGGACCCCGGCAGCCCCGCCTTCCTGATCCATCAGACCCTGTGCATCCCCACCATCTTCGTGAGCTACACCGGCGAGGCACTGGACTACAAGACCCCGCTGCTGCGCTCCATCCGCGCATTGGACGAGGCCGCCACGGCGGTGTGCCGCTATTTCGACAAGAACGTGCAGAAGGTCATCTCCACCCTGGGGTGGGAGCAGGAGTACTTCCTGATCGACGAGTCCTTCTACTACGCCCGCCCGGACATCATGATGGCCGGACGCGCCCTTTTCGGCCACGGCCCCGCTCGCGGCCAGCAGCTGGAGGACCATTACTTCGGGAGCATCCCCGAGCGCAGCCAGGCGTACATGCGCGACTTTGAGACCGAAGCGCTCAAGCTCGGCATTCCCGTGAAGACGCGCCACAATGAGGTGGCCCCCAACCAGTTCGAGTGCGCTCCGGTGTACGAGGAAATGAACCTGGCCGTGGACCACAACATGCTGCTGATGGACGTGATGGAAAAGGTGGCGCGCAAGCATGACATGCGGGTGCTCTTCCACGAAAAGCCCTACGCCGGGGTGAACGGCAGCGGCAAGCACAACAATTGGAGCCTCGCCACAGATACCGGGGTGAACCTGCTGCGACCCGCCAAAACCCCCAAGGAGAACATCCAGTTCCTCGCCTTTTTCGTGAGCACCATTGCCGCCGTGCATGCCCATGGCGATCTGCTCCGCGCCAGCATCGCCTCGGCGAACAACGATCACCGGCTGGGTGCCAACGAGGCCCCGCCAGCGATCATCAGCGTCTTTATCGGGAAGTACCTCACCGACCTGTTGAACGAGCTGGAGAAAAGCATCAAGGCCAGCATGAGCCCGGCCAGCAAGACCGAGCTGAAGCTGGACATCGGGCGGATCCCCCAGGTGATGCTGGACAACACGGACCGGAACCGCACCTCGCCGATCGCCTTCACCGGGAACAAGTTCGAGTTCCGGGCGGTGGGCTCCAGCGCGAACTGCGCCGCCGCCATGACCGTGCTGAACACCGTGGTGGCCTCGCAGCTCAAGGCCTTCAAGGTCGCCGCGGACGCGCTGATCGCCAAGGGCGTGAAAAAGGACGAGGCCATCCTGCGCACCATCCGCGACCTGATCGTGCGCAGCAAGGCGGTGCGCTTCGAGGGCAATGGCTATGGCGAGGAATGGAAGGCCGAGGCCGCCAAGCGCGGGTTGCCCAACATCGTGGACACCCCGCGGGCATTGGATGCCTGGAGCGGCAAAGGCGCCAAGGAGCTGTTCCGGAACATGGAGGTGCTCACCGAAAAGGAGCTGAAGGCACGCCACGAGATCGAACTGCACAGCTATACCTTGAAGGTGCAGATCGAATCGCGCGTATGCGCGGACATGGCCACCAACCATGTGTTGCCGACGGCGGTACACTACCAGAACCGATTGATCCAGAACGTAAGGGGATTGCGGGATGTGCTGGGGCCGGAGGCCGGGGAGAAGGCAGCGCGGACGCAGCTCGAATTGATCCTGGGCATCAGTGAGCACATGGAAAAGCTCCGCACATTGAGCGTTGCCATGACGGAGGCCCGGAAAAAGGCCAACGTACTTACCGATGCGCGCGAGAAGGCGATCGCGTACTGCGATACGGTCAAGCCTTTCCTGGACCGCATCCGCTACCACAGCAATAAGCTGGAACTACTGGTGGATGACGAACTGTGGCCCTTGCCGAAGATGAGGGAGCTGTTGTTCACCCGGTGACCACGGCCTCGGGACCTAAAAATCCGTTGCGAACGTCAACCATTGGGGACTTTGCTTATTTTCGCCCGTCCCCGCGTATTCCAGAGGGATATACCACACACCGAATTGAAGATGAGCATGAAGAAGTTCCTAACCTGCTTCACATTCCTTTTGATCTGTGCAGCCGGTGCGATCGCGCAGGGAAAGCAGGCTGAGGAGGCGGACGATGCCTTCAACAAGGGCTTTTTCTACAATGCCATCGAGCTTTACAAGAAAGCCTACACCACCGAGAAGAAGGCCAGTGACAAGGCACTCCTCATTTTCAAGGTGGCCCAGGCCTATCGCGCTCTTGGCGATGCGGAGAACGCCGAGGTGTGGTATGAAAAGGCCAACAAGGCCCAGTACCCCGACCCCATCACCTACTACTACATAGGTGAAGCGCTCAAGGAGCAGGGTAAATATGCCGAGGCCATTGCCGCGTACAACAAGTACAAGGAGAAGAACCCCGGCGACATGCGTGCCGATGCCAGTCTGGCCTCCTGCCAGCAGGCCCAGGCCTGGAAGGACGCCCCGTCCCGCTACAAGGTGGACCCCGAGGTGCTCCTGAACAGCCAGCAATATGATTTCAGCGCCGCTTTTTCCGACAAGAGCAACAGCGATGTGGTCTTTGCCAGCAGCAGGTCCGCTGCCACGGGCACCGAAACCGATGGCATTGTGGGGGAGAGCTTTACCGACCTGTTTTCCAGCAGCCGGGACAAGCTCGGCAAGTGGAGCGAGCCGGTACGCCTGCCACCGGTGATCAATACTCCCGCGCACGAGGGCAGTGCCACCTTCAACTCGAAGCGCAACATCATGTACTTTACCCGTTGCCCGCACGAGAAGAAAAAGGCGTTCGGCTGTGATATATGGATGAGCAAGACCGTAGGTGCCAACTACAGCGAGCCGGTGATGCTCCCGCTGAAGCCGCAGCAAGCCAAGGGTGATAGTGCCACGGTCACCATCGGGCATCCCACCTTGTCCAAGGAAGATGACATGCTGATCTTCAGCAGCAACATGGCCGGTGGCCAAGGTGGCAAGGACCTCTGGAAGGTGAAGCTGGACAACAACGGAATGCCCACGGGGCCCGTCAGCAACCTGGGCAACGAGATCAATACGCCCAAGGACGAGATGTTCCCCTTCCTGCGGAACAACGGCGACCTCTATTTCTCCAGCAATGGTATTTCCGGCATGGGGAGCATGGACATTTACCGCGCCGAAAAGACCGGTGAGGGCACATGGAGCCACGTGGAGAACATGAAGTACCCCATCAACAGCGCCGGTGATGATTTCAGCATCGTGTTCGACGGGGATGAGGAGCGGGGATTCTTCACCAGCAACCGCCCCGGCGGCAAGGGAGAGGATGACATCTGGCGCTTCTATGTCCCCGACATGGTGTTCGCGCTGCAAGGGGTGGTAAAGGACAAGGTGACCGGGGAACCATTGCCCGATGCCAAGGTGGAAGTGGTGGGCACCGATGGGTCCAACTTCAGCACCCTGGCCGATGCCAACGGCGGCTTCAGCTTTGAGGAGGACGGCAAGGACCGCTACATCAAGGAGAACACCAGCTATACGGTGCGCGCGAGCAAGAACCAGTACCTGGTGGTGAACGACCAGATCACCACCGTAGGACTTACCGAGAGCACCACCTTCGTGAAGGAATACCTGCTTCAGCCCGTGGCGCCGGACAAGGCCATCGCCCTGCCCGAAGTGCTCTTCGACCTGGGCAGTGCAGCGCTGCGTCCGGAGGGCAAGGACTCCTTGCAGACGCTCTATCAGACCTTGGTGGACAACCCGACGATCGTGATCGAGCTGGCAGCGCATACCGATAGCCGCGGATCGGACAAGAGCAACATGACCCTTTCCCAGAACAGGGCCCAGAGCTGCGTGAACTACCTCATCAGCAGAGGCATCGACCCGGCACGCATGGTGGCCAAGGGATACGGTGAATCCCGCCTGCGCATCACGGATGCGGAGATCGCCAAGATGGCCACCAATGAGGAGAAGGAGGCCGCCCACCAGAAGAACCGCCGCGTGGAATTCACCGTGAAGAGCTTCGACTACGTACCCAAGGCCAACGAGCAGGGCCAGCCTGAATCCAATTAGCAGCGCCACCCGATCAAGAAGGCATCCCGTACGCACGGGATGCCTTTTTACATCCTGCACATGGAAGAAGAGACCTCCCGGTACGAACGGCGCGGCGTGAGCAGCGCCAAGGAGGACGTACACAAGGCCATCGCCAAGGTGGACAAGGGCCTGTATCCGCGTGCGTTCTGCAAGATCGTGCCGGACGAGCTGGCCGGAAGCCCCGAGCATTGCATCGTGATGCACGCCGACGGTGCAGGCACCAAGAGCGCCTTGGCCTACGCCTACTGGAAGGAGACCGGCGACCTCGGTGTATGGCGCGGCATCGCGCAGGATGCCGTGGTGATGAACCTGGACGACCTGCTGTGCGTGGGTGCCACGGACAACATGCTGCTCAGCAGCACCATCGGCCGGAACAAGCGGCTGGTCCCCGGTGAGGTGATCGCGGCGATCATCCAGGGCACGGAGGAATTCCTGGAGGAAATGCGCGAACTGGGCATCGGCATCCGGAGCACCGGCGGGGAGACCGCCGATGTGGGGGACCTCGTGCGCACGGTGATCGTGGACAGCACGGTGATCTGCCGCATGCGCCGCGACCAGGTGGTGGACAATGCGCGCATCCAGGCGGGCGACGTGGTGGTGGGGCTTGCCAGCTACGGACAGGCCAGTTATGAGGACCGCTACAACGCCGGCATGGGCAGCAACGGCCTCACCAGTGCCCGGCATGATGTGTTCAGCAAAGTCTTGGCAACGGCCTACCCGGAAACCTTCGACCCCGCCACGCCCATGGACCTGGTGTACAGTGGACAGGCCCTGCTGACCGATCCCTTGGAAGGCACCCCGCTGGACCATGGGCAGGCCGTGCTCTCGCCTACGCGCACCTACGCTCCCGTGGTACGCGAGGTATTCGCCGCCATGCGGAAGGAGGTCCACGGCATGGTGCATTGCAGCGGCGGAGCGCAGACCAAGGTGCTCCACTTCATTGAAGGACTGCGGGTGATCAAGGACAACATGCTGGCCGTGCCGCCGCTCTTCACCGCCATCCAGCGCATGAGCGGTACGCCTTGGAAGGAGATGTACACCGTTTTCAACATGGGCCACCGGCTGGAATTCTATGTGCCCGAACAGCGTGCCCGGGAGATCATTTCCATCGCCGCCTCCTTCGGCATCGAAGCACGGGTGATCGGCAGGGTGGAGGCTGCTCCCCAAAAGGAAGTGCTCATCACCGGGCCCAACGGCACGTTCGGATATACGGCCTGAACCAGCATGTGCCACACCTCCGCCTTGTATCCCGACCTTTGGCATAACGCGGTCATGGAAATGCCCGGAACGCCCACGCGACCTTCCTTCCAATGAACGACCTCCTCGGCAAACTTTCCGCCATACACGACCGCCGCGAGGAGATCGGCAAGCAGCTCGCCGATCCGGACATCATCGCGGACCGGAAGCGTTTTGTGGACCTGAACCGGGAATACCGCGACCTGGGGCCGGTGGACGAGGCCTACATCACCTACCGCCGCGCCATCGAGGACCTGAAGGGTGCGGAGGACATGCTCCGCAGCGAGCGCGACCCGGAGATGCTGGAAATGGCACGGTCCGAGAAGGAGAAGCTTACCGAAACGATAGGGAGCATGGAGGAGCAGGTCCGCCTGTTGCTGGTACCGAAGGACCCCAACGACGAGCGCAACTGCACCATGGAAATACGTGCCGGCACGGGTGGCGATGAGGCCGGCATCTTCGCGGGCGACCTTTTCCGCATGTATACGCGCTACTGCGAGCGCCGGGGCTGGAAGGTGGAAGTGGCCGACATCAGCGAGAACAGTGCGGGAGGCGTGAAAGAGGTGGTGCTCAACATTGAAGGTGACGGCGTGTACGGCGTGCTGAAGTTCGAGGCCGGGGTACACCGGGTGCAGCGCGTGCCGCGCACCGAGGCCAGCGGCCGCATCCACACCAGCGCGGCCACCGTTACCGTGCTGCCCCAGGCCGAGGAGTTCGACGTGGACCTGAAGGAGAGCGACGTGAAGATGGAGACGGCCCGCAGTGGTGGGGCGGGCGGCCAGAACGTGAACAAGGTGGAGACCAAGGTGCGGCTCACGCACATCCCTACCGGGGTGGTGGTGATGTGCCAGACCGAGCGTTCCCAGCTGGGAAACCGGCTCAAGGCCATGCAGATGCTCCGCAACAAGCTCTATGATGAAAAGGTCCGCTCCGAGGAGGAGGCCGTAACCGCCCATCGGCGCAGCCAGGTGGCCAGCGGCGACCGGAGCGCCAAGGTCCGTACGTACAACTACCCCCAAAGCCGCATCACCGACCATCGCATCGAGTTCACCGTTCACAACCTCACGGAGGTGATGGACGGAGGACTGGATGCCATCATTGACGCGCTCCAAATGGCGGACCGCACGGAGAAGTTGAGCGCCGGGGAGGCGTACTGAGGTCACACCCTCCAGCGCGCCATCCCGGAACCGATCTCCAATGACCGCGCCGGAACAGCGCCTGCCTTCCCTTACTTTGGGCCATGGCCGAGATCACGCTGCTCCTCGGAGCGAACCGGGGCGACCCGCCCGCCACCTTTGCACGCGCCACCGCCCTCATCGCGGAACGCGTCGGACCGGTGCTCGCCACCAGCAGGGACCATTGGACCGAACCGTGGGGCTTCCAGGATGAACGGCTTTTTCTCAACCGTGCCGTGCTGGTGGGCACCGACCAGCCTCCGGAAGCGGTGATGGAACAACTCCTCGCCATCGAGAAGGAACTGGGACGGGAGCGCCCCGCCGAAGGCCATTACGCCTCGCGCATCATCGATCTGGACATCCTCTTCGTGGAGGACCGGATCATCGTACTCCCCGGCCTCTCGGTGCCGCATCCCCGCGTTCACTTGCGCGCCTTCGCATTGGCCCCCGCAGCGGACATCGTTCCCGCCCTGGTGCATCCGCTGCTGCACCGCACCGTGCTCGACCTGCTCAATACCGTTCCGAAGCCATGAAGCCACCCTATGGATACGTCGCCGTGGAAGGCTTGATCGGTGCGGGAAAAACCACCCTCGCCAAGCGGCTCGCCGCCGAATGGGATGCGGCCATGGTGCTCGAGGAATTCGAGGACAACCCCTTTCTGCCCCGGTTCTATGAGGACCCGGCACGCCATGCCTTCTCCTTGGAGCTTTCCTTTCTGGCCCAGCGCTATCATCAACTGAAGCGGGTAGGGGAGCGGAGCCTTTTCAACCCCATCACGGTGGCGGATTATTCCATCGGGAAATCGCTCGTGTTCGCGGGAGCCACCCTGCCACCGGACGAGCATGAACTGTTCCGCGACCTCTACGCCATCATGTACGGTGGACTGCCCAAGCCGGAACTGCTTGTCTACCTCCACCTGCCCATGCATCTGGTGCGGGAGCGGATCCGGGCACGCGGCAGGTCCTATGAGCAGCAGATCGGTGAGGCCTACCTCGAGCAGTTGCAGCAGCGCTACCTGGACCATCTCCGCAAGTTGGAAGGAGGTCGCGTGCTGGTGGTGGACCTCAACGGCAAGGACCTGTTGAAGGACCGGGAGGCGTATCCCCGCTTCCTGAAGATGGTGTCCGCGCCCCGCGAACCGGGCTATTATGTGGAACAGCTCTAAATACCCGGAACACCGGAGCTGCGGAACAAGGAGGGAGCGGGATGTGGCCGTTCAGGTGTTCACTCACCTTGGTATGTGTACAACTGTTGACGTGGCAACCCCGTGATGTGGCACGGATGGTGATTAAGTTTGCCGCGATCTGGATAAAAACAAACTGATCAACACATGGAACAAAATCACCTCAAAGGCATCGCCATGTTGGCCGCGACAGCCTTGGTGGTCGCCGGTTGCGGCGGTCTCGGCAAGATGGACAAGTACGCCTCAACTATCACCCACACGGTGGATCCAGACCCCCTCATCGTGCAGGGCGATACGGTCCATGTGAACATCAATGGGAACTTTCCGGGGAAATATTTCTACAAGAAGGCCCAGGTTGAGCTCACCCCGACCATTACCTACACCAGCGGCGAAACCCCGTTGAAGATGGCCGGTTTCCAAGGTGAAAAAGCCGTGGGTAATTACACGGTGGTCCCCTACGAAACCGGAAAAACCTTCAGCTATAGCGACAAGGTGGCCTACACCCCCGCCATGGAGGAAAGCCAGCTGATGCTGAATATCCTCGGAAAGCAGGGCAGTAAGGAAAAGGCGTTCACTGCGGTGAAGCTCGCCGATGGCGTGATCACCACGCCGTACCTGGTGATGAGCGATGACCGCGTGATCCTCGGAGCCGACAAGTTCGAGCGCGTCACCAGCCACAGCGCCGATGCCACCATCAACTACCTGGTCGCCTCGGAAGTGGTCCGCCCCTCCGAACTCCAGGACCAGGACGTGAAGGACGTGTCCGCCTTCGTGAAGAAGAACAAGGCGAACGCCCGGATCACTTGGAAGGGTGTCACCATCGATGCCTATGCCTCTCCCGAAGGTGAGGTCCACATGAACGAGAACCTCGCGGAGAAGCGCGCGGCCACCGGCAAGCGTTGGATCCAGGGCGTGCTGCAGGCGAACAAGATCGATGCCGCCAAGGGTGACGGCTTCTACACCCTCAACCCGCGGGGCGAGGACTGGGACGGCTTCAAAACGGCCATCCAGGCCAGCAGCTTCACGGACAAGGACCTGGTGCTTCGCGTGCTGGAGATGTACCCCGACGTGACCAAGCGCGAGGCGGAGATCAAGAACATGGCGGCCACCTACAAGGAGATCGCCGTGGACATCCTGCCCAAGCTGCGCCGCTCGGAGATCAAGCTGAACTATGACGTGAACGGCTACAGTGACGAAGAGCTGACCAGCCTGAGCAAGAGCAATCCGGACACCCTGAAGATCGAGGAGATCCTGAAGGCCGCCACGCTCACCAACGACCTCAATGAGCAGCTGCGCATCTACCGCGAAGCGGAGCGCATCTACCCCCAGGACTATCGCACGGCCAACAACGTGGGCTATGTGCTGTTCCAGCAGGGCAAGACCGCAGAGGCCGAAGCCCAGTTCCAGAAGGCCAACGGCATCATGGACAATCCCGTCAGCACCAACAACCTGGGCGTGATCGCACGCCAGAAGGGTGATCGTGCGAAGGCCGCCGAGCTCTTTGCCAGGGCCGCTCCAGCGGGTGCGGACGTGAAGTACAACCAGGGCATCATCGCCATCCAGAACGGCAACTATGCCAGCGCCAACAGCAACATGTCCGGGCAGAACACCTTCAATGCCGCGTTGGCCAAAATGCTCGGTGGGGATGCCGCCGGAGCAGGCACCATCCTCGCCGCCAGCCCGGATAGGGACAGCGCCAAGGGCCACTATCTGGCCGCCATCATCGATGCCCGCACCAACAATGGCGAAGGCGTACGCACCAACCTCGCCGCTGCGGTGCAAAAGGACCCCAGCCTGAAGGACAAGGCCATGAAGGACCTCGAGTTCCGCGCCTACAAGGACAACCTCGGCCTTTAAGCCGGATCCAATCCAAGAACAAGAGCCCCTGCCGATCGGCGGGGGCTTTTTCGTGTGGACATGTGCTGGGAGTGGTATGTGCGATGTCCGGGTCCCGGGCTAAAGCGTTGGCTTCCGAGGATGATCTCACGGTACGGAGGAGGCCCCAGTGGAGTGCTGTTTTCCGGCTTGAAATGCGCGATTCCCGGCATGCGGATCTGCCCGTCCGCACATCGCCGT
Organism: Flavobacteriales bacterium; assembly: GCA_019912395.1. GTDB lineage: Bacteria > Bacteroidota > Bacteroidia > Flavobacteriales_F > PHOS-HE28 > PHOS-HE28. Next base: position 128,305 of record JAIOIH010000050.1, on the reverse strand, counting down.
GAACTCCCTACGCCGGTCGGGCGGTCATCACCAAGCTCTCCGGATGGTAGCGCATCCCTTCGAATTCGGTTTCCGCTTCGCGCAGCACTGTTGTACCGGAAAGGGCGAAGTCATTGGCCTGGAGCACACGCTCCCAGTCGGCCTGTTCATACATGGTAAAGCCATGCTGCGAGAAGGGAAGTTCCTCCATGGAGGAGCGCGTGCGCAATACGGCGGTGAAGGTGCCGCCAGGCTTCAACACACGGCGCACTTCGCGAAGGTGAGCGGCCGGATCGTCCCAGAAGTAGATCACGTTGATGCAGAAGATGCGATCGAACCGTGCCTCGGCGAAGGGCATGCGGTCGCTGGGGCGGTGTGCGAGTTGCAAGGTGCCCGATGCGATGAGGTCCTTGTTCCGTGCCGCGGCCTCGTTCACCATCTCCTGGCTGAAGTCCAGCCCGTAGAGGTGCAACCCGTTGGCCTCGCGTGACAGGTCGCCGAAGAAGAGCCCGTTGCCGAAGCCGATCTCCAGCACATGCATACCGTCCTGCAGCTCGAGGGCCTTCCACGCTGATCCGTAGAGCACGCGGTTCAATGCGTTCATGCGCTCGGTCACTTTGCGTGCCATGAAGCCGTGCGGCTTGCGCAGTTGCGCGGCCAACTGTTGCGGGTCGGGGCCCTTGATGAGCAGGCGCAGGAACTGTAGCGGGTTCATGCGGTAAAGATGCAGCAGCACGGCCGCCGTGCTGCTGCATCCACCGCTTCAATGCGCCGCTCACTGGCGAACCACCACCTTACGCACGGAGCGGTCGGTGCCCAGTAGCTCAAGCACGTACGGTCCAGGCGGCCATGCGCTCGCGTCGAGCTCATCCTGGAAGGAGTTGTTCAGTGTACGGCGCATCACCGTGCGGCCCATCAGGTCGGTCACGATCGCTTCCTTCAAGGCAAAATCGCTTTGGATGGTGAACAGGCCGAAGGAGGGCGATGGGAATACGGTGACCTCCTCCGTGCCATCCTGATCGGCCACGCTCGCGCTGCGGTCCTCCACCACGTATTGCAGCATCATCATCATATCCTCGTGCATCAGGTTGTGGCAGTGGTACATGAAGGGCCAGCCATTGGTCAACTCATCGAACTTCATGATCAGGTGTACCTGCTCTCCCATATCCACCAGGACCACGTCCTTGGCGCCCCTTTCCCACGGGTGCGGCGGCATGCCATCGCGGTGCAGGACGTGGAAGGATCCACCATGGATGTGGAACGGGTGGGCAATGTCGGAGCCGTTCAGGATCACCCATTTCTCGGTGGCCCCGAGCCACACGGTATCGTTCACCACGTCGATGTCGAACATCAGGTCATTGATGGTGAACATTCCCGTGCCCACGGTGCCGGTGCCTCCGAAGGATTTGTAGCGGGTGCGGCTGATGTCCAGCTCCGCCGGTGGGTTCTGCGCCACCAGCGTGGTCGGGATCGTGGTGACGGGATCCGACGTTTGCGCGGTGACGCGGATGCGCAGTACCGGGAAGTCGATGCCGCTCAGGGCGCTCGGTTCCCAAAGGGCATAATCGCTACCGGGCATGCTGTGCGTCAACTCCGTGGCGAAGCTCATGAGCAGCAGGCTATCACCTTCCATGCCCGCGAGGTCCAACAGGATATCCGAACGTTCCCCGTTGCTTTGGCGGAGCCGGTCCGTGGTGATGGGCGATGCCAGCAGGCCGCCGTCGTTGGCGATGATGGAGAAGGAGCGGCCATCCTCAAAGCCATACTGGTAGGTTCGGGTGTTGGATCCGTTCAGCAAGCGAAGACGAACGACCTGGGCGGGCAGTTCCACGTAGGGTCGGGGTGTGCCGTTCACTAGCAAGGAATCGCCGAGCGGTCCGAAGACGAATTCGCCGTTCGCGGCGAAGCTCCGGTCCTGGACCACTACGGGGATGTCATCCACCCCATAGGTCCGTGGCAGGTCCAGCGCGGCCTCTGCATCGTCCTGCACGATGATCATGCCGGCAAGTCCCATGTTCACTTGTTCCGCGGTTTGCTCATGGGGGTGCGGGTGGTACCAGAAGGTGCCGGCCGGGTTCTTCACCTTGTACTTCACATGCCATGTTTCACCGGGCATCACCATGCGCGGTGGTCCTCCGTCGGATTCACCGGGCACCTGCATGCCGTGCCAGTGCAGGGTGGTGAATTCCTCGAGCTGGTTGATCACGCGGATGTGCGCGGTGTCGCCGTGGTGGAGGATGAGCGTGGGTCCGAGGAACACCCCGTTCACCCCGAAGGTGGGCGTGGTGAGGCCGGGGTAGAACTGGTGCATGTGCTCGTCGACCACCAGATCGAACGTGTCGAGGTCGAGCGCTGCGGGAATGGCCAAGGGGTTCTGGGCGCCGGCATGGAACGCGATGGCGAACGGGAGCAGCAGGAGTGACCGGTATTTCATGAGCAGCGCGGGTTTGGTGGATGCGGAAGATCGAAGGGGAAATGGTGTACGGTGTTGCATGCCGCAATAGGGATGGAAGTAAAACCAGGAGCGGTCCTGGGTAACTGACGATCATCAGGAGGGGCAGGGTGTCCGGGACCCATCGCGGCAAAGGAAGTGGCACAACCCGCATCAACGGGTTCCCGTGCCGATCAACATCCATATTTCGATCCTCCGCTCATATCCGAACGGTCCTTCGGTCACCACAACGCCCGTCGTTCAGGGGTAGATGAATTGGAGGACCGGTCTGCAGCGGATGCCACGCCACTGCCCGAAAAGCGCCGAATGGGTCCGCCTCACGTCCACCGGTCCACCACCACCTTGTAGCTGGGATCCTCCAAGATGTTCACGTCGATGGAATCGCCGGCGTTCTTCAGCAGGAGGCGGCAATCGGTGCTGAGGTGGCGCAGGTGCAACTGCTTGCCCGCCTCGCGGTAGCGTTCCGTGATGCGGCTGAGGGCCTCGATGCCGCTCATGTCCGCCACGCGGCTTTCGCGGAAATCGATGATCACCTCCTTGGGGTCGTTGGCGATGTCGAACTTTTCCTTGAAGGCCTGCACGCTGCCGAAGAAGAGCGGCCCGTAGATCTCATAGTGCTTCACGCCGTGCTCGTCAACATGCTTGCGGGCGCGGATGCGCTTGGCGTTCTCCCAGGCGAACACCAGTGCGGAGATCACCACGCCGATGAGCACCGCCACGGCGAGGTTGTGGAAGATCACGGTGACAGCGGCCACCACCACCATCACGAACACATCGTGGCGCGGCATGCGGCCGAAGGTGCGCAGGCTGGCCCACTCGAAGGTGCCGATGGCCACCATGAACATCACGCCCACCAGGGCCGCCATGGGCAGGCGCTCGATCAGCGGCGCGGCGAACATCACGAAGACCAGCAGCATCACGGCGGCGACGATGCCGCTGAGCCTTGCGCGCGCACCGCTGCTCACGTTGATGAGGCTCTGGCCGATCATGGCGCAACCGCCCATGCCGCTGAACACGCCGCTGAGCATGTTGGCCGCACCTTGCGCCACGGCCTCCTTGTTGCTGCGGCCGCGCGTGTTGGTGATCTCGTCCAGCAGGTTCAGCGTGAGCAGGCTCTCGATCAGGCCCACGCCCGCCACGATCGCCGCGTAGGGCAGGATGATCATCAGCGTGTCCAGCGTGAAGGGTACGGCCGGGATGTGGAAGGGCGGGAAGCCCCCGCTGATGCTGGCGATGTCGCCCACGGTGCGCGTATCGATCCGCAGGCCGATCACCAGCGCGGAGATCACCAGGATGGCGACGAGCGAGGAGGGGATCACCTTCGTGAGCCTCGGCAGCCCCCAGATGATGGCCATGGTGAGGACCACGAAACCGAGCATCGTCCAGAGGGACGCCCCGCTCATCCATGCGCCATCCACCGTCTTGAACTGGGCCATCTGGGCCATGAAGATCACGATGGCCAGTCCGTTGACGAAACCGTACATCACAGGTTGCGGCACCAGGCGGATGAACTTGCCCAAGCGGAGCAACCCGGCGAGCACCTGGAACATCCCCGCGAGCACCACGGCGGCGAACACGTATTCCACACCATGCCGGGCGGCGAGGGCCACGATCACCACGGCGATCGCACCCGTGGCACCGCTGATCATCCCCGGCCTTCCGCCGAAGATGCTGGTGATCAGCCCCATGACGAAGGCCGCGTACAGGCCCGTGAGCGGCGAGAGGCCCGCGATCAGCGCGAAGGCCACGGCCTCGGGGATCAGCGCGAGCGACACGGTGAGGCCACTGAGCACTTCCGTGCGGTAGTCCACTTTCTGGCTGAGGTCGAACAGGCGGATGTAGGGGTGCATGAGCGCTTGCGTCGGGTTCGGGTGGTCAATGCTTCATGGAACGGACCGCTGAACGATCACGAGGCCCGGCCCATGGGCCATGCCCGATCCGGGAACACCCGGAGAGCTCTGCTGAAAGCGGCGGCGAAAGTAGGGGTACCGTTCCACCCGACAGCACGGTCCGGGTCAGCACGTCAGGGCGATCAGGCCTTCGGGCCATAATGTTCTGTACGGGCGTTGAGTTTATACCTCCCTTTTTCATGGAGGGGCAGGGGTGGTGCATTCGATCGTTCAGTGGTCTTCTACTGTACGGCAGAGACCTTGGGGATCAGCGGACCACCGCTAATCCCTCCTATTAGGAAGGAGGGGAGAAAGACCCTCTGTCCCGATACTCACTTCGATACTTGTTTCCACTCCTTTTTTATGGAGGGGGTAGGGGTGGTGCATTCCTGTGGGAGAAGGACCTTCAACCCCTCCTTGTCTTTCTCGACTGGCGCTCGAAATGACAAGGAGGGGAGACGAGCACGAATGGCCCAGGTCCATGGCCAAGCGTAAGTTTTATCCGCTCCCCGAAGCTGCAATTAGTTGTTGCCCTACGGTGAGAGGCGCTATACATTTAGGTCCTAAAACGAACCACCATGATCCTCTCCATGGCACGCTTTTTCCAGTTGATGTTGGGTGCGCTCGTCATCGGCACCATGTTCGCCGTATGGGTGGGCTACGACCCGCGCGGCTTTTCCTACACCACCTATGTGGAACTGCACCAGAATTCCGTGCGCGGGCTCAACGTGCTGGTACCGGCGTTGGCATCCATCACCATTGTCCTCACCTTCTTCATCGCCTATCTGCAACGGGCTTGGCGAGGGCAAATGGTGTTGTTGCTCGTGGCATCCGGCTGCATGATCATCGCCGGCCTGGCCACACGCTTCGGTTGCCAACCCATCAATGCCATTATCGACAACTGGACGGCCACCACCGCACCGAGCGATTGGGAGGTCCTCCGCGCCGATTGGTGGTACTATCACCTGGTGCGCTTGGTCAGTGGCACGTTGGGCTACGCCCTTTTGGTGTTCGCCGTGGTGCGGCCGCAACAAGGAGCGGGGTAGCCCACAACGAATGCGACCATACACCCTCGTGATCTCCGACCTTCGGGCTGAACAACGCACGAACGTTAACGCCATCGCCGGAGCCGGCACGGACCATTGAACGGTTCCCCATTGCAGGTGTACCATTCATCAACCCGGCTTCAACCCGACCTTCGTCCGCCATGATGCTGTTTCGATCAACTGCCATCGCCGTGGTGCTCTGCTGCATCGGCCTTGCACAGGTGCGTGCCCAAACCCCCAAGGTGCTCACCGGCCTCAACTACAAGGGCACCTCGGAAGCCATCTTCCAGGAAGGGTGCGAGGGCTGCGGCAATCCGGGCCACATAGAATTCAAGGAAGGGAACAGTGCGGAGTTCACGCTGCCGGGGTCCGACATCATCGGCTCGTTGCACTACGGCAGGAAAGGCGACATGCTCCGGATCTCCGATAGTGATTGGACCATGGAGCTGAAAGGGGATTCGCTCTTCTTCACCGCGTACGATTACAGGCACGCGTATGTGCGGGTGCGGAAGGAATGAGGATCTCCCCCACCCATCGCTGACGGCCCTTGATGTTCTGGTCCGATATGTATCGGACCACGGATGGGTACGGAACGAATTGCGGCTCTCCGTTCGTGTGGATCCGCGGTTCCTCTCCATGGGACCAACCGCCGTGCAAGGCGCGACCGCATGGCCCGGTAGCCCCGCACCCGGTTGCCCTCCATCTGCTTACTTTGCCCACCCTTCCAGAGCCCGGAAAGGTGTAGTGGGACCACCCGGACCATCGCGTTGAGCAGGGTCCCGGAACCCATCGATCACACCCGCACGAGCCGAAGGTCCAGTTGACAACAGGAGAACGACCACCCCATCACGTACCCCAACCACCAGCCATGCCAGACACCGGCCGCATCCACCGCATCCTGCACCCCACCGATCTGGGTGCGGGGAGTGCGGTCGCATTCCTGCACGCATTGCGCATCGCCACGATCACCCGTTCGGTGTTGACCATCCTGCACGTGGACAAAGGCGACAGCGCCGAATGGGTCGACCTGCCGGGCGTGCGGTCCACTTTGGCCGGGTGGGGCATGCTTCGGGATGCGGGGGACATGGAGGGCCTGATGGCCATGGGTGTGGGCGTACACAAGGTGCTCCATGAAGGCAGCAACCCCGTGAGGGCCTGTTTGGACCACCTGGGGGAGCACCCGACGGACCTGATCGTACTGTCCACCCATCAGGAAGGCGGACGAGTTCGCTGGTTCGGGCGGCAGGTGGCCGAACCATTGGCGCGGGGCGCCGGCGAACCCACCTTGTTCATTCCGGACGGTGAAAAGGGCTTTGTGGATGCTGCCACGGGCAAGGTGGAAATGAACCGCATCCTGGTCCCCGTCGCGATGCGGCCCGATCCACGCCGCGCACTGGAGATGGCCATGCGCTTGGCGGAAAGGCTGGACCTGGAGCGCATCGTGTTCACCCTGCTGCACGTGGGGGACACCTCCACGGACCCCATCATCGAATTGCCGGAGCGCACCGGATGGAGCTTCGAGCGCATCGTGCGCCAGGGGGATCCGGTGGGAACGATCGTGCATGTGGCGGAAGCCACGCGAGCGGACCTTGTGCTGATGACCACCAAGGGGCACGATGGCTTTCTGGACGCCCTCCGGGGCAGTACCACGGAGCGGGTGATGCGTGCCGTGAAGTGCCCGGTGCTGGCTGTTCCGGCGTGAGCGTGACGCCGGCGGCCAGCGTGCCGTTCGCACCGATCAGGCATGCTCCTATAAGATAGGCCTATGCCGTATTGCGAGATGGTATGAAGTAGTCCGCCATTCGGCAGACGATGATCGCGCCTTGCGGCGCTCAAGTCCTTAGGAACCACGCTCCGATACATATCGGAGGGACACGAATGGACACGGATACAAGAAGGTCTTCATCCGTGTTTGTCCGTGGTCCGATACGTACCGGACCAAATTCAGAGCGAGAAACGCCCAACGGGCGTTCGACGTCCCGTTTCCATAGGCGCCATGGGTGCATGATGGTGAGGAATGGATGTGTTTGCCCCGCTATCGCAGCCTTGGGAGAGCCGTTTCCTCCATACCTTTAGTGCATGCATATCCAGATCAACACCGACAAGAACATCGAGGGCACCGAGGAACTCGCCGCCCATGTGCGCTCCGTAGTGGAGAAGTCCTTGGAGCACTTTGCCGAGCGCCTCACCCGGGTGGAAGTACACCTGAGCGATGAGAACGCTGACAAGAGCGGAACGCACGACCACACGTGTACCATGGAGGCCCGGCCCAACGGCATGGAACCCTTTGCCGCCACGCACAAGGCCGCCAATGTCCATCTAGCAGTGGACGGTGCGGCGCAACGGCTGGCGAACAAGCTGCGCACCCGCTTCGGCAGGTTGGATGACCGCCTGGGGGCGGCCCGGCTTCCGTTCGAGGACGAAAAGGCCTGATCCCTGATCGGGCGAAGCCCACCTGCCCGGTGGCGGGGCGCTCCTTCGTGTTTATTTCCGACCTCGCGTCGGCTGCGGGTGCGGAGGTGACTACCTTGTAGCCAACATGCTCCGGTGCTTTTGCCGGAGATCAACTCCCAGTAAGTATGGCAAGTGGTAAAGTAAAGTTCTTCAACCCGGAAAAAGGGTTTGGTTTCATCGCTCCCGATGGAGGCGGTGAGGACGTCTTCGTGCATAAATCCGGTACTCAGGCAGCGCTCTATGAGGACGATAAGGTGACCTACGAAGTGGAGCAGACGCCGAAGGGCCTCAGCGCAGTGAACGTGCAGAAGGCCTAGTGCCCTCCTTGTTCCTAATACATGAAGCCCTGGCACGTTGCCGGGGCTTTCTTCTTGTTCGGGGTTTGCGGGCACCGTGGCTTCGGTGTTCGGTCAAGTGATCGCCGCTTGCGACCAAGCCGCTCAGGTTCCGCCGCCGGATGCGATCATGGCCCGGCGCCATCCGAAGGGGTCCTGTGCCACCGGTGCCGGACTGAAACCTTCGCGGGACATGGGCCGACCGAGCTTGCCCCACAGATCGCGGATCCAGTCCATCAGCGAGGGGGAAGCGGTAGGGGTGGCCGGGGTGCTCGCATTCCGCAAGCTCCGGTGCTGCACGTTGATCAGCGGTGTGAGGCCATGGCCCCTCAACGGTGCCAACGCCCGTTCCGCTTGCCAAACAAGGTGGTCCGTGCTCCGGTCCCGGCGGAAGAGCCCCCGGTGCAATTGCTCCACCGAGCAGAAGGCAACGCTCTGGTCCGCATTGATCCGGTCCACGCGCACCACGATGTTGGCGTGCTTGCACTGTGCCGCGTTCTTCGCGAGGAGCTTGCCAAGGGCCGTGGCGCGTTCCTCGTTGGTAGGGGTAGGGGTCATCGTTTTCGGGTAGGGGATCAAGGTGTTCGGGAGGGACGGGAGCAAGTCCGCAGCGGGTCTTTCCGGCACGGGTCAGAGGGCATTGATCAGCAGGTGTATCTCGGCTTCGCTCTTGCCGAGCTTGGCCCGCAGCCGGTCGGTCAGCTCCTTCTCCTTTCCGTACTCGAAGAAGAGGTCGTCGTCGTTGAGCTGACCGAACTTGTTCTTGAGCTTGATCTTCTTGTGTCCCCAGGTGTTGGGGGGCGATCTTGAACTCGGGGAGCGGCGCGTCCATGGTATAAGGTCTCAGCGTGGTCTTTTGTTCGGACCGGGGATCCCGGTCCGCTCTGCCTACCGCACCCGGAAGCATTGATCCAAGGTCCCCGCGCATGGAGCGGGGTGTGCAGGGTCCCTGTTCCCCGCATCGGGACAAGGGCATGCACGTGGATCATTGCCGAGGTCCGGGAAGCATCGTTCCCATCGTCACCGGCCGCCTGTATCGGTTCGTTCTTGGATCGTGGATGAGCAGCGAAGGACCTAACCTTCCGTTGAAGACCATCCACCGGTCTTCGGAAGCTTGGAAGCGGTGCCAAGCGTGGTACGAAGGTAGGCCCGTTCCCAGCGATCGGTGCCGGGATCGGAAACTATAAGCGCTGTTCCCCGATCTGCACATCTCCGAGCATCCGGTATGCGCTGCCGTCCGGGCGCACCACGGCGAGGATCCCTACTTGGTTGCGCGCTGGAGGAGGATGGTGGTGTGGGTGGTGTGTTTGGTCCGGGGCACGAGCGTGGGATGCTCGCATGGGATCCGGGACGAAAAACGGTTGGCACGGGCAGTTGACGGATGCCATGTTCGAGGGCTTACCTTAGCACTTGCACTGAGCTTGTCGAAGTGTGGCGAAGGGTACGGGAGTGGAGGCCGCATGTGGGCGCGCACACGGGCACTTCATCTCCGCTGTCGAACAGGATGATCCACTTCACGTACCGATCCGTCCCGGTTCAGAGGTCCACCCGGGCCACATGGATCACTTTGCCCTTCGGTCCTTTTTCCCGGCCGGTGAAATAGATCGCGTCCGGGGTGAACAGGGCCGGGAAGCTGCCCATGGGGTAGAAGTCCTTGCCATCGAGCTGGAGCGCATTGCTCATGGTCGCGTTGGTCGAGTTGATGCGGACCACTTGGCTTTGCAGGTACACCTCGTTCAGCTTCGTCACGGTGGTGGTGGTGAAGGTGGCATAGTATCCCTTGGTGGTGGTGGTCTCCACCTGTGCATCCGTGGAGAACTCTATCGGGCGCTGGTTCACCACCAGGATCAGGTCGTCATTGCGCAACAGGGACTGGTAGTTCCATACGCCGGTCTCACCCTCCTTGCCCATCATGGGGATGAAGTGGAGCGCCCTGAACTCACCCGTGGCGGAGAGTTGCAGCGCGAAGGCCTGCGCCGGGGATGTGCCCAGGATGATGACATCGCCGTTCGGCATGTTCACCACTTCCCTGAAATGGCTGTTCGGGATGTACCAGTCCAATTTGGCCTTCTCGCCGGCAGGCACCACCAGCTTGCTCTCCATGTCGTCCTCGCTGATGAACGTGTTGTACAGGACCTTGCCGCCCTTGATGCGGGTCACCTGCATGCCGGTCATCTTGTTGTACTGCAAGCCGTTGTACCAGCCGTCGTGCCCCGCCTTGCCCTTGCCGATCAGGAAGGTGGATACCGTGTCGTTCAGGATGTCGAAGTCGCCCCACATCAACTTGCTTTTGAAGGAGACCGAATCCACCAGCTTGCGGTCGTCGCTGAAGCGCATCACCGTGAAGTGGTCCTTGTTGTCCTTCCAATAGAGGTGTTTCAGCGAGGCCAATGTGGTGGGGCCGTTCAAGGGCGCGAAGAGCGAACAGAGATCCCCGTTCTGCCCAAGCCCGGAGGCCACGGTGAGTGCCGTGTACGGCAGCAGGTAGATGTCGTAGGGGATGTTCTCGAGGTCCGAACCCTTCAACGAAAGCACCGCCACCCGGTTGGCCGCGAATTCCTGGTCCCTGCTCAGCTTCACCTTCTCGGTGATCACCCCGGCGGCCAGCATGGTGGCGTTGGCGGGCATCAGCAAGGGGTTGCCGTACTTCTGCAGGTCCTTGTAGAAACCGTTGGAAGTGGCCATGGCATCGACGTCGCTCAGGCTCTTGAACCCCCCGGGCGTGATGCGCCAGATGTCCCCGGCCTTCGGTTTTACACTCTCTTCTTCGATGAAGTTCATACCGGTGTACACGCCGAGGAAATAGTTCTTCTGCATGTGCCCACGCCAGAGCTTCATGCCCCCGCCGAAGGCGCGCCCGGCCTTCAGCCACTTGCCGCTCCCGTCGGACAAGGCCTCCACGCGGGACTGCGGCATGTACCAGGGCAATTGCTTCCCGGCATCTCCGGCGCCGATGAACTTGTCCTCCACGGCGGCCGTGCCCGCGCCAATGGAGAGCGCGTACTCCTCTGCTTGCACACCGTCCTCCTTGGTGGACGATACGTAGAGCACGCGGGCCTGGTCGCCTTGGACAAAGGTGCCGCCGTAGCGCGCATCGCGGGAGGTCTTGGTCAATTCGGTGGAAGCGGAGCTGGAGATGGACAGGTCCTGGGCACTTAGCCCGGTGGCCAGAACAACGCAGCAAATGGTGGGGAGTACGGCGGGGTTCTTCATCAGATGGTCTGTTTCATTCGCACAGCGCGGACGAACAGGACCGAAGACCCCCAATGGCAGCCACAGTCCGTTCTTCCGGAACTGCAGGTATGGTTTGGCCGGTAATTTAATAAAACCGGAAGATCCTGCGACCGCGCCCCAGGGCAAACGCATCCATGAATGAAGGAATCCTCCTTGCGTGCGACACCCTTCGGGGTCGGGGGACGCTTGCGCCAGTTCTTGGGCTCGCGCCAGTTCTTGAACGCGGGGATAACCGAAGCGGACCGCATCGCCACCGCACTGAATTCCGCTACTGCTTCACGAACGGCACCGGCGCGAACGCGGGCCCTCCCTCCAAGCGCAGCACGTACAGGCCCGCGGGCAGCTGCCCGATGTCGATCGCCGCACCGGTGATCCGCTGGCGGCTCACCAGTCGTCCGTCCGCGGCATGGACCAGGGCGGTGCGGGAGCCGCCCGCTCCCCGGACCCAAAGCACGTCCTGCGCGGGGTTGGGGAAGATGGAAAGCAACGGCAACGGAGGCTCCGCGATGGAGTTGATCGTGTACAACGGGGTGCCATGGCTCCCCACATATTCCACGGAGCAATCGGGATACACGTTGAACTCCCAGAACCGCCGGGCGGTGCAGCCGGCCGGACAATCGCCCCAGCCGTGCGAGTAGACGATGTTCACGTGATCGGTATGCACCGAATCGGTGATGGTGTTGCCATCGCAGCAACCGCCATTGGGCTCGGCGTAGTGTACGCCGGGCTGTGCGGCGAACAGGGCGCACAAGGGCGGCAGGTTCACGTTGGCCCCCGTGCTGAACACCGCGAGGTGGCTGCCGTTCAGCCAGGTGAAGGTGTGGTAGTCCGTCAAGGTGATCGCGTATGCGGACAGCAGCTGGTCGATGGCCGGGTTGCCGGTGGGGATGTTGCCCTGGTGCAACTGCTGCATCCACGGCAGGGTGGAATCGGCATTGACGTAGAAGGCACGCAGGGGCACGGCGGGGAAGACGTGTATATCGAGCATCGCCACCACGGTATCCCTGGCGGGCAGCGCCGAATTGTACATGGCCACCAAGGCGTTCATGGCGGTGGCGGACCATGCCGGATCGATGGAAATGGAATCGGCCCACGGCGTGCCGTTGCGGTAGGTCCGCGCCAAGGCGAGCCGGTCGGCATCGTCGCGGTACATGGTCAGCACGCTATCGGGCGCCGGGCACGGAGCGGTAAAGGGCTGGGCGATGGCCGCACCGGCGACCACGAGCGCACCAGCGGCAAGGAGGAGGTTCAAGGCGCGGACCATGGGGCGGGGGTTTGGGTACACCGAAGGTACGGACGCGGCGTTGTTCATTTGTGGAGGCGACCACATCCTAGCGCGAGCCTCCGATGTATATCGGAGCACGCTCGTGCTTACATCATCCAAGCCCTGCTCCGTTTGATGAAGGATAAAACCTGGGATCCGACAAGAGCAGTCACGGATGTGGATCTGTCATGAACGGGTCGACCACCTCACGTTAAGGAGGCCAACCCGCAAGTGACCCGGCCGGTATGGGTCGCAGATCTTGCGGGGGCTGGAACACTTACGGGAGCAGGGGGTATTTATCCGTGTGTATCCGTGTCCCTCCGATATGTATCGGAGCGTGGTTCCCTCTTTGGACCGACCGCGCCTTTAGGCGTGGCCGGAATCCCCGACATCCCGCCGCCCCTACCTTCGCCGCATGGGTCTCACACGTCTTGCCCTGGGGTTGTTCGTCATCATCGCCACGGTGCTGATCCTCAGTTACACCCAGGCGGTCCTCCTGCCCTTCGTGATGGCCTTGATCGTCTGGTACATGATCCGCTTGGTGCAGGTGCGGATCAAGCGCATCACCATCAACGGCAGGGTGCTCCCCCGCTGGCTGCGCGGCACCTTGGCGTTCGCCTCCATTGCGGGGGTGCTCTCCCTCTTCCTCAGCCTGCTCATCTCCAACATCAACAACGTGGCGGGCGTGTTGCCGCACTACGAGCAGAACCTCTCGGCCATGCGCGCCCAAGTGGAGCAACTAACGGGTTTCGACCTGGGCCGCAAACTGGACATCTACCTGCGCGGCATGGACGTGGGCAAGGTGCTCACCCTCATGCTCAACGCCCTCACCTCCCTGCTGGGCAACGGCACCCTGGTGCTCATCTATGTGGCCTTCATCATGCTGGAGGAGCGGCACGCCCGGGAAAAGCTCCTGGCCATGCACAACGGGGCGGGCATCGAACGCACGCGGGAAATGCTGGAGCGCGTGGACGCCTCGCTCAGCCACTACGTCACCCTGAAGACCGGCATGAGCCTGCTGACGGGTGTGGTGAGCTACATCGCTTTGCTCATCATCGGCGTGGACTTCGCCTTCTTCTGGGCCATGCTCATCTTCCTGCTCAACTACATCCCCACCGTGGGTTCCTTGGTGGCCACGGTGTTCCCGGCCCTGGTGGCGGCCGTGCAGTTCGGCTCCTTCGGGCCCGCCCTCTGGGTGCTCGGCAGCGTGGGCACCGTGCAGCTGCTGGTGGGCAACATGCTGGAACCGCGCCTGATGGGCAATTCCCTCAACGTAAGCCCGCTGGTGGTGCTCTTGGCGCTCGCCTTCTGGGGCTGGCTCTGGGGCATCGTGGGCATGTTCCTCTCCGTGCCCATCACCGTGGTGCTGGTGCTGGTGATGGCCCAGATCCCCAGCACGCGCTGGGTGGCCGTGCTGCTCAGCGAGAAAGGACGGCTCAACGGGGGCGCATCCTGAGCCGCCGCCGGGTGTTCCTCCCTCGCACCTGCCGTCATTGCGAGGCACGAAGCGATCCCGAAGCGTAGGCACGCTCAGGGTCTCGCGCAGCTGACCCTGTGCTTGTGAGCGGAACGGTCCTACTCGATCACCAGCGTGCCCTGCGCTGCCGCGCCTTCCGATGAAACGCAGCGCCAGCTGTAATGTCCCGCCTGCAGTCCGGAGACATCGATCGGCGCCTGCCTGCGCACGGGCGACCGCTGCACCACCCGGCCCAATGCATCCAGCAGTTCCAATGTGGCGGCCTGCGGCAACGCCGCGGTACCCTGCAGTTCGATGAAGTCCGTGGCCGGGTTCGGCCGCAGCGTGATGGAACGGGCATCAACCGCCACGGGCGGGATACCGGTACCATCGGACGCCCAGCGCAACACCAGGCCGCTCTCGCCCACCGCCACCGCCACGCCATCGCTGGCGTAGGTGACGCCGTAGAGCACCGCCGTGCCGTCGCCCCAGGTCTCATCGGTCCAGTCCGTGCCGTTCGTCAGGTGGCGGATGGAGCCTTGCCAACCCACGGCGATGCCTTGCGCAGGGGAGCGCAGCGCAATGCTGTTCACGTTGAATTGCGGGTCCACCTCGCTCCACGTGGCACCTCCGTCCGTGGTGCGGATGAAGGTGGGCAGATACCATCCGCCCGCATAGCCCGTGTCCGCATCCTGGAAGTACACGCCCTCCATGTTGGTGAGGCCGCTCAACGGCTGGATGGGCAGCGTGTTCCAGTTCACCCCGCCGTCCGTGGTCTTCAGCACCGACCATTCGTAGCCATAGAAGGTGCCATAGCCCACCTCCGTGTTCGCGAAGAACACCTTGCTCAGCGGGTTCACTTGGCCGAGGTCCACGGCCGCCCATGTGGTGCCGCCGTCATCGGTGCGCAGCAAGCTCCCGGCGGCGAAATCGCCCCCGGCGCAGAAGCCCGTCAACGGCGTAGTGAAGGTGACGCAGCGCCACGGCCCGGGGACCGGGGTGGCCACCGTGCTCCAGCTATCCCCGCCATCCACGGTGCGGTACAGGCCACTGTCGCCGGCCACGAAGCCGTGGAGCGCATCGTGGAAATACACGCTGCGCAGATCACCGGGGTTCGGAAAGGGCAGCACCGTCCACGAAAGCCCCGCATCTTCCGAGCGGATCACCGTACCGTAATACCCCACCGCAAAGCCGGTGCTGGGTTCCGGGAACTGCACGGCCCACAACGCCTCCGTGGTACCGCTGGTGCGTTGCGTCCATTGGGCGGGCACCGCCGAAACAGCGAGCAGGGAAAAAAGCGTCAGGAGTTGTTTCATGGTGACAAGGTAGAACTGTGGTACATGAACCATGGACGCGGCAGCAGGGAATTATGCTGCCCGGGGTGCCGGGATAATGAAGTCCGAAGACTTCTTGCGGACCGCTGGGGTGAGTGATCAGGAGTCCTACCCACAAGTGACCCAGCCGGGATGGGTCGGAGATCAGTGGGTGGCTGGAACACTTGCGGGAGCGTGGGGCTGCCGCTACTGTCTATTCCGTTGAGCGTGTATTCAAGGCAAGCAGTGAACGTGCAGCTCAGCTCCCAACTCGCGGCAATTGGCGGCCAGGGAAGAAACGAACCACAAAATCTGAATCGTCTCAGCCTTTCTACCGAAGGATGCTCCTGCTTTGAGTTGCGCAAGGGCGCTTACGAGTTGACTCCTAGAGATAGACGTGATGACAAGATGAACCTTCTTCTTCACATTGGGTCGGCCGAGGCTGGTAGAATAGAACGCAGCCAAGCTTGGATGCCCCCCAGGAGGCGGAATGACCAGTCGGGGTATTGCGGTCTTCACACCATCATTTGAATACACCTCACCCCACTTCGACATTCTCTTGCTCAGTACAGCATCGTCCGGTTCAAGAAAGCCTATGTTCTTGTGGGCTTGCCCGATGACCTCATGAAGCTTAGATGCTGAAAGACCTGGGTCACTCACATACTTGGCGTGATAGAAGGAGAGATTGTCCTTATCAATTCCAATGAAGTCTGCCCACTCCGTCGCTTGGTCATCACAGATCAGCACCTGAGATTTCGCAGCGAGCTTCTCTACAATAAACCCAAACGTCGAGTTGGAATCGAAGGTCTTTTGCCCCATCGAGAACAGGCCCTTCTCACTCTTCATACCCGCCAATTCAGCATGACCGGAGAAAACAGACATGAAGCCATCCAGATCCTCTAGTAGTCGATGGTCCTTCCAGAGTTTGCGCATTGTATAGACAAACTCCACGTTGAAGAAGTTCACGATGAAGTCATGCCTGTGGTTCAGATACCCCAATAGGTCCTGCTCGTCTCCATCGAAATCCAAACGAATCGCTTTCAACTTCGCCGATCGAATCCCCATGGACTTCTCATACAACTTCAACTCCAAGTCATCGTAAATCCCATGCTGGATTTTCCATTTGATGCCATCGGGCACAACTTCGAAGGCGCCCTCAACAGTTTCGATCAGGTCAGAAAGCGATAAGTTCTTGTCAAAGGCACCTGAATCGTCAACCCGGTAGATGTGACTGATGCGCTGTCTCTCGACATCATCCTTCAGCTTATCAAGCTTAATCAGGATCGATGATGGATGGAGGCTGGTTCGATGAGCTGAATAGCTAACCGGTGTGGAGAAATTGTCTAGGTACGTTGCCCTCGGCTTGAACCCATCAATTAAGCTAAACGTGCTGACTACCCAAGAGAAGAAAGCGTTGAGATCGTTCTTCTCGCTCAAGTTGTTGATACGAGAAGTGTTGCAGGAGATTGATCGCCGATCACTACCGTTTAGGACTCGCAGATTCTGTACAATCTTCTTCGGCGCTCCAAGCCGTGGTATCACACCAGCCAGATTGTTCGCCTCCATTGACTGGTTGCGAATGGCATGCTCTGCGGTGCTCAGCTGGCTTACATAGAACTTCTCAAACTGCGTCCCGCCGTCTACGAACAGACGCGAGATTGTGACATAGTCCAACGGTTCGATGTATGCGTCCAGCTCACCCATGTTGGACGCGTTCCTCTTGTAAACTGCAACGTTGTCATCGACCTCTACGATTAGAAGGAACGCGTACTTCGTTTCATGCCAACCAGTGAGTGGCTTTCTCAGAAAGCTCGGCTGGTCGGGGTATCTGAGGACGCATATTGAATAGCGGATGGTCTTGCTGCCTACAACGTGTGTGTTGCGCACAACTCGAACGAGTGGCTTCGATCCCTTCTTATCGGCGGCCACGTCCCTGAACACCTTTTCGATGGCTTGATTCGGAATTTTCTGCATGCGCTTGTAGAAGTACCCGTTCCCACTGACCAGCAGGTCGGTCAGAAGCTCGCTGTCTCCAATATGGTTGATGGACATGTGCGATGTGATTGAGAAGGATACTTCGAGCGTCTCTTACTTCTTGTTTGTCGGGAGAACATCGGCGAGCTTGTCCAACACTGGTGGGCGCTCATCATGTCCTGCACCATCGAGGGTGGTGCTTGGGTTGTAGCTGCTGGAGGCGATCGCGCTGTTGAGCAATTCTTCGCGCATGGCCTTGCTGCCTTCGGTCTCAGGCAGCTTCTCCACTTCACGGATGAACCCTACATAGGTGTTGGCTAAGGTCTCCTTATGCGCATACTCCTGCTCTAGACGGGTGAACTGGTTCAACTTGCGTAATGCGATGATCACCAGCCAGATCCCCGGGCCGTAAATGTGAATGTGGGAGATGAGGTGAAGCAGTGCTCCGGACCAATTGATGACTGGTTCCGCGGTGGCGATCCCGTAAATCACCAACGTCAGAAGTATCCCCACGGCAACTCCCGCAGATATCAAGATGGGGAGCCGGTAGGCACGCTTTTGTTCTTTGGAAGCATAGGCCAGACCCGCTGATGTCGCACCTGGAAGGAGCCCTTCAATTCTGTTGGTCAAGGCCTCGAAAGCCACCTGTTGCTTTTTCAGATCGGCCTGATATTGCTCCCGGATTTCTTCGAACTCCTTACGCGCACCCTTCAGCTTCTGTTCTTCGTTTCCCATGACCAAGTCATGGAAGTCGGAGAGATCCTTGCGATGGGCTGCGAACGAATCCGCTGATTCCTTCATCTGCTTGTTGGCACCCTCCATCGCACCTAACCAACCTTCCTTGCCATCGGTCCCATTTACCTGTTCCACGAAGGAGGTAGCCTTGGTCTCGAGCTCCTTCAGCTTCTCTTCCAGTGCCTGGCTTTTCGATGTCGTTTTTTCGACCTGACCAGTGACTGTCTTCACTTGATCCAGTGCTTCCCGGAGAGACTTCAGGAGCTCATCCGCTTGCTTGTGGCTCTCGCCGACCTCCCCAAGCTGGGCTTCCGTCTTCTTGGCCAGTGAGCCAAGTCGGTTTTTTTCCTCCAACAAGTCTCGGCGCAGGGCCTGAAGATCGTTGGGCACAGTCTCAGGGCTACTGCCGCCGTCTGGTGCGTTTGACGCGGTGTCAGTGTCTTCGGTTGCTGTTGCTTGTGTAATGTCTGCCATGGTTGTTCGGTATTACTGGATAGAGTTTAATTTGGTATTGAGGTTATGCAGTTGCTGATGGATGGGAAGTGCGCTCATCGCTCCCGAACAACGCCGCGAGGAAAACGATAAGGGCAATGACTATAAGTCCGATTGCCTGCAGGCTAATGCCTGCCGTATTTGACGTGGACTGAGCGCTGGCCCATTGTCCTGCTTGGCGCTCGGCTTTCTTAGCCGCTTTGGCCTGTTCCCTTTGCTTACACTTCAGGTCCTCTGTCTCGCGCTTAATCGGATCGACCAGACAGTCGTAGGCCGCCTTGACCTTTCGGAACATCTCCGCTGCGTCGAGGTTCCCGTTGTACTTGTCAGGATGCCACTTCTTGGCCAACCGTCGGTAGGCCTTCTTGATCTCTTCTATGGTCGCGGTGTGCGGTACTTCAAGCGTAGAATATGGGTCCATGCGTTTTGCATTTGGTGGAATGCCGCAGGGATCTGAGTGAGCGATGCGGTTTTTTCAGCACTACCAAGTGGCATGCCGATCAACTCCAGCAAAACTGTGTGTCAGGTTAGATCTATCGTGGATAACTGAATATTTGGGCGAGGCAACCATCCTGAAACTCGCCAGGGATGCTATCAATCGGATGACGTGAAAACTTGCGGAGCACTTGATCTGGGTCGCAGATGTTAGTGAATGCCTTAATATGTCTGCCAGAACGACTCGTCACAGAACTGTCATAATGGCGAATTCTCGCGTTGTGCCCGGCGTGCCTCCGATATCGCAATGTTCAAGTCGCTCCTCAGTAAGAATTTAATCGATCATCACTATGTGTGCAAGTCACTCACACGCTCAGCTGTGTGCTCAATCCAATTCTTGACTCTGTACTCTCCCTAAAATCTTTCAACCGGCGCGGTTGAACTTCACATCTCGGTGATATTCCATATATGTCTTTCGTCCTTCCAAGGGCAGGTGTGTGATAACGCGCTTGTCCACGAGGCTCAGCTTTGAGCAGGTCATTCGAGAAAGAAACGGAGACACAAGCATGCGCTTGTCATTGTCAAACGTGATAAGCCCTAAATCAAATAGCTTATCGTAGGTGGGGGTGAGCAAGAGCCCATTTTTCGAGTCGATACGTTCGACGTCGGAGGAGTCTTTCCAAGGCTTGATGTGACTCGCAATTAGCAACCGATCATCTGATACCATAGTAATAGGGCAGAATGGACACTCGTGTAATAAACCATCTCGGTATTTTCCTTGGCCTATACGAGCTTTAGAAAGTTGCTCTTTTTCTGTCGCAGGTATGTTCTCGTTGGCAATTTTAGCGGCTGCATCAGCAACTTCGGAAGGGTGCTCTTGATTACCGAAGTAGTCAACAAACAATCGCAAGTAGTAGCTGATTGAGCCGACTGAATCACGAAGCTTGATTGCGGCTATATACGTGATGTTCGGCAACGACACTTCACGAATGAGCGAATAGTATTGATTCCCTATCGAGTTTATGTAAATCCTTGGACCGCTGATTTGGATTTGCTCTTGCGCAGGAAAAGAGATAATCTCGGGGAGTCTGCGAATCTTTTCCACACGTTCTTGCCACAAACGAGGGAGATTTTCAGCTCGACGGTATGGCTGTTCTGGTTTTCGATACTCTGGTTCTGTTGCCTCGAGGTATTTAAGTAGGTCATCGCGCAACATGAAACAGTTAATCGAAAAGCCGTGAGGTCCGAAAAAGTCACGAACCTCAGTCCCTTCATTACCGACGTAAAACTTGGCTTCACCGTTACCACTGCCAAGTTTGTTGCTGGGCATAACGAAAGAATCCGCAATGGTCATCTTCTCCTTCGCGTCTATAACCGCGAAGCGCTTCCCCTCAATCAGTATTTCATCGGCCATGAATAGCTGCTTATCGCCCGAACTTCGTGATGTCCATCTGCTTCAAAATCGCAATCAATACATCAACAACAATACTGTTGCCCGCTTGACGATACATCTGTGTGTCACTAACATCGATTTTGAAGGTGTCCCTGAATCCCATAAGTCGTAGGCACTCGCGTGGGGTGAGTTTCCGAATGCGACCATATCGATGAGTTACGTAATTATCTACTCCTGCGCGGTGCATCTTATGCATCGATTGCAACAATGGTCGAGCTACAGCAAGATCTGTTTCTGTGCTTGTCTTGAAGTTCTTAGTGCCACCGGCGAGCACATATTTGCTGACCTTAGGCGAGAGGTAGTACTTCTCCTCCACTTCAGATACGTCAAAAACGAATTCGTCGAAGTCCGTTTTGAGCTCTCGATCATCGAACACAAAGTCACCATGCCAGTTGAATTGCTGATTCGCTTTTTGACAAAGGGCAACAGCGCCATTGATTTGGGTATAGCGCTTAAGTCTATTCTTCGTGCTAGTGACGAACTTGATTCCCTTCTCCCGCAGGTAGTACTTCGATTCAGTATAGTCCTCGAGGAAGTCCTGCATCGTCCTTTCCAACTCCACTGGTTGTGGAAAGTTGAATGAAACGTCATGGTCAAGAAAGCCGACCACGAAAATTCGCTCGCGATGTTGCGGAATACCGTAATCCTTACTGTTGAGCAAGTCGAAATGAATTTTATAGCCAAGGTCGTGGAATACATCCTTTACAACCTGCCATGTCCGACCTCCATCATGGTTAGTCAGGCCTCGAACGTTCTCATAAATAAAAACCTTGGGTTTTGATTCGTTGACGAGCCGTGCAAACTCATAAAACAATGTGCCCCGAGTGTCCTCTAAGCCAAGCCGCTTGCCAACCATGGAAAATGCTTGGCAAGGACTTCCGCCGACCAGGAGGTCAATTTTTTGGTTGAATTTCTTAGCGGATAGGTCGTGAATATCTGAGTGCCAATGCCTATGCCCTATCTCATAGTTGGCAAAATAGCTCTGCTTGACAAATTTGTCGATGTCGCCTGCAAATAGAATCTCGTGATTCAAATTGAGCCTTTGAAAGGCATGCTCAATAGCTCCTATTCCGCTGAAAGAAGTGCCAACATTAATTGTGGCTTTCGGGTTTTCGAACGTACTCGTTCTCCAATCATCTATTCCGTGAAACAAGGAACTACCGTCTTCTACAGTAGTTACGCCGATTGTTGAATCGCGATAGGTCATGTGCGGCTGAGTTCTTGGAATGGATGACCTGAGTGGTCGTTGCGAACATAGAACCATAGGGGGCATCTGCCGATACTCTGTCGCTTCATTTTGTACACATCATTGTGGTCGTATCACCTAGGAATAAGGATGCGCTTCAGAAGTCCGTGTTGGAGTGCCTCATAGCAGTAAAGCTCATCATCCTCCAGTAGGCCATCTTCATAGCGTGCCCATGCTTCGTCCGCAAGCGGAGCAAGCACCACCGGCCAACCACTCTGTACATAGAACGGTGCGATCAAACGAGGCTCGATCAAGCGGAAGCGATCCGGGCCTTCAGCCTTCATGCTGATCTCGGTGCCATGGTCAGTGGCTTCGTCGGGATGGAGCCCTCCATAGAGGTAGCCGATTGAAAACCATGCCTTGAGGAAATCTTCGTGGGACATGTCACTTAGTGGGCTGTCCAGCGCAGGAATGAGCCATTGAAGTGCTTGCCGTTCATTGCTGGGGATGCAGGAGTCGGAGGTTCTCATGGTTGACGGAATTTATGTCAGTTGGCGGATGACATATTAGTCGATCGCATTGTGACTTCCAAGTGTTGTTGATAAATCAACATCGCCCTCAACGCCCTCCACGACAAAGCCTTCGATCGCGGCCTGGTCACCTTCGATCCCGATCTCCGCATGGTTTGCGGCAAGCATCTTCGGAAACGGTTCCGTGAAGAAGAGATAGCTCGGAATTTCAAGGCCTTTGAAGGCAAAGCCTTGCGGGTACCTGCGGAGTCGGACGGCCCCGGCGAAGAGTACTTGGCATGGCATCGTGTCATGATCTTCGAGGAAGGTACACGGGATGAGATGGGCACGTGTGATTGACCGCTACATCAATTGAACCCGGACCGTTCCCGATGCATCGCCAAGTTCTTCAACGCCGGATGGTGTAGTGTGTGATCCGGCAGGATCAACCGCTTCCCGGCAAAGGGCCGGATGGCATAAGGCGTATCCGCTTCCCGAAGTTCGTTGGACACGATCACGGTATAGTCCGCTGCGATGCTGATGAGGCCTCGATCGAATGCGCGGTGCATATTGGGGCAAAGTGCGATGCCGTTGGTGATCGTGTCGTCATAGGAATCGGCCCATGGAACGATGTGGCAAGCATCGATCAAGCTTGCCCGTTTGTTGTGCTGGATATGCAGGCCCGTGATGGCGCAGCGGTAGCCGTATAGTTCAGGGATCTTGCGCTTGAAGGCGGCACCGCGCAGCACTTGTTCTTCCTCCTCCTCTTCCTGCAGGTGTTGGAGTTGGCGTGCCACATAGGCTTCCGGTGTATCGTGCTCGATCTGGCGTTCGATCTCGCGGAGGTGGTCCGGCAACGCGTTGGGAACGGCTTGGCCGGTGAAGTATTTCGCTACAAGGATGAGCTGATCGGCAGCGCGATGCGCCCGATCTTGCCAGCGGTCGAAAACATCCGCGCGCAATTCCGCATAGGCATCGAAGGCGATGAGCGCGCTGAGGCTCTTGATGGAATTGGAGCGGGTAAGTCCGTGCTCGAAGCCCGGCAACGTATGCAGTTTCCACAGGCCCGAGTGCTCGTTCTTCAAGTGGTAGAAGGGAAGGAAGAAGCGTCGTTGATAGGGGCTGTCCTTCACCAACGCCGCCCAGTAGCCATTGAAGAGGTTGATCAGTTCAGCGGAAGGGGTGATCCGGTTCTCGGTGATCAGCCCTTCATCGATGGCCTTGAGCACGGCCAGCAAGAGCACGGGCTTATGGGGCGCACGACCATTGGCCCGCTTCAACCGCAGGTAGTCGGGCAGTAGCGGACCTGGCATGCGGAGCAAGATAGGTGCGCGCACCGATGAGGAAATGATCGGTGCCTTAAATGCCTTTCCCGCCGAGGCGGCGGGCCCAGCGCTGGAGCACCTCACCGTTCACCGAAAGCACCTCTTCAACCGAAAGAGCCTGAAGCCGCCAACCGCCAAGGGGCCTGAAGCCGCCGAAAGCCGAATGCCTTGGCCGAAGGGCCGAAAGCCGAGGAAGCCAAACCCCTGGGAGCCGTGCTCAGCAGCCCACCTGTATATATAAGGTATAGGACCAGCTCGCCTAAGAGGGCCGATCCCGCTTCGCGGCCTGTATGCCCATGCCCCTGCAAAATCCCCCTTTATGGGTATTGCAGGTACTGGAGGCCCCTACCATCTTCGCGTGCAGATCCACCCATCCTCCATCCATGAACGTGCCCCATTTGACGCCGAGGGAGTTGCAGGTGCTGCACCTGCTTTGCGACATCGCCTGCTGGTTGGAGAAGGAGATGCCGGACCTGCTGGGCATGACGTTGAGCACCTTCAAGTCGCACAAGGAGAATTTGTTCCGGAAGTTCAAGGTGCATAACCGCCAGGAATTGCTGGTTCAGGCGGTGCGGCTGGGGCTGGTGCCTTGCTATTGCCAAGCAGGGCAGGAGCGGATCGCTGCCGATGCGGCCGCACGTTGAGCTTACCTTACGGAGTGCCTATCGGTCCAGCGAGGCGGAACCCGCCGATGTTCGGGCCGGGCAACCGAGTTCACAGTGATGATGCGCGGCATGATGTTCAGGGTCTTCGGAGAACTGTTCAAGTTTCCTTGAAACCTGTGCAAGATTCCTGGAAACCTGTCCAGGATATCCGAAAACCTGTTCAAGATTCCTGAAGACCTGTTCAAGATTTCCGGGAACCTGTTCAAGATTCCTGAAAACCTGTTCGAGATTTTTCCAAACCTGTTCAAGATTCCTTGAAACCAGTTCAAGATTTCCGGGAACCTGTTCAGGATTCCTGAAAACCTGTTCAAGATTCCTTGAAACCTGTTCAAGATTCCCCCAAACCTGTTCAAGATTTCCGGAAACCTGCTCGCGTTGAGCTGCGGGGCAGCCTTGTCTTCAGCGTCCAAGGCCCTTGTTGGCGTGGTTTTTCGGCTTTCGGCTCAATTTAAGTCCTTGATTATCTGCGAGATAGTTGTTATCTCGGCTAAATGGCCGATATCCATCGCCGGGGAAGGGTCGTTTCAATCCCCAAAACCAGGCGTGCCACGCCACAAACTACATGAAAATGGCAACAGGAAAAATGGGCCTTATCGGCCTCGCCGCCACGGCGATCGTGGCCAAAGTACAGGGTATACTTGACAAGCTCAAGACCAGTGTACTGTATACGGATCCAGTGCCCCCACTGGTTACCATACAAGCGGACCTCGATGCACTGGCGGCGGCCAATGCAGCGGCGAACGTGAACGGGGGCAAGGCCGAGCACCAGGCCAAGCGCGAGGCGCTGAAAGTGGTGAAGGCTGACGTGAAGAGCTTGCTGGCATACGTACAAGCCACCTCCGGGGGTGATGCCGACAAGATCCTCAGCAGTGGTTTTGAACTGGTGAAGCGCAGCACGCCGCTCGGTGAGCTGAACCCGCCGGTGAACCTTCAGGCCCGTTTCACTACCATGGAGGGCCGCGTGAGCATCGTTTGGCAAGGTGAAAAAGGTGCGGACACCTACCTCGTGTTCCGGAGCGCCACCAACGATCCCTTCCAGTGGGAGTTGATCGGCACCACCACCAAACGGAAGTTCAACGCCGAGAAGTTGAAGTCAGGCACGCAGTACTGGTTCGCCGTGAGCGCCGTGGGCGCCGCCGGTGAGACCAGCAAGAGCGAGCCGCTGTTGGCCCGTGCGGCCTGAGGCCACCACATCCTTCTACGCTGGATACGCCCCCGTGCCGCCGCACGGGGGCGTTCGCGTTCTGGGTAATGGCGTTCCTTCCCCAACTTCGCAGCAGCAACACCTGGAACATGAACTGGAAGAAAGGACGCGGCAAGCTCGGGCCATTGGCCCCGCTGCTCGGCAGTTGGGTAGCCACGGCGGATAGCCCCATGGGCAAGCTGCGCTGCACGCGTGAATTCACATCGGTGCTGGATGGGAAGTACATGCAACTGAACACCGATTGGCGGTTCGCAAAAAACAGCTACACCGAGATCGCGATCTTCGGCGTGGACGATGGCATGCTCACCTGCTGGTCCTACACCTCGGATGGCAAGCATTCCATCGGCGTGCTCACCAGCGCGGCGGACATCCATGCCAATGCGATCTGCTTCGAGGCGCACATGCCGGCGGGCGTGGCCCGGCAGGTCTACTGGCCGGACGGGGAGGGCGGCTTCCACTGGGCGGTGGAGTCGAAGAACAAGAAAGGCTGGAACCGCTTCACGGAGCATCACTACACGGCAGCGAAGTAGGGGTTGGACGCGACCTTTTATTCTCCCGCCGGCCCCCCCCGGCGCTCGGCTTGACCAGTGATCCCACTGCGCTGTCGGGTGCCTGCATACCGTATACGTGCGCCTGTAATTCGATATGCCTCCGGCGGGCACCGCCAGTTGGATGGAGGATATCAAGGGGCAGTGGAGGGATAGCCCCGGATTCAATGCACCCGAAGCGGTCTAAGATCCAGAGGCCTTGAACGAACTCGCCATTCGTTTTATCCATTCCTCCTGTTCCGGCCCGAGGCCTTCGGCTCTTCCGGCTTTTTTTGGCATCGGCGTTGTTCGGCCCGGCGGCTTCAGGCCTGTGGGCATCTTCAGGCCTTTCGGCATTGGGCGTATTCGGTATGCAGGCCCTCGGCAAAAGGCATCGCGGCCCTCCATCCGTGTGCATCCGTGTTTACGCGCCGTCGCGAAGCACTTTGGGTTCCTTCGCCATAGCGCTTTGGCGACGGCGTGCGAAGCACGGTCCGTGGTTCAAAAGGAGCAGATCGCCGCCCGGCGCTACCGCCCTCCACTGCGGTTCAGCCCTGGCGCAGCACCAGCAGCGGAAGCTTGGTGTGCAAGGCCATCTGCTTGGTGGTGCTGCTGGAGAACAGCCCGCCCAGGAAACCGCGCTTGCGGTGTACCATGGCCACCAGTTGGAAGCGGCTGTTCGCTACCAGCTCGTTCACGGTCTCCACCACATCGGCCCCATGCACGGTGACGTAGCGATGGTTCACCGCCTTCAGCGCCTCGCCGATGGCGGCATGGTCCAGGCCCTTTGCGAAGGCCACCGCATTGGTCCGCACATGAGCCACCAGGATCTCGGCACCACAGCGGTGGGCGAGGTCGGTGAGGGGGAGGAAGGATGCCGGGTCGAAGGGTTCGCCGTCCATGGGCAGCAGGATGCGCCGGAGGGGTTCCGGCTCCCACTGCGCCGGCACGGTGATCACCGGCAGCACGGACCGCTTCACCACGGTGGTGGCATTGCTGCCGAACAGCCGGTTGCTGTCCTTCCCTTGGGTACCCATCACGATCAGGTCGGCACCCTTGCTTGCCGCGATGTTGTTGAGCGCCTCGGGCAAGGGTGCATAAGTGGACACCTTCGCCAAGTACACGTGGTCCGTTCGTCTCCGCAAGCGGCGCTCCGCTCGGCGCAGTCCGTTCCGCGAATTCTGCTCCACCAGCCGGGTGAGGTTCGGCACCAGGGGATCGGGATATGCCTGTACCTGGTAGGTGTTCACCAGCGTGTAGCGCACATTGCGGGCCCCGTAGAGGTCCATGGCGAAATGGGCGGCCTTGAGCGCGGTATCGCTGAAGTCGGTGGGGAGGAGGATATGGGTCATGGGCGATCGGAAGGGTCCATAAAGGTGCGGAACGCGGGGGATGCGGGGGTGACGATCCTCAGCTATGGCGGGGAGCCTTATTCTCCCGCAGGGGTCTCCCCTCGGGACCCTGCTGAACTATTGATGCCGCAGGGTCCTCTGCGAGAGACCCTGCGGGAGCAGAAAGGTCCTGCATCCCACGGGAGTGTTGTCGCGTGTCGTGTCTCGCATCTCGACTGCGCTCGATGTGACACACGACACCCGACACCCGACAACTGGCGCACGACATGACCACCGGTTCTGGACCGCACTTAAAAAGTCCGGTCACTTCGAGCGCGAGCGGAGAAGGACATTCCCTCCGCCCGCCGGAGATCAGGCCGCCTACCTTTGGGACAGACCCGAAAAAGAACGAAGCACCCCATGGAGAATTCCCCGAAGGCAGTAGTGGAGAACATGTTCGCCGCATTCGGCAGCGGAGACCTGGACAAGTTCGCGGATACGGTTTCCGAGGACACGGTCTGGATCTACCACGGCACCCGGATCATTCCCCGATCGATCTTCGAGAAGAAGGAAGGCGCTCGCAACTTCCTGAGCAACATCCTCAAGCTCACCGAGATCATCAGCTTCGAGCCGCTGCAGTACATCGTTGAAGGGAAGATGGTGGTGGTGCTGGGCCGGGAACATCAGCGGATCAAGCGGTCCGGCCGGGAGCTGAAGCAAAAGTGGGTGCAGGTCTATACCGTGGAGAACGGCCTGATCACACGGATGGAGGAGTTCGCGAGCTCGGAGGAAGTGAGCTGAACCGCGGAACGCCCCGACCCCTCCTTGCATATTCACCCGCAGGGGGACCCTGCGGAACCATTGATGCCGCAGGGTCCTCTGCGAGAGACCCTGCGGGAGCGGAAACGCCCCGACCCCTCCTTGCATATTCTCCCGCAGGGGTCTCCGCCTCGGGACCCTGCGGAACTGAATTGACGCCGCAGGGTCCTCTGCGAGAGACCCTGCGGGAGCGGAAACACCGGACACGCGGGGCAAAAAGCGCGGATTACCTTCGGCGTGATCAACATGGCGACCTTGAAACGCGCGCTCGGCCTTGGCCATGTGGTCTTCTTCGGCGTGGGTTCCATCCTGGGTGCCGGCATCTACACGCTCATCGGGAAAGTGGCTGGCGAAGCGGGCAACCTTACGTGGTTGGCCTTTCTCATCGCCTCGTTCACCGCCTTCCTTACGGCCTTCTCCTACGCTGAACTGAGCGCCGCGTACCCTCGTTCGGGAGGCGAGTACGTCTACGCCCAAAAGGCTTTTGGGCAACGTGCCGGAACGGTGGTGGGCCTGTTGATCGCGATGAACGGCATCATCAGTGCGGCAACGGTATCCTTGGGCTTCGCGGGGTATTTCACGGAACTTGTGGACCTGCCGTTGCTCCCGGTGGCGTTGGGCATCATCGGCCTGTTGTTGCTGGTGAACGTCATCGGCATAGAGGCATCCAGCACGGTGAACATCGTGCTTACGGTGATCGAGGTCCTGGGCCTTGTGGCCGTGTGCATCGCTGCATTCCCCCAAGCGGGTGCAGTGGACCTGTTGGCGCTTCCGGACGGGAACTTCAACGGGCTCTTCTTCGCGGCAGCGTTGAGCTTTTTCGCCTACATGGGTTTCGAGGACATCGTGAAGTTGGCCGAGGAAGCACGGGACCCGGAACGCAACATCCCTCGTGCGCTGTTCATCTCCAACGGCATCGTGCTGGTGATCTACGTGGCCTTGGCGATGCTGGTGGTGAGCGCGATGCCGTGGCAGCAGCTCGCCGATGAGCCCGCGCCGTTGGCCGCGGTCATTGAGCTCAGTTGGGGACGCACCGGTGTGCTGGTGGTGGGCATTGCGGCATTGTTCGCCACCGGCAACACCATCCTCAGCAATCTCCTGGGGAGCTCTCGCGTACTCTCCTTCATGGGGCGCGAGCTCGGGCCCATGCGCTGGCTGGCGCGGATCTCCTCAGCCAGGACACCCGTAACGGCCCTCGTGTTCATCGCGTTGGTCGCGTGCGGTTTCGCGCTGATCGGTGACATCGCCGTCGTCGCCCGCATCGCCACGGTGAGCATCTTCCTCACCTTCCTGATGGTGAACGTATCCGCCGTGGTATTGCGGCTCCGGCGACCGGACCTTCCGCGGCCCTACCGGATGCCGATGCGCATCGGGCGCGTACCCCTGATCCCCGTATTCGCGATCACCCTTACGCTCGTGTTGCTCGGGTTTACCGTGGCCGCGCTGATCGGCGGTAACCACGGACAATAGCCCTTGCCTGGGCGCGGCACTTCCGCCTCCGGCACTGTGCGCCTGCCTGCCGCAGGCACGGTTCCAGCGTGCGGATGTCTCGTGCCGGTGATCGGATCGAGCGCAGAGAGGGAGACTTCATTCACCCGCAGGGGCCTCCGCCCCGGGACCCTGCGGAACCATTGACGGCGCAGGATCACCTGCGCACGGCCCTGCGGGAGCACAGGAGTACCAACGCTCCCGGAGCGCGATATTTGCCGCATGAGCGAAGAGCTGCTGGAATTGATCCAACGGGTGTTGATCGCGTTGGCGCTCGGCTTCTTCATCGGCATGGAGCGTGAGTTCGCCAAGCGCGCTCCGGACAAGGAGGATCAGTTCGCCGGGGTGCGCAGCTATACGTTGATCGCCTTGTTCGGTTTTCTGTGCGCCTACCTCGCGCAGAGCTACGGCCCCTGGGCCTTCATTGCGGGCCTCGGCGGCCTGGTGGCGCTGGTGGTCGCGGCCTATGTGATGTCGGCCCGGCCCGGCGGCTATGGCATCACCACGGAGCTTTCGGGCATCCTTGCCTTCGCCATCGGCGCCGTGGTGTTCCGGGGGGAAGTGCTTTTCGCCGTGATCGTCGCCGTGGCCATCACCGCCCTGCTCTCCCTGAAGATGAGGCTGCACAGCTTCATCGCCACGCTCACCCCGAAGGACATCCGGGCGTTCATCCAGTTCGTGATCATCTCGGCGGTGATATTGCCGTTCCTGCCCAGCGATCCCATGGGTCCCAACGGCGTTTGGGACCTGCACGAGATCTGGATCATGGTGATCCTGGTCACCGGCATCAGCCTTGCCGGTTATCTGCTGGGCAAGGTCCTCGGACCTGAGAAGGGCACACTGGTCTCCGGCATCATCGGTGGCCTGGTCTCCAGCACGGCGGTCACCTTGAGCTTGGCGCAGCGCTCGCGCAAGCAACCGCGCGGGCCGCACATCGTGTCCGCCGCCGGCATCATCGGGGCCACGGCGGTGCTCTATCCGCGCGTCTGGTTGATCATTTGGGTGATCGATCAGGACCTCGCCATCCGCATGGTCCTTCCCATGGCCTTCATCACGCTGGTGTCCTTTGGCATGGCCTACCTCATTCAACGCAAGGGAGGCGACGGGGCCGAGGAGGACATACCAACCAAGAACCCGCTGAACTTCAGCGCGTCCATCCAGTTCGCCATCCTCTACATGGCCGTGCTCTGGCTGATGGACCTGGCGTCAGCAGACCACAGTGCGGAAGGATACTACGCCACCAGCCTGGTCTTCGGCGCCACCAACATGGACGTGATCACGTTGTCCGTTGCCCGCAGCACCGAGGACGTGGGCCTGCTGATGGCCTCCATTGCGGTGCTGCTGGCCACGCTCTCCAACACGGTGATGAAGTTCCTGATCGTGGTGATCTTCGGCCACAAGGCCATGATCAAGTGGGTGGGCCTGGGCTTCGGCGTTGTTGCGGTCGCCACGGTGCTCTGCGTGTGGGTAATGCACTGGATCGTCCCCGCTTTGTGAAAGCTGCACGGCCGGTGCCTGCGCTGGGACCGAACAATCATGTGGGCCGGTTGTTCTGAATGGACCTGTTCAACCAGTGTGCGATGTGGTGCTCCATCAATGGGCAACACGTCCGATGGCAGGCCGCGCGGGATGATCATCCATGTGAAGAATATGGTGAGCCTTCGTTGCAAGATGAAGGTGAAGGAGGAACTGGCGAAGCTCGGTCTCCACCATGGGGCCGTCGATCTGGGAACTGTTGAGGTCCTCGATGGGATCACTTCAGCACAACGGAGGCAATTGGGGAAAGCCTTGCTCCGGTCGGGCTTGGAACTCATGGATGTCAGGAAGGCCATCCTGGTGGAGCGGATAAGGAACGTGGTGACCAAAATGGTCCATGGTCCCGAGGAATTGCCGAAGGTGAAGTTCTCCATCTTTCTCAGTGAGGAGATGGGATACGACTATACCTACCTCGCGAACACTTTTTCGGAGATCAAGCACACCACCATCGAGCAATTCCTGATCGCCAGCAGGATCGAGCGGGCCAAGGAGCTGTTGCTGGATGAGGAGCTCAACCTGACCGAGATCTCCTACAAGTTGCGCTATAGCAGTGTCGCCCATCTCTCCGGCCAGTTCAAGAAGGTGACGGGGCTCACCCCCACGCTCTTCAAGAGGCGGAAGCAAAAGCGCAAGGTCCATTTGGAGGACATGTAGTACGCGATGTGGGAAAGATGTAACTCCTTTCCATAGTTATGTAACGCGGATCGGTCAAGGTATGGCGACCTTTAGGGGGTAGCAATGTTGCTGCGGAATAAAACACGATCAACATGTCCAGTATAGCCACCCAGACCGAAAAGAAACCGTCCAACGATCATTCCGCCAAAGGCACACGGACCATGAAGGCACTGGTGTACCAGGGAGGGGGGAAAATTGAGTGGAAGGAAGTCCCAAAACCCGGCATTGAAAAACCGACGGATGCGCTCATCAAGGTCTTGAAGACCACGATCTGCGGTACCGATCTTGGCATTCTGCACGGCAAGACGCCCTCCTGCAAACCCGGGACCACCTTGGGCCATGAAGGGGTGGGAGTGATCGAGGAGGTCGGGTCGTCCGTATCGAAGTTCAAGAAGGGCGACCGTGTGATCATTTCCTGCATCTCGGCCGATGGCACCTGTGAATACTGCAAGAAGCAGATGTATTCGCTTTGTGAGGATGGCGGCTGGATCCTGGGCCACCTGATCAATGGCACACAGGCGGAATATGTGCGCATCCCGCACGCCGATATGAGCTTGTATGCGATACCTGAAGGGGTCGATGAGGAAGCCGCGGTGATGCTCAGCGACATTCTGCCGACCGGCCATGAGATCGGTGTGATCAAGGGCCAGGTAAAGCCGGGGGACACGATCGCGATCGTAGGCGCAGGACCCATCGGCATGGCCGCGCTGCTTACCGCACAGTTCTACTCACCGGCCAGGATCTACATGATCGACCTGGATGACAGCCGCTTGAAGCTCGCCAAGGAATTGGGAGCGACGGATACCATCAATTCAGGGTCGGAGGATGCGGTGAAGCGGATCATGTCCGAGACCAAGCATGGTGTGGACGTGGCCATGGAGGCCGTGGGGATCCCGTCCACTTGGGACATCTGCCAGAAGATCGTCCGCTCCGGCGGGAACATCGCCAACATCGGTGTGCATGGGCAAAAGGTGGACCTGCAACTGCAGGACATGTGGATCCGTGACATCACGATCTCCATGGGGCTGGTGAACACCAACACCACGTCGATGCTGCTCAAGACGGTGGAGTCCGGAAAGCTCGAGCCGAAGAAGCTGATCTCGCATCGGTTCAAGTTGAACGAGATCGAGAAGGCCTACACCGTGTTCGAGAATGCGGCCAAGGAAAAGTCCTTCAAGATGATCCTGTCCAACTGATCATCCTCAACACGGTCCATGTGAAAGAGCGGTTCACCCGAAAGGAGGGTGAGCCGCTCTTCTGCGTTGGTGGATGGCAAGAGTTCCCGCCGCTCCGCTCCGCCATGCTGCTCTCACGCTTGCCGGAACGGAACCGATCACTCCAGAATGACCTTGACCACCGCGTTGTTCGAATGGAACAAATAGATCCCGGCCGGCAGGCCGTGCAGATCGAACCGGTCCACGCCACCCATCAGTGATCCACGTTGGATCGTGCGCCCCTGCAGGTCGCGCAGTTGATAAGGAGCACCGGGGCTACCACCCCGCACAGTGAAGGACCCGTTGCTGGGATTCGGTGCCAGGTTGAGCACCCGCTCCGTTCTGTTCGGAACGCCGAGAATGATGTTCGAGCACCACGTATAGGCTTCACCCTGATCATCGGCATACTCGGCACAGAAGGTGTAGACGGGGTCAGCGCAACCGAGCGGGGTCATCCAGAGCGGTCGCACCACGCCGAAGAGGCTTCCGACCCCTTCCAGCCACACATCACCGTTGTCCAGTTCCAAGCGACGTCGATCCCGCCCCAACACCTGTACCACTTCAACCTCCACCACCACGGCATGCCCGTACGTATAGTAGTAGTCATAGTAGGCCGTATCCCCCACGGCGAGACCGAAGTCATAGAGCTGGACGATGGAATCCTGTGGCACGTAGACATCTACCGGTCCCCACAAAAGCACGCGATCCCCATCCACGGCAAGGCGACCACCTTGGGAGCCGAAAGCGCCCCATTCCAAACCGAGGTGCTGCACCGAGGGCTGTGCGCTGTAGGTGATCACCTCCCACACCGTGTATGGCCCGTTCACGCCATCAATACAGGGCCACGCCATCGTGAATTCCGCGCTCACGTTCGGAAAGGTCCGGTCATCCTGGGCCGTGATGCCCAAGGACCAGAACACCATCAGGGCGGTGATGTATGGTCGATACCTGCGCTTGGACGGATGCATGATGGTTGAACGAATGTATGCAGGTTTTCGCCCTTGGTACCCGTCCCGGCGCTCGGGGTTTTCCCGAGCCTGCATGCCGTAGGGATGTGCCCGCCACTCACCGGCCTGCTGCCGTCGCCCTCAGCGCACCACGCTCAGCTTGCCGGTCCCGTACTTGTCCGCGCCAACGGTGACCACGAAGAAGTACATGCCCGGCTCCAGGTCGGCGGTGGAGAAGGGGAAGTTCCTCGTTCCGCCGGGGACGTTGGTCCGCAGGACCACCTTGCCTGTGACGCTGTAGAGGATGAACACGCCCACCTGCCCCGGGGCAACGGCATGGTGCAGGATCGCGCGGTCGCTGGTCGGGTTGGGAACGATCATCGCCGTTGGGTATTCCGGTTGGTCCGGTCCGCTCAACCCGGTGATGTCATTGATCACGGTGATCGCCGGTTCGGTGATCACCGGCACGTTGTGATCGAAGAAGATGTTGGCCCGGTTCACGATGGAATCCCCCAGGCTCGCGCCGGCATCCACCTTCACGTGGAAGTGTACATAGCCTTGGCTGCCCAGTGGGTCCGCGCCACTATCGGGGAGCTGGATGTTGTTGAACGAGAACAACAGTACACCGTCCTTCATCACCCATTGGTTATCGTGCGAAGCACTGATGTACGCCACGGTGTTCCATTGGAGGAAGGGGGATAGGGTATCGGTGATCACCACCTGCTCCGCGAGGAAGGTGCCCGTGTTCTGGAAGCGTATCGTGTAGTGGATCCATTCGCCCTGCTGCACTTGGTCGGGTGTCAGCGTGTGTACCGAGGGTCGCTTATCGTTGGGGTCATAGGCACCTGCGACCGTATCATTCCAGCTCATGGAATTGTCCGCCGGGGTGGTATCGTTCATGGCGGAATTCGCGCTGAACAGATGTTCCACTTCCGTGCCCAAGGCAACGCTCGTGTCGGTATGCAAGGTGACGACCTCGTTCCAGCTCTCGCCCGGTGCAAGGCTGGCGTTCCAGCTGACGTTCGTGCCGGTCTGCGAGGCAGGGAGCTGGGTGGAGGTGAGGAAGCTCTGGTCCGCATCGAGGTCGAGGTTCAGGGTCGCATCGCTGCTCTCGGTACCGATGTTCGTAACGGTGAGGAACACGTTGTTATCAAAACCGGGGCGCGCAACGCCTGCTTGGATATCCACCACAAGGTCATGGATACCGGGGATGGGTTGGTAGCCGATGTAGGCGGTGGTGTCCGAAGTCCCCATGGAGATGGTGATCGAATACGGTGCCGTGGTGATGCTGTGGTAGAGCTCCGGAACGCCTTGCACGCTGTAGGTCCCGGTGTCCACGGGGATCGCGAACCGGCCCGTGCCATCGGCCCCGCCCAAGTAGGCGCCGGGCTGGGCCTCCGCTGTTCCGTGCGGTAGGGCGAGTTCGCCACTGGACATGATCCCATCGCCATCACTGTCAATGAAGAGCACGCCGGTGATCACCTGTGTCAGGAAGCAATCGTCATCAGGGCCACAGACCACGGGCACGAATCCCAGATCGCCTTGGGTATAGGCCGAGCCCGCCGGGATGTTGGGCAGGCAAGTGATCCCCGTATTGGTACAGACCAGATCAACGAGCGAGCTTGGTAGCGCAGGAAGGCAGGACAGGGGGTTCTGGTTGCAGTACAATTCCTCCAGGCCGTCGGGTAGCAGGGGAAGCTCAGTAAGCAGATTCCCACTGCATGCCAATAGGGTCAAGCCGATCGGGAGGGTCGGAAGGCTATCGATCTGGTTCCAGGCGATGTAGAGGTAATAAATGCTATCGGGCAAGGCGGGCAGGCTGGTGAGCTCGTTGGAGCCAGCGCTCAACTTCCGAAGGCCCGCAGGCAATTCCGGCAAGCTCGTCACATGGTTCGACGGTATGTAGAGTTCGATCAAGCTGTCCGGCAACGCGGGCAAGGTGACCAGCTCATTGTAGCTCAAGATCAGGTATTGCAAGCCGGGAGGCAGCGCAGGCAGGCTGGTGAGTGTGTTGCCGCCGGCACTGATCGTGGTGAGTCCCGAAGGTAGAGGAGGCAATGTGGACAACTGATTGCTTTGGCAATTGAGCTCGATCAGGCTCGCGGGAAGTTGTCCGATGTAGGTCAGGTTGTTCCAGTTCACATCCAAGTACTGCAGCGAAGCCGGCAGCACAAAGATCGAGTTCAGTTCATTGCTTGAAGCATCCAAGCGCAGCAGTGTGCTCGGCAGTGTGGTGGGCAACGAGGTCAGGTCGATGTAGGCACAGTCGAGGTATTCCAACGTGGTCGGCAGGTCGTTCGGGAGCGCGAGGAGGTCAGAGAACGAGCAATCCAGCCATTTCAGATCGACGGGCAGATCAGTCAATGTGGTCACGTAAGTGGAACTGATGTCGAGTGAATCCAGGCCCGTGAAGTATTGCACCCCGTCCAGGTCCGCCACATCCGAACCGCCCAGGTCAAGGAAGTTCAAGGTGAGCACGCTCGCAGCGGTGGTATCCAGCACGTTCCCGTTCATGGCATCGGGCACCACACTTTGCAGTTCCACGGCCAGGATCGCATCGGGAATGACGTACTGCCCGCGGGCGACGGAACTGAGAAGGACGACCAATGCGAAGAGCGAACGAAGGGACATCGTGCGGTTGTTTTGAGCGGGTGAAAGTAGGCGGTTGCGTCCCTGTCCACCGTACGGCGAAGCCGCAGGCATGGGTCAAGCGGTCGGGGATGCAGGTCCTTACGCCACCTCCGCCTCAGCGGCACATGCGCTACTCGTACATCACCAGCAGCGGCACCGTGGTGTTCAGCGCCATCCGCTTCGCCACGCTGCGGTGGAACAAGCCGTCCAGCCAGCCCAATCGGCGGTGAAGCACCGCGAGGATCCCGTAATCCCCGCTATCCAGCGAGCGCTCCAGGCTTTCCGTTACATCGCTGCCCACCGTGGAGCTGCTTGTACAGGGGATCCCTTGAAAGACCTTCGGGAAAGGGGCCAGGGTGGGCACCGGCCCCGTCGGTTCGCCCTCCTTCATCACATGCACGAACTCCACTCCGGCCCCGTAGCGCTTGGCCAGCCGCACCAGCGGTATCAGCGCCTTCGGATCGCGCACCTCCTCCTGGTCATCCGCGAACAGGATCTTCTTGATCGGTCCCGCTTCCCAATCCGGCGGCACCACGATCACCGGGCCGGTGGAATTGCGCGACACCACCTCGGCATTGCTGCCCCATCTCAGTGCGCCGCCTTCTCCGCGCGTGCCCATCACCACTAGGTCCACGGGGTTGGCGCCGGTGTATTCCTGCACCGCCGCGAACACGCTGCCCGTCCCCACCACCGTGTCCATGTGCAAGGTCTCCCCGGGGTACAGCGCCCGGATCTCCGCCGTAAGCACGTCCAGCTCCCCTTGGGCCAAGCGCTTCATGTGGTTGTTGAACTCCGGGAACAGGCCCATCTTCGGCGCATCGCCGATGGTGAGCAGGAAGATGAACTCGCTTTCCGCGAAGCCGTATGCGTCCAGCGCGAAGAGCACCGCCTTGCGGGAGCCTTCGCTCATGTCCGTGGGGATAAGGATACGTGTCATGGGTGCAGGTGGATCGCCATCAGGGCGGCCAATGCACAAGGATACAAACTACAGTACGAGCGGGATTGACGAAGCTCAGCACCACGGGTGAGAAAGATCGGACCGTATGCCGTGGTAAGCAGCTAGCTTTGGATCGTATTGAAACACATCCTGCGCACCGGCGCCATCATTCAACAACACCATCATGGGCATTGCCACCACCTTCGAGGACATCTACGCCAGCATCGGCTATCTCTTCTATAGCATAGCCGCCAGCGACGGCCGTATCGCACCTGCCGAAAAGCAAAAGCTGAAGAAGCAAGTGGACAAGCACTGGCTCCCGTTGGAGGACAGCCTCGACAACTTCGGCACGGACTCCGCCCACTACATCGCCATCAGTTTCGACTTCGCCATCGCCAAGGAGATGGATGCCGACACCGCCTTCCAAAGCTTCCGGGACCAGTACAGGCTCGCACCGGAACGTTTCACCAAGGCCATGAAGGAGCTGATCATACGAACCGCAACCGGCATCGCCGACGCGTTCCACGGAACGAACAAGGCCGAGCAACAGCGGTTGGTGGAACTGAAGAAGGTGCTTGCCTGAGCCAAGACTCCCGAGCTGGTTGGTGGACAGCCCGCCATCCGCTTGGACAGCCGTTCGGTACCACTGGAGGCAGTTGCACGTGCAACGCCTGATGGCCGGTATGATCCCGGTGCGTCGGCGGCCGGTGCAGGTCGATCCGATGCGCTTCAGCATCGGCAAGCCACGCCCTCACGCTTTCCGCAACCACTCCTTCGCGCCCGCCGCGTAGGTCCATGCCACCCAACCGTAATAGCAATAGACCAGGGCTTCCTCATAGCTGCCCGGGGAATAGCTATGTGCGATCTCCTCCGGTGGTTCCGGGGCCAATAGCATGGGCACGATGTGCGGGTTTTCCGCCATGGCCTCCTTGAGCAATTTGGTGGTTGAAGGGCCGGGGCCTGCGGAAACGAAGGTGGCCAGCGTCCGGTTGAACAGCATGAACGTGCTTTCCTCTTCATCGAACTGCTTGTCGATCTCGCGGAAATGCTCCGGGCTGGTGGCGGCCATGAAGAGGCTCAACGGGTAGCGCACGCCTTGGTTGTCCATGGGGTTCAGATCAAGCATGCGGGTCCATATCGCGAGGGAACTGTCCAAGCGGCCCGTGTAGTACAGGCGATCGGCCAGTTTTTGCAAGCAGCGCATGTAGGGCCTTGTCTCGTGGAAGCCCCAGCACCGGCCCGTATATTTTTCCACGTCCTTCGGGTCCAGGAAAAAGCGCTCCTCGCCGATCGTGGTCACCCGGTCGTAGAATGCGGCGGCGATGGAAGGGTGTTCCTCCATGTCGCCCAGGTACTCAAGTGCCGTCATGCACTCCGGGTCCAGGTCCAGGGCCTGTTCCACCACCTTCCTGCCTTTCGCACGGGTCAGCGAATAGGCGCTCATGGCCAGTGCTTCCGCCTTGTCGGCATCGGTTTCCGGCTCAAACTCCGGGATGGGTTCGGTCATGAACTTTTCGAGGAAAGCATTGATGTCGGCTTCGCCGCTGAACTCCTGCTTGGCCAATAGCTTTTGCAGGTCGTGCATCACGCCCATGCCGGCCGGCACGGTGTTCTTTTTTTTCGGTTGTGCTTTTTTCTTGGCCATGGGTGAGGGTCGTTTTGCGGTGCAGGTGCAAAGGAAAGATTTCCGAGGTCAATGGGCAAAACAGCTCTTGGTGCAAGCGCATCCATTGTTCCGATCATTGCCCTTGGGATCGTGATGCTTGAAGGTGGAACATCCGTATTCGTCCGGAACCTATGGGACCGCGCATATCCGTAGGCGAGTATCCGGTCGCGGTCCTTGATCTCGCGAGTCAACCCTACTATGCTGATCCCACATCCACTGGTGTCCGGGATAATTTGACGACGCTGGCGTTTGTGACCCCGGCTCGGGGGCCGGGGTGACAAAGAGGGAGGAGCGATCTGTTCGGATCCCCGCGCCCAGCGCGGGGATCCGAACAGATCGCTCCAGAAAAGCTGTCATGCCGGGCCTGACCCGGCATCCCACTCGAACGCGATCTTGTGTTTTCAAAAAAGCAAGGTCCCATTTCGTTGAACTTCAATTTCTACAGTGTTGACGGCATGATCCGGCAGCACCTTGGTCTTTCCCCGGACAACAGTGATCGCACATCCAACCTATTGTGGAAGAGGCTGGGAGCGAACTCTCACCTACCGGGCTTCAACCGGTCGCTCCCATACGAAGCAAGCCCTTGTCCTTTCCCACCGCCCTATGTGCCGGGTAGCCAAATGACCGGCCTACCACGGGGATTACATCCTCGGCCGAAAAGCCAGAAGCCGCCGCTACGCCGAAAGCGCGCGCGTGGCCTCTTGGAAAAAGCTCCTTGCCGCGTCCACGGGAAGGCCGTCCGCTTCCAGCAGTGCACCGTTCCATTCGCCCTGCTTCCAGCGCCCGTTGGTCAATGCGGGCAGCTTGCTGGGCATTGCGCCACCGTTAGCTTTCCAGGGGCTGACGTAGAGGTAGTGAGCGGGTACCATACCGTCCGGAATGGCGAGCCCGATGCCGATGGTGGAGGTGGCGGCGCCATCACTCCCACGTGCCAAGGTGATCAATGCACCGCTATCGAAATGGTGCGGCCAGATGCGCACGGGATCCTTGTCGGAGAAGACTGCGAGCACGGCATCCATGGCTTGGTGCGCTGTTTTTCGCAACTGGACGAGCCGCATCAGATCCGCTTTTTCGGGCGCGGGGAACGGGCCGCGGTCTTCGTGCAGATCGAGCTTGTAATGGAAGGTGAAGCGGTAGCGTTCCGGGTCGCCGCCCTGTTGCCCGATCATGCGCTTCAACCAGCCGACCACATCATCGTGCGTTGCGCCTTGCAGGGGCAGGGTGTCCAGCACTTCACCGGTGGCGCTGCGGCATTCCAAGGCGAAGTCGGGCAGGTTCAGCGCGAAGGCGATGCCGTTCGCAGCGGGGATGGGGCGGCCCACCATCGCACTATTGGAGTTATCCCAAGTAAGCGTGGTGTGGCTGTCGTCAGCTTCCTTTTGGAGGCAGGAAATGCCCGCTGCGGCGATGTATTGCGCGGCGCGGTGCAGGGCTCGTCCGGTACTTTTTTCGTTGTTGCTCATAGCTGTTTGCCGGCGTAAGGAATGCCGGTCAGTCGATGCATTTCGCTGTTGAAAGTGGAGAGATCGTTGGCGTTGAACTTCGCGACGTCATCATGTCCGCAGGCCCGGGCCACCACCTTCATCAGGTCGCGCGCTGCGAAGAGGAAGTTGTTGAGCCGTTTCGCGGAAGCATCCACGACGAGGCGCGAGCGCAGGCTCTCCTTTTGTGTCGCAATGCCCACGGGGCAATTGTTGCTTCCGCAGGCGCGCATGCCGATGCAACCGATGGCCTGCATGGCTGAGTTGGCGATGGCCACGGCATCGGCGCCGAGCATCATGGCCTTGGCGAAATCCGCGGGAAGCCGCAGCCCGCCGGTGATCACCAGCGTGATGTCCCTGCGGCCGATCGTGTCCAAGTGTTTGCGGGCACGTGCCAACGCGGGGATGGTGGGGACGTTGATGTTGTCGCGCAGGATGGTGGGAGCGGAACCGGTGCCGCCGCCGCGACCGTCGAGGATGATGTAGTCCACGCCTGCCTCCAGGGCGAAGTCGATGTCGGCCTCGATGTGGCTGGCGGCGAGCTTGAAGCCCACGGGAATGCCGCCGGTGATGCGGCGCACTTCCTCGGCCACGGCCTTGAAGTCCGCCGGCGTGCGCAGGTCCGGGAAGGCCGCCGGGGAAATGGCGTTCTCGCCTTCAGGCAGGCCGCGCACCTCGGCGATCTCGGTGCTCACCTTGGCACCCGGCAGGTGGCCGCCGGTGCCGGTCTTCGCGCCTTGGCCGCCCTTGAAATGGAAGGCCTGCGCGAGCTTCACCTTCTCCCACGAAAAGCCGAAGCGTGCCGATGCGAGCTCGTAGAAGTACCTGGAGTTGTTGGCCTGTTCCTCCGGGAGCATGCCGCCTTCACCGCTGCAGATGCCGGTGCCGGAAAGCTCCGCGCCTTTGGAGAGCGCCACCTTCGCTTCCCGCGAAAGTGCCCCGAAGCTCATGTCCGAAACGAACAGCGGGATGTCCAGCACCAGCGGCTTTTTGGCGTTGGGACCGATGGTGACCTTGGTGCTCACCTCGTCATCGTCCATCAGCGGGCGCGAGGCCAATTGCGCAGGAAGGAACTGGATGTCGCTCCATTTCGGCAAGGTGTCGCGGTCCACGCCCATGGCGGCGGAGGGGCCGTGGTGGCCGAAGTTGCGCAGGCCGTTCTTGGCGAGGTCCTGGATGTATCCATTGAAGGGCTCGGTGCTCTCCGGATGCGTGTCCGCGTAATTGCCGAGGTACTCTTCGCGGTTGAAGGGTTGCGGATTCTTCTTCGCGAAGGCCGCCACTTCCTCTTCATCCACGCGCACCCAGCCATCCACCACATCGGCGGTGAATTTCTCCAAGGCCTCATCGTTGTTGTACTCGCTCACGCCGGTGTCGTAGCGATAGTCCCAGCCGTGTACGCCGCAGATCAGGTTG
The DNA here is from genome assembly GCA_019912395.1 of Flavobacteriales bacterium. Taxonomy (GTDB): domain Bacteria; phylum Bacteroidota; class Bacteroidia; order Flavobacteriales_F; family PHOS-HE28; genus PHOS-HE28. The sequence continues at coordinate 86,237 of JAIOIH010000050.1, read as the reverse complement.
TGCCCGTCGATGTATCCGTCCGCCAGGAGCGCACCGCGATGATGGCAACGCCCGTAGAGCACGGAGACCTTGTCATCTGCGCGGATCACCACGAGGTCCACGTTCGCCACCAATGCGGGTGCGGGTTGTCTGTCCTTCAGTTCGTTCCAAGCGATGATCTTCTTCATGTGGGGTATGTTCAGTGCGGTTTTACTGCGGGGCGTACTACGGACGGAGTTGCTAGGACGACCAGCAATGGTAATAGCCAAAGATCGCCCGCGAGTGCTATCCACATGGAAGCAGCGGTGATCGCCCCGAAGATCGCGATGCTCGGAAAAGAGGAGAATGCGAACAATGCGAAGCCGATGGAAATGACGATCGTGGTGTTTCGAAGTGGTCTCCGAACGATCTGCCATGTGCGGATCGTATTTCGGAGCGTTGGTTCCTTTATGTGCAAAAGGAAGTGCATGGTATCATCCAAGGCAATTCCATAGAGGATCGGAAAGATCATTGCCGTACCCACTTTGAGCGGGAGCCCGAACAGCCACATGATAAGTGCCGCGAACGCCAGCGGAAGGATGTTGGGTACGATGCTGATCAACCCCATGCGCCATGATCTTTTTGCCCATGCCACCAACAAGGCATTCAGTAGAACGGCTATGAGAATGCTCTTTACCAATAGCGTGGAGATGCGTTGGTTGGCAAGGTCCATCAGCCATGCTCCTCCGGTCATGTGCGCGGTTATTGTTGCGTTCCGCATCAATGGACGCAGTTCCTGGGTCCTTTCGCGGAATGCATGACTGCCCATGTCAGGCGTGCGACCGGTGATCCTTACTTCGTGCATCAGCGGATCCCATAGTTTGACCGCGTTGTTCGTTCCGGCGTAGTATTTCAGCGCGTTACGCACCCGCTTTCGTTCCATTTCCGTTGTAGGGAGATCATGATCTTGATGTAGGCCGTACATGGTCGCGCGCACCACATCCGTGTACGACAGCGGCCGCCCGATCCCGAAGAGGCGTTGGGTCGCTGTAACAAGGGAATCAGTTGCTAGAAGCACTTCGATGTCCAGCATGTCCGCATCGGGATCGGTCGGTTGAACAGCGATCTCCAACGGGCGTGTTCCACTGAACTTGTCCTCGAAGAAAGTAGCGTCGATCCCGAGCTTGCTCTTTCGGTCCAGATCATCAAGGAAATGATTATTCACCATCAGGTGTGGTAGTGCGAAAAGTCCAGCGGCCACCACCACCAACGAGATGATGATGATCGATCTGCTTCTCCTGAACACACCTGCAGCGCTCCTATTGGATGATCCTTCACGGGTTCTTGCGGAAGGCGCACTGAGCCGTTCAGTAAGCAAAGGCAGAATTGTCCGCGCTGCGATCAGCGCTCCCATAAGCCCCCATGCTGCAGCTACGCCGAATACTTGTAACGGCACGATGGGGTATAACGCCAATGTGCCGAAACCGATGGCCGTACTGATCGCGCTCAGCAAGTTGGCTTTACGGGTCTCGGCAAGTGCAGCGCGCATCGCTTGTTGCTTAGTGGCGCCTTCGCTTACCCTGTCCCTGAACCGGGAGACGATGTGAATGCCGAATGCGGAACTCAATACGAGCAACAGTGCAGGTAACAGGGAAAGCAGAGGTTCGATCCCGATACCGATCCAGCCCAACGGCCCGAATGTCCAAATAAGAGCGACAATGCTGATGAGCAATGGGCTCAAGGCGGTGATCGGGCAACGAAAAAGGATGAACAGCACGATCACCATCAGGCCAAGGGCCATGGCCGAAAGCCAACCCAGTTGGTCGCTCGTTGCACGGAGATAATGGGCCTGTGTGGCCAGGCGACCGGCAAGGTGATAGGGCAGGCCTTCCGATCCCACGATGCGATGGATCTCTGAAAGTGCGTGATCCCGTTCCGGCTTGGTTCGCAAGCTGTCCAGTTCCACGACAAGGGCCGCTGCATTTCCCTGGGGTGAGAGGAAGACACCTCGCACAGCCTCGTTGCTTTGCAATCGTTCTTCGCCCCTTGCGATGTCATCATAGGGCGGGGAGAATAGGGGCACCTTGATCCAGTCGCCCAAAGGCATTTTCAACGCCTCACTAAAGTTCGTGAGCGACCTTACACTTTTGATGCACGGTAACGAGTCCAACGCGGTGGTAAGTGTGGCAATGTGTAGAAGGGCCTTCTGGTCGAGCCCTTCGGGGATCTCCAAGCCCACGAGCAAGAGGTCCATCTCGTCGCCGAACAGCGCCTTGTATCTCCCGTACTCCGCTACGGCAGGATCGTCCTGCGCAAAGAACCGATCGATGTCATATGCGAAATGCAGCTTGAAGAGGCCGGCAATGCTCCAGATCGTGAAGAGGAGTAGTAGGACAGCACGGACATGATGCCATGCTCTACCTTTTTTCGCATCAAGGGATGCGCCCGTTGTGGGTCCGAGCGCCCCTTTGGTGCTCATCCTTCCAAGGCGCTCAGAATGTCCTTCACGGACATGCGTTCCTTGTAGTTCGGGTCGAAATGAACGGCTTTGATCCGGCCATCAGTGCTGATGATGAACGTTGCCGGAACGGGTAGGACACCGTCTTCATTGCCATTGGCCTTGTCCACGTTCAGGCCTGCAAGTTTGAGCATACTGCGTCGTGCTTTCGGCATTTCGAACGCGGTACCGTACGCGCACATGATGGAGTACCCTTCGTCATGGACCACACTGAAGGTCGCACCGCTCGTTGCGATTATGTCTTCCGCGCTTTCCGGTAGTTCCGGCGAGACCGCGATGACCACGGCATGCTTCGCTTCGATAAATGCCAAGCTGTCCTGCAGGTGGGACATGTGCTTGTTGCAATAGGGACACCACGCACCTCGGTAGAATACCAGGACCACCTGTTTGTCCTTCGTCAATTCAGCAAGATCGAGCACGTTCCCATGGATATCAGCGGTCTTGAATTTCGGAGCTTCATCACCAACCTTCAACGTGCCCATATCCCCACAGTATGCCTCGGGTGGATCTTGCGCATTGCAAGCGTTCATCACCAACGAGGTGGCCAATAAGAGTGTAACAAGGTGGTTCATTCGAGGATGTTCGGGGTTAATTCGGGAGGGACGGGAACAAGGGAGAACACTTGGCCACCTTGGAGCAATGTGATGCGTGCGCAATGGCTTGGGTAGGTGATCACGAAAGGCCGATCGATGTTGAAGCTTATTTGGTCCTTGCGTTGCATGAATGTTCCTTGGCATTCGATGTGCCCTTTTGGGTCCGTGCGTACCATGGAGTAAAGGCTCTTGTTCCGTAGAGCGATCCGTAGTGTGAACCACGATCCCGCGCCCTCTCCAGCGAGCCATTGGGCCTGCGGTGGAAGGTGGTCAGGGCGGATGGGGGAAGCGAGGGTGTCAGCCATTGGTGCAGAAACTTGGTTGCAGTGCGGTCGACCCATCAGGGGCGACAACCCCGCGATGCCCATAGGTTGAAATGGCTTGCACGTTGTGGAGCGGCGTGGGGGACAGCATCCAGGGAAATCGAAGCAGGAAGGAGTAATGGAGGGCAGGCAGACCAGCTCGTATCACGGTATTGACGAAACGCGAACAATTACTGCCCCATGGAATAAAAGGGCCGTAGGGTATGAAGTGTTTGCCCTGCATGTACCGTGCTTTCCGTACGGCACGGTCGTGATCGACCGGGATCGCGGCCCAATGCATGATACCATCGCCATGGCATGCCTTTCGGGAACCGACCTCTTGCAGAAGATCATAAAGGTCCACCGGAAATTCGGAATCCGGGGTCCACTCAACGCGCGCATGTATCCTGAGTTCATGATCCGTGGATCGATCACGGACACGTGCGGTTCCTACCGGTGCATGGTAGCGCCCCATATCAAAATAGGATGCTTCCGAACTGCCGCGTTTCAGTAAGATCACCGCTGCATGACCAACTTGGTAGAATCCGTTCCTGTTGATGCCAAGCTTTCGCAGCGGCGCATCATACCAAGCCCCGGCTTGTTTGCAGGATGTCTCTGGCCAAGCAAGAGCGATCGCGATATCGGCCCGTTCGGTCATGCGTCTATCAGTTGGTTCAGCAAAAGCAATTCGACGTTATGTTCTTGCGCACGCAACAGGTCAAGGTGGCGCATTACAGCATTAGTGAACGGGTTCAGAATGGCCTGTGTAATGCTCACGGTGCGAAGGTCATTCCCACGTTCCATGATCACCGCTTGTCGTTCGTCATCCAAATGGGGTCGTGCATGGAAATTCCATAGGTCGCCCGGGTTCGGATGCACCACGCGGGAGAGCATATCGTTGAAGTGGTATGCCCGTTGTTCACGAACATTCCGGTCATACAGGGTGGTGCTGCTCCAAACGTGCGAGCGTGTATGATCCAGCTCGCTCAATGAACGTGTGTGTCCGTTCCATTGCAGCATGCGTAAGGAGTCCTGTTCGGCGCAGATCAGGGTGAATGGATGTGCGCCGAAGAGGTCGATCGTTCTTAGCTGGTGTTGCAAGTGCGTGGTGGTGGCCACTTCAAGAAGTACTGTTCCTCTACTTCGGGAAGGCTCATCAGCGAAGCGCATCGTGCCCTCCGATCCATTCAAAAGGCATACGGTGCGGCCCAAAGCGGAAGTGGCGATCCACGACGTGCCGGTGAGGGCGTCCTTGGGGGCCAAAAGCTCAACACCATTAGATCGCCACTGCGATGCCGGAGCACCTGCCCGGACCGTGCGTTCATCCCGGTTACTGGTCACCACGTGGCCACCGCCTTGGATCGGAGCGTAGCTTACCGTGCACATTTCAGCCGGTCCCGTATGGTGCTTGGTGCTACGCCGAAATTGGGATCAAGGAGCAACAGGGGGTATTGTTGAGCGATCCCGATCCGCAGCAATGCCATGTGGTGGATGGCATGATCGAATGCATAGGCCAATTCGCGGAAAAGCGAGGTGGTCATGCGCTCGCAAGAAGATCCGTCGTAGCTATGATCCGCGATCAGTGTAAGTGCCACATCGCGATCTTGTTGTGCGATCCAAGTGCGTAATTGCCGCAGTTTGGTGAGCGTTGCATCGCGGTCGGTCTCCAAGGACTTATCGCGTTTGCGTGCATCGTAATCCACAGTGTACCCTTCGGCATCCATCAAACAGATGTAGAACTCCAGTATGTGACGCAAGTGCTGGCTTATGCTTGCGTTGCTCAGGACAGGTACCGGAGCGGTAAAGTCCTGTTGTTCCATACGCGCCACAAGTCCGAGTAATTCGTCGAACTGCAACTGCGCATGCGCGATCAATGGGTGATCCGTTCGCGGTTGCCGGATCGTGATCGATCCACTGCGGAACAGTGGCTTTTGTACGCGAGTGCTCGTGGCGTTGATCATTCCGGGCTGCATTCAGCATTTACGGTCACATCAACGGTTTTGGCAATGTTCGTGCTCGGCTTCCCCTTTTGGAACGATACATTGTATTCGGCCAGTGTCAATGGGAACTTGCTTTCAATGGACACCTTGCCATCTTTCACGACCACCGTACCGGTGGCCTCGACCGGATTCGTTTTGTCCTTGATCGTCATTTCTCCCTTCACCTTGGTCGGGTATGAGCCATCCTTGTCAAAATGAACATCCGCCAGGTTGGTGATCGTGCCTTTGAACTTGGCTTTCGGGTAGGTCTTTGTGTCAAGAAAATTGCCACTATTGAAGTGCTTCTGCATCATCGATTTTTCAAATTCGAATCCTTGCATCGGTATGCTGAAGACAACGGCACCGCTGCTTGCATCGATGGTCCCGGTTCCCGTATAGTTGTTCGCACGAATGTCCTCCGCAGGTGTGGAGCTGAAGAATTCGATGTGTACAGCGCGGCTGATGTATTTGCCACTTGGCATTGCAGTGAATGCGAGCGTGGCCGGTAGAGCGGCGAGAAGAAGTAGGGCTTTTGTTGAGCGGTTCATCATTTCGTACGTTGATTTAGTGGTTAGTTGTTCGTGGCGATGCTGCACTTTTCCAGTACGGCATCCTCAAAGAGTTCCAGATCGGCGTCGTATCCGGCACCGGCCCGGATCACACCTTTGAGGGTGACATTTTCACCGAGCTTCAAATGATCGGTATGTGCATTGGTCTCCATGGTGAAGGAACAGCGTACACCGGCCTTGGCTTTTGGTTCCATGAGCTTTACGACCACCTGTCCCTTCAGGTCAGTTTCGATGGATGCGACCGTTCCTGTGATCGATAGCACCTTGCTTTCGCCCTCCTCGTTGAGGTATTTCGCATTGGCCCCGGCAGCATCGTTCAGGTATTCGTTCACCAATTCCGTGGAGCTGATCGATGCGTCGGCAGCTGTGCTTTGTACATCGCGATGTGGCAGGTTGAAGAGGTAGAAGCCATAACCAGCTCCTGCTGCAACGATGATCAAGACTACCAGCAATCCTTTTCGGAGAAGCCCTTTGCGATCGGGGGTCGGTGCGTATGGATCCATGTTCCTTTCGTGTATGGCGCTTTGCCATTTGTTGAACTAGGTGTCGCTTGGATATTCCAGAACTGACCAAGAGGTGAAAAAAACATTCACCACGGCCATCGAATTCTTGCGCTACGCCGCGCAATGGTCTATCAAGATCGGCTGGATGCGAATACGCGTCCTAGGCGTAGCGTGCCGGTAGCCCCACCATGGCTTTCAGCGGGAAGTTGCCTGTACGAATGGTATAGCAAGCGTACCCTTGGTTCGGTAGGATGGAAGTGTTCGTAGGAGCGATGTGTTGTGCGGTTGTAGGGCGCAGCGTTAACGATCAGCTCGTTTCGATGGTCGCCGTGCACGAAGTTCCGCTCCAGGCGACGCGGGGTCAATTGTGGACCGGACGGTGTACGAGTTACCTATGGAAAGTGATCGGTGGAGCTACAGGAGCTGCACACCATGTTCCTAGCAGGACTGTCCTAACGCTTAACCTGGTCAAGGATCCGGTCCTCCAGAACCTTGGTATCACCCGTTTCGACCTTGGTATTCCGGGCCTCCATGAAGTGGTCGATGATCTTGCTCTGCGATCTGAATGCACGACAGCCATCGCACATGCGCAAGTGCATCCAAAGTTGCAGTTGATGCAATGGACCCAATGGTGCCATCGAAGCACGCTCTGTCAATTCGGTCGCCTTCAAACAGGAAAGCATCAACTTGTTCATGATATTCATGGATCCTCAACTGTGCGCGGCGCCTTGTTTACTGATGCATTCGCGGAGCTTCACCTTCGCACGATGTACCTGTTGCCAGTAGTTGGTAACGGATATGCCCAGCTCCTGACAGATCGCTTCAGCGTCGCGTTCTTTCAGGTATTTCATTTCAATGGCGGCGCGCCAATGGTCCGGCAATAATTTCAAACAATGGGCCAGATACCTGTTCATGGCCTCGGCATCATCGGCCTCGTGCATGTCGTTCTCGGTGGGTCGATGTTCCGGTACCCAGCGACCATCATCATCAAATCGGTCATCAACCTGTAGGTTGCTATTGTGAATGACAGGGTCGCGGTAGGCTTTGCGATAATGATCGGCGAGCTTGTGTTTCAGGATGGAGAACAGCCATGTGCGCGGGCTGCTTTGTTCCTTGAACTTATCCACGGACTGCCATGCCGACATGAACGTGATCTGCACGAGATCCTCTGCTACTGCACGGTCGTTTACACGCGCTGATGCGTACCGTAATAGCTGGCTGGTATACTCACGAACCCATTTGGACAGGTCATGTGGTCCCATCGCAATTGGATCGGACGAGACCGTTCCTTCCGTTCTGGACATAGTGTAAACTTAAGCGTATGTCGAACATGCTTATGCAGGTGGTATATTGGAACGATCACCAACGTCAGGTGTAGTCAGACCTTGCGACACATGAAACCAATGACTTTCATTCCATCGCGTCCTCTTGTTCCAGTCGTCGTGTTGTTCGTTGGAACCTTAGCGTCGTGCGGAACCAAGGAATTTCAAGGGTATCGGCTGGACCGGCCTTCACAAGCGTTCGAGCTACCGAAGGAGATGCGTGAGATCTCCGGACTTGCGTGGTGGCGGAAGGACCACATTGCCATGGTGCAGGATGAGAAAGGGGAGGTGTTCATTTTCGACATCAGCCGCAAGAAGATCACCGGGAGCATGGACTTTGACAAGAACGGCGATTATGAATCCGTGGCCAGTGATGGCGAACACCTCTATGCGGTCCGAAGCGATGGCCGCGTGGATCGCCTCCATGGTGGTTCCGGGAAGAAGGTGGATCACTGGAAGACCGGATTGACGAGGCGCAATGATGTGGAAGGTTCCTGTTGGGACGTTCGAAGAGAGCGGTTGTTGATGGCGTGCAAGGCCGATCCCGGCAGCGGACTGGATGCACGCGTTCAGCGAGCGGTATATGCGTTCGATCCGGTCACGGGCGAGTTGGATCCCGATCCCGCGTTGGTCGTTCATCTGGACAGCATCAAGGTGGCCTTGGCCAAGCGCGGACTAATGACCAAGGGGATGCGGTTTGCGCCATCAGCGATCGCCATTCATCCTACCACGGGGAACTACTGGTTGCTTTCGGCCCATGATCGCATGATCGTGGTGTTGAACGGAACGGGCAATGTGATCGATGCCACCTACTTGGAACGGGCCCTGTTCCCCCAACCCGAAGGGCTCGATCTCGATCCCGACGGACTGCTGCTGATCTCCAGTGAAGGTCGCGGTGGGGCTGGCCGTCTACTGGTGTACGAACCCATCGCGAATTGACATGAAAAGGGGCATCGCTATCCTTCTGGTCCTTGGTTCTTGGGGTGTGCTCGCCGCACAGGATTCCACCGTTTTCTGCATCCCCACCATCGAAGGGCAACCACGGCCCAAAGGCTTGGAGCTCACCTACGAAAGGATGATGGACTACGGCATTCAAGGGACCCGGAACGATGTGGCATCAGGGGACTACACCACCGAAGTGCGCAGAAATGCGCGGTTCAATTCGAAGTTGCGCTTCCCGGTGTTCATCCGGCGCAACTTCAAGCTCAACATGAGCTTGGGCTATGCCACGGAGAACTACGAATTGGACAATTCGGGCGGATACGGGAGCCAGGTGCTTTCGTTGTTGCATGAAAAGCAGCTTCGGTCCATACAGGCCGGCCTCTACATCGTGAAGCCGTTCATCGGGAACAAGTACTTGGTGGTGCGCACCAATTCCAGCATGAATGATGATGGTACGGGAACGTTCGCCTCCAAGAACAATGCACTGAAGCACGAAGTGGCGGCGGTCTATGGTGTGAAGCGCGATCCACGCTTTTCGTTCGGCTTCGGGGTGGCGTTCAGTTACACCCTGGGCCATGCGTCATTCCTTCCGGTGGTGGCGTATCAGCGGTCCATCGATCGGCATTGGGGAGTGGATGTGCTGCTTCCCGCGCATGCCCGGGTGTACTACGAACTCGGTAAGAGCAACCGCCTATTGGCCGGTGTAAAGGTGGAGGGCACGAACTACAACATCCGCTTGCAAGAGCAGGGCCTTAACGGGGTGTACTACCTTGAACGGTCCGACCTCCGTGTATTCGTACGCTATGAACGGGAGATCCACGACTGGCTTTGGTTCGGGGCCGATGCCGGGCTGAACATGAACCTGGACCTCTCGCTTGTTACGGACCACGGCACGCAACGCGGCGAGGTGATCCTGTCCAACACGGTGAACAACGCATTCTATTTCGGTGCGGGATTCTTCGTTGTTCCGCCAAAGAGCATGTGGCCATGATGAACAAGGTCCGCATTGCTTTCCTCGTTCCGATCCTCGCGGCATTCGCCTGGAGTGCACCGATGATCGCCCAGCCGCCATCGGCATCGCATACCATTTACCTCATCGGCGATGCCGGTGAGGTCGGTGAGGACCACAGCGCACCGGTATTGCGTTTGCTGGACAGCCTGCTACAGCACGACCGCACCCCGGACAGGACCGTGCTCTTCCTGGGTGACAACATCTACCCGCGCGGTTTGCACAAGAAGGACAACCCGATGCGCGCCGCCGATGAGGCCCGGATCCAAGTGCAGATCGATGTGGTGAAGGACCGGGATGTCCGTGCGATCTTCATTCCGGGGAACCACGACTGGGAGCAAGGGGGCAAGAACGGATGGAAGGCCGTGCAGCGCCAGGAACGCTTTGTGGAGGACGAACTGGGCAAGGATTCCTACTTGCCGGGGGGCGGTTGCCCCGGACCGGTCACGGTGAAGATGGGCAAGGATGCGGTGCTGGTGTTGTTGGACACGCAATGGTGGCTGCACCACTACCGGAAACCCGTGGGCGACAAGGATGGCTGCGGGGCGTCCACCCCGGAAGATGTGATGGCGGAATTGCGGGAGGAGCTGAAGGATGCCAGGGACAAGAGGATCATCGTGGCGGGGCACCATCCCATGTACAGCGAGGGCAATCATGGCGGGCATTTTCCGTGGACGGACCATCTGTTCCCGCTCACTGCATTGAACAAGAACGCATACGTGCCACTTCCCATAGTGGGCAGCATCTATCCTTTGTACCGCAAGTTACTGGGCGATGTGCAGGACGTTGCGCATGTGGAGTACCGCGGGATGCGCAAGGCCCTGTTGGAACAGTTCAAGCAGTACCCGGGGCTCATCTACGCGGCCGGGCATGAACATGGCCTGCAATACGTGGAGCGCGATGGAGTGGCCCACGTGCTGAGCGGATCCGGTTCCAAGGCGGATTTCATGCGAAGCACGGCGAAATGTGATCTTGTCCTTTCCGAGCGTGGTTTCGCACGGCTCCGGATCCAGGCGGATGGCTCCGTGCAGATCGATTACTTCACGGTCACCGGTGGAACAGCCTCGGTGTTCTCCCGCGTGTTGCCGCCCATCCCACCCCGTTTCGTAGCGCCCGAAAGCTGGCCCGCTCAAGCACCGCCACCAATTGTTACCGCCGTACCGAATCCCGATCTGAAGGCCTCCTGGATGAAGCAAGTGTTCTTCGGATCCTTGTACCGCGACCTGTGGACCGCTCCCGTGGATGTGAGGAATGTTCTCCTGGACACGCTCCATGGGGGCTCGGTGCCGGAGAAGATGGGCGGCGGAATGCAAACCCGGTCCTTACGCCTGAAGGCTGCTGATGGCCACGAGTACGTGCTGCGCGATGTGAAGAAGTACCCGGCCAATGCGCTGACACCCGAATTGCGCGGAACGATCGTGGAGAGCTTCGTCTCGGACGGCATTGCGGCTTCGAACCCGTATGCCGCGATCGCGATCCCGCCACTGGCACGGGCGGTGGGTGTTCCCTACCTCGACAGCAAGTTGGTGCATGTTCCGCACCAGCGCGCCCTCGGTGAGTTCGACGACTTTTTCGGCGGTACGGTCTGCTTGTTGGAAGAGCGAACGGACGGGGATTGGAGCGATCGCCCCAATCTGGGCGGGAGCACCGAAATGGTGAGTTCCGGTGAAGTGATCGACGCCATCAAAAGCCATCAAGGGCATGCGGTGGACGAGCGTGCGTTGTTGCGAGCGCGGCTATTGGACAACGTGATCGGCGATTGGGACCGCCACGATGATCAATGGCGTTGGGCGAAGTTCAAGGAAAAGGGGAAGACCGTGTACAAGCCCATTCCCCGCGACCGCGATCAGGCCTTCTTCACGCAGAACGGCATCCTGCCCAACATCCTCAACAGGCGCTGGGCCATGCGGAAATTCCAAAGCTTCGGTCCGGACATCCGGGACATTGCGGGGCAGAATTACAATGCGCGCTATCTGGATCGCGCATACCTCACGCAACTGGAGTGGAAGGATTGGAAGCAGATCGTGGACAGCATGCGAACGGAACTGACCGATGCGGCGATCGAGGAAGCCTTGGCCTGCTTTCCCGACACGGCGCGTGCGCTGCACGGTGCACGGATCGAGGCCGGGCTGAAGGGGCGGCGCGATGGGTTGGAACGCATTGCGGAGCGGTACTACAAGGACCTTGCACGGAATGTGGACGTGGTGGGCACCGACGATGACGAGATCTTCGAAGTGCTGCGCGATGGGGACGATGTGGTAGTGAACGTCCATCCCCTCAAGAAGGGCAAAAAGGTGGAGGACAAGCGGATGTACCATCGTCGCTTCCACCGGAACGAAACGAAGGAGATCCGGATCTACGGCCTGGAAGGGAACGACAAATACCGCGTGGACGGCGATGTGAAGCGCAGCATCACGGTGCGGATCGTGGGGGGCGTGGAAAAGGACCGCATCCAGGACAAGTCGCATGTGCGCGGTCCTTCCCGCCGAACGGTGGTGTATGAAACGGCGACCAAGGGAAAGAAGGCCAACAAGATCAAGACCGGGGGTGAAACGCACATTGTGGTGCATAAGGTGAAGGACGCGTTGGAGTATGATCGCGGTTCCTTTGTACACGATCGGATCATGCCGTTGATCAATGTGGGGTACAACCCGGATGATGGCCTGTTCCTGGGTGCTGGTTTCAACTATACGCGGCAAGGGTTCCGGGTGGACCCCTACAAGTGGAAGCACAGGCTGGTGGCCAGCTATGCCGGACTTTCCGGGGCCTATTTCTTGAAGTACCGGGGGCAGGTGAACGAAGTGTTGGGCCGGTGGGGAGCGGGCACGGAACTGGATCTGCTCGCACCGGATTTCAACTACAATTTCTTCGGCTACGGCAACCACACCGAAGAACCGGCGGACCGAGCGGAATATCAGTATCGTGTGGACCTGGTGCAATGGAAGCCCTACCTCAGCATCACCCTGCATGATGTACACACCTTCCGGATCATGGGATCATACTTGGGTGCGAGCAATGGGTTCCTGCGCGGTACGGAAATAACGGAAACGGGCCGAACGCCGCAAAGCGTGGATTACACCGGCCTGCACCTGGAGTACGAGCTGAATAATGTGGACCAGGAATTTGATCCGGGGAGGGGCGTGCGCTTCAACGCCCACTTGAATTACGACAGGGAGCTCCAGCGGGGGTACGACATTCCGGGCGGGGGTGCGGAGCTCGCACTCTACATCCCGATACGGCTGCCCACACGCACTGTGCTTGCCCTGCGGGGAGGAGTGGATCGGCGGGATGGCACTATCGATCCACTGATGGCCGCGACCATTGGTGGGCGCAGAACGGTGCGGGGGATGCGGCGTACCCGTTTCGCCGGAAATTCAAACGCGTACATGAATGCGGAGCTTCGCGTGGACGTGTTGAACAATCGGGATGGCCTGGTGCCTTTCCGTATCGGGGTCCTCGGCTTTGCCGATGCGGGCCGCGTCTGGGTGGACGGCACGGACGAGCATGGCTGGCACCGGTCCTTCGGCGGCGGGCTCTACATCAGCCCGTTCAACATGGTGGTGCTCCAAGGCTCCTATGCGGTAAGCGATGTGGATGCCACGGTGGACGTTCGGATGGGCTGGTTCTTTTGATCCTTGAGGTACTTCGAGGTGCCCTTATTGTTGTATTCAGAGACTCGAGTAGCGTATCGATAGTCCCATCCGTGTAAGCCGCAGATCAGGTTGTCGCCCTGCACGAAGCCATCGGCCATGAGTGCTCCTCGGTGGAGGCAACGGGCATAGAGCACCGACACACTATCGTCATATCGCATGATGACCAAGTCCACGTTTGCCACCAGCGCATGTTGCGGAACTCTATCTTCTAGCGCATCCCAATTTATCAAGTTCTTCATAGGCTACATTTTACGTATCAACAATTCAATTACGCTAAAAGTGTTCTAATAATGCAGCGTGTTAGGCATTCTCAATACATCGTGTTCGGGTTCGCGGACTCCTTGGGTATCTGCTGAATGGAATCCCAGTGCTCGCAAATTTTTCCGTTCACATCAAAGCGGAAGAAATCCATGGTGATGTACTGATCGTTATCGGGCCAGATCTGGTGGGTGTGTAGCGCTACCAGATCACCTTCCGCGATGCTACGCACGAACTCGATCGACTTCTCCGGATACTCCCGCTGCATGCGTTCGAAGTAATCGATGAAGCCTTGGGTGCGATCTGCTACGCCGGGGTTGTGTTGGATGTATTCCTTGCCGATGTACCGCTCGGTGGCGCCGCGTGGATCACCTTCGTAGGCCATGCGGTAAAAGGCGATCGCGTTCTGTTTGTTCTGTTCCAAGCTCATGGTTACCACACTGGCGGAGTGTCGTTGATGGTTCAATCGAACCAGGCTTTGAGTTCATTTTTCATATTCTCCCATTGATCCTTGTCGCCGGTCATGATCTGTAGGACCTCCTTCGCTTTCGAGGTGCCGAATCCTGTGATCTCCTTGATCCCGATATGCGGCGGTAGGGCGATCTCACCGCTGCTCACCACTGCGTCAATGATGAATGGCTTGTTACTGCGTTTGGCCATAAGGATGGCCGCTTCGATGTCCTCCGCATGCTCCACACGAATGCCTTCTCCGCCGCAGAGACGCGCATAGTCCGCAAAATTCATGTTCTCTTGGTGCAATGCATCGAGCGCTGGTGCCAGGCCCACCTCCTCCATTTCCAATTTCACGAAGCTCAACTGGGAATTGTTCAGCACAAGGATCTTCACCGGGAGGTCATAGCGCACGGCTGTAATGAAGTCCTGCATGGCCATATTGAAGGCACCGTCGCCGGAGATCGACCATACCTCTCTGCCCGGATGCGCCATTTGTGCGCCCATGGCCGCAGGTAGCCCCACAGCCATTGATCCGTGGTTGAACGAGCCGATGATCCTTCGACCGCTGTGAAATGAAATATGGTTCGCCGCCCAGATGGCGGAAGTACCCGTCTCGATCGTGAAGATGGCATCATCGGATGCGTGCTTGCTGATCAAGTCGGCGAATATCTGCGGATGCAGCGGTTCGCCGTCGCGCTCAGGCGAAGCCTCTTTCTCTTTGCCCTTCCGGTACTCGGCAAAACTTTCGGTGAGCTTATCGAGGAAGGAGCGGTCCGCTTTCTCTTCGACCATGGGCAGGAGGGCGTCCACAAATGCATTGATGTCGCTGTGTACACCGATATCCACCGCCGTACGATTGCCAATGTTCTCCGGACGGATGTCGACCTGTATGCTCCGGGTCTTGTGCGGCAAGTACTCCATGTACGGGAAGTCGGTGGCGAGCATCAAGAGCAGATCGCATTTCATCACCGCATTGTAGCCCGACGGATTTCCGATAAGACCCGTCAACCCCACGACGTTCTCAGTGTCGTGATCGAAGATATCGGAGGCTTTGAGCGTATGTGTGATCGGTGCCTTCAGCTTTTTGGACAATTGAAGAACCGCATCACGTGCTTCACGACAACCATGGCCGGCAAGAATACCGATGCGTTCCGCCGCGTTGATCGCATCCGCAGCTTTTCGGATGGAAGCGGCCCCGGGCATCAGGATGGCATCGGAATGAACGATCGGGTGGACCATTTCTCCACTGGCGGCCTTCATTCCCGCGACATCCGCTGCGAGTTCGATCCGACAAACGGTGTGCTGGCTGATGGCGATCTGCAACGCTCGCTGCATGACCATCGGCGCTTCCTCGGGCGTTCTCACAATGGCTTGGTAGGCGCAGACATCGTCGTAGACCTTCGTCAGGTCCACTTCTTGGAAGTAGTTCGTGCCTTGCACTTTGAGTGGTACCTGACCGGTGATCGCTATTACAGCGGTCCGTTCTTTTTTAGCATTGTACAATCCATTGATCAGGTGCAGTGCACCTGGCCCAACGGTGCCAGCGCACACGGCCAGCTTACCGGATGTCCCACTATCACCAAAGGCGGCAAAGGAGGCGTTGCCTTCATGTTTGAAAGCGATCCAATTCACATCGTCGCGCTCCTCAATGGCTTTCACCAGGAAGTTCAGCGCATCGCCGGTAACGCCGTAAATATTAGTTACCCCAACGTTGACCAACATCTGGAGCAATTGTTCCGAAACGTTCATGCTTCAACTTCTTTTCAAGTAAGTACGTAAGCGCCTCCATTGGTCGCAATGATCACGAGTGCAGCGATGAGGAAGATGAGGTCATAATGCCATCCGTAGCCTTTGTCCGCATAGAATCCGGTGTGCCACACGAAAAGCTTTTTCTG
This sequence comes from Flavobacteriales bacterium, assembly GCA_019912395.1. GTDB lineage: Bacteria > Bacteroidota > Bacteroidia > Flavobacteriales_F > PHOS-HE28 > PHOS-HE28. Next base: position 70,283 of record JAIOIH010000050.1, on the reverse strand, counting down.
GATCGCGCCCAACATGACAATGATGACCACTGCGGCTCCCAATTGCGGCAGGATCCCGAAGGCGATCGACAGTGCGGCGAGGATCTCAGCGATGCCCAAGATGCGGGTCACTTGGGGTGATAGGTCCACACGCTTTCCCCGTTCCACCGGATCCATTGCGTGGCTTTTACCGCTGGAGAAGAAGACGATCGCAACAATGATCCGGAGGAGCAAGAGCACAAGGGGCGTAAGAAACGTTGCATCTACCATGTTCTTCTATCGTATTCATCCATTGGTCAGTACGTGTGCTCAGCGTTATCTGACATGGTCTTTCCCATGAAGCACGAGAAATAACCATACCGTAGTGATGATGCAGCAGTTCAACAACCGAGATCACCGTGCAAGCAACGATGTTCCGGCCTCAATACATCGTATTCGGGTTCGCGGACTCCTTGGCCTTGGGGACCTGCTGGATCGGATCCCCATGCTCGCAGATCATGCCGTATGCATCGAATCGCAATGGTCATTGCTGATCTGAACTAATGCTATTTTTGAGATAGTTTCTAGTACGTTGGTCGGTTAGAATGAAGAGTGTCCGTAAAGTGTACTAGGTTAATGCACATGCCCTGCAGTTTCAACAGCCCAGACGCCGTAGAGCACAGCTGCGGTAAAGCCGATAAGGAAGACCAGGTAGGAGGTGCGCAGCAGGGTGTATTTTCTGGCCAACACCTTGCCCAAATAGTACAGGTCCCGCACCATGCTGCCGTACAGGAATTCCCTGTCCTTCATCATATCGGCCATGGCCATTTCATATTGATCACGTTCCATGGCGTGGAAGTTCCCGAAGAAGAGCAAGTTCCCTTCTTTTCGATCGCACTCCTCACGCGTGGTGATCCCTTTGGTCACCTTCGGAAGGGTGGATACGGTAGCGAAGGACATGCTCACAAAACAGACGCCCATCAACAGAAAGAGTGGTAAGCGCAGTTCGGCATGCAGGCCGGTCTCGGGCAAGAGGCCGGTGAAGCTTGCGGAGATGATCAGCGCATTGATGGTGAGCATGATGTTCGCCTTGTTGTCCGCGATCTGACTGAGCTGGATGTGGTTCTTGCCAGCCGTGCGGAACATGGTCTCAATCCCGCGTTCGGTATTCGTGGCTTTTTTCAAAGCTTTTGCTTCCGCCTTCTCTTTCTTCTTCCGCGCTTTCTTCTCCTTCTTTCGGGCTTTCTTTTCCGCTTTGCTCAATTCGGATTGTTCAGCATCCGTGCTCGAGGCCTGCAAACCGTCAGTGTCTTGTTGATCCATGGTGTGGAGGGTGATCGACCTATGCTGTCGTTCGGTCCTGTGTTAACAGCTTGCGGATGCGCTTCAGGCCATCTTCAACTTCTGAAACGGCTTTCACGAGCTCCAAATGATTGACGTCCGAGATGCCCAACTGCTTTCCCGCTCCGGCTGCGTCCAGAAGCGTGTTCAGCTTCTTCAACTTCTTCGCCGACTTCTTCTTTTTCTTTTCGGCTTTCTTGGCGGCAAGCGCCTCTGGTGTGGTCACTGGGGTACCGGTGTTTGGTTGGGTCATGTGGTGGTCGTTATTTTCTGTTCGTGTGTATCGGGAATGGTCTGCGTGCCAATGTTGTCGGCACTTTCCAGCAGTACCTTCAAGCGGTCGAGCGATCCGGAGATCCATTTGCGCATTCGGGAACGGGTCATCGGCAACATCATCTTACCGATGATCGAGTCGGGGATCAGATGTAGTTCAGCGACAAGTTCCGTAGCGCCACCAACCGGCTTTACAAGGTAACGGACGTATGCCATGGGAATGAAAGGTACGTTCAAGGCGCGTTCCACATATTCCATTCCGTCTTGTGCATCAAGTGCAGAGATCGTTTCCAGGTCCATGCTACCTACGGGAAGCACGCAGGTATGGCGGGATCCCGGCCGGTTCACATGCGTGTCCGGGCGATCGATCCGTGTAGCAAGTGCATCCCAGTGGGAGCGGGCATCGAGGTCGATCAACATGCGAAAGACGAGTTTATCGGGTGCTGTGATCCGGCGTTGCATTACCATCGGTGTTGCAGCGCGTGGCAATTCCGCTTTGATCCGTTGATGGTCCTTCACCTGCGCATGCAGGCCGGAAAGATCCACGGCGTGGTAGGGAACAGGCGGCAGGTCCTCGTAGGTCGCAACGCCATCGGGCATGGACGTGATCCCTTCCGGGGGATCCAAGGAACCTTCGGCTACCAGGGCTTCCGTGAGCAGTGCATATTCACTTCCGGCCACATCGTTCTTCAGCAAGCGGTGCGCAAGGATCACGTCCACACCGAACGGTTTGGTGCGGCCATGCACGGTTATCGAACGAATGGGCCCTGCATGTGCAACGAATTTTACCGTCAGTTTTTCCGCTGTGCTGCACGCTCCGCAATCGCAGATCCGTTCATCCGCATAGCGGCGCAAATGGCCATGGAACCGCAAGAACATCCGTCGGCATTGATCAACAAGCGCTTCGGCCGAGGGAATGGCGTCCGGCGAATAGAAGAACACCGCGTCGCCTTCTACTTCCGCGACCGTAAGCCCCAACTTGTCCTCATCGATCAGCAGCTCGATCAATTCACTGATGATGTGCTGCCCGTGATCGATCTCCGTGCGTTCCACAAAGCGCGTGAACCCACTGATGTCCGGTAGAAAGAGAAGGGCTCTGTCACTATTCATGTGCGGGGTCCGGGTTCCGGACCTGATAGTAGGGTCGAAGTGTATTGGAATTCCTGACCTGTCCCGGAATGCATCCGTGGATCATCCACTGCGGGGACCTACAAAGGATCCCCAGCGCCGTTGTGGAGCGGGCAGCAGGGCTCGGTGAAGATGAATTACGGATCTATCAACCCGATCACGAGGCCCTAGTTCTGTTGTTCGGGTCGTCCTTTGTTCAGAGCATACATACCACCCTGTAAACCAGCCCTACATGATCGGGATCTCCGATGCCGTTGCAAAGGATCCGGTCGGGAACGGGTCTATTCGTGCAACACCAGCAGCGGCACCGTGGTGTTCAGGGCCATCCGCTTGGCCACGCTGCGGTGGAAAAGCGCGTCCAGCCAACCGAGCCGGCGGTGCATGATCGCCAGCATGCCATAGCCCCCGCCATCCACCAGCTGGGCAAGGTTCTCGGTCACGGTGGTCCCCATTGTGGTCGCGTTGCTGGTCTTGATCCCTTTGAAGATATCGGAACGGCCGGCCGATCCCGGATCGGGCTCGCGGACCACCCCTTCCTTGCTCACGTGTACGAAGTCGATCCCGGCGTCATAGTGTTTGGCGAGCTGCACCAGGGGGAGGAGGGTCTTCAGGTTGTCCACCTCCTCGCGGTCGTCCGCATAGAGGATCTTTTCGATCGGTCCGGCTTTCCACTCCGGGGGCACCACGATCACCGGGCCGCTTGCGTTCCGCGCCACCACCTCGGCGTTGCTGCCCCATTTCAGTGCTCCGCCTTCGCCGCGCGTGCCCATCACCACCATGTCCACCGGGTTGTTCAGGCCAAAGCCCTCGATCACCGCGAACACGCTGCCGTTCTCCACTACGCCGCGGAGGTTCAAGGTCTTTCCGGGGTGGGCGTTACGGATCTGGGCCACAAAGGCATCCAGCTCCTCGTGGGCCTGTCGCTTCACATATTGGATGAACTCCGGGAACAGGTTGGGCCTGGGCGTATCACCGATGGAGAGCAGCAAGGTGAATTGGTCCTTCTCGGTGTCGAAGGCGTTCAAGGCGAAAAGGACCGCCGTGCGGGAACCTTCGCTCATGTCGGTGGGGATGAGGATCTGTGCCATCAGCTCGGTTGTTCGTCTCGATCGGTATTGTGATAAACAAGGTACGGAGGTGCGCCGGTCCCCGATTGATGAAAGTCAGCCCGGCGGGAAGGGACCATCGGCTTGCTCCATTTCAGCATCCCCGTCACCGTTGCGGGGCCTCGGCACGCACGGGCCCTTCTGCATGTGGGGCGAGGTAGGGAAGACCATCGCAGCGCTGGGGGCCTGCCAACCGAAGCACGCTTTGATCGCGCGATCGGTCCACGTCCATCCGCTCAGTATGAGGTGAACGGGGATCGGAGCTGCGGTGAGCGCACGGGCGGGACCACCTGCACGTGATGCGCTAGCCCGCCAAGGTTGCGCTCAGCGTGATCGGCACGGCCTTCAGCGCCTGGCTGACGGGGCAGTTCACCTTGGCATCCGCGGCGCAGGCATCAAAGTCCGCTTGGCTGATGCCGCTGACCTTGGCCTTCAACACCAGATGGATGCCGACGATGCCCGTACCGCCTTCCACCGGACCGAGCTTCACCTCGGAGGTGCAGTCCAGTTCATCGGGCGTGTGGCCTGCGTTGCCAAGCAAGAAGCTGAGCTTCATGGTGAAGCAGCCCGCATGTGCGGCCGCGATGAGTTCCTCGGGGTTGGTGCCCGCCTTGCCGTCCTCGCTGACGAAGCGGGTGGTGAAGGAATAGGGCGTGTCCTTCAATACGCCGCTGGTGCTGGTCAACAGGCCGCCGCCTTCCTTGCCGCTTCCCTTCCAAATGGCCTTGCTCGATCGGATCATGATGGTTGTTCTTGCTGATTTGTGGAATGGGATAAAGGTAGGGCAGGGCGGATGTTCGGATCTTCGCGTTGGCGCTGTGCGTAGGCTCCACGCTGGCTGCCATCAATCCTCCAAGTACCCGAATTTCCCTTGATCGAGATCGTTCATTGCTTCCAATATCTCCTGCTGCGTGTTCATTGCGAAAGGCCCGTGCGCGGCAAACCGGCCACGCCATCACTGCTCGTACGCCTCCAATTTCCGCAGGGCGGCCTCATACCCGATCCGGAATATCTCGTCCACATGTTGGGTGCTGAACGTGCCGAAGGCCGCGAGGCTCTCCGGGCTGATCACCAGGTCGCAGTCATCGAACTTCCGGATGGAATGGCTTGTACGGTCCATGGAAAAGGCACGCTCCAGGACCGCAAAGGAAGAGCGGAGCTCGTTGGCGGACACCTGCTTCAGCGGGTTCACGAACACCCCGATGATCCGGTCGCAGGTCGCCAATAGCGGCTCCACGGGGAAGTTGTTGGTGATGCCGCCGTCCGAGTACAGCGAGCCGTCGATCACCACGGGAGAGAACACCCCCGGCACGGCAGAGGAGGCGAGGAGCGTACGGATGAGCGGGCCTTCCTGGAACACCCGGGAGCGCCCTTTGATGAGGTCCGACGCGACAACGAACAACTTCTTCTTCAGTGCCTCGAACCGGTCCCCCGGGAAGTATTTCTCAAACCCTTTGCGGAATTTGTCCGCATCGAGCATTCCGGGTTTGCCGCGGGCGTAGTTCCCCCATGTAAAAATGGACATGCCCCGGAAGAAATCCAAGGTCTCCTCCCAGCCGTGCCCCGCCGCATAAAAGGCCCCTACGATGGCGCCGGAGCTGGCCCCGGCGATGTATTCGGGCCGTATGCCATGTTCCTCCAGCGCCTTGATCACACCGATATGTGCCGCGCCGCGCACACCACCCCCGGAGAGGACCAGGCCGTACGTCGGCGGGTTCTTCCCCTGTGCATCACGGGCATTGCTGTCATTGCTCGGTTTCATGCTCAGTGGCCCATGGGATATTGGGAATGCGTTCAACCCTGTACTTGGTTCACGGGGAACTGACGATCATCGCGAAACCCACCGGAACCTTGTGCCCTATGTTACGGAGTTCTGGTGCGCAACGGAATGTTCCTTTAATGCCCCTGCACTTCCGCAGGGTTTTCGACGCGGAACCCTGCATCCCGTGATCGCCCACATGCGCGTTCCATTGAGATCTTCGCAGGGTCTTCATCGAGGATTTCCGCGTGCGTGCCCAAGCGGCACATTAGTACTTGCTGCGGTAGACGTAATTTTCCTCCGGGCCGCAGACCAGTGGGCAGGGGAAACCGCACATTCGCTGGAATTCGGGGCCGCTGCCCAAGGGGAATGCCTTGCCGTCCGTGACCTTCATGGCGACAAGGCGCATGGTGGTCTCGTCCTTCACCGTGGTGTCCGGCACGGCTTGCAGGGCTTGGCAACCGGTCAGGTCCAGCAAGGCCTGCACATCCGTGCGGGTGAAGGATGCGGAATAGGAGGGATGCGTAGGGTCGTCCATGTTCACGCAGGCCGTCCTGGCACTCTTGGTGTTGAGGTTGCTCATCGCGATCTTCCCATCCACAAAACCCAAGCTGAGCCGATAGCTCTTTCCGGCGTTCAACTCGCTGCCGTTCGTGCGGATGCCGATCGCCATGGCGGTTCCGTCCGCATCCCTGGGTTCGGCCAGCACGTTGTAGAAACGGATGCCCATGGCCTCCTCGCTCTTCAGCAGGTCGCTGACCGTGGCTGCATCGAACAGGGCCTCCGTGAAGCCGGGGTCCGAGGCGGAAGGCTCACCGGAGGAACCGGAATTATCCTGTGCAAGGGATCCCTGTGCGGCGATCAGGGAGACAAGGAGGGAGATGGTTGTGATCAGGTTCATCGAGGTGGGTTTTTCAGGGTCAAGGTATAATAAATGCTCCGGGAACGGTTCCCGGCATTGGCGAAGGTCAAGGGAAGTACACCTTGTACATCATGCATTGGAGTTGTCCGGTTCGTTGGGGCCCAAGCGGTCCTTTGGCATGTATTCGGCCACGGATCCACCGGTCCGTGCCTACCTTTTGCGCCATGTTTGAGCAGTATGGGTCGGCGATGTGTCGGGATGACGCAAGGCTCACCGTGCTCCGCGCAGCCTTGCTCGCCTTGGTGCTATTGGCCGTAACGCCGGTATGGTCGCGCACCTCGGATCCTGCCCCCACATGGCAAAGCTTGATGGCCGAAGCGGACGGCTTGAAGGACGCGGGCCTGTACCATCGGTCGGTGCTCATGCTGGATTCGGCCTTGGTCGTTGCGAACGTGGACGGTGATCAACGAGCGATCGGTAGGCTTTTGCGGCGCAAGGCCGTCCTCTTTCAATTGCTGGGTGAGAACGACCGGGCGCTGACGGTACTCTATCAAGCACTGGAGGTTGAGAAGGGGCGGGGCGAGGACCTTGGCCTGGCCGAAGTGCTGAACCACATCGGCGCCATCCAGCATTTCCAGAAGAACTATGAGAAGGCGGGGGATTATTACCGCCGAAGCGGCGAGATCTATCAGCGGCTCGGACTGCAACGGGAAACGGCCAAGTACTGGAACAACATGGGCTCGCTCTACGAGGACCGGGGCCAACCGCAGAACGCCCTCGTGTTCCACAAGCACGGCCTGCGGATCTGGGAGACCTTGCAGGACACCGGCTGGATCGGCATCAGTGACATGCACCTCGGCATTTGCCAGCAGCAATTGGGCAACTGGGATTCCGCGCGCACCTATTTGGAGGCCAGCATCCGCAACCTGACGGGCCGGAACAGCGAGCTGCAACTGGCGGTGGTGTACATCATCTACGGCAACAACGAGATCAGTGCCGGTCACCCGCGCTTGGCCTTGCGCTATTGCCGAATGGGCTTGGCCATGGCGGAGGCCAGGCATGCAAAACCGTTCGAGCAGCAAGCGTGTGAATGCTTGTCCAAGGCGTATGGGGCCCTCGGTGACGATGGCCGTGCCCTGGCCATGTTCCGGCGGTCCGTGGCCCTGAAGGATACGCTCTTCGGGGAGGCCAGGGTGCAGGAGATGACGCGTGTGGAGATGGACCATGAGTTTGCACAGCGCGAATTGGCGGACAGCCTCACCAGGGCCAAGCAGCAGGTTGAGGAGGAGTTGCGCCATCAAGGGGAAGTGGCCAGTGAGCGCGAAGGGCGGAACATTGCCATTTTCAGTGGTGTTGCGGTGTTGGTGTTGGCAGGTGGACTGTGGAGCCGCCTGCGCCACATGCGTTTGTCCAGTGCCCGGATCCAACGGGAGCGGGAGCGGTCGGAACGGCTGTTGCTGAACATCCTTCCGGCTTCCGTGGCGCAGGAGCTCAAGGACAAGGGCACGGCCATGGCCCGCGATTACCCCGGTGCCACCATCCTCTTCTCGGACTTCAAGGATTTCACGCGCATCAGTGCATCGATGAGCGCCCAGGCCCTGGTGGAGGAACTGGACACCTGCTTCAAGGCCTTCGACCGGATCATTACGGCCAAGGGCATCGAGAAGATCAAGACCATCGGGGATGCCTACATGTGCGTGGGCGGATTGCCGGACCCCACGTCCACCGATCCGGCCGGTGTGGTGAGCGCCGCCTTGGAAATGCAGGCGTACATCGCGGCACGAAAAGCAGCACGCGAGAAGACCGGCCTGCCCGCGTTCGAGATGCGCGTGGGCATACATACGGGTTCCGTCGTCGCTGGCATCGTGGGCATGAAGAAGTTCGCCTATGACATCTGGGGCGATGCCGTGAACACCGCCAGCGCCATGGAGAGCGCCGGGGAGGCGGGGAAGGTGAACATCAGCGAGGCCACCTTCCAATGCGTGAAGGATGAGCCTGGATTCGTATTCACCCCGCGCGGCAAGGTGCAGGCCAAGGGCAAGGGGGAGATGGAGATGTACTTCGTGGAGCGTGGGTGAGCGGAACCCTGCGCTCCATTCCAGTACACATCGGTTGCGAGCATCGACCGGTCGAAAGGTCCGTGGAAATGGTTTCATCGGGTCGATCGAACCATTTGCCGATCCGGCGGTCCAAGATCGGACCACCCATTTAGTTTCGCCCGATCCAGGGGCATTCACCACAACCCGATCCACCTGATGTTGCTCCCTGCTCGTACACTAATGCTCAGTTTGGGCCTGTTCCTGGCATTCCTTTCGCCAGCCCAATTCGATGGCTTTGCGCTGTACAATAACCAGAACCAAAGCACGGCCTACCTCATCAACGCAAGCGGCCAGATCGCCCATTCCTGGTCCCTGCCATCGAACGCGAACTATGCGATGGCCCTGAAGCCGAACGGGAACATCGTGCGCGGCGCGGTGAACCAGGGCAATTCCTTGAACGGTGCAGCGGTCGGCGGCAAGCTCCAGGAGTTCACGCCGAACGGAACGTTGGTGTGGGAATTCGTCTACTCCACCTCCCAGTATGTGACCCATCATGACATCTGCCTGATGCCCAACGGGAATGTGTTGATGACGGCCTGGGTCGCCCAGACCAATGCAGCCTTGCAGGCGCTCGGGTACACCGGTAACTCAGCGAAATGGCCGACAAGGATCATCGAGGTGGCGCAGAACGGCTCCGGAGGGGCGGTGGTATGGGAGTGGAACATGCTGGACCGATTCATCCAATTCGTGGATGCGAACAAGCCCAACTACATGCCCATCGCCGATCATCCCGAGCGCATGAACATCAATGTGGTCACGAGCGCGGGCGGTGGAGGCCCGCCCAGCGGGGATTGGTTCCACGTGAACGGCATCGACTACAATGCGGACCTGGACCAGATCGTCTTCAGCTCGCGCTATCTCAGCGAGATCTTCATCATCGACCATAGCACCACAACGGCCGAGGCGGCTGGGCATACCGGAGGGAACTCGGGCATGGGAGGGGATTTCCTGTTCCGCTGGGGCAAGCCGGCCAACTACGGCACTCCGGGTACACAGACCATCGCCGGGGCGGTGCATGATGTCCGTTGGATCAAGGCTGGCCGTCCGAACGCGGGATACCTGCAGTTCGTGAACAACGTGGGCGGCCCCGGTAACAGCACGGTGATCGACGCGATCAACCCGGAGCGCGACGGGTACCTGTACCCACGTTCGGCGGGCAGCGCTTACGGTCCCTCCGTGTATGATTGGCGGCACAGCTGCGTGGCGAACTCCGCTGGTCAGAGCGCTTCGGACCGAATGCCGAACGGCAACACCTTCGTGGCGCTCTCGGAGGAATACATGTACGAGGTGAACGAGGCTGGCACGGTGATCTGGCAGTACAACGCCAGTCCGCAAAAGGCCTTCCGCTATACCTGTGATGATCCCGGCATCATCGCCTTGTTGGGTGATGACCCCTGCGGCCTGAGCACGGGAGTGACGGGTCCGATCGATGAGCGTACGATCACCTTGTTCCCGAACCCGGCGAACAACAGTGTCACGCTGAGCGGTGTTGTTCCGGGCGAGGTGGCGAGCATCGTGTTGATCGACGCCACGGGCCGTGAGGTGTTGCGCTCCAGTAACACCGTTCAACTGGATGTTCATGCCCAACCCGCAGGCTTGTACCATGTGCGCGCCGCGCTGAGTTCCGGTGAGCGGGTCGTCGGTCGGGTCATGGTGGAACACTGAACCGAAAGTGAGGTCGGTCCGCTTGCTCCTTCTTGTTGTCGTGCTCTGCGCGCACGGGGGGCTGCGCGCACAAGCCGACCTCTACGACCTGGGTTCCGTTCGTGAGATACGCCTGTACTTCGCCGAGGAGAATTGGAGCGACCTGCTCGACACCCTCTACCTTCACGGCGACGAGCGGCTCATCGGCGACCTGGTGATCGATGGGTCCAGCTACCCGGATGTGGGGGTTCGCTACAAGGGATTCAGCTCGTACAGTTCGTCGCGGGAGAAGAACCCCTTCAACATCAAGCTGGACCATGTGCACAATGGGCAGGACCATCAGGGCTACGAGAAGTTGAAGTTGAGCAACGTGATCCAGGACCCGTCCTTCCTGCGCGAGGCCATGACCTATGAGGTGGCGCGCCAGTACATGCCCGCCTCCCAGGCCAACTACGCCGACCTGTACGTGAATGACGTGCTGATCGGGCTGTACACGAACGTGGAGGATGTGAGCAAGGAATTCGTGGACAAGCACTTCGGCTCCCGCGGCAATGCCTTCGTGAAATGCAATCCCACCACGGTGGACCTGAACGGGGAGAACTCCAACCTGAGCGATTCCCCGGGCACCGACCCAGCGGCCTATGCGGAACTGTACAGCTTGGAGTCCGATGAAGGGTGGGATGAGCTGCTGGAACTGATCGATGTGCTGAACAACGATGCCGCTCACATCGGCGAGGTCCTGAACGTGGACCGCACCTTGTGGATGCACGCCATCAACTACACGGTGATCAACTTCGACAGTTATGTCGGGTATGCACAGAACTACTACCTCTACAAGGATGACAACGCCCGGTGGAACCCGATCCTGTGGGACCTCAACATGTCCTTCGCGAGCTTTCGCTTGACGGACGCGTCCTCGTACTGGAACGGCTTCAGCATCGCGCAGGCCAAGACCATGGACCCCTTGAAGCACCTGAACAACGTATCCGTTCAGCCGCGGCCGCTCATGCGCAAGCTCTTCGAGAACGACACGTATCGCCGCATGTACCTCGCGCACATCCGCACCGTCGTGGCGGAGAACTTCGCGGACCACAGTTACTACAACCGGGCCGTGGAGCTGCGCGACCTGATCCGGCCGCATGTCTACGCGGACACGAACAAGTTCTACACGGACCAGGCCTTCGAATCGAACTTGGACCAGACCGTGGCCGATGTGGTGGACTATCCGGGGATCGCCGACCTGATGGACCAGCGGGTGGTGTACCTGGGCAACTACCCGGGCATGAGCGGACAGCCCGTGATCACCGCGGTCGGGCATGCGCCGGAGGACATCACCATCGGCGAGGACGTGTTCATCACCGCCTCGATCGCGGGCGCGGACACGGCCTTCGTGGCCTACCGCGGCGTTGCGAACGCCCTCTTCCAATACGTGGAGATGAAGGACGATGGCCAGAACGGTGACGGTGCAGCGGGTGACGGCCTCTTCGGTGCGCGGATCACGGCGGCCACCAACCAAGTGCAGTTCCACATCTATGCGGAGAACACCGTGGCGGGGGCGTTCTCCCCCGAGCGCGCGGCCTACGAGTTCCACTCGTTCACCACCCGGATCACTGCCGGTGCCTTGGTGATCAACGAGTTCAGGGCACTGAACGATGGTCCGGAAACGGACGCGGAGGGCGATGCCGATGACTGGGTCGAATTTTACAATGCGAGCGGCTTCCCGATCGCCACCACCGGGCTCTACCTCTCCGACGATCCCGGGGATCCGACCAAATGGGCGATGCCGAACCGTGTACTGGCCCCCGGGGAGTACCTCATCATCTGGGCCGATGGGGAACCGAACGAAGGGGACGATCACGCGAACTTCAAACTGGATGCGGACGGGGAGTCCCTGATGCTGTCCTATGCCGATGGGAGCATCGTGGATCAAGTGCGCTACGGCACGCAATATCCGATCACCACCACGGGGCGATACCCGAATGGGACCGGTAGCTTTCAGGAGATGTACGCCACCTTCCAGGCACGCAACACGATCGATGGGCAGGAGGACATCAACCGGTACCTCCGCGTATTCCCCAATCCATCCTCCGGCGACATTTCCGTGATCGTTGATGAGGATGGACCCTACGAACTCACCATCATCCGGTCCGATGGTGCGCGGATCACCCCGGACTTCAACCTCTCCGGCGATGGCCTTGTCCGGATCGGCACGCTCGGCTACGGTGCTGGTGTGTACGTTCTGGAGATCCGGAGCACGAGCAATACCACACGAACAACCTTTGTCCATACAGAATGAGACACTCCACCTTCCTTACCGCGCTGCTCTCCAGCACATTGCTATCCGCACAGGTCTTCACCACCTACACCACGGTGGATGGTCTGCCCACGAACAACCTGCGCGATGTGGCCGTGGCCTCCGACGGCGGCATCTGGCTCGCGACCCAAGCGGGCGTTTGCATGTTCGACGGGAACAGCTTCACCACGCATAACACGGTGAGCCACCCGGGGCTTGCGAGCGATGATGTGGTCGCCATCGCGGTGACCGCCAATGGCGATGTCTGGGCCGGCACCGATGTTGGTGTCAGCGTCTTCGACGGGGCCGGGTACACCACCTACACCACGGCCGATGGCTTGAGCGATGATCAGATCGCGAACATCAAACAGGCACCGAACGGCGATGTTTGGATGGGCACCATCAACGGCGCTACGCGATACAGCAACGGAACCTTCACTGCCTTTACGAGTCCTGATATTCCCTTCGGTGGCGTGCAGTACATCGCTTTCGCGGCTAACGGCGACGTGTGGCTGGGCGGTGGTCTCGGTGGTGTGATCATCTACGATGGAAGCACGTTCACCACGCTCACCACGGCGAACGGTCTGCTGTCCAACAAGGTCAGGAGCATCGCCTTCGACGGCGCGCAGAACAAGTGGGTCGCTACCGCCAAGGGCATCTCCACCTTCGATGCTGCGGACCAGCATACCGGGGACCACACGCGTCCCTTCGTACTTCCGGCCCCGGATACCTTGAACCCCGTGACGGACATCGTACTGGACAGCCAAGGTCGGGTGTGGGCCGGAGTGTACGTGGACTACCTCGTGACCGAAGGAGGCGTCTCCACCTATGACGGCTTCGGATGGACGCAGTATGAAACGGCCGATGGCTTGGCTGGTCCCAACGTGCGCCGCCTCGCCGTGGATGCCGATGATGCCGTCTGGGTCACCACGAGCACCGGGCTCACCAAGATCAGTGGGGTAGTGAACAGCATCGTTGAGGACCGCACCGATGCAGGCTTTGCGCTCTATCCGAACCCGGCCGCCTCCGAACTCTTCGTGGTCGCGGAGGATCGCATCGCGTCGCGGATCGACCTGGAAGTGTATGACGCACAGCTACGCTTGGTCCTGACCCGCAACATCCTCGGCGGTCGTGGATCGGTGGATGTTTCCGCGCTCGCGGCTGGCACCTACATTGCAAAGCTCAACGGCGGAACACAGCGATTCGTTGTGGTTCGCTGAGGCCGATCCGAGGAGGCCCCGGGGAAGAGGAAGGGGGGAATGGAGATGTGCGTGGCCAGTGCGTGGTCGCCGAGCTGATCTGGCGCGGGCAATGGAAGCCCCGGACAAGGCCGACCCCTGTTCAAAACGGGAACGATCTTCCCGGACGAACTAGTGGAAATACGGGTTCCGTCCCCGGGCAAGCGTGCCAACTTGCAACACTCTGGTTTTCGCACAGGTGGCAACAAGGATACGTACGCTCAACCCTCCGGTCCCCCTACATCCTGGAAAACCGGACACGCAATGCGACATGGACAATGTGCAGGTCCCCATGCATTTTCATCGCGATGTTCGCCGTTACCGGTGTGCAGGCGCAATGGAACTTCGCCGCATGGGACAGTGCGATGGGGACGGCCCCGGACAAGCACTCCTTGATCGACAGCGCCACCAGGGCCATTGATCGGGAATACCTCTACAACAAACCGGATTCCGCGCTTCTCATCGCCGATCGCATATTGGCCTACGGGCTTTCCAGCGGGGATCAACGGGCCCGGCGCACGGGTTGGTATTGGAAAGGTGCTGCGCTTCACCAAAAGGGAGCGTTCGACAGCGCGGAGGCCGCATTGCACCACGCGTTGGCCATGGCTACCGATCGGCACGACATCAAGCTATCCGCCGACGTGTACAAGATCCTGGGTTTTATCCGTGAAGGGCGGGGTGACACGAAAGGCGCCTTGGGCCGTTATCTCCAGGTCGTATCGGTCCTGGAGCAGCAGCAACCGGCCGACAGCATCCGGAATGGCGGAGCCTATTTGAACATCGCGTTCCTGTACCAGGGCATCGGCTTGCTGGCACTGGCCGAGGAGTATTTTGCCAAATACCAGGACTATGTCGGGGACAATCCCCAAGCCAGGCAGAACGCCAATTCGTTCAAGGCCGAGCTTGCCGTGGAAAGAGGCAATTACGAAGAAGCCTTGGGCTGGTATGAGAAGTGCTTGGCGGTGGCGAAGTTGACAAGGAACAAGCTGGACGAGGTCACCATGCTCTGCTACACGGGAGAGCAGAAAATGAAGCTGGGCCGTGCGGCGGAGGCCCGGAAGGATTTTGCGGAGGGCGTGCGCATCGCGGAACAGATCGGCAATGAGGAATGGAGGGCCCACATGAAAGCGGCCCTGGGCACACTGGCGGCACAGGAAGGGCGGTACCGGGAGGCGATCGCCCAAAGCAACGAGGCCCTCCAAGCAGCGGACCGCATCGGTGACCGCCGCACACAACACGATGCGTGCAAGAGCCTGTACCTGGCCAACAGGGCCCTGGGTCGGCTTGGCAAGGCTCTTGCCTACAACGACCGTGTGCTCGCCTTGGAGAAGGACATGCGCGTGGATGAATTGGCCAGCAGCTCACTTCGGCGGGAGTACCAAGTGAAACTGGTCACGGATTCCGTGGAGAAGGAAAAGGAGCTCCTGCGAGCACAGATCGAACATCAAGCCGAGGTCGCCCGGTTGGACAGGACGCGGGACTACCTCATCGGTGGTGCGGTGCTACTGCTGTTGGCGGCGGGCGGCTTCTTCAGCCGAATGCGCTACATGCACCGGGCCAAGTTGCGCATGGAGCGGGAAAAGGAACGGTCCGACGATCTCCTGCTGAACATCCTGCCGGCGGAGGTCGCGGAGGAACTCAAGCGGAACGGGGAATCGGCAGCCCGTGATTTTAAGCTGGTATCCATCCTGTTCACCGACTTCAAGGACTTCACCCGCACCTCCGAGAAGTTGGATGCGGCGCATCTCGTGGAGGAAGTGAACGCCTGCTTCACGGCCTTCGATGGCATCATGGAGAAGTACGGCATCGAGAAGATCAAGACCATTGGTGATGCGTACATGTGCGCCGGCGGATTGCCCTTGCCCAGCACCGATTCCGCGCTGAACACCGTATTGGCTGGACTGGAGATGCAAGCCTTCGTCTCAGCCCGCAAACTGGAACGCGAGGCCGTGGGTCTCCTTGCCTTTGAAATGCGTTGCGGCATCCACACCGGCCCGGTCGTAGCGGGCATCGTGGGCGTAAAGAAATTCCAGTACGACCTCTGGGGCGATACCGTCAACACGGCCAGCCGCATGGAGACCTCCGGGGAAGTAGGCAAGGTGAACATCAGCGAAGCGACCTACGCACAAGTGAAGAGCGAACCAGGACTCATATTCACGTCGCGTGGCAAGATCCAAGCGAAGGGCAAGGGGGAAATGGAGATGTACTTCGTGGACGGGAAGCGCTTCCAAGGCTGAAATGATGAACGGGGACTCTGATGGGCCATGGTGGCTCCCTTCAGCCATCGTGATCAACCGGAGGCGGATCAGAATAAATATCCGGGTCAGGCAGCGTTCAGCTTTCTTGCCTCGTCCATGGTACACCGCCTAATGCCTGAGCGATCCACACCAACGTCCCGCGTCCTAACTTTAGCAACCTCGCCAAGCTTGGGTCGATTACCCTTTTGCACACCCTCGTCCATAAAACCACTAAAAAATGAGAACCTCCAGCACATTCCTGATCATGGCCTTCGCTATAGCTACGACATTGAGCTGTAAGAAGGACAGCCCTGAGAACGTTGCCGTACCGCCTCCGGCATCGAACGGAACTTCGTTCCAAACTCTTTTTGCCAACAATATTGCCAACGCCACACAGGTCTTTACCATGGATGCCGCATCCGGCGGGCAGGTCATGGGTGGTAAGGGTACACGGTTGATCTTCGAGCCGGGGGCTTTCATTCACCCTGATGGAACACCCGTAACAGGCCAAGTTCAAGTGTCTTTGGTGGAGGCATTGACCATGGGGGATATGATCTGGTTGAACAAGCAGACCGTGGGGAACGACAATGGCACGATGCGGATCTTGCGCAGTGGCGGTGCGATCAATGTATACGCCGAACAAGGAGGTGGAGAGGTGCGGGTCACACAAGGCGGCCTTATCGCAAGGGTCCCCACCGCTGTCGGTGACCCCGCAATGGAGTTGTTCACAGGAAGCGAGAACGCACAGGGGAACATGATCTGGAATCCAATTGATTCGAGTATGATAACGGTGGATCCCACCTATTACGACAGCACTGACTACTCGTACACTTTCCCTTACTATTTCAATTACCAACTTAATGCGCCGAACTTCAATTGGATCAACTGCGATTACTTTTGGAACGATCCGAACACGACCGTGGTTACGGCGACCATACCGGTGGGTCAGGCGATGGATAGCACCTTGATCTGGATGGCACTTCCTTCATTGAACAGTGTGATGTCCATGTATGGATACCAGAACCAGACCTATTCGGGCCAAGCTGCCCCTGTTGGCATGTCTGCGGTGGTCATCGGATTGAGGCAAGAAGCCAACGGCTATTCCTCGTCCTTCAACCCCGTGACGATATCAAGCGGCTTGAACGTACCGATGACATTTACACCGACCACGCTTACCCAGTTCGAGGCGACAGTGAACGCGCTGTAATGGGAAGCACCGCGTTCCCAGGGGTGCGGGAGGTTGTTGGAATACGTAGAGGTCGAATAGGTCAAGGAACGGTCCCTTGCTCTATTGTCGGGCTTTGAGTGGCTATACCATTTCGTCGTACAAGGTCGTCCAAAGATGCGCAGCTATTTCTTCGCAGGACGATCCAAGGAGGTGGCTGCGTAGCGTTAGCTACGGGGCCACCTTCTTGGTGAAGCGGTACGTGCTCGTGAAACAAGCTGCCCTTGCAGCTTTTGAAGCGACATAATGCGGAGAAAGAGCAAGTAGATCGGATGAATTTGTATGACGAGATGGTATTACTTTCCGGCTGATGCGGACAGGTCACTTTGGTAAAATCCTGCTTGGCGTTCTACTTGCCAACGCGGCCACTATCCTGTTCTTCCGTTTCTTCATTACGGTGGATGGACCCATGCATGTATTGCATGCCTCATTGCTTGAAGCGCCATGGTCCGCAGCAAGTCATAGTGCTCACGGGTTCGTTTACGATAGCGGTGCTCAGCATGCATTGCTCGGCGACTGGATCCTTACGGTGTTGTTGGCTTTCGCAGCACCCGAACAAGCACATGTGCTCATGGTGGTGCTGGCGAGCTGGGCTGTCGTGCTCTCCGTGTTCGCCTTTCTCCGGGCCTACGGGACCAGGATCGGGCCATCGATCTTGTGGCTCGCTCCTATTACGTTCAACACACTTTTGATCATGGGCATGTTCCACTTTCTGATCGGCACCGCTATCGCCTTGGGATCGGTGGCCTGGTGGAAATGGCATGCCGGTTCGCCACGCGCACGCTGGGCGGGCCTGCTGATCGGCGCTGTCATCACCGTGTTCACGCATCGTGGCGCACCGTTCCTCCTGGGCTTGTTCTTTTTTACGGCAGTCTTGCATGAATTGTACTTGGGCAGGACCGCTGCTGCTCCGGGCGACCGCGGGATCAGTAACGGACGGATCGTGATATGGATCGTACTGCTTCTTGCGTGTGCGTTCGCTCTCGGTCGGAGAATGCAAATTCTCCCGCTGCTGATCCCTGCGGAACTACCGTCATTCACCAGCGACTTCTTGTTGCGGCCCTTGTTCCTGGTGGACCACGCGGATGAGTTGTGGCTGGTCCAGTGGGTCGGGATACTTTTCTTGATCGCGATCGTGGCCGGTATTATCGGTCGATGGCGCTTCGGGCGGAAATTGCTTTGGCACGATATGCTTGCCGTCCTCTTTTTTGCCTTTTTTGCAATTGCGTTCTTGGGGAATACGCCATACGGTCGCAGCCTGATAATTTCGGATCGTGGGCAATGGTTGGTGCTTGTAGTGCTTGTGCTTTGGGTCGTCGCCATTGCTGATGCCTCTCGCGGTCGGGTCGCATCCATTATCGGTGGAGCGGCATTGTGCGCGCTTCCATTGCACGTGGTAAGACTTGTTCAGGCCGAAGCATACTTGTCGCATTTCGAAGGAGCATACAATGCCACCATGGAAGCATGCGATGCCCTTGCCCCAGGTAGTCTGGTGCTGTCCGTTCCGGCCCGAACAGACCGGTTGCTGCAACATGTGGTGTCGTACGTTGCCATTCGCCATAACGGGATCCTGATCGCTCCCTATGAACAGCTCAATTTTGTTGAACCGAACGCATGGACGGGCCAGGAGCGTTGGTGTCGTTTTGCACGAGACCCGTATTGGGTACAGCGTCACTGGCGCCGTGGAATACCTCCGGAGGTGGATCAAGTGTTGTTCATTGGCGATGGTATAGAGCAAAACGTTGGAAAGCATCCGTGGCCCAGCCTTTTGAAGGAACGCTACAAGCCCGTATTCGATAATGGTCATGCCCGGATCTACACTTCCATTCCGACCGGGGGACTTTAGCTGAAATTGCCTGTTGCGGATCCCGGTGAAGCAGGTCCCTTCTCGAATGGATCGTGTTACGGCTTTTTACTATGTCCGACATTCATGCACCAGCGCCCACATTCACGTCGTGCGGCAAGATCCAAGCGAAGGGCAAGGGGGAAATGGAGATGTACTTTGTCGCGGACGAATGAACAAGGTCTTCCGCTACATGCTCGCGCCACTCTTGGTGGTCTCGGGGATTCCCTGTTCCGGCCAGGCTATGAACGCGGACTCGCTTTGGCGGGTCTGGGATGACACGACCCGTACGGTTGGTGATCGCTGCACAGCTCTGGGTGAACTCTTCCTGATCGACACCAGCCTTACAGCCGTTGAGGCCGTGTCGCGGATCATGCCGGTCCGATCCACCGATACCCTGTCGCGTGCCTACGTCATGCAATCGGGCTTCGCTCGCTACACGGAAGGCTCGGACCATGGCGACCATGGACGGTACGCCGAGGCATTCGCAGTGCTGCGTCAGGCTGCGGAAGGATTCCACCGCATCAACGAACGCCGCTACGAGTCACACACGTACCGGTTGATCGGTAAGCTCTTCGTTCGGCTCGGTCAGTTCAACGCCGCCGCCAACTACCAGATCAAGACGCTCAAGGGTTACGAAACACTCGGGGATACGGCCAACATCTTCCAAGCCCTTTGGGACATCGCATACTCCTATTCCCAGATGGGCGAACGCTTGCTCAGTCAACAGGTCTACCGGCAATGCCTGGAGCTTGATGCGGGTCGTGACGCGGATTGGGAGTTCGATATTCTTCAGCGCCTTGCATATTATGCCGATACGGAACCGTCGGCCCTTTCAGCTGAAACCTGCCTCGAACGGGCCAGAGCGCTGGTGGCAAGCGGAAAGGTCTCCCATGGCCAAGGGAAGCTGGACGGATGGGAGGCCAACAACCTCCTCGACGCTGGACAATGTGACAGCGCGCTGGTGCGATTGGAGCGGCAGCTCCTTCGCTTTCGCAACGCGCCATCGCCGAACCGCCCCTGGATCAGTTACACGCTATCCCAGTTGGCAAAAGCGCACCTCTGCGCGCATCGGTACAAGAAGGCGCTGTTATACGCGAAGGAGGGACTCGCCGTAACGCTGGAGGGGCGATCGATCAAAGAGTCCATGGACAACCTTGAGCCCCTTGCCCTGGCTTATGAAGGCCTTGGCGATGAACGCAACGCCTTGCTCACTTGGAAGCAGTACTACGCATTGGTGGATTCGACACGGAGCAACAGTTCTGCTGCAAACCTTTCCGGTGCCCTGCTCGCTGCGGATTTCGCCAAGCAGCAGTTCGCGGACAGCCTGACCACTGCCCAAGAACGGGAACTGGAACGACGGACCGCGGACGCGGACATCCAACGCGAACGCACGCGAAGGAACATCTTCTTGTTTTCGGGATTGGGATTGCTGATCTTCGGGGTCATCATCTTCCGCCAACGCGGTCGCATCCAGAAGGCCCTGCATCAGAGCGACGAACTATTGCTCAATATTCTCCCGGAGCAGGTAGCGGAAGAACTGAAAACGAAGGGCGAGGCGGATGCGAAACAGATCGATCAGGTTACCGTGCTCTTCACCGACTTCAAGGGCTTCACCGCGATGAGCGAAAAGCTCACGGCCAAGGAACTGGTGGCGGACATCCACGAATGCTTCAGCGCCTTCGACCACATCATGGAGAAGCACAACATCGAGAAGATCAAGACCATCGGTGATTCCTATATGGCGGCCGGTGGCTTGCCCACACCGAACAACACGCACGCGGTGGATGTGGTGAAGGCCGCGCTCGAGATCCGCGACTTCATCGCAGAAGGAAAGGCGGGGAAAATGGCGGCGGGCCAGCCGTACTTCGAGATCCGCATCGGCGTTCACACCGGTCCCGTGGTAGCGGGCATCGTGGGCGTGAAGAAATTCCAGTACGACATCTGGGGCGACACAGTGAACACCGCGAGCCGCATGGAATCATCAGGAGAAGTCGGCCAAGTGAACATCAGCGAGGCGACATACGCACTGGTGAAGGATTTGCCGGGGTTCATATTCACTTCCCGTGGAAGGATCCAAGCGAAAGGGAAAGGGGAAATGGAGATGTATTTCGTGAGCCGAGGTGCATAGCTATCCGAGCAAGCGCCAACATGGCATTCCTCCGTGTCGGAGCCTGCCCCGCCGAAAGACGGGGTGTCTCTGTGGTGAAATCCCCACACCATCTTTGCCCCATGCGCGTGATCATCATCGGCGGAGGTGCTGCGGGCTTTTTCGCCGCATTGAGCGTGAAGCAACATCACTCCGATGCTGAGGTGCTCCTACTGGAGAAGAGCGACAAGCTACTGGCCAAGGTGCGCATCAGCGGTGGTGGCCGATGCAACGTCACGCACGATCAACTCAATGCCCGCAAGCTGGCGGCCAACTATCCGCGTGGTGAGCGTTTTCTGCGGAAGTCGTTCGAGCTTTTCAGCGTGAAGGACACCCTGGCTTGGTTCGCACAACGCGGCGTGGAATTAAAGACCGAGGCCGACGGACGCATGTT
Organism: Flavobacteriales bacterium; assembly: GCA_019912395.1. Classification (GTDB taxonomy): domain Bacteria; phylum Bacteroidota; class Bacteroidia; order Flavobacteriales_F; family PHOS-HE28; genus PHOS-HE28. The sequence goes on along the minus strand of JAIOIH010000050.1, from coordinate 48,734 downwards.
CCCCGTTTCCGATGATTCCGGAACGATCATCCGATGCCTGATGGATGAAGTGGATCGCAGCGGCGTGCGCATCATGCGGCAATCCGGTGTTAAGGCCATCGCGTTAAGGCCCGGAGGCGGCTTCACACTGAACATGGAAAGCGGCGGAACGCTCGAAGGCGACCGCGTGATCATCACCACCGGCGGGCATCCCAAACCGGAGGGCTATACATGGCTCAAGGCGCTTGGTCATACCATCATTCCACCGGCCCCCTCGCTCTTCACCCTCAACATGCCCGGGGAGGAGGTCCGCTCGCTCATGGGCGTGGTGGCCGATCCGGTGCGGGCGCGCATCATCGGAACCAAGCTGGAGAGCATCGGCCCTCTGTTGATCACCCATTGGGGCATGAGCGGCCCTGCGGTGTTGAAGCTCAGCGCATGGGGCGCGCGCGAGGTGCAAGCCATGGGCTATCGCTTCACGCTACAACTGCATTGGCTCGGTGGAATAGGGGAAGAGGAAGTACGCGCAGCCATGGCTGATGAGGACCTGCAACGCAAGCAAGCGCAGAACGCGAATCCGTTCGCCATCCCCCGCCGCCTCTGGGAATTCCTGCTGGCCAAAGCACCCATTCCGTTGGAAAGGACCTGGGGCGACGTCGGCAAGAAGGACCGCAACCGCTTGGTGGACCTCTTGACGAACGACCGCTATGCCGTGGCCGGAAAGACCACCTTCAAGGAGGAATTCGTAACGGCGGGCGGTGTTGCCTTGGAAGAAGTGGATCCGCATACGCTGCAAAGCCGAAAAGTGCCGGGCCTCCATTTCGCAGGCGAGGTGCTGGACATCGATGGCATCACCGGCGGCTTCAACTTCCAGGCGGCATGGACCACGGGCTTTTTGGCGGGGAAGCTTGGTAGTTGACCTCGACGACGCAACGAACGCCAAGGTTTCGCCACGCTATCTTTTGACCACAAAGGCGAAATACGGTTCCACGGACTACGTGGCGGGTCCGTTGCGTTCGTTGCGCCGTTGCGGTAAAAAAAGGATGGCGTTCGTAGTTTTCCATCCCAATGCCACAACGCCACACCGACCTCTCCACCCTCGACCGTCTGTTCAAGGGAAACCGCGCACAGGTGGTGCAATGGGTGCAGCTCTACCTCGAAGAGGCACCCGGTCTTTTCCAGCGAGTGGAAGCGTGCTTGGCCAAGGGAGACACGGACGGACTTAGGGCTGCGGCGCATGAACTGCGGCCCCAAGCGCACTATCTCGGTTCGGCGCGCATGCTGGAACTCCTCGGGCTGATCGGCAACTGCGCAGGTAGGGCAGGTGCGAGCGCGTGTACTGTAGCTGTGGGGGAACTGTTGGAGCTCGGTCGCCGGATAACGGCCGAACTGAAAGCCGATGTCCTTGGCGGTTGAACCAAAAGAACCGGTGGAAATACGAGGAGGCGACCGCCCCGGCCCTTACGACCTTTACACGATGATCAAACTCGCGCTCGCTGATGATCAACTTCTGTTCCGCAAGGGACTGGTGATGTTACTGAGTGACATGGCGGGTGCGCGCATTGTATTGGAGTGTGCCAATGGCGAAGAACTGCTCGTAGGGCTGAAGACAGCCGAAGTGGACATCGTGCTGTTGGACCTGGAAATGCCCGTAATGGACGGTGTGGAGACCATGCACCGGTTGAAGGAGGGGCAACCTGAAGTGAAGGTGATCGTGTTGAGCTCGCATGAAGGCGAGAACGTGATCAAGCACCTGATGGAGCTGGGCGCCAATGGCTTCATACCGAAGAACGCGGAGCCGGACGAGATCGATACGGCCATCCGCTCCGTGGCGCAAACGGGCTACTACTTCAGCGACGCGGTGAGCAACGCCATGCTCCACGGCCTTGTCAGAGGCAAGAAGGTGAAGCCCACTTTCGCGGACATCGACCCGCTCAGCGAGCGTGAACTGGAAGTGCTTCGCGGCATCTGCCAGGAACGCACCACCGCGGAGATCGCGGCAATGATCTTCGTGAGCCCGCGCACCGTTGAATTCCACCGGAATAATCTGTTGCTGAAGACAGGCGCTCGCAATACCGCCGGGCTGGTGGTGTACGCGATGGCCCATGGACATTACATCCCGTTATGAAACGGCTTGTCCCCGTGCTTGCATTGTTGCTCGCGTTGCAAGCGGGTTCTGCGAACGGGCAGTGGGATACGCTTGCGTTGGCGTTCCGTGCGCTCACCATCAAGGATGGGCTTTCGCAAGGCATGGTGAATTGTACCGTACAGGACAAGTACGGCTTCATGTGGTTCGCCACCAAGGATGGGTTGAACCGATATGATGGGTATACGTTCACGGTGTTCCGGCACGACCCCGAAGAGCCTAACTCGATAAACGACAACTTCATCCATTCGGTGTTCGAGGACCGCGAAGGGCGATTGTGGACCGGCACCGCCCAGGGCGTTGACCTCTTCGATCGCGAAACGGAAACCTTTCTGCACATTGATCCCATGGGCAATGGTGCGGTGATCGGGATCGTACAGGATGAGGAGGGCGACCTGTGGATGTGCGGATCCACAGGTCTGGTGAAGCTGACCTTGGCGAATACGGATAGTGCGGTCGTGGACCATACCCTCCCGACGTATTCGTTGAAGCGGTACACGAACAACCTCACACGCGTAAGCAGGGATTCCGACGGGGTGTTGTGGGGTTTCGTGTCGGGAAGCCACAGCTTCCGGATCCATCCGGACCACGCCGGAAATGAACGAGTGGATACGCTGGACATGAACGGCATCCCTATAGGCCATGAGGGGTTGTTCAACGATCCAGGGAAGGTGGTGTCATTGGTGATCGATGACACGCTGCGCAACAAGCGGTACATGATAGAGGGATCCCGCGTGCTGGATATCAGCAATGGGATCGAGCGAACGGAATTGCTTTTCCAAATGCCCCGGGGCTATGGTGGCATCAATGCAACGAATGCAATTCTGGACAGTGATGGAAGGATCTGGTTCGGATACTACAGAGGACTTTTTTGTTTCGACCCACGAACCGGAGCAATGAAGAAGATCACTGCCGTAACGCATGATCTACGTGCGTTGGTGGAGCAGGGCGGTGACCTGTACCGGGACCGCAATGGCTTGATCTGGGTAGGCACACGGGGGTATGGGGTCCTCACGTACGATCCGCGCATCGATCGGTTCCATGCGGTACCTGGGCCCAGTGTGGGGTCCTTATCGGCGGGCGAAAATGGAACGGTGGTCATCGCGCGTGACGGAGCGTTCTTGGAAGTGTACGACCCGAAGGAACACAACTACGTGTTGGCCATTGAAGGGAAGCGTTATTTCCATCATCCGGCCATGCATGTTGCGAGCAGCTGGGGCATGGGCACCGTGCAGGATGGTTCCGGTACGTACTGGTTCAACTATGCGGGTCTGGTCAGTTATGGGAAGGGAGATAGCGGTCCGGTATCACACCGGCCGAAGGGTGCCCAAGCCGTTCCGGGCGAGATCAACACATTGCCGCTTGTCCTGGACGGTGATTCGCTGATCTGGTTCGGGGGTGACCGTTCCTTCGGGCGATTTGATCGCCGCAATTCCACGTATACCTACTACCAGTGTCCATTGGTCACCACGGATGGGTCCGGTCACTTTGCGAATGTTGTTCATCGTGATGTAAAGGGGGTCTTCTGGCTGGGAACGGGCAATGGTCTCTTGCGCTTCGATCACAAGGCGGGCCAGTGGAAACTGTTCACGCACGATCCGCAGCACGTGAATTCCCTGTCCGGGAATGCAGTTCTATCCATCGAGGCGGACCCTCGCTCCGGCGATGTGCTGTGGCTGGGGATCGATGGCGGTGGCTTGAACAGGATCGATACGCGAACGGGTGAAGTGGTGCGCTATTCCACGAAGGACGGCTTGCCGAACAATGTGGTGTACAGTGTGTTGGCCGATGGCGGCGGATCGTTGTGGATGAGCACGAACAGGGGTGTTTCCAAGTTCGATCCGGTAACAAGGCTGTTCCGGAACTTCGATGCGAGCGATGGGCTGCAAAGCGATGAGTTCAACCGGAATGCATACTGCAAATTGGCCGATGGTACGCTCGTATTCGGCGGGGTGAAAGGGTTCAACTATTTCGATCCACGCGACATTCTCGACGATAGCACGGCAAGCCCCATCCGCATCACCAACATCAAGTTGATCAACAAGGTGCTGGACCATCGCGAGGCGGATTCCCCGCTGAAGGAACCGGCCTACCTCAGTCAGGGAATGACCATCCCGATGAGTGATAACATGGTCACCTTCGAGTTCGCCAGCATGGAATTCTCGGCGCCCGCGGAACACAACTATCAATACAAGCTGGAAGGTTTCGACAAGGACTGGATCATGTCCGGCCATGAGCGTACCGCCATCTACACCAACCTCGATCCCGGCAATTACATCTTTCATGTACGGGGTGACAACCGCGATGGGATCTGGGACACTATGGGCACATCGTTCAGGTTGGAAGTGCTGCCGCCGTGGCGGCGAACGTGGTGGTTCTTTGCGCTTTGCGCGCTCGCCGTGGGTGGAGCCGTCCTCCTCTACATCCGGGTACAAAGGCGCCAGAAGCAATTCCTGGAGAAAACCGTGCAGGAACGAACGGCGCAGCTCAGTGCAGCCAAGGAACGGGCCGAGCAAAGCGAGCGCATCAAGCAGCAGTTCCTGGCCAACATGAGCCACGAGATCCGCACCCCCATGAACGCCATCGTGGGCATGAGCAACGCCCTGCGTCGCGATGCGTACACGGATACCGAAACGCGTGAACGCTACGTGGATGCCATCGCCAGCAGTAGTGAGAATTTGCTTGGCATCGTGAATGAGATCCTCGACCTGAGCAAGATCGAGGTGGGGCGATTACAACTGGAGAAGGTCCGGTTCCTGCCCCGGTCGATCCTGGAGGATGTGATCAGTGTGATGCAGTACCGCGCCAAGGAGAAAGGACTGCTGCTTTCTTCCCGCGTGGACGATGCCGTACCGGAAGCGGTGATCGGGGATCCCACACGCTTGCGGCAAGTGCTCATGAACCTGGTGGGCAACGCCATCAAGTTCACCGATTCGGGTGCCGTGGAAGTGCGGATGGAGGTGGCGGCCAAGGTGCATGTGGAGGGCAACGCTGCAACTGGCGAAATGGTCGGCCTCCGATGCATTGTCACGGACACCGGCATCGGCATCGCCCCTGACCGCTTGGCGCGGGTGTTCGATGAGTTCATGCAGGCCGAGAGCGATCACACCCGGCGCTATGGCGGATCGGGTCTGGGGCTAACCATCTGCCAGCGCTTGGTGGACATGCAAGGCGGAACGATCGGTGTGGAAAGCGAGGTGGGGAAAGGCAGTGTGTTCACCGTCAACATTCCCTATGCGCTTGCTTCACCGGAGGAACAGGCAGTGCCTGCGGAAGCAAGGCCGGACGAGAAGAAAATGGCCGGCCTTCACATCCTCTTGGTGGAGGACAACAAGCTCAACGTGATGGTGGCCCAGGTGGAGTTGGAGGATGCCATCCCTGATGTCCGGATCGACGTGGCCGAGAACGGGCAGGTCGCATTGGAGATGCTCCAAGCGGATGCGTACGACCTCATCCTCATGGACGTGCAAATGCCCGTGATGGACGGGTACGAAGCCACGCGCGCCATCCGCGCCTTGCCCAGCGTCAAGGCACTAACGCCTATACTGGCCATGACCGCCAACGTAATGCGGGCCGAAGTACAGGAGTGTTCGGAGGCGGGCATGGATGGCTTCATTCCAAAGCCCTTCAAAAGACAGGAGCTGGTGGAAGCGATCCGGAGGGTCCTTGGTCTGGATGGGGCTCCGGGGGTTGAGTGGATGGGATGATCCGTCAGGTTGATCGGGGCTACCGGCCACGCATTGCGGTGTGGTTGGCCCAAGTTTGAAACCACGGATCCACACGGTTCCTCACGGATGGGGGAAGTTCTTTGCCGGTGTTCATTCGTGTCCATCCCCAGCAAGCCGGGCAAGGTGTTATCGCACGCCCGGTGTTCAAGCCTTGGAGCGACCTGCAGCGCGAGGTGGTCAAGGAAGGTAGCCAACTGTCCCCTTCTTTCGGACCATCGGAAATGGCAGTGGCCCCTGATCCCATAAACTGGTATTTCCACCAGTTCCCACGCCGATCGGCAAGTGGACCTTTACCGCAGGATAAAAATGATCAACCACCAAAACCCAACACCATGAAGAAGCTGAAGATCTTCGCCCTTTCAACCGTGCTTGCTGCTGCTTGCGCCACAAGCAACAGCGCTGTTGCGCAAGAGCAGGCTGAGGTCAGCTATATCGCACAGACCACGAGCCAATTCGTAATGCCCGAAGGCACAACGAGAGCGGAGGTGCAGAAGACGTTCCAGGAGTACTACGACAAGGTGATCGCAAAGAGCACCTTGGTGAAGCACTACTCCATGTACATACACGCCTGGGGCAGCCTCGGTGCCTCGTATGTTACCACCATGGAGTTCGAGAAGTGGGAGGACCTCGGCAAGTTCAACGAGGAGTTCGAGGAACTCGCAAAGGCAGCTTGGCCGGATGAGACCGCGCGCAAGGCCTTCTTCAAGAAGTTGGGCAGCTATTCGGACCCTCACCACAGCGACGAGATCTTCACGGTGATGAACAGCATGCGGAAGTAGTGCTTGCGGTCCAAGCAAGTATCGCAGTAGCAAGGGGCCTTCGGGCCCTTTGTCTTTTCTCGGGTTCAGCTGCACGATTATCGTTCAGGGAAGCTGCGGCATGCGCGGACGGATCGGGGCAATTCTCCGATGGAAATCCGTGATCTCTCCACCCCCGACCACGGCTTCCGTGCCGGATCGATCGGAGTGCTTGGGAATGTGCTGGAGCTACCTGCAAACCCGGCTCGCGAAGGGATGCATTGAGCGATAGCCTTCGGGACGACGGACAACCCGTGGCCGATCACCTTCCTGGTGCTTCATGCGTCCATGGCTGTGGACCCATCGCTCGACACCTGCGGAACTAACTTTCACCCCCGTGTGCATTTCCATCCTTGGCCCATTCCACGGACGAAGGTTGCATCCGGGATCCCGGGCGCTCAGCGATCAGCCCTCATGTGCGCGATCCGCGTTCCGCCATGTTGTCACTTCCGCTCGTTCAAGCTCCAGTCGTAGTCCATGTAGCTCAGCTCCGCGTCAGCATCCATCTTCACCTTGCTGTATTGATTGATGAAATCAATGACGCTTCCGTTCATTTCAAAATCACCGCTGAACCACGAAAAGATCTTCGAGAGGTCGGCGTTTGTCTTCCGGATGTTGTTGTAGCGTGGATCATTGATGAAGTGGCGTGCCTGATCGTCCAATTGGGCTTGCACCCGGTCTTCGGTGAAGGCCTCATTGCGCAACGGCGGACAGCTCATCGAGGCGCAATTGATGGCGAAGTGAATGCGGGGTTCCTTTAATTCCCCGCGCAGCACCTTGTTCTCCACATCGTCCAAGCTGTATTCCTTGTCGCCGATCTTGAATTTGGTGGTCGTCCACACCGTGTGCAACAGGGGCACGCTCACCGAGGGGTTCAGGTCCTTGATGCTCTTCACGGGATAGTTGTCCACGATGAGCTGCACGGTAAAGGCATTGTAGGCATTGATCCAAAAGGCGAGCCGGGCGTTCTTGCTCCACGCGCCGGTGGGTGGGGTGCTGCTCAACAGGTTGCAGTAGGCCCGCAGCTTCGCCTTTTCAGTCAGTAGCCCCTTGTAGTCCACCCGATCGTTCTTCACATGGGCCCGGAGTAGTTCGTCCCAAGCCTTGTGCATGGTTGCCGCCGTGGCTGTTTCCCCCGCTGCGGGCGAGGTGCTTTCCCTTTTGGCCTCCGGAGCCGTGGCGCTGACCAGCGCACCGAGGAGGGCCAACGAGGCGAGGTGGGTCTTCATGGTTTTCATTTTCGTGGCAGCTGTCACCTCCACCGATCGGTTCAACTTTCGGACAAAGCCTGTGCCGTGAATGTTCGGCATGGCAGGTCTGTCGGGAAACATAGGAAACCTGACGATCCCCGGTGGGCTTCCTGTTCCCGATGTGGGACGGAAATCCACTTCCTCGCAATAGGAATGCAGGCACTTGCGCTTGGTTTCACCCAACTGAACAACAGGTGTCCGGGAAAGCGCAAGCCCCGATGAGCGATCTTCATCGGGGCTTGTAAGCGGGATCAAGGAGTCGCTTAGAATACGATCTTCTGGCGGCGGATGCGCGTGCGGTACTTTTTGTTCGAAGAACGGAACTGGTAGATCTTAAAGTGGATCTGTGCTTTCAGGAAAAGGTAGCCATCGTTGTGATCGGAAAAGCCGCGCTGTTGGCCCGCAGTGGTTTGCCCCGCTACCTCGCCCAAGCTCGGATCCGAGAGGTAGGCGGCCAAGGGACCTCGGGCTTCCTCCAGTGCATCCCGGTCGTAGTACACACCGCTCACATCATCAATGTAGTCCGTGAATGTTTTCGTGTATTGCAACTCCAGACCGATCGTCATCGTCTTGTTCAGGGCCCTTCGGACACCCAGACCCATGGGTATGCAGAATTGCGTAAGGGAATATTCCTCCGGACCCTCCGGCAGTCCTTGGCCTTCCGTGCCCAGCGGTTGAAGCTCCACCCATGCTCCATCGAACTTTGTCTTCGGGTTGAAACGGAAGCCTCCCACGCCGGCGAAAACGTACAAGCCCATGCGGCTGGAGGCCATCCCTTTCACTCCGCGCAGGTCATGATAGTGCCCAAGTTGTTCCTGGAAGGGGTGGAACTCGACGCAGAGCTGGGCCTCGATGATATCCGATCTGAAGCTCAGGTTCCGGTTCTGCCGGGAAGGCTCCTTGGTCAGGTTGTCATTGCCGGCCAGGACGCCGTACGTGCCATTGATGCGCAGGGAAAGCAACTGGGCCACATAGTAGCGGAAACCCAGGCTGAGCGCAGGCTTGGTTTGGCTGAACTCCAGGTCCCAGATGAAGGGGGATCCGATCTTGTCGCGACCGCCGAGCTCACCCAGGAAGTTGGAGATGCCCATACCAACAGCGACCTCCTTCCGATGGGTCTTCCAGTAGTCGGAGTTCCGGAAATACTGCGCGTTCAACAGGCCCGGCACACTGAAGCATACCAGAAAGGCCAATAAGGGTAAGGTGGGTGTGGAGCGCACTTCCGTTTCGATCGGTCCCAAATATAGCAGGAAGAGTCAACCGAGGGCTGCGGATGACACATTCCCTTGACGAAGCAACCGGGGATTGGTTGCTTGGAACATCTCCTTTCCGTGCGTTGAATGCTGCGCACGCCTGAGCTGCCATGCCTTCCGGTCTTTTGGACCTGGAAGTGGTATTAGAAGACGATCTTCTGTCTCCGGGCGCGCGTGCGGTACTTTTTGCTCGAAGAGCGGTACTTGAAGAGCTTGTAGTGGAGCTGTGCCTTCAGGAAGATATAGCCATCGTTGTGGTTGGAGTAACCGCGTTGCTGGCCGGTGTTGGTCTGACCGGGGATCTCACCCAAGCTAGGGTCGGAGAGGTAGGCGGCCAACGGACCCCGGGCCTCCTCCAGTGCGGCGCGATCGTAATACACGCCGCTCACGTCGTCGATGTAGTCGGTGAAGGTCTTGGTGTACTGGAGTTCCAGACCGATGGTCATCGTCTTGTTCAGTGCCTTGCGAATACCTACGCCCATGGGGATGCAGATCTGCATGAGGGCGTATTCATCCGGCCCGTCCGGCAGACCTTGGCCTTCCGTACCCAGTGGACGTAATTCCACCCATGTGCCGTCGAATTGTGCCTTCGGGTTGAAGTGGAAGACTCCCACTCCGCCGAAGAAGTACAAGCCCACACGGCTCGGAGCCATGCCCTTTACCCCGCGCAGGTCGTATAAATGGCCCGGTTGTTCCTGGTAGGGATGCCACTCGAGGCAGGCCTGGGCCTCGATGATGCTTGATTTGAAGCTCAAATTGCGGTTCTCGCGGAAAGGCTCCTTGGTCAGGTTGTCATTGCCGGCCAGGATGCCATAGGTGCCGATGCCGCGCAGGGAAAGACGCTTGGCCAAATAATAGCGGTAGCCCAAACTGAGGGCTGGCTTGGTCTGGCTGAACTCCAGGTCCCACACGAAGGGGGACCCGATCTGGTCCCGACCGCCGAGCTCACCCAAAAAGTTGGTAATGCCCAAACCTACCGAGATTTCCGAGCGATGTGTTTTCCAATAGCTGGAATTGCGGAAATACTGGGCGTTCACCGTGGAGGACAGCCCTATTCCGGCCAGGAAGGCCAATAATGGGAGGGTGAGTGTGGAGCGCACTTCCGTTTTGATCTGTGCCAAATATAGAAGAAGGAGCCTGCCTCGGAGCGTTCGAGGCGCAATCCTTTTACGAAGGAATTGTTGAACGGTTGCCCGTACCGATCATGTTTTGCGGCCCAGAACGGCCCAAGCGGCCACTATCCCCGCGCAAACCGAGACGTTCAGGCTATGCTTCGTGCCGCCTTGCGGCACCACGACCGCGCCATCGCATTCGGCCACCACGGCATCGCTCACCCCGTGCAGTTCGTTGCCCAGCACCAAGGCCACCCCTTTTTCCATGTTCGGCCGCCAATCGGTGATCGGGACCGCCTGCTCGGTCTGCTCCACCGCCCATACCTCCCAGCCCATGGCTTTCAAGCGGCGCACGGCGTCCAGTGCAGATCCGTGGTGCTCCCAAGGCACGGAGAGCGTGGCACCCAGGGCCGTCTTCTCGATCTCCCGGTGCGGAGGCAGTGGGGTGAAACCGCAGAGGTCCAGCCCATCCAAGGCAAAAGCATCCGCGGTGCGAAAGATGGAACCGGTGTTGTGGCGGCTGCGCACATCGTCCAGCACGAACCGGAGCCGGGGCTTGGGCATGGCCTTGTATTCGGCGGGGTCCACACGGCCCAGTTCATCCATGGTCAGCTTACGGTCCTGTGGCGGCATGAAGAGGTTGTTGATAAAGGAAGGAAGGTGAATGCTGCAAAGGACGGGAAATGGGAGGTACATTTCGGGCTGCCCGAACGGTATTGCGAACTTCGCACCGATGACCAAAGCTTCCCCCGCCGAAACACCCTTGATGAAGCAGTACATGCGCATCAAGGGCCAGTACCCGGATGCCTTGCTGCTGTTCCGCGTGGGCGATTTCTACGAGACCTTCCTGGAGGATGCCGTTACCGCCGCTGCCGTGCTGGGGATCACCCTCACCCAGCGGAACAACGGTGCAGGGACGATCGAACTTGCCGGTTTCCCCCACCATTCGCTTGACAATTACCTGCCGAAACTGGTACGGGCCGGCCATCGCGTGGCGATCTGCGATCAGCTGGAGGATCCCAAGCTCACCAAGACCATCGTGAAGCGTGGGGTGACCGAGGTGGTCACGCCGGGCGTTTCATTCGCCGATGGCGTGGTGGACGGCCCCAGCAACAACTGGCTGGCCGCGATCTGCGGCGAGGGCGATCGCTTCGGCACCGCGTTCCTGGATGTCACCACCGGTGAATTCCTCGCCGGTGAAGGGGACCGGGCCACCGTGGCCAAGGCCCTGGAAAGCCACGGCCCCAGCGAGCTGCTGTATCCGCGCGGCACCAAGCATGCCTTCATTACCGGGGAGGCGGAACGCTGGCGCGGATTTGCACTGGAGCCTTGGGCCTTCACCGATGACTTCGCCCGCGAACGACTGTTGCGCCAGTTCGATACCGCCGGCCTGAAGGGCTTCGGCATCGAGGAACTGCCGCTGGCCCAGCGTGCCGCCGGTGCCGTGCTGCACTACCTCGGCGAAACCCATCATGATCGCTTGGGCCATGTAAGCCGCATCTCCAAGCTCGCCAACGACGGCCAGGTCTGGCTGGACCGCTTCACCGTGCGGAACCTCGAACTGGTGGCCCCAGTGAATGAGGGAGGTCGCACTCTGCTTGCCGCCATGGACCGCTGTGCCACGCCCATGGGTGCTCGCTTGCTCCGGCGCTGGCTGCTTTCCCCCTTGGTGGATCAGAAGGCCATCGAAGCCCGGTTGGACCATGTGCAGGCGCTGGTGGAAGCATCCGCCGTGCGCGATGGCCTGGGCGAGGATCTTTCCGCCGTTGGCGACCTCGAGCGCTTGACCGCCAAGGCTGCCGTGGGGCGCATCAATCCGCGGGAACTTTTGCAGATGGCGCGCGCGCTACGGGCCGCCGATCAGGTGCGCACCGCCTTGGTGAAGGCCGACGGCGTATTGGCCCGGACCGCCGGAACTTGGAAAGTGCCGGTGGACATCGCCGCGCACATCGAGGCCGGTATCGAGCCGGAAACGCCCGTGAACATCCAAAAGGGTGGGGTGATCCGCAAGGGCGTGGATACCGATCTGGACGAGCTGCGCCATGTGACCACCCATGCCAAGGAACTGCTGATGGAAGTGCAGCGCCGCGAGGTGGAACGCACCGGCATCACCTCGCTGAAGGTGGGCTACAACAACGTGTTCGGCTACTACTTGGAGGTGCGGCACACCCACCGCGACAAGGTGCCGCCCGAATGGGTGCGCAAGCAGACGCTGACCGGTGCCGAACGCTACATCACCGATGAGCTGAAGGCCCTGGAGGAACGCATCCTCAGCGCCGAGGAACGGATCCTCGCGTTGGAGGCGCAACTGTACGGACAGGTGGTGCAGGAAGTGTGTAAAGGCATCACGGCCCTGCAGGGGGTGGCCTCGGCCGTGGCGCAATTGGACGTGCTGCGCGGCTTCGCGATCAATGCCGCCGCATGGAACTACGCGCGCCCCACCATCAACGATGGGTCCGTGTTACGGATCCGCGATGGCCGCCACCCGGTGATCGAACAACAGTTGCCACCGGGCGAGAGCTATGTGGCCAACGACCTGACCTTGGATCCCGAACAGGCCCAATTGCTGGTGATCACCGGCCCGAACATGAGCGGTAAATCGGCGCTCTTGCGCCAGACCGCGTTGATCGTGCTGATGGCCCAAGCGGGCAGCTTCGTTTCGGCACGCGCGGCCGACATCGGTATCGTGGACCGCGTCTTCACCCGCGTAGGTGCCAGCGACAACCTCACCACGGGGGAGAGCACCTTCATGGTGGAGATGAACGAAACGGCCAGCATCCTCAACAACCTCAGCACGCGCAGCCTGCTGTTGATGGACGAGATCGGCCGCGGCACCAGCACCTACGATGGCATCTCCATCGCATGGTCCATTGCCGAGTACCTGCACGAGCATCCCATGCGCCCCAAGACGCTCTTCGCCACGCACTACCACGAGCTGAACGACATGGCGGAGACCTTCCCGCGCATCCGCAACGCCAATGTGGCCGTGCGCGAGGCCGATGGCAAGGTGCTCTTCCTGCGCAAGCTGGTGCCCGGCGGCAGCGATCGCAGCTTCGGCATCCATGTGGCACGGATGGCCGGCATGCCCCACCATGTGGTGGAACGCGCCGAACGGGTGCTGCGGCATTTGGAACGCACCCATGCCGGTGACCTGGGCGAAGAGCTCCCCGAGGAAACCCCGGACACCAAGGCCCCGAAGGTGGGCCGCGCGGATACTGCCAACCTTGGCCGGGAGCCGCAGCTCAGCTTCTTCCAACTGGACGATCCCGCGCTGGAAGGCATCCGCGACCAACTGGAGGCCGTGGACATCAACAACCTCACGCCCGTGGAAGCGCTGATGAAGCTGAGCGAGATCAAGCGTATGGCGGGGGCGGGCCGGTCAAGGCTGAAGAAGGCATGAAGCACGGCCTACCGGGAGGGCCGACCGCAGCGGACCGCTGGGCACGGCGCTGGGGTTGGGCCGTCATCGCCTTGTCGGTCCTGTTGGTCTATTGGCCGCTGAGCACGTTCACCTACGGGCTGGTGCAAGGCGATACGCTGGACTGCTGGATGCCGTGGCGCTGGTTCATCGCTTCCGCCTTTCAGGATGGACATTTCCCGCTGTGGAACCCCTATCAGCAAATGGGCTATCCCATTTACACCGATCTGCAGGGCCCGTCGTGGTACCCCGTGGTGATCGCGCTGGGCGGCACCGTGGGCCTTTCGCTCTGGACGTTGCAGGGACTTTTTCTGGCATACGTCATCGTTGGGGGCATCGGCTTCATGCAGCTTGTGCGAACGCTGGGCGCGGATGCGCGGATCGGGCTGGTGATGGGGCTGGCATACGCGCTCGGTGGCTTCTTTACCGGGCACCAGATGCACTTCTATGCGGTGATCAGCGGGGCTTGGCTGCCTTGGCTGTTGGCAGCGCAATTGCGTTTGATGGAGCAGCCCTCCTGGCGACCGGCAGCGGCCGCTGCGGTGTTCCAGTTCCTGCTGCTCACTGGCGGCAACCACACCTTTACGTTGATCGGTACCTGGCTGTTGCTCGTGCTGATCGTGGTCCATGTCGTTCGGGCCTGGTCCAGCGGAGATCGTTCCCTGGTCGCACGGATCGTGGGTTACGAGGCGCTCTTCGCCGGGCTTGCCTTGGTGATGGCCTGCGGCACGCTCTACGCCTGGTGGGAGGTGTCGCCCTACCTCTCCCGCGCCGCCGGTATGGATTATGCCGAGTCCGCCATCAATCCGTTCACCGCGCATGCGGCCTGGTCCTGGTTCTTTCCATACGCCGTGGGCACGGACAGCACCTGGCTCGGCACCGACCCCACCATGGCCAACGGCTACATGGGCGTGCTGGTGCTGGTCCTAGCCGTGCTCGCGCTCTTCCGGCGAAGGACGGCCGTGGAGAACACCATCGGCCTTTTCGGTCTCTTGTGCCTGCTGGCGTCCTTCGGTGCCGCCTTGCCCGTCCATCACTGGCTTTGGTCGCTGGTGCCGGGGCTTGACCTCTTCCGTTTCCCCAGCTACTATTTGTGGTTTACCGCATTGGCAGCCTTGGTCTTGGCGGCCGGCACGTTGTCGCAGTGGGATGCGCTGATCGCCACCAAGCGCCGTGTGGTGGTCGCTGTGATCGGCGTGGCCGGTCTGCTGGTGCTCGTCTTTATCATCCGGGCGTGGGCGATGCACTACCGGGAACCGCCGTTCTTCCAAGGGGATTACCTCGCGGAACGCCTGATGGGCCTGTGGCGTTGGCACCGCGTGCTGCTCGTGGCACCGGTGACCCTTCTGGCATTGATCGGCCTCGGCTGGTGGGCACTTGGCGAAAGGCGCCGTTGGTGGCTATTGCTCGCACTGGTGCTGCTGGAAATGGGCTGGGCCACCACGATGGCGCAATGGAACACCGCCATCGGCGACTATTCCCCCGCCATGCTGCAAGGGCGCATCGATGAGCTGCCGAGGGGGCCGGTGTGGCCGGAGCTGGTGCCGATGGGGGAGAACACCGACGGTTCCGCCACGCTCAAGTACATCTGGAAGAACGTGCAGAATTTCGAGGGCAGGCCCTCGCACGACGGCTTCAACTCGTTCTGGCTGAAGGATGCGAACATCCTGGAGACGCAACACGCCGGGCTCTATGCGGCCATGAAACGACAGCCCTTCGTCTACCTCGCGGACAGCATCGTGCCCCTGGAGCAGTACGACCCCGCCACGGTGAACCCCGCGAAGGACAGCGCCCTGGTGGTGCTTGCGGAAGGGGCGAACGTGCCGGGGCCAATGCGCCGCGAGCGAAGCGATACGGTCGCGGTGGCCGGTTTCGATCATGACGGCATCAGCGTCCACACGAGCACCTCCGGCCCTGCGTTCCTCCTGCTGCAACAAGCGTGGTTCCCAGGCTGGTCCGCCACCGTGGACGGCACACCGGTGGAACTGGTCCGCGCCAACATCGCGGCCTTCGGCATCGCGCTGCCGAGTGGGAGCCACACCGTGTCCTTCCGGTTCGAAAAGCCCGCCATTCCATGGTTGCTGGGGATCTCGCTGATCACCTTTTTCGTTACCTGCTTCGCGCTGGCCTTTACCGCTCCGCCGCGGCCTTCCACTTGGCTGCTGATCGCGCTGCTGGCCCTGTTCTTCCTTGCGGTCCGCTGGTCCTTGTTCAGCCACTGGCCCAAGGCGAAGCGCGTGCCTGCCGCTGTTCAGGCCTTGCTGGGCGAAATGGACGCAACAGGGAAGGGGAAGGCGGCGATCGTGGTGAACACCGGCAGGTATCCCGCGCTGGACAGCCTCTTCGAAGGTCGCGAGGCAGTACAGGTGCGTGCGGAACGAGCCTCTCGCTTGGGCACCGTTCTCCGAGCGACGGACCGCATCGGGAACGCCCCGCTGTGGTGGATGGATGCCGGCCTGCCCGTGGCCCCCGCCGTCCGTGCCGCATTGCTGGACCGCTACCGGGTGGATACGGTCCTGACGGAAGGTGAGGTGGTGGTGGCCTTGTTGGTCCCCAGTGAGGACAAGGTGCCGGGCACGGACCTGTACGATAGTTCCAACAAGGATGGCGAACTGCTGCACGGGGACAGCCCTTGGACCGCAGCATGGCGCATGTCCGCTGCCGAACTGCTCGCGAAGGCTCCCGGCTCCATCGTGGTGGATGCGGCCTTCACCGCAGCGGGGCGGCCCCGGCCGACGATCGTCATCGAGCGCAGGCGGGCGGAGCGCATCACCGACTATGAGGCCATTCCGCTTTCGGACACGGGTGCGGCCGTTCACACCGCTTATATCGTGCGGAACCTGCGGGAACTGCGCCATCCGGATGAGGAAGTAGGAGCGTACCTGTGGAACCAAGGACCGGACAGCGTGCTGGTCCGGGACCTTCGTGTGCGCCTGATCCCGCGCGATCTTTCGAAGTGGTGAAACCGGTTTGACTTTGTGCTGATGTTGGATGGATCGGGGAGACGGCTATATTTGCAGCCGCTAAAACGCCCAAGCGAGAGTAGCTCAGTTGGTAGAGCACGACCTTGCCAAGGTCGGGGTCGCGGGTTCGAGTCCCGTTTCTCGCTCAAAATGCCTTCCTCCGGGGAGGCATTTTTTTTGGACCTTGCCACAACGCACGGTCATAGCGAAGGCCCGGGCTGGCGCGAAAGCGCAAGCCCAGCCCTGAAGCAACCGCGGGCAAGTTGGCACGATCATGCCAAGCGCTCAGCTCGAAGAGTGTCATTTTCTGATCATCCACCTTCGCCAAGGCTTCGGCGGAAGCATCTGATCGTCTGATCGTCTGATCGACCGTGTATTGCGTTTCTTTGCCCACTTCCCCGCCCGGGTGGTGAAATGGTATACACGAGGGACTTAAAATCCCTTGGTCCGTAAGGGCCGTGCGGGTTCAAGTCCCGCCCCGGGCACTATTGTTTTCATGAAAACCCGCCTCGCCCCAACCCCCAGTGGCTATCTGCATGCGGGCAACGGAGCGGCCTTCGTGCTGGCGTGGAAGCTGGCGCGGGAAGCGGGCGGAAAGCTGTTGCTGCGCATCGATGACCTGGATGCCGAGCGCGTGCGACCGGAATACGTGGCGGACATCTTCGATACCCTGCATTGGCTGGGCGTGGACTGGGATGAAGGCCCCCGGAACGCGGAGGAACTGCAATGCACGTGGTCGCAGCACCTGCGGATGGCACGCTACCGGGAGCTGGTGGAGCAGCTTCGTGAGGGCGGCCATCTGTATGCCTGCACCTGTTCCAGAAAGGATGTGCAAGACCGCACTGGCTCTGGCGACTATGATGGTCATTGCCGCCACTTGGGCCTACCCTTCGATGAAGGGGAATGTGCTTGGCGGTTGAAGCTGCCCGAGGCGGGGACGGTGAGTTGGCGCACGTGGCCGGCCGGAAAGCTCCACGAAGCCGCGCTGGACATGCCGGACCCGGTGATCCACCAGCGCAACGGCCGACCGTCCTACCAGATCGCTTCCTTGGCCGATGATGTGGACTTCGGCATCGACCTCGTTGTTCGGGGTGCGGACCTTCTGGATTCCACGGCGATACAACTGTACGTGGCCAAGCTGATCGGTCTGGAAGCTTTTGGCCGGACACGCTTCCTGCACCATCCCTTGGTGCTGGACGCGAACGGAGCGAAATGCTCAAAGTCCCAAGGCGCGGGTTCACTGCGGGCTGCACGAATGGCAGGGGAGGACCCGCGATCGATCCATCAATTGGCGGACCGGCTGATGCGGGAGGCGCTTTAGGAAGTGTTCAACCGGTAGTTGCGAACGGCCTGACGGCCAGAGGCTTGGCGCGGACCTCTCCCCGGCTTCGTTCCACCAGTCCCAGCTCCTCCAATTGCACCAGGTCCCGTTGCAGGGTCTTGGCGTTCAGCCGGGCATACACGTGGGCGAGTTCCGGTGAAAGCTGCGGCACTTGGGCGGTGGCGATCTTCGCGCGATGGGCGTGCAGGCCAAGGGCCAAGCGCTGTAGCCGCTCTCCATTCGAGGAGGCCGTGGGGTCCACGAGGTTCCGCAGCTCTTCTTCGGCGAGCAGCTGGTACTGGGCTTCGGACACCTCCGCGAGCAATGCCTTCACGCCGTCCGCAAAACCACGGACCATGTAGGCGATAAAGGGGATCACATCGCCTTCCGGCCCCGCTGCCCGGGCCACCTGCCGGGCATACTCGTTCCGCGTGGCGGCAACATGCATGGCCATGCGGTGGGCAGCGGCTGCGGGGATGCCCGCATTCAAGAGCAACTGGAACTCGACCATCCGTGCGGTACGTCCGTTGCCCTCGGCAAAAGGTTCGATCCACAGCAGGTAGAGGTGGGTTAGAATAGCGCGGATGGTCGAGAAAGCCATCCGTTCCGCTTCGTTCTCAGGCCGGAAAAGATCACTTTCCGTCCACGTATGCAGGCGCTCCATCAGCGGTGCGATATCCTCCGGGCGCACCTTCCCTTGGGAAGCCGACGTCCGGTATTCTCCGGCGGATCCAATGGAAGACGGCAGCTCCTTCAGCACCTGCGCATTGAGCATTTGGATAACCCACGGTCCGGTATCCCTGTCGCCCGACCGGGTCCGGGCCTGGGTCCAGCTCACGGCCTTCACCAAGTTCCGGATCTCGCGCTCCAGGAACATCTGGGAAGGGGGCAGTTGAAGGCTCCCTTCCAAGAGCCGATCCACTTGATCTTCACTGAGGCTGTTGCCATCCAAAGCGGCATTTGCGACGATGCCTTGAAGTGTTGAAATGTAGCCGATGAGGTCCCCTTCCCGAGCGGCCAAGGCCGCCTGTTGGATGTGCCGGGAAGCCAAGGTCGCCTCACCGAGGAGGATCCATACCGGAAAAGGCACTTGATCGGGCTCAAACCGAAAGTTTATCCAGGGATATGTCTGCTCAGAGGTCCGCATGAATGTCCAAAAGTATGGACGTTATATCAACATGCCACTGAGAAGGTTTCTCAAACAACGAACAGTATAATGTCCATTGGATCGTCCGGACTAATGTCCATCCCGATGTCGCAAACGGGATTCAGTCCGTGCAACGCGCTCTGGCACTCGTCACAGGCGTTGACCCAATGCTTATCATGCAGCCCAGATCAGCACCATCAGACTGAAGAACAAGGCTGCCGCACCCAGTGCCATGCCGGCGATCGCGAAGCCCTTTCCCCGGTCCTCGCGGTCGCGGCATTGGCGGCTGCCGATCAAGCCCAGGGCAAAGGCGATGGCCCCACCGATCAGGAGCAAGTAGATGCTTTGGGAAGCGATGCCGAAGATCACGGTGGTGAGCGCAATGGGCAGGGCGGCGATGGCCTTCACGTTCCACCTGCGTTTTTCGGGTGCGTAATAGGAAGTGTCCTGCGCGGCAGCGGTGATGCGCTCATCGGCGATCACGGGTGATTGCGGAGCGTTCAGGCTGATCCTGGTATCGACCGGGGGAGCATCCGTGGAACGAGAAGCGCTGAGGGGTTCCGGGTCCTGTTCCCGCACGGGCGGCATCGAGGCATCATTGGCCACCATGGCCATGGGAAGGGGAACGGAGGGACGTTCGCTGGCCTGCACCGGCCCTTGCTTCCGTAGCCAGCTGTACTTGGGGGCGTTGCGCGTTCCGGCGCAACCCACGGAGAGGACAACGAGGGCGGGGAGCAGGTATCGGACAGGGCGTTGCACAGCCGAAAACTACCCGCAGGAAATGCGCCTCCGAAGCCGGAGGCAAAAGGTCATCAACCACCGACCATGGACAACCCGGAGGAGGATAGGTGGCCAACGGGACACGACCGGTATCCGGGGACCGGAACCAATGGACGAACTTTGGCCCCCATGTGTTGGCGTGCATTGCTCCTCCTGCTCCTGGCCCAGTTCGGCTTGTACGGCACGCACGCCCAGGTCGGGGTCACCACTTTCGGCCTGCAGGTGAAGCCGGTGATCCCGTTCGGCTTTTTCGACCCCGTGACCACCTTGCAGCAGGAGCACCTCACAGGCACCTTGGAGCTGCAGGGCGGATTGGCCTTCGGGATGACCGTGCGCACGGGGATCAGCAAGTCCATATCCGTTGAAGCGGGCATCGATCAGATCACCCGCCGCTATGATTTCGGCATCGCGAACGATACCAGCGGTTACACCGATTCGGGAAGCTTGCGCTTCGTGGGCTATGAGGTGCCGATCACTTGCCTGGTGTACATCCGCTTGGGCGAACGCACCTGGATGAACAATGCCCTGGGCGTGAGCATCGATCTATACCCCGGCGATGCCAAGAAGGAACTGGAGTTCGCGCAGGTCTATTTGTTCCGGCGGAATTGGGCCCAGATCGGGGTGGTGGGCAATATCGGCGTGGAGTACAGGACCGAGAAGTCGGGCTATTTCTACTTCGGTGCCACCTTCCACCGTCCCTTCGGGGACATGGCACAGGCGGACGTCACTTGGCTGGACCGCTATGCGGGCTATCGGCCCTACAAGATGTCCGCCCTGTTAAGCGGAAGCTACCTCACCGCGGACCTGCGCTACTACTTCCACGAGGACCCGGACAAGGCCAGGCTGCGGAAGTCTCGGGGGAAATGACCGGGTCCTGGTCGGCACCGCTATCTCGCTCCGAAAGCATTCACCAACTTTGCGCCGCATGGAACCACGCACGAACGAACGCACCTTGGCCTGGGCATCAGGCATTCTCTTGTTGGCCGTGGCGTTGGGAGCCTTCGGTGCCCATGGTATACGGGACAGTGTGGACGCGCAGGGCTACCACAACTGGAGCACGGCGGCGCAGTACCAGTTCTACCATGGGTTGGCCTTGTTGGGGTTGGCTGCATTGGATGGCCGACTGACCTCCCGGGTGGTGAGCTTCGTGCGCATCCTCTTCCTGCTCGGCATCCTGTGCTTCAGTGGTTCATTGTACCTGTTGGCGGCGCGGGACTTGCTGGGCATCCAGGGGCTTGTACGGGTATTGGGTCCCATCACCCCCCTTGGTGGCCTGATGTTCATCGCTGGCTGGGCGGTGATCCTGGTGGCTTCCTTCCGCAAGTCCTGAACCGGGCATTTCCCGTGGACGAACAAGCTCGTTCAGTACATTTGCGCTTCCTAAAAGCGAACACTTACGATCATGAACGAGTTCGGACTTAAACCGAAGAACGCAGACCTTTCCAAGATCGGCCTGAGCAACATGGGTGACATTTACTGGAACCTGGAACCAGCTGAGCTGGTCGAGCATACCATCGTCAACGGGCAAGGTGTACTGGCGGATAGCGGTGCCTTGGCGGTGGACACGGGCGAATTCACCGGCCGTAGTCCGAAGGACAAGTTCTGCGTGAAGGATGCCACCACGGAGAGCACCGTATGGTGGGGCGACATCAACATCCCGATGGCCCCCGCCGTTTTCGAGCGGCTGCGCGAGCGCATGAGCGCCTACCTGATGGGCCGCGATGCCTATGTCCAGGATGCCTATGCCTGTGCCGACCCGGCCTTCAGGCTGAACCTGCGCTTGGTGGCGGAACTTCCGTGGGGCGCATTGTTCGGCAACAACATGTTCCTGCGGCCCACGAAGGATGAACTGAAGGGCTTCAGTCCCGAGTGGAACATCATCTGTGCACCCGGTTTCCTGGCGGACCCCAAGGTGGACGGCACACGCCAGCACAATTTCGCGGCGGTGGACTTCACCCGGAAGATGATCCTGATCGGGGGGACCGCCTACACCGGTGAGATCAAGAAGGGCATCTTCAGCGTGCTCAACTACATTCTGCCTCAGAACCACGACGTGCTGAGCATGCACTGTTCGGCCAACATTGGCAAGGATGGCGATACGGCCGTGTTCTTCGGCCTCAGCGGCACCGGAAAGACCACATTGAGCGCTGATCCGCAGCGCCAGCTCATCGGCGACGACGAGCACGGTTGGGGCAAGAACGGCGTGTTCAACTTCGAGGGCGGCTGCTACGCGAAGTGCATCGATCTTTCCCGGGAGAAGGAGCCGGAGATCTGGAATGCCGTGCGTTTCGGTGCCCTGCTGGAGAATGTCAGTTTCAAGGAGAACAGCCAGAGCGAGGTGGATTTCAGCGACAGTAGCAAGACGGAGAACACCCGGGTGAGCTATCCGATGGAGCACATCGAGAACCATGCGGTACCCAGCATGGGCGGCCATCCGAAGGATATCTTCTTCCTCACTTGCGACGCGTACGGTGTGTTGCCTCCGATCAGCAGGCTAAGTCCAGGCCAGGCGATGTACTGGTTCCTCAGCGGTTACACTGCGAAGGTGGCCGGTACGGAGGCCGGGATCACCGAGCCGAAAACCGTGTTCAGTGCGTGCTTCGGTGCACCGTTCCTTCCCCTGCACCCCACAAAGTACGCGGACATGCTGGGCAAGCGCATGAAGGAGCATGATGTACACGTATGGCTGGTGAACACCGGCTGGAGCGGTGGCGCGTACGGCACGGGGGAACGCATGAAGCTGCGCCACACCCGGGCCATGATCAGCGCTGCCCTGCACGGTGAATTGGACAAGGTGGAATATGCCGTCCACCCGGTATTCGGGGTGAGCATGCCCACAAGTTGTCCCGATGTGCCGGCGGAGATCCTTGATCCGCGAAACACCTGGAAGGACAAGCACGCCTACGATGCACAGGCCGATGAATTGGCCAGTGCCTTCCAGGAGAACTTCAACAAATACCGCGATAACGCCAGTGCCGAGATCATCAAGGCGGAACCTGCCGCCCGGGTGAAGGCCTGAACTTTTCCGGCCCGACATTTGAATGCCCGCGCCCTTTCGGTGCGGGCATTCGTATTTTCGTCCGGCCGTTGATACAGCAAAAGATGATCAAGAGGAGCGTGTTTACGGCGATTGGGTTGGTGCTGGCCGTGCTGGTGGCGAGCGCACAGGAGGACCCGCTGACGAAGCTGAATTACCCGGAGGATCTCCGGGAAGACCTGGCGATCGTCCGGCAAACGCTGGAGCAGGCCCATCCGGACCCCTATCGGTACAGGAGCAAAGCTGAGCTGGACCGTATGTTCGATGACATCGCCAGCTCGTTCACCGTTCCCCTGTCAGCGGAGGAGTTCATCCAGGCCACCTTGCCCGCCTTCAGGGTGATCGGTGATGCAGGCACCGTGCTGATGCCCCCCGTCGGGCTCCGAACAGCCTATGAGCATTCCGAGCCGCTGCTGCCGATCACCGTTTCGGTGATCGGCGGGCGCATGTACCTGAACGAGGAGCTCAAGGGTTTCCGCAGCCTCCCCACGGCCTGCGAGATCCTTCAGATCAACGAGCGCCCCGCCGCCCAGGTGCTGGCAAAGCTGCGGAGCGCCCAAGTGCCCGAAGGGGCGGACACCACGTTACTGGACCGACGCATCGAACAGGATTTCCCGGTGCTCTACCGCAGGCATGTGGAACGTGCGGACAAGTTCGTGATCGCATACCGGACCGCTGTCGGAGCGGTGGGTGAGAAGGAACTCTTCGCGTTGACCAAGGATGAAATGCGGCAGACGTACAAGCCCAAGGGCTACGACCTGCTGCCGTGGCGCTTGGAGGAATTTCCCGGGGATCGCAGTGCGTGGCTCACCTTGGGGACCATGGACCCGGCGGAGCTGGAGCGGCAACGGATCGCGCCGGAACGCTTCCTGAACAGCGTGCTCGACGCACTGCGCAAAGGGGATGCGAGCACCCTGGTGATCGATGTGCGGGGTGCCAGCGGGAATGACCTGGGAGTTGCGGAGCAGGTGTTCAGCCTTATCGGCCAAGTGCCTTATCGGGTGGTGAAGTCCATGTCAATACGGAGCGGGCGTGTTCCGGATTCCTACCGCTACGCCACTCCTGCGCCGGAGTTCTTCGCTTCCGTGGGCGGCATGTACATGCCCGAGGCCAAGGGACGCAGGGAGCTGAAACCGGACGACCCCCGCTTGGCCCCCGTGCTCCCCCTCTCCAAAGCGTTCCAGGGAAAGGTGTATGTGGTGTGCGACGGGCTCACCACCGGAGCGGCCGCGGCGTTCGTTATGATGGCGAAACGCACGGGAAGGGCGCGCACCGTGGGGGAGGAGCTGGGTTCCAATGCCAGCAGCTTCTGCGGTGGGAAGGTTCTGGAGCTCACCCTTCCGCGCAGCGGTTGCGTGCTCCATGTGCCGCTAACCCGCTACGTGCCCGAGGGCACACCGGTCGGTCCCGCCGATCGCGGGGAAATGCCCAACTATCGGGTGCCTCAGCGCGCAGTGGACCTTGCCCAGGGAAAGGACACGGTGCGGGATGCGCTCCTGAACCTGATCGGGGAAATGCGATGACCTTCGCCGCTCGCGGCCTGAGAGGGATCCCGTTCACCGTTCTCCCCTTCCTCGCCTTATGGGGTTGTGGGAGCCATTCGCCGGCCGGGCAATGGGAGGGATGGGAGCGCACCCCACTTCGATCGGCGGAGTTCTTCCAACTGTGGCACCGGGGCGGGGATGGCCTGTTGCTCACCTTCGGTCCCGGTGGTTCCCGGGATACCACGGGCATCTTCGTGGTCGGTTCCGGCGGGATCCCGGGAACCATGCCCAAGGGTGCCGTGCCGATCGGACATCCGTTGAGGCGCGTAGCGTTGACGAGCACCACCCACGCCTCGTTCATCTCGGCCTTGCACCGGGCGGATGCCGTGGCGGGGTGTGCCTATCTCGACCGGTTGCGCGATCCCATTGTCGCGGCCAGGGCGCGTTCCGGGAAGGTGGTGGAGATCGCGCATGCCGACGGTGTGGACCGGGAGCGGGTGCTGATGCTTGCCCCGGAAGCGCTCTTCACCTATCCTTACGGCAATCAGGGACAGACGAATACCCTGGGGAAGGTGCCGGTGATACCCATTGCCGAATACTTGGAGCGACATCCGCTCGGCCGGGCGGAATGGGTGCGTGCCTTCGGGTTGCTGCTGGGGGAAGAGGCTGCGGCGGACAGTTTGTTCCATGGCATTGAGGAACGCTATCAGTGGGCAGTGGCGAGGGTTCCGAAGGACAGGAGGCCTGCCGTCTTCTTTGGCAGTTCGTGGAAAGGAACATGGTCGGTGCCCGCAGGGAACAGCTACATGGCACGCTTGATCGCCGATGCCGGCGGGCATTACCTCTTCGCGGACCGATCGGCCCCGGGCAATATTGATATCGATCTGGAGACCGTGCTTCAAGTAGGTGCCGAGGCCGACCACTGGGGGCGTATCCTGGCCTTGGGCAGGCCTGTGCTTGCGGCGGATGTTGCGGGCGACGATGGCCGGATCATGGACCTTCCCGCCTTCAAGGACCATGGATGCTTCTACGCCAACAGCGAGGCGAGCGACCTCTTCGGCCAAGCGGGCCTGGAACCCGATGTGGTACTGCTGGACCTCATCGGCATCTTCCACCCCGATCCGGGCAACCCCAGGGAGCCGGTCTATTTCCGGTCGGTTCAGTAGCGGACCCCCAGCCTCTTCAGGAACTTCGCGAGGAGCCACGCGGGGCCGATCAGCAGGAACTGCAGGTCCTTGAGGAAACTCGGCTTCTTGCCTTCGATGTGGTGTCCGATGAACTGGGCGATCCATGCCAGAACGAATACCACTAAGCAAATGGCCCAAAGTGGCCAAGGCGCATGCACGTCCAACCAAATGGCGGCACCTAAGCACAGGGATGAGAACACCGCCATGCCCACGAAGAGAATGAGCGAATGGCGGATGTAGAAGATGTAGAGCACCACCAAGGCCACGTTCACCACCGGTACTGAACCCGAGTATGGAACAGGAACCCTGGGAATGGAGGCGAGCAGGCCCACCACGGAGAAGAAGATCAGCGGCACCGCGATCCAATGCACAGCCACGTTCACCGGGTTGCGATGGCTCTCGCCGTATTCATCGAAGAGTTGCTGAATCAGGCGTGCAGCCATTGGTCGTGGTTCAGGTGAGGTAGCGCTCGCGGATGATCCGCAAGTGGTGCTCGGAATGCCCGGCGATGATCCAGCCCAGTGCCGGCACGGTAACGTGCTTGCCGTTGGCCGTACCGCTGCGCCCAAGGGCCTCGGCATCCAGGCCATTGAACAATTCCACGGTGGACCGGCGTACGGCCTGAAGCTCGCGCATGATGTCCGCGATGTCGCGTTTCCCGGTCCGGGCCTCGGCCTGGTAGGCATCCTCGTCCATGCCGGGCAGGTCGGCACGCTCGTTCCGGGCGATGCATAGGGCGCGGTAGGCGAACACACGCTCGGTGTCGATGATGTGCTGGAACACCTCCTTGGTAGTCCACTTGCCCGGGGCATAGCGGTATTCCCATCGGTCATCGGGCACCATGCCGCGGATGTTTTTTTCCTGTTCGGTGGCGTGCTGGAAGGCTGCGGCGAGGTCCTCGCCCTGTGCCGCAAGCAGGTATGCACCGTGATAGGCCGGATAATCACCAGGTCTCGGCCTTGGGATCGTTTTCATGGGGGATGAAGTTAGCGGATGGATGCACGGAATGAATAATGATCGGTCAGTCGGTCGCATCCCGGTAACCTTCAGCGGGTGAACTCCACCGCCTGTGCTTCGGACGCCCCCACCACTTCCTTCAACATGGTGAGCCATCCGCGATAGCTGCGCCACCAGTTGTCCCTGGTGCAGAATGGATCGGTCAGGGCGATCACCCCTACGCGAACGGAAGGGCCACAAGCTGTTCGGAACAGGTCTCGCGAGCGCCGCGCATGCACGCCCACTGTGGCCACATCGAACGCGGTGATGCCGTCCTGCCGGGCTTGGGTCCCAAAGGCGTGCGCATTGCCCCAGCTGCGGCTGCGGGGCATGCCGTACGCGGGCACCGCGATGATCCGTTCGGCCGGAACACCAAGGTCCACCAGTTGGCTGCGGGCGGATTGGGCGAACGTGGGCCAGGCTGGTTCCGCAGCGTCGTCCGGGTAGGTGAACCACGATCGTTGCTGGAAGAAATTGATGTTCAGGCCATCGATCGTCAGGGACCTGACGAAGATCGCGGGAGTGCCTTCAGCCAAGGCGATGTCCCACGCCACGACGCGGATGCGGTCCACCGGCTGATGTACGCTGCCGTGGTACGGCAAGGTCACTGGCGTAACAAGCTGGTTCAGCAGGGTATCCCCACCGGCGATCAGCAGGAAGCCCGCGCCAGTGGTCCCGCTCACATGGACGGCCATTTCGCCGCGGAAGGGATCTTGAAGTTCCACGGTGACCCCTTCGGCAGGACCCAGATAGTGGGCGAAAGGACGGATCGTGCCGGTGGTGTACACGGTAGTGTATCCGCTGTCCAAGGCCAGTTTCGCGGCTTCCTTCAACGCGCCCGGCTCCATCCAGCCTTCCACCACCAGAACCTTGCCGCCACTGGGTTCGGTGATCGCCAGATAGGGAAAGGCCTCCAGCACGATCGCTCCCAATACCACCACTGGCCCGGCCACCATCCACCACCAGAACCTGGAATGCCTTCCGGAAGACCTCCGCATCACGCCGTGTCTTCCAGGTCCTCCTTCAAGCTCAGCAGTTCCGCCCTCGTTTTCCGGTCCCCGGTGACCAAGCATTGCAAGGCACCGGCATGGCAGGTGTGAACGGCATCCTCCGTGCGGCCCAGTTCCGCGAGCACTTGGGCCAACTGGTAGTAGCACGCAACGTAGGTCGGGTCTTCGCGCAGCAGGCTTTCCAGGTCGGCAGCGGCCCCTTCCCGGTCGCCTGCCCGCCATCGTTCCAGTGCGATGGCATAGCGCAGGAAGGGATCACCCGGCTCTTCGGCGAGCATGGAGCGGAGCTGTTCCAAGCGGTTGGAGGACATCGGTGGATGGTCTCGCTAGTTGGGCGAATTGGCGTGCAAACCTACAACCCCGCATTGGTGCCATATCCCCGGAATGGATCTTCCGGGACATGCGCTGAGGCGCTCCGTGCAACGAATCGATGATGGATCAAGGCCGAGCCGTGGAAGCAGTGTCCACCATGTGCTGAACATGAACCAGTGGATGACCTACTGGCGGGGCATGGATGTGCAGAGCACCGGTCCCGAGGGGGTTATCGCCCCACGGTAAATCCAAGGCGCAGCATCAGCGTGTCCACCGGGAGGTCTGCCCCGGTGACCATGTGGGCAAGCGGTTTCCCGGTACCTGTCACTTGCACATCGAACGGTCCGTTCATCGCATTGGCCCAGATCGCCGGATCCCCTCCCACGACCAGGATCCGCTGCCTGGACATGCTGGATTCCTCCCGCACGCGCCAAGCCCTCCAGTCCCCGCCCGGCATGTAGGTGGACGGCAGGCCCGGTTCACAGACCGGACAACCCATGTTCATGAAGAAGGCCTCACCGACATTGGGGTTGCGGATGACCACCAGCAGCTCCGCTGAGGTCTCCTGAGCGTAGCGCATCAGGGTTTTGCATTCGAGCCGGACCTTACTGATCTCTCTCATGTGGATAGGAGCCCCTTCCGGATACGTGAGCGTTTTCGCCCACACCGATAAGGCCTGCTCATAGCGCAGTGAAAAGGTTATCACGGATGCCACACCAATGATCGGAACCAAATAAGGGCGAATGCGCCCATACGGTTCCAACTGCGCCAGCGACCAACCCAAGAGCAGAGGAACGGCGAGGAACATGCGCGATAACGGAAAGAGAATGGACGAAGTTCCATCATGGATCTTCGCGAAACCGAACGAGAAGAAGATCGTCAACAACGCGGCGAGGATGGCCCAAGCCGCGGACTTCCTGCCCAACCGGAACAAGGCCACCATTACGATGCCCAGAAGCCAGAGCACCAGATGTCCATTCGGCCACCACAGCGGACAAAGCCACGCGAAATGCGCATCCAGCCGAGTGAGCGCCTCGGGTATGAGTTCGGGATGGAAGACCATGCGCCAGTCGAAGACGGTGTGAACCAAATGCTCGCCCCGGATCGTGTGGAACTGCATGGACCACCACCACAACAACAGGACGGGAAGCGCTCCGCAGACTGCCCAAAGCCAATGAATACGGTCCTTTGCATGGTTGATCAGAAAGAGCGTGCCGAATGCTGCCACGGTCACCGACGCGTTCATGTTCACGAATGCGGCCGCGGCAAGTACGGCACCGATCAACGCGGACCTCCGTACGGAAACCTGCATGCCCGCCACCCAAGGATATACAGCGAGGATGGCCAAGCCGTTCAGGTTCGTGAATTGAAGGCCATGCTCCACGGGCAGCAGGATGGGGATCGCGGCGATGAGGGTGGCGGAGGCGGGCTTCGAACGGATGTATTGGAAGAAGGCGAACGACCAATAGGGCATCATGGCCAAAAACGCCATCACCACGGGCACGACCACGATGGGGTCGGCACCGAAATGCACGAACGGGGCGGCGAGTAAGGCCTCCAGCATGACACCGTAGTCCTGGCCATAGAAGAATGGTTCATGGAAGATGCCATTCGCGTAGTCCCGAGCGGCCATCCACACCACCGTGAGGTCGTCGCTCGCATAGCCGATGGTGATCTGGAGGAGGTGTGCACGATCGATCAGGCCCAGCAGGATGATGCACCAGAATACAGCCTTCGTTACGAGGTCAGATCGCCTCATTGATGTGCTGCTTGATCTTCTCCAGGTCAGCGGGATTGATCCACTTCCAAGCATTCTCCCGCCGCAACCAGGTCATTTGCCGCTTGGCGTAGTTGCGCGTGTGCTGCTTGATCAGGTCGATCGCCTCCTCGCGGGAGAGCTTCCCGTCGAAGTGCTCGAAGAACTCGCGGTAGCCCACGGTGCGCAGGGCGTTCCGCTCCCGGTGGGGCAGGAGGGAACGTGCCTCGGTCTCCAGACCATCGGCGATCATGCGGTCCACGCGGGCATCGATGTGGGCGTAGAGCTCGGCGCGGGGCACATCCATGGCGATGCGCAGGAGACGGAGGTCCGTGCGTTGGCGCTGGCCGGTATGTTGCGCGCTGAAGGGTCTGCCGCTTACCAGGCAAACTTCCAAGGCACGGATCACGCGTTGCGGGTTTTGGCGATCGATCACGTGGGAAATGGCGGGGTCCAAACGGTCCAGTTCCGCAAGCAGGTCGGGAAGGCCGTTCCGTTGGAAGCGCACCTGCAATTTTTCACGCACGGCATGGTCCACCATTGGCATGGGATCCAGTCCGCTGCACAGAGCGTCCAGGTATAGTCCGCTGCCGCCAACGAGTACCGCGATCCCATGCTTGGAAAGTAGTTCTTGCAATACCGGCTCCGCCTGCCGCGCAAATTCACCCGCGCTCCAGGTCTCGCTCAGGTCCAAGTGCCCGAGGAAGTGGTGCTTCACGCCCAGCAATTCCGCCTCCTGCGGCCGCGCCGTGCCGATGCGCATCGCATGGTAGAACTGCCTGGAATCCCCGCTGATCACCTCCGTGCCGTAGTGCTTGGCCACCGTGGCCGCAACCTTGGTCTTGCCGCTCGCCGTGGGGCCGCCGATCACCACAAGCAGGCCGTTCGTGCTCATAGATACTCCTCGCCGAGGTCGTCTATGCTGCCGCCATAGTGCTCGTCGTCATCATCATCCCCATACGGGTCGTGATCGGTGTGCTCACCGTTCGACTCCTCCAGCGGATCCTGTTCCAAAAGACCTGCCCGGGAAGCTTCTGCGGGTGCTTTGCCCACGCTGAGGCTTACCCGTGGATAGGTGAGGTCCGCTACCGGATCATCCGTACCGATGCGCTCCACCATGAACATCCACATGTGCAGGAAATCGTAGGCATAAACAAAGCGTTGGTCCGGATCGCGCACGTGATCGCCCACCTCCACGTCGTCCATCAGCAAGGGGATGTTGCCCTCCTCCGCAAAGCCCATGTCCGCCAAGGGGATCTCGATGCCCTTGCTCCATTCGGCATCGCTCACGTAGAAGCAGGCCATCTCATCACTGGTGAAGCCGAACGCTTCCTTGATGGCCTGGTGGAACTCCTTGAACGTTTGGCCCGAGCCGATCTCGATATCGCGGAAAGCCTCGCTGGGATCGTCGATCAGGACACGGAAGCGGTAAATGAGCATGCAGGATGGAACTTGGTGGGTTTCCGGAGAACGCGAAAGTAACCGGAGAGTTCGAGGAAGTCATTGTTCTATTCCACCGCCAAGACGCTAAGAGCGCCAAGAATACGCAACGACCTGAAGGTGCAACCGCAACGGACCCAACGTGCGCAACGAAATGCAAGCTGCTCCGGATGGTTCCCGATAGGCGCAGGTCTTTAAAAAGGTGTCCCCAAAGCCAGCTCGTAGAAACTTCAACATCTATTGGAACGTTGCGTCCGTTGCGGTAAGAAACCATTGCCATCCACGGTTGATCATGGGCCCATAGCGTTTGCTCGGTACATAGGAATGCCGGGGCCTGCTGTGAAAAAGACCTTGGCGCTCTTAGCGTCTTGGCGGTTCACCTACGCCCGAGGTGGCACCTCCATCCCCTCCACCACGGTCAAACCCAGCCTGGCCCCTTCCTCCAGCATCACCGGCCAAGCGGCGGCCTTGTCGTTGTGGACCTTCCCGTCCAGGATCGCGTCCTTGATCACCGTCTTGATGTCACCGATCAGCTTGCACGGCGGAATATGGAAGGCACGCATGATATCCTCACCCGTGATAGGAGGTTGGAAATTGCGCACGCGGTCCTTCTCCTCCACCTCCTTCAGCTTCTCCATCACCACCTCGTAGTTGGCGAGGTAGCGTTTCTTCTTCGCTTCGTTCTTGCTGGTGATGTCGGCTTGGCACAGGATCATCAATGCGTCGATATCATCGCCCGCATCGAAAAGCAGGCGACGCACGGCGCTATCGGTCACGATGTCCTTGGTGAGGGCGATGGGGCGCAGGTGCAGCAGCACCATCTTCTTTACGAAGCGCATCTGCTCGTCCAAGGGCAGTTTCATCCGGCGGAAAATGCCCGGCACCATGCGCGCACCCTTGTCCTCGTGCCCGTGGAAGGTCCAGCCGTGGCCCGGTTCAAAGCGCTTGGTCTTCGGTTTGGCGATGTCGTGCAGTATCGCAGCCCAGCGCAGCCAGAGGTCGTCGCTCTTCTCCGCGACGTTATCCAACACCTGAAGTGTATGGTAGAAGTTGTCCTTGTGCCCGACCCCGAACTTCTCCTCGGCACCTTGCAGTTCCACCATCTCCGGGAAGAAGCGCACCAGCAGCCCGCTGTCCAGCAAGAGCTTGAAACCGATGCTGGGCACCGGTGCGAGGATGATCTTGTTCAGCTCGGTATGGATCCGCTCTGCGCTGATGATGTCCAAACGCTCTGCATTGCGTTGGATGGCCTCGAAGGTGGGCGTATCGATGGAGAAGCCGAGCTGCGTGGCAAAGCGGATGGCGCGCAGCATCCGCAGCGGGTCGTCGCTGAAGGTGACATCCGGTGCCAAGGGGGTGCGGATGATGCCGCGCTCGAGATCGTGTACACCATCGAACGGGTCGACCAATTCACCGCGGTCCTCGGCATTGAGCGAGATGGCCAATGCGTTGATGGTAAAGTCACGGCGCTCCTGATCGTCGCGGATGCTGCCCGGCACCACCTCGGGTTTGCGGCTATTGCGGCTGTAGCTCTCCTTGCGCGCGCCCACGAATTCCACTTGGATATCGCCGAGCATGAACATCGCCGTGCCGAAATTCTTGAAGACGTGTACATGGCCCGCGTCCAGTTCCTTGGCCACTGCCTCGGCGAATGCAATACCGTCTCCTTCGGTCACGATATCAATGTCCTTGCACGGCCGTCCGAGCAGCAGGTCGCGCACATATCCGCCGATGGCGTACGACTTCACGTCCAGTCGAGCTGCCACGCGTTCTGCGGCTTGGAAGAGCGGTTGGTCCAATACGCCAACGAGACGTTCCGGGTCCACGGTATGTTCGGTTTGCGCTGGCACGTTGAAAAAGCGTTCCGGTGAACGGGGCGCGAAAATAGGGCTGTTGGAATAGTTTAAAGCCGGTACACTTGCACTGCGCTAGCATCCAAGCGCGTTCACCCCGAAGATCGAACACCATGGACGAATTCATGCAAGCCGCCATCGACGAGGCGCACAAGGGACTTTCCGAAGGTGGCATCCCCATCGGCTCAGTATTGGTGAAGGACGGAAAACTGGTGGCCAGCGGGCGGAACAAGCGCGTGCAGGAGAAGAACCCGATCCTCCACGGCGAAATGGATTGCCTGAACAACGCAGGCCGCATCGGCAGCTACAAAGGCACCACGATGTACTCCACCCTGATGCCGTGCTACATGTGCGCCGGTACCGTCGTCCAGTTCAAGATCCCCAAGGTGATCGTGGGCGAAAGCCGCACCTTCCCGGGAGCACGCAAGTTCATGGAGGAGCACGGCGTGGAAGTGATCGACCTCGACCTGCCCCAATGCGTGAAGATGATGGAGGACTTCATCGCGGCGAGGCCGGAGCTTTGGAACGAGGATATTGGGGAGTGATGGATCGTAGCTGACACGGAACCGGTTGATCAGCGTGGGTCTGAAGCCGAAGAGCATTGAGTACATCAGCGGTGATCCGTTCCATCAGGGTCATCCGCGTTCCATCACCTGGGCAACTTCGATCTCCAACGCACACTTGAAATGCCCCTCCGGACAAGCCTTGTAGCCGTGCAGCCCGCAAGGCCGACAGTACAGCGGCTCCACGCGTTCCACAATACCACCGTTGGTATTCAGTGGTCCGAAGCCGAAAGTGGGCACTGTGCTGCAGAAGATCGCGGTGACGGGGGCGTTCATCGCGCTGGCGATGTGCAGCGGAGCGCTGTCATTCACGTAGTTCATGGTCGCGCCTTCCATCAGCGCGGCAGTGCCCAAGAGCGAGAGCTTTCCGGCCAGCACCTCGCCGCGACCGGCTTCCTTGGCGATGCGCTCGCACAGCCCGGCATCGCCGGGACCGCCGATGAGCAATACGCGCTGATCCTTGGGTAGGACCTTGATCAGCTCGATCCACTTTTCGGCGGGCCATTGCTTGGTGAACCAGACGGAGGCGGGCGCGATGGTGATGTAGACCCCATGTTGCTCCCGCAGGGTCTCCGCCCCGGGGTCCGATGCATATCGGACCTGCGGAGCTCCAGGAGCCGCAGGGTCCTCTACGAGAGACCCTGCGGGAGTTATCAGATGATCAACTGATCTCCGATCCCCATCCGATGGATAGAGCTTCGGCAATGGCCGCGAAGTATCCGTAAGATGTGCGATCAGATCATTCAATCGGTCCACTTCATGGATGACCGCCGCATCGCTTTTCACCTGATGTTCGCGCAGCGCTTTCGGCTTCGGGATCTGGTGTTTCACCTTGCGGGTGAACAGAAAGCTCAGCGGGTTCTTGTCGTATCCGATGGTCTCCTTTCCGCCGGAAAGCGCTGTCATCAGGCCGGTGCTGAAGAAGCGCTGGGCGTTGATCACATGGTCGTAGCGCTGCTTGCGTATGGTGCCGATCAGCTTGAACAGGGCGCGGCTTTTGCCTTCGCGTTTGTCCCAGACGTGCAGCTTCCGCAGAAAGGGATGCCCCTTGAAGAGACCATCGTTGCCTTTGCGCACCACGAGGTCTATGGCTGCATTGGGGT
Source organism: Flavobacteriales bacterium (assembly GCA_019912395.1). GTDB lineage: Bacteria > Bacteroidota > Bacteroidia > Flavobacteriales_F > PHOS-HE28 > PHOS-HE28. The sequence goes on along the minus strand of JAIOIH010000050.1, from coordinate 14,099 downwards.
AGTGGGCGTGCAGCTTCTCCAGGATGCTGGTGGCCAGCACGGCATCGCCGAGGAAGGCGGTCTGGATCACGAGGAAGTGCTTCATTGATCGTTGTTGACCTTGATCAGCACCTTGTCGATGCGGTTGCCGTCCATGTCCAGTACTTCACCGATGAATCGTTCGTCCCGGACAATATCGCCGACGATCGGCAAGCGTTCCAACCGGTTGAGGAAGAACCCTCCTACCGTGGCATACGCACTTGTATTCTCCTCCATCAGCTGCTGCCCCATATGCTGGTTGAGGTCGCCGATGAGCACTTGGCCACCCACGATGAACGTGCCGTCACCTCGTTCCACGATCTCCGGGATGGCGTCCTCGTCGTCGTCTGGCAGGTCGCCCATGATGGCTTCGGTGAGGTCATGCAGGGTCACCATGCCTTTGAGCGAACCGTGCTCGTCAATGACCAAGGCCGCGTACTGTTTGTGCTTTCTGAAGCGGTTGACGATGGTGAAGGCGGGTGTGCTTAGAGGTATGAAGATCGCTGGGCGGATAGCTTCTTGGAGCGTGAAGCCGGGTTCCGAGGAATGGTCCAATAGGTCGCGCAAGGTGATGATCCCCAAAACCTCCTCGATGCGGCCTTTGCACACGGGGAATTTGGAATGGCGACTTTCCTTCACCTGCTCGATGATCTCGGCCAGGGGCTTTTCACTGTCGATCCATTCCAGCTCGCTGCTGTGGGTCATCAGGGTCTTGGCCACCTGATCGGTGAAGCGGAAGAGGTTCTGGTGTGCTTCAGTCTCCTGTTTCTCGAGTACTCCTTGCAGATTTGCGGTGCGCAGCATGGCGCGCAATTCGTCCTCGCTTACCGGTTCGTCCTGGTTCTCGTCGAGCGGAAGCAATTTCAGGATCAATGAGGTGGAACCGGAGAGCAATCGCACCAGCGGAAAGGTGATCTGGGCGAACACCCGCACGATGGGCGCCGCGAACAAGGCGACCTTCTCGGGGCTGTTCAACGCGATGCTCTTGGGCACCAGTTCGCCCACCACGATGGTGAAGTAGGTGATGCCGCCGATCACCAGCACCAACGCCACGGTGTGTGCGTACGGCATCAGAAGGGGCCAGCGGCTCATTACTGTTTCGAGATCACCGGTGAGGGCAGCACCACCGTAGGCTCCAGCGACAATGCCGATGAGGGTGATGCCGATCTGCACGGAACTGAGGAAGGCCTCGGGTTCGGCCAACAGCTTCAAGATGGTCTTTGCCCGTTTGCTCCCTTGGGCTGCAAGGGCCTGCATCCGGCTCGGCTTCACCGATACCAATGCGATCTCGCTCAACGAGAAAAAACCGTTCAACAGGGTAAGCAACGCGATGATCAGGAAATCCATCGGCTATACCGCCACATTGTGTTCACGCAGGGCTTCGTTCAGGGAGGTCTTCCTGTCCGTGCTTTCCTTGCGTAGGCCGATGATCAGCGCACAGGGCACACCGTATTCGCCGGCGGGGAATTGCTTCGGCAATGTCCCGGGGATCATCACTGAGCGCGGAGGCACATAGCCCTTCATCTCCTTCGGCTCGGGGCCGGAAACATCGATGATGCGCGTGCTGGCCGTGAGCACCACGTTCGCGCCCAGCACGGCTTCGCGACCGATGCGCACGCCTTCCACCACAATGGCCCGCGATCCGATAAAGGCACCATCCTCGATGATCACCGGCGCGGCCTGCACGGGTTCCAATACGCCTCCGATTCCAACTCCACCGCTGAGATGTACATGCTTGCCGATCTGCGCGCAGCTGCCCACGGTGGCCCAGGTGTCCACCATGGTGCCTTCGTCCACGTAGGCGCCGATGTTCACGTAGCTCGGCATCAGGATCACACCGGGCGCCAAGTAGCTGCCGTGGCGTGCGATCGCATGGGGCACCACGCGCACGCCGAGCTCGGCATAGCGGTGCTTCAAGGGGATCTTGTCATGGAACTCCAGCGGACCGGCCTCCATGGTGATCATCTTGCGGATGGGGAAATACAGCAGCACGGCCTTCTTCACCCATTCGTTCACGTGCCACGCCTCGTCATTCCGGGCCTGACCCGGGATCCCGGGTACAGGTTCCGCCACTCGTATCTCACCGCGATCCAATTGTTCGATCACTCCCTCGATGGCGAGTACCACTTCCTCATCCGCGAGCATCGTGCGGTCGTCCCAAGCCTTTTCGATCAATTCGTGCATGGTACAAAGATGGGCAGCCGATCAGACGATCAGAAAATGAGATGATCAGAAGATCGGACGATCGGTAGGTCGACTCTGCGATAAGTACCGACCTTTGCAGAACCGTTCGAATCAATGCAAAGCCGGCAACCGAAAAGCTTTCAGGCAACGATCAAATCAGCGTCATCAGCGTTCCCTGTCGCCCTCCAATGAGGACGGCATTCCATTTTCTGATCATCTGATCCAATGCGTGTTCTCGCCATCGACTTCGGCCTCAAGCGCACCGGCCTCGCCGTTACGGACCCGGCGGGCATCATCGCCAGTGCGCTGGATACCGTGCCTTCCACCGAGCTGATGACCTTTCTCAAACGGTACACGGCCAAGGAATCCGTGGAGGGCTTCGTGGTGGGCGTGCCGTGCAACCTCGACGGTACGCCCACGGACGTCACCGCGAACGTGCGGCTGTTCATCGCGGAGCTGAAGCGGCAATTCCCCAAGCAATGGGTGGAGGCGGTGGACGAGCGTTTCACCAGTGTGATCGCCCAGCGGACCATGCTGGACAGCGGTATCGGAAGGAAAGCTCGTCGCGACAAGGGCACCGTGGACCGGATCAGCGCCACGATCATGCTCCAAGGTTGGATGGACCGCCACCGACGGTGAACCGGATTGAGTGCGGAAAGTCCGACCACTGCTTCTGGCATGTTTGCGCCACAGGCGCGAACCTCGCACGCCTCGCGCTGCAAGCGCGGGCGGACGAACATCATCTGATCGTCTCATTTTCTGATCATCTGATCGGCACCCCGCGCTCCCGCCGTAAATTCGCGCTCTCTAATGATCCTCCCCATCCGTTCCTACGGTGATCCCGTGCTCAAGAAAGTGGCCCGGGACATCGAACCCGGCCATCCCGGCCTCAAGCAGTTGATCGCCGACATGTACGAGACCATGTATGCCGCCAGCGGCGTTGGCTTGGCCGCCCCGCAGGTCGGTGAAAGCATCCGCCTGTTCATCGTGGACTGCGCGCCCTTCGCGGAGGATGAGGACGGCAATCCCACGGAGGATGCGCACCTGAAGGATTTCAAGAAGGTCTTCATCAATCCCTACATCGTGGAGGAGGAAGGGGAGCAGTGGCTGTTCGAGGAAGGCTGCCTGAGCATACCGGGCATCCGGGAGGACGTGGAGCGCCAGCCGAGGATCGTGATGCAATACATGGATGAGGATTTCAAGGAGCATGAAGAGGAGTTCGAGGGCTTTGCCGCACGCGTGCTCCAGCACGAGCATGACCATTTGGACGGCATCCTCTTCACCGAACTGTTGCCACCTTTGCGCAAGCGCCTGTTGAAGGGCAAGCTCCGCGACATCAGCATGGGCAAGACGGACGTGAAATACAAAATGAGATTTACCCCCGTGAAATGAGGAAGTACCTGATGATCCCTGCCGCTTTGCTGAGCCTGGCCCTCCTGTATGCCTGCGGCGGAACGGACGAGGACGGAAGTGAGGGCGGCGATGCCATCGCGGCGGAACGCGTCCGCGCCATGGAGGATTCCCTGTATGCCAAGCCGGGCATGGACCGCAAGGGCGCACAGGCCCTGCTGGACGTGTACCTGCTCTATGCCAAGGTGCATCCACGCGACTCGCTCAGCGCCGAATACCTCTTCCGGGGCGCCAACATAAAGAGCACACTGGGCGATCCCCAAGGCGGCATCGCCCTGTACGACCGCATCATCCGCGATTTTTCCAAGTGGCGCAAGATCCCCGACACGTACTACCTGAAAGCCTTCACCATCGACAATGGCCTGCGGCAGAAAGGCGAGGCCGAGACCGCATACCGAACGGTGATCGCGAAGTTCCCCGACCATCCCTTCGCCAAGGACGCCGAGCAGATGATCGAGAACCTCAAGTACAGCGATGAGGAGCTGATGAAGCGGTTCGAGGAGATGAACCCCGACAGCACGGACGCCCACGCGTCCAGCGCTCCATGAGCAGGTCCAGCGGTCAGGGCGCGACACCTGCAGACCTTATCCATGCGGCAGAGGTCGCCATGGACCCGGCGGACTACCGGGAGTTGCTGGAGCGCTTGGTGCGCGAGGGCCGCACCACCGGTGCCGATCAAGGGGAGGAGATGGTGGCGTACACCAGGCTCAATCTGACGCGGACCGTGCGGAACGAGAAGACGGTTAAACTGCTACCCGAGGTGAGCGAGGCATTGGCCCAAGCGACTGAAATGACCTGGCTGGTGATCACCGAGCCGTGGTGTGGCGACAGTTCACAGCTGATGACCGTGATCGGGATGATGGCGGCTGCTGCACCGAACATCCACATGCGTGTGCTGCTCCGCGATGAGCAAATGCCGCTGATCGACCAGTACCTCACGCATGGCGGCCGAAGCATCCCCAAGCTGATCGCCTTTGATCCCGGGGGAAAGGAGCTGTTCACCTGGGGGCCGCGCCCGCAAGCGGCCCAGGACATGGTGTGGCGCAACAAGGAATTGCCGGAAGCGCAGCAGCTTCCGAAGGAGGAGATCTACGCGCAGGTGCATGCCTGGTATGCCAAGGACCGGGGCGCTTCCGTGCAGCGGGAATTCCTGACCCTGCTGGAAGGAATTGCGCGCCGATGATCTGGCAAACCGCAGCCGAGGGGCAATTGCCGACGCGGAATATCCGGTAGAGCGGGAAGCGGGATCAGATACGCACCAAGGCCAGCAGCGTGGCCACCAAGTTGGGCATGGGCACCTCGGGAATGATCGAGGCGGATACCTCGTCATTCTCCTTCACCACCCTCCTGGACGCGGAGGGAGCCTGCTTCACCTCCTTCACAATGGCGATGGACGACACCGTGTATTGTCCGTCCGCCAAGGCCTGCACGGCGCTCACCAGTTGCGCATCATCCACTTTCGCGGGGTCGTAGGTCACCTTGGCATGGCCGATCTCATCGCCATCGGCGTATACCACCTCCGCGCTGGTAACACCGGGTACCTTGGCCAAGGTGCTTTTGATCATGTTCGCGCACATCATCTGGCAGGTCATCCCGCCGATGCTCATGTCCGCCGTGGCCATCGGTTCACCTTCGGTGATGGTCACCTCCTTCACGGTACGGTCCGCCACCACGGCCGCCTGGTCTGCGGAAGAACCCTGACCGCACGCCACAAGAAGAAGAACGGATAGGATGAAAAGCTGGTTTTTCATGGTGAGGAATTCTGGTACAAAAATAACCGCTTTGCATTGACCGCAGCAGGAGGGGCTTCGCCGCCGTCTACCTTCGCGCCCTTCGCCAGCGGGCATGGAAAGCACCACCACCAACGATCGGGTCAAATGGCTCCTGCTGGCGGTGCTATCCCTGGTGTGGGGCAGCTCCTTCATCCTGATGAAGCGCGGCCTGTACCAGCACGGTGAGCCCGCCCTTTCACCGGCACAGCTTGCCAGCGCCCGGCTCTTCATCGCATGGCTGGTGCTCAGCCCGCTGCTGTTCAAGTATGCCAAGTTGATCTTCGCCCACTGGAAACCCTTGGTGGGGACGGCCCTTTTGGGCAATGGTATACCGGCCTATCTGTTCGCATTCGCGCAGAGCCGGATCGATAGTTCCCTGGCCGGAATGCTCAACAGCTTGGCACCGCTCTTCACCTTGGTGGTGGGCGTGCTGCTGTTCCGTACGCGAGTACGAGGCATCAATGTGGTGGGCGTAGTGCTCGGCCTGGTCGGGGCGGTGGGCACCATCATCTACCGCCATGGCGACGACCTGCCGCAGTGGAGCGTATATGCAGCATTACCCATCCTGGGGGCCTTGTGCTATGGGTTCAGCGGGAACATCATCAAGCACTGGCTCTATATGCTCCCGGCTGCGGCCACCTCGGTCCTGGCCATCAGCATCGTAGGGCCGTTGGGGCTTATCGGGATCTTCGTGACCGGATTGCCGCACACCTTGGCCACCAATCCCCATGCATGGCATGCTCTGGGCTACGTGGCGGTGCTGGCCGCCTTCGGCACGGGCATTTCGCTCATTCTCTGGAATGCGCTCATCAAGCGTACCTCGGCCGTCTGGGCCTCATCGGTCACCTACCTCATGCCCATCGTGGCCATTGGCTGGGGTGTGCTGGACGGTGAAACATTGCTTCCCATGCAGCTACTGATGGTGGGCGTGATCCTGCTCGGCGTGTACATGGTGAACCTGGGCACACGGGCGAGGTGAAGCCTTGCGTGGTCAAGTGGTGAGTCTGTGGGACTTCCTCGAATGTGCCGCTTGGATTATTCTCCGTGTTCCTCGGAGTCTCCGCGCCTCGGTGGTGTAAAGCGCCTCATCGCCATCTTTGCCCGGATGTTCCAAGGCAAGAAAGTCATCGTGGTGCTTCCGGCGTACAAAGCGGAGCACACCCTGAAGCAGACCTACGACGAGATCCCCTTCGACATCGTGGACGACGTGGTGCTGGTGGATGACAAGAGCCCGGACGGCACGGTGGAGGAGGCGACGCGCATCGGGATCAAGCACATCGTGGTGCACGAGGTGAACACCGGCTACGGCGGCAACCAGAAGAGTTGCTATGACAAGGCCTTGGAACTGGGCGGCGACATCGTGGTGATGCTGCATCCGGATTACCAGTACACGCCGAAGCTCATTCATGGCATGGTGTCCATTATTGGAAACGGGGTCTACCCGGTGGTCTTCGGCTCCAGGATCCTTGGCGGCGGTGCGTTGAAAGGCGGCATGCCCATGTACAAGTACATCGCCAACCGGCTGCTCACGCTCACGCAGAACATCCTCATGGGCGAAAAGCTGAGCGAGTACCACACCGGGTACCGTGCCTACTCCGCTGATGTGCTTCGGAAATGCGAGTACCATCACTGCTCCGATGATTTCGTCTTCGACAACCAGATGATCGGCCAGATCTTCTGGAACCGCTTCGAGATCGCCGAGGTCACCTGCCCAACGAAGTATTTTGACGAGGCCAGCTCCATCAATTTCAGCCGTAGCATGACGTATGGTTTCGGTGTGCTCAACGTGTCGTGGCGGTACTTCCTGGCCCGTACGGGGATCATGGGGTGGAAGCTGCTGGGGAAGCGGTGATCCACAAGCGCTTTTACCACGGAGGCACAGCGACACAGAGGTGGAGGCGCGAAGGAGGTAAAGGAGTACAGGAGGAGCATTGCATCCGTGGCCAGCGTCGTCTCAGTCAACCCTTCCCTAAAATTCCTTGCGGGCTTAACTGCCGAAGGCAGCCTCTCTCGGCGAGCAGTCCTTTGCGGTAAAGATCCGTTGCGATCCCTTTGCGTCGTAGCGCCGTTGCGGTTAAATCCCACCCCTACCTTCGGGCCGCTCATGCGGAAGCTATCCAAGCTACAGGTCCAGCTGCTGATCGCGCTTATTACCGCGCTGCTCTTCATCCCCGGTCTGGGCGCCGTACACCTCTTCGATTGGGACGAGATCAATTTCGCGGAGATCGCCCGGGAGATGCTGGCCACGAACAACTGGCTGCAACCGCAGATCGGTTACGTACCCTTCTATGAAAAGCCACCGCTCTTCATGTGGATGCAGGCCAGCAGCATGTCGGCTTTCGGCGTGAACGAGTTCGCTGCGCGCTTACCGAACGCCCTCTGCGGCATCATCACCTTGCTCGTCCTCTTCCGGATCGGTATGCGCATGCGCGGTCGGTTGTTCGGGTTGCTCTGGGTGCTGGCCTACATCGGCTCCATCCTGCCGCACCTCTACTTCCGCAGCGGGATCATCGACCCGTGGTTCAACCTCTTCATCTTCCTTGGTTTCCTGGCCTTCATCCGCATGAGCGACACGCCTGCCAGCGCAGGTCTTTCCTCCCGGCAGAAGAACATCGCCGCCGCCTTGGCCGGGCTCTGGCTCGGATTGGCCGTGCTCACCAAAGGCCCGGTCGGCATCCTCATTCCAGCACTCGGTGCGCTGGTCTATTGGGTGATGAACCGGTTCAGGCTCTACGTTTCCATCCCACGCGTCCTGCTGATGTTCGCCGTGCTGCTCATCGTCCCCGGTATCTGGTTCGGTGCGGACCTGCTGCAGAACGGACCCACTTTCATCACGGCCTTCTTCTGGCGCCAAGTGGCCATGCTCTCCTCGGAAGATGCCGGCCACGGCGGTTTTATCGGCTATCACTTCGTAGTCCTCCTGATCGGCTGCTTCCCGGCATCGGTTTTCGCCTTGCAGGAGATGTTGAAACCAGCTGCATCCGCCCCCACGTCGGTTCTCGACTGCGCTCGAACTGACATGGGGGCGCAAGCAGCTGGTCGGCAGCAGCCTGACAACGGACAACTGACAACCCGCCGTCGCCAAAGCGCTTTGGCGGGGGGGGCTGACAACTACAGAAAGTGGATGCTCATTCTCTTCTGGGTGGTCCTCATCCTCTTCAGCCTCGTCCAGACCAAGATCGTCCACTACAGCAGCCTCGCGTACTTCCCGCTCACCTTCCTTGCCGCACTGCAACTGGAGCACCTGTGGAACGGCGGCAGGGCCACGCTCTGGTCGCGATTGCTGATGGGCGGCCTCGGAACGCTCTTCGCGCTGGTCACCTTACTGTTGCCCTACCTCGGCATGCACCCGGAACTGCTTGCGCCTTTGCTGAAGAACGATGCTTTCGCCCAGGGCAATCTGATGGCGGACGTACACTGGACGGGCTGGGAAGCCCTGGCGGGCGTATGGATGGTGGTGATCCTTTATCTCGGCCACCGCTTTTTCTCCAGGGCAGAATACCGGAGCGGCATCATCTCCCTGTTCGGTGGCACAGCGCTCTTCGTCACCATCACGCTGTACTACTTCATCAACAACATCGAAGGCTATTCCCAGCGCGCCGCCGTGGAGTTCTTCCAGCAGCGCCAAGGAGAGAAGTGCTACGTGATCACCAAGAACTACAAGAGCTACGCGCAGCTTTTCTATTCCCGCGTACCGCCCATTACGGACCCGCGTGCGCATGATGAAGAATGGCTCCTGCATGGCGATGTGGACCGGCCGGTTTATGTGGTGTGCAAGGTGACCAGCGCGGAGGAAGTGGCCGCGATACCAACGCTGAAGGAGATCGGGCGGAAGAACGGCTTTGTTTTCTGGAAGCGGGAAGCACCTTGAGTACCGGGGCTGCCGTCATGTCAATGACGTCTCAGTTTATTGCTGTCATTCAGTCCTGATGAGAAAGCTGACCACATGTGTGCTGTTCTGCAGCATCTGCTTCTCCTCCGAGGGACAGGTGTACAGGGCAGTGTTAGAGAATGGCAAGCCAAAGATCTTCGACTGGCCTGTTATGATGACAAGGGTCTATTTCAACATTGCCGACTCAATCTACGACTATACATTGTTCAGGGAACCGGATGGTCTCTTCTATTTCGGCCAAGGATTTGACCATGTAGATGATTCGCTTTCAATGGTCATGAGCCCGATTGTTGGCGAACATAAAAGGAAAGACACGCTGGAAGTAAAAACCTATAAACCGTCCTTCCACTGGACGGCCAATGAAATTCGCTCGACGAGCAGGTTCATGCCATTCATTACCGGACCGGAAAGCTTCATCAATACGTACGAGGAAGAATATGATCTGACTCCTTTTGTCAACGAGCTGATCTATACAACGGCACAGGACAGCCTTCATCTCCAAGACATTTCCAAGGTGCCCGCGAGCGATGTGATCAGATTAACTCGGATCGACGGAGGTTTACACGGGCCTGTTAAGATTCAGTTCTATGAGATCGACCTGGATGATGATGCCGACCCGAAGATCAGATACATCGAAACCATGATCGACTCTTCAATGAAATGTCGGACCACGCTCGATCTTGACTTCAGGTTGAACAGGAGGGATGCCAAGGCCTTTATTGAATCCCTGCACGCTGCAGAGAATGAAGAGGTCACGTACTTCACAAAGACCAACCTGAATAAGCCCTTTCTGATCGAAGTGCGGAGAGGTGACAAATACACAGTGCTCGAAAGAAGCACCGGAGTGGAACCGGACTGGGAGTATCGAACAAAATATTCTCTTTTCTTAGCACTCGCGGAGAATCTTAGGATGCGATATCAAAAGAATCAAGGAAAACAATGAACTTTTGATCACGCGAACGGTCACGTCCTGGTCTACGAGTTTGTGTGCCGGTAGGGCGCGTGACGTTCGCGCCAGAATTGGTGGAGAATTGGTCGCACGGAAACCTCACGCATAGTCCACATGAACTTGTCCGCGTATTCAGCGATATAGGGCAACTTTCCTTTAGATTAGCATTCATCAAGTAACAGACCATGAGAAACGTTACTACAACCCTGACCGCTCTGTTCCTCGCACTAGGAGCAACAACATTCGCGCAACCCGGATCGCTTGATGGCACCTTCGGTACCAACGGCAAAGTGACCACCGACTTCGGAGCGGGAAATGACCGAGGACAGTCGGTCGGCATCCAGCCGGACGGAAAGACCATAGTGGCCGGACACTCGTCCAACGGCTCGGACTTTGATTTCGCGTTGGCCCGCTACAACACGGATGGTGCGCTCGACAACAGCTTCAGTGTGGACGGTAAAGTGACCACCGATTTCGGAACGGATCCTGACCGGGGACAGGCAGTCGCCATCCAGCCGGACGGGAAGATCGTAGTAGTTGGAGCCTCGGGCAACGACCTTGACTTCGCTGTAGCCCGGTACAACACGGATGGTTCCCTCGACAACAGCTTCAGCGCTGATGGTAAAGTGACCACCGACTTCGGATCGCTGTATGACTACGGACGGTCGGTCGCCATCCAGCCGGACGGGAAGATCGTAGTGGCCGGAAACTCGGATAACGGAACAGACCTTGATTTTGCCATAGTCCGTTACAACACGGATGGTACGCTCGATAACAGCTTCAGTGGTGACGGCAAGGTGACCACCGACTTCGGATCGGGTGATGACATTGGACGATCGGTCGCCATCCAGCCGGATGGGAAGATCGTGGTGGCCGGAGACGCGTCCAACGGCACGGATGATGATCTCGCATTGGCCCGTTACAACACGGATGGTAGCCTGGACAACAGCTTCAGTGCTGACGGCAAGCTGACCACCGCCTTCGGAACGGGCGATGGGTCCGGTTCTGCGGTCGCCATCCAAGTGGATGGGAAGATCGTAGTGGCCGGATACGCGTCCAACGGTACGGATGATGATCTCGCATTGACCCGTTACAACACGAATGGAACCTTGGACAACAGCTTCGGTATGGACGGTAAGGTGACCACCGCTTTCGGAACGGGTGATGACCACGGATATGCCGTTGCCATTCAGCCGGATGGGAAGATCCTGGTGGCCGGGGACGCGTTCAATGGCACGAATTATGATCTCGCATTGGCCCGGTACAACACGGATGGTTCACTCGACAATGGCTTCAGCGATGACGGCAAAGTGACCACCGCCTTCGGAACGGATGATGAATACGGGTCTTCAGTCGCCATCCAGCCGGATGGGAAGCTCATAGTGGCCGGATCATCGAACGACGGCACCACCAATGATTTCGCGGTGGCCCGTTATATCTCCGGCCTGGACATCGGCATCATCGATCTCTCGCTCGCCCGTAGCGCGCCACTCATCTATCCGAACCCGATCGAAAAGCTGGCAACCCTGGAGTACACGTTGGCGCATGCCGAGACCATCTCCATTCATCTGCTGGATATGCAGGGCAGGACCATAAGGACTTTCGTTGAGGGGCAGAAGCAAGCAGCAGGTGAGCATCAACAAGCCATCGCTCTCGCTGAAGACTTGCCATCGGGTAGCTACCTCATCGCTATTTCTTCCCCCAAGGGAAGCCTTACGGTGCAAGTGGTGAAGTAAGGCGAGCGCACCGCTGGCGTGGGTCCTCCCGGCCATACGGCATGTGACCGCAACCGCAACCAGCCGGGCGACCTGCCGAAGGCGTAGGCGACTTGTGAGCTGGCTCCAACTTCCTTTCTGGGCTTCTCCCCCCTTGTTCGGCCCGGAAAAGTTTCGGCTTGCCGCCCTTTTCCTACTTTGCCCGTCCACCGAACCGCCCATGGCCAATCCTCTCTTCCGCAAAAAATCCGTGGAACGCATCATGCGCGACCAGGCGCAGCGGGAGGCGGACGGTCATCAGGGCATGAAACGCACCCTCACCGTGCGCGACCTCACCTTTATGGGTGTGGCGGCGGTGATCGGCGCGGGGATCTTCAGTACGGTGGGGGCAGCGGCCTATGAGGGCGGTCCGGGTGTGGTCTTCCTCTTCATCATCACGGCGGTGGTGTGTGGCTTCACGGCACTTTGTTATGCGGAATTCGCCGGGCGCATACCGGTGAGCGGCAGTGCCTACACGTACAGCTATGTGGCCTTCGGTGAAGTGGTGGCGTGGATCATCGGCTGGGCATTGATCCTCGAATATGCCATCGGAAACGTGGTGGTGGCCATCTCATGGAGCAGCTATTTCACCAACATCCTGGCGGCGTTCGGCCTCCACCTGCCCACATGGCTCACGGCGGATCCGCTCAGCGCCAAGGCCGCCTTTGACGAAGCGACCCTGATGGGCGCATCCACCGAGGGGCTGGCCTGGGCCACCGCACCGGTGATCGGCGGCTGGCATGTGATCATGAACATTCCGGCACTGTTGATCGTGGTGGCCGTGACCGCCTTGGTATACATCGGCATTCAGGAAAGCAAGAAGGCCGCCAACGGCATGGTGATCCTGAAGCTGGTGCTGCTTGGTGCCGTTGCGTTGGTGGGCCTGTGGTACATCAAAGGGGCCAACTATGTGCCCTTTCTGCCCAACGGTATGGGCGGTGTACTGCGCGGGGTCAGTGCGGTCTTCTTCGCCTACATCGGCTTCGATGCCATCAGCACCACGGCGGAGGAGTGCAAGGACCCGCAACGGGACCTGCCGCGAAGCATGATGTATGCGCTGGTGATCTGCACGGTGATATACTGCATCACGGCGCTGGTGCTTACAGGTATGGTGCCCTACACGGAGTTCAAGGGCGTGATGGATCCGTTGGCATACGTATTCAACAAGGTGGACCTGCCTGCCTTCGGATTTGCCATAAGTGTGGGTGCGGTGATCGCGGCCACCAGTGTGCTGCTGGTGTTCCAGCTGGGCCAACCGCGCATCTGGATGAGCATGAGCCGCGACGGCTTGTTGCCGCCGCGCTTCGGGCACCTGCATCGCAAGTTCGGCACGCCGGCCTTCGCCACCATCGTTACCGGTGTACTCGTGGGTATTCCGGCGCTCTTTGCCCCGAGCGACATCATCACCGACCTCACGTCCATCGGCACCTTGTTCGCCTTCACGCTCGTTTGCGGTGGGGTGCTTCTTCTCCCGCGGATGAGCAAGCTGGATAGCAAAGGCCGCAAGCGCTTCCAGATCCCCTACATCAACGGCCGCTTCCTCCTACCTCTGCTGGTCTTGGCCTACTATTACCTCGACCATGAGCGCTTGTGGATGGCCTTCAGCAGCATGCATCTGGATCGACAATCGGTGCTGATGGCGGGCTTCGCCATTTTCGCGCTGGGCACGGCGGTGCAGACGTTCCGCAGGCGCTATTCGCTGATCCCCTGCATCGGCATGCTCAGCTGCGCCTACCTGATGACAGAGATTCCCGCAGCCAGCTGGGAGGTCTTCTTCGGCTGGATGGCCTTGGGCTTGCTGGTGTATTTCCTGTATAGCCGCAGGCATAGTAAGCTGCGGGCTGGCTAGTCGTCCGTTGTCCGTTGTCCGTTGTCAGGACTCTTGGCCAATTCATTCGCGCATCCATGGTCTTCGCAGCCAAGTCCCACTGTCTGCACTGAGTTCACGAGCAAGCCACGACCACAGGCATTAGGGACCATCCTGTGCTTGCCTGAATATATTGACCGCTCGGAGGTTACATGTCAACTCCCCAAACCTAGATAAAAATGGCACGAAGAGACCAAGTGAAGGGGGAAGTTGCAGAACGTCAAATGCGCTACTTCAGCGAAGAATTCAAACG
>JAIOIH010000049.1 GCA_019912395.1 Flavobacteriales bacterium | reverse complement strand
GGCCAGCTTGGCTTGCTTGTGATGCACATCGAAAAGACCGGCAGTGGGACGCTTCTTGTTCATGCCTCAAAGAGATCGATCACACCCCACATTGTCAAGATCATCAGGCATCAAGTTGTCAACAGGTTCTTCGAACCACCCATATGAGCAACGACGTGGTTTGCGTGTGGTAGGACCAGCGCTGCTTATCGAGCACCCTTTTCTCATTTCAAGGATTGTATTCCGGGCAAACAAGCCTACTGGTCGGGCCTATTTCTTCCCGTCGCCCTTCCGCTTTTTCGGCTTTTTCACCTTTACCGGTAACGTCAGCACATGCTCCAACGAAAGCCGCACCCACCTCTCCAGCGCCTCGCGACCTTGCACCGCATCGGCATCCACGAGCAGGATCCCCTTGTTGTCGCCCCTGCCCATCACGAATGGTTTGGCACCGGGCCATTCGCTTGCTTCAGCATGCCGTTCGGGATCGAATTTCGCCAGGAAGTCACCCTTACTGGTGATGCCCACGCTCATGTTGCCGCGCACCATGAAGGTGATGCCGCCGAACATCTTCACGGTCTCGGCTTCCACGCCTTGGGCCAAGAGGGCTTCGGCAATGCGGATCTCGAGTTTTGGATCGTAGGCCATCGTTTTTCGTTCGCTGAAGCTGCTCTTCGATCAGCTGATCAAGATCACGCCGCCAGCGCGAACCGCACGCGCACCATCTCCAGCAGCTCCAATACGATCCGCGGGGTACGCTCGGTCACCAGCTACATGCGGTGTTCCTTGCGACCCAGCAAGCCCCTGCTGCGGATCAATCCGCCCTTCCGCTCTTCAACAGCTCCACCAGCATGGGTATGCCCGTGCTCGCGTTCTCCCTCCAGTGCCTGATGCGCGACCCCGTGGCGCCCACCTCTTTCGGGTCCACCACATGGACCTGGGCCCAGGCAGGAGCGTCATGAACCAGGCCGGCCGCTGGCCATACTTGGAGGGAGCTGCCCACAACGGCCAGCACGTCCGCTTGTTCCACCAAGGTGGCCGCCTCACCAAGCAGCGGAACCTCCTCGCCGAACCAAACGATATGCGGGCGCAACTGCGACCCCAGGGGGCATAGGTCGCCCAAGCGAAGGCCTGCACCTTCCAGTGGCACCACCAACTCCGGGTCCAAGGTGCTCCGTGCCTTGAGGATCTCGCCGTGGAGATGGAGCACCCGC
The DNA here is from genome assembly GCA_019912395.1 of Flavobacteriales bacterium. Classification (GTDB taxonomy): domain Bacteria; phylum Bacteroidota; class Bacteroidia; order Flavobacteriales_F; family PHOS-HE28; genus PHOS-HE28. The sequence goes on along the minus strand of JAIOIH010000049.1, from coordinate 132,850 downwards.
GTGCTTCCGGCCCGCTCGTGCAGGTCGTCGATGTTCTGCGTGACCACATCCACCCGGGCGAAATTCTCCAGCTCGGCTATCGCGCGGTGCGCGGCGTTGGGCTTGGCTTGCAGAACCTGCTGGCGACGTTGGTCATAAAAGCGCAGCACCCGCTCCGGGTCACGGGCAAAGGCCTCGGGCGTGGCCACCTCCTCGATCCGGTATTCCTCCCACAAGCCGTCGCTGTCCCGGAAGGTCCTCAGGCCACTTTCGGCGCTTACGCCGGCACCGGTGAAAAAGACGATGCGCATGGGGTAAAGATGGGAAGTCTTCCCTCGGTCTGCTATTCCGCTGTTGAGGCCGACCTCGGGGAGCCGTGAGGGATGGCTACGGGGTTTTTCCGATAGGGCGGTCAAGGAAGTTCCACAGGGTGGAATGCTCCCGCTGAGCCCGGTCAGCGAAGGGTTACCGGACGGTGTGAGGCAGGCGATCGAACATGTCCTCGAAGGTTGAGGGCCGCAGTTCAGGACTTCCTCTTATTTTGCAGCCCTTTTGACCAAAACCCCTCCCGCATAGTTCCACTTTTACCCCCTTCCCCATCGCAGCATCACGTGATGGAAGGCCTTGAATGATAGACAGCCTGCGCGGCGAGATCGTGGAACGTGCCCCCACCCATGCGGTGGTGGAGTGCAGTGGTGTGGGGTACCTGGTGTTCATCACCCCCGACACCTCTGCCAACCTGCCCCAGCGTGGCGCATGCAAGTTCTTTATCCACTACACGGTGAGCGTGGATGTGCGCAGTGGCCAGAGCGAGCATCGGCTCTACGGCTTCCTCGACCCGGAGGAGCGGCACCTGTACCGGCAATTGATCAATGTGCAGGGGGTGAGCAGCACCATCGGCCTGGCCATCCTGGGCACCCGCCGCGCACGCGACCTGCGCACGGCGATCATGATCGGGGACGAGGCCACGTTGAAGGCCGTGAAGGGGGTCGGGCCCAAGCTTGCCCAGCGCATCGTCCAGGAGCTGCGGGAAAAGCTCGCCCTGGACCCCATCGAGAAACTCGTTCCGGCAACTGCCGGGGGAAGCAATACCCTGAGGTCCGAGGCGTTATCGGCGTTGATCTCCTTGGGCTTGGACCGGGCCAAGGCCGAACGCTCCCTGCAGCGGGTGCTGGACGAGCGGAAGAACGATCCGCCGGAAGTGGAGGAATTGATCAGGCTTACCCTGAAGAACAGCTGAGCACGCCACCGCGCCCCGGATGATGCCCCCCCAACTGTTCCGTTCCCTATTGCGTGGTTTCGCACTGCTTGCCGTGCTGGCAATGTGCCTTCCGGAATCCCAGGCGGGCTGGGCCATGGCACCGGTGCTGCAAGTGGACAGTCCGCAAACGGACCTGCACTACCCGATCATCGACCCCCCGGCCACGGGTGATGACAACACGGGCACCATCGACCTGGGCACACCAAGCAATGTGACCAATGATGTGGTGTACGACCCGGTGACCGGAGAGTACATCCTGCGCAGCCGCATCGGTGAGAACATCGACTACCGGCCTCCCCAGAGCATGTCGCTGGAGGAATACATGAACTACGACATGTCCAAGTCCATGCAGACCTATTGGCTGGAAAAGAACCAGGAGGAGACCGAGCGGGCCGCGAAAGGGTTGATCCCCAGCATCCAAGTGCGCAGCGAGGCGTTCTGCCGGATCTTCGGTGGTTGCAACATCGATATCCGGCCGCAAGGCAGTGCGGAGGTCACCTTCGGCGTGAACACCAGCAAAACGGAGAACCCGCGCATACCGGTGGACCAGCGGAAGATCACCACCTTCAACTTCGACCAGAAGATCCAGCTCAATCTGGTGGGCAACATCGGCACGAAGCTGAAGATCAACACCAGTTACAATACCGAGGCCACCTTCGACTTCGAGAACCAGGTGAAGTTGAACTTCGCGGGCGATGAGGACGACATCATCCAAAAGCTGGAAGCGGGCAACGTGAGCCTGCCGCTTACCGGCCAATTGATCCAGGGCAGCCAGAGCCTCTTCGGCCTGAAGACGGAACTGCGTTTCGGCAAGCTCACGGCCACGGCCATCTTCAGCCAGGAGAAGGGCCAGCGGAAGAACATCGCGGTGGCGGGCGGCGCACAGACCACCAACTTCGACATCAAGGCCGATCAGTACGAGGCCAACAAGTACTACTTCCTCAGCTACTACTTCCGCGACAATTACGAGAACGCGCTGCGGACCCTGCCCACCGTGAACAGCGGCATACAAGTGACCAAGGTGGAGGTATGGGTGACCAATACGCGCAGTGATTACACCAACAACCGGAACATCGTGGCCTTTACGGACCTGGGCGAGGATGCCAGCCCGGCAAGTGTGGCGGCCAATCGCGTGAGCGCCAACCTGGTCAACTCCGGGCTGATCACCGATGGCGGCGGCGATGTCGCGTCCAACGATGCGAACAGCCTGTACAACCTGGTGGCGAACAACGCCGGGATCCGCTCCTTCACCTCTGCGGCGGCGGCGTTGCAGGTGCTGGGCTTTCAGGCCAGCAAGAACTACGAGAAGCTGGAGAGCGCGCGCTTGCTTACCGAGAACGAGTACACCGTGAACGAGCGCTTGGGCTTCATCGGCCTGAACCAGAACCTCAACAACGATGAGGTATTGGCCGTGGCCTACCAGTACACCTTCCAAGGCCAGACCTATCAAGTAGGAGAATTCAGCACCGACGGAATAGCCCCGCCCAAGGCACTGATGCTCCGCCTGCTGAAGGCCACCATCACCGATCCCCGCCTGCCGTTGTGGGACCTGATGATGAAGAACGTGTATTCCCTGGGCGCCTTCCAAGTGAACCCGCAGGACTTCCGTCTGGAGCTGCTCTACAACAACCCCACCACCGGGGTGGACCTCAATTACATCCCGCGTCCGCCCATCGACCAGATCCCCTTGCTGCAAGCCCTGGCCCTGGACCGTTTGGACCAACAAGGCGCCCCGAACCCTGACGGCTGGTTCGACTTCGTGGACAATGCGGCCACCTTGGGCGGAACGATCAACTCCCAGAATGGCCGCATCTTCTTCCCCGTACTGGAGCCCTTCGGCAGTTTCCTCAACCGGCAGTTGGTGGGGCCCGATCCCAACAATCCCATACAGGACACCCTTGTACGGAAGAACATCGTGTTCCAGCAATTGTATGACAGCACGAAGACCGCAGCGGAGAACATGCCGGAGCTGAACCGGTTCAAGATGAAGGGCAGCTTCAAGAGCGCCAGCAGCGACGTGATCAGCCTCAATTCGGTGAACATTCCGCAAGGCTCGGTGAGCGTGACCGCCGGCGGGGTGCGCCTGCAGGAGAACCAGGACTACACGGTGGACTACAACCTGGGCCGCGTGAAGATCCTCAACCAGGGGATCCTGGAGAGCGGCACGCCGATCAATGTGAGCCTGGAAAGCAACTCGCTCTTCAGCATCCAGACGAAGACCTTGGCCGGTGCGCGCTTCGACTACAAGGTGAACAAGGACCTGGTGCTCGGCGGCACGGTGATGAACCTGTACGAGCGGCCGCTGACCCAGAAGGTGAACGTGGGCGACGAACCGATCGCCAACACCATCCTCGGACTGGACGCGAACTGGAAGAACGAGAGCGGCCTGATCACGCGGCTCGTGGACAAGCTTCCCTTCTACGACACAAAGGAGACCAGCTCCATCGATGCCAGTGCCGAGGCCGCGTACCTGATACCCGGCCACAGCAAGGCGATCGGCAAATCCGGGACCAGCTATATCGATGACTTCGAGGGCAGCGTGAGCAATATCGACATGCGCACCCAGAGCCAGTGGTTCATGGCGGCCACCCCGCATGGCCAACCGGACCTCTTTCCCGAAGGCGAATACATCAACGACCTGCGCACGGGTTTCAAACGGGCCCTGTTGGCGTGGTACGTCATCGACCCCTTGTTCTTCAACAACAACAACCTCAAGCCACCCTTGCCGGACGGGTCGGACACCGACAACCGCTCCCGCGAGGTACTGGAGCGCGAAGTGTTCCCCAACCGCCAGTTGGCCACCGGCACGCCCAGCAACATCCCCGTGCTGGACCTGGCCTACTACCCCACCGAGCGCGGCCCGTACAACTACATCACCAACCTGGACGACAATGGCAACCTGCAGGATCCCGAGGGGAACTGGGCGGGGATCCAGCGCAAAGTAACCACCACCGACTTCGAGGCCAGCAACATCGAGACGGTGCAGTTCTGGATGATGGACCCGTTCAATCCGGCGGTGAGCAATGCCAACGGCGAGCCGGCCAGCAACCAGGATGCCGGCAACACCACGGGGGGCGACCTCTACATCAACCTGGGCAACCTCAGCGAGGATGTGCTGCGCGACAGCCGCAAGAGCTTTGAGAACGGCCTTCCGAAGAGTCCCTCGGATCAGGCCGCCACCACCGACCAGACGGCATGGGGCGTGGTGCCCACCACCCAGAGCGTGGTGAACGCCTTCGCCATCACCGACCAGAACACGTACCGCTACCAGGATGTGGGCATGGACGGCCTTGCCAATACGGACGCCAATGCCTTCCAGGCGGGGCTGAACGAGCAGGCCTTCTTCGCGGACACATTCCTCAATGTCCTCAGTCCGGGTGCTCGTGCGCGATGGATCAATGACCCCTCGGCGGACGACTACCATTACTTCCGCGGCGGCGATTACGATAGCCCGCCCCGTTCGATCCTGGACCGCTACATGCGCTTCAACGGACTGGAAGGCAACTCCATCACCGACGAGGACAGCGGAGAGAACTATCCCACCCAGGCCACCACGCTCCCCACCACCGAGGACCTCAACCAGGACCAGAACCTCAGCGAGAGCGAAAGCTACTTCCAGTACCGCATCAAGCTGCGCCCGTCGGAAATGGTAGTGGGCAGGAACTTCATCACCGACCGCGTGCTGGGCCGCACCCCCAGCGGCAAGGAAGTATACTGGTACCAGTTCAAGGTACCGGTGCGGCAACCCGAAAAGAAGGTGAACGGCATCCAGGATTTCCGCTCCATCCGCTTCATGCGCCTGTTCATGCGCGGCTGGTCGCAACCCACCGTGCTGCGTTTTGCCCGGCTGGATTTCGTACGCGGCGAATGGCGGAAGTACACCCAAGGATTGGACACGCCGGGCGAGGTCATCGGCGGCGATCCCGACCAGACCACCTTCGACGTGGCGGCCGTGAACATCGAGGAGAACGGCAATCGCACACCGGTGAACTACGTGCTTCCCCCGGGGATCAATCAGGAGACCGACATCGCCAGTGCCAACCTGCGCAGCCTCAACGAGCAATCCTTGGAGCTGGGCACCTGCGGACTGCGCGATGGGGATGCACGGGCCGCCTTCCGCAACGTGAGCTTCGATATCCGCAGCTACAAGAAGTTGCAGATGTACGTACACGCCGAATCCGCCGATCCGGACCGCCCGGTCGCCTACGGGGATGTGAGCGTGTTCATCCGCTTGGGCAACGATTACGAGCAGAACTACTACGAGTATGAAGTGCCAGCCGTGCCCTCGGCCTACTACAACAACGACCCCTACAATGTGTGGCCCGAAGCGAACAACATGGTGGTGGAGTTCGCCAACCTCAACGATCTGAAGATCCAACGGAACCAGGCCGGTTATCCGGTGAACCAGCGCTTCACCCAAATGGAAGGCGATCGTCGGATCACGGTGGTGGGCAATCCGAACCTGAGCCAGATGAACACCATCATGATCGGCATCCGGAACCCGAAGAAGGACGGGGACCAGGCCAATCCATGGGCGAACGACGACGGCAGTTCCAAATGCGTGGAGGTCTGGGTGAACGAACTGCGCCTCACCGATTTCGACCAGCGCGGCGGCTGGGCGGCCATTGCCCGGGTGAACACCGCCCTGGCGGACCTGGGCACGCTGAGCGTGGCGGGCAACTACAGCACGCCAGGCTGGGGCAGCATCGACAAGAAGGTGAGCGACCGCCAGCGGGACACGCGCTACGGCATCGATGTGAGCGCCAACTTGGAGATGAGCAAGTTCCTGCCGGAGAAAAGCGGTGTGCGTGTGCCGATGTACCTGGGCTTCTCCGAACAAGTGATCAATCCGCAATACGATCCGCTGAACCCGGACATTGAATGGGACGATGCCACGCGGGCACTTACACGCGAGGAAAAGAAGGCACGCATGAAGGAACTGCGGACCTATACGCGCCGCAGGAGCATCAACCTCACCAACGTCCACAAGGAACGCGCACCGGGCAGCAAGGCCGAACGCTTCTACGACCTGCCCAACTTCGGCCTTTCCTATGCGTATGGCGATCAGGAGTTCCACGACGTGAACACGCAGTATGAGAACACGCGCACCTATCGGGGATCGCTCACCTACCAGCACAATCCGAAACCCCGGCCCGTGAAACCCTTCGAGAATGTCGCCTTCATCGGCAACAGCAAATGGCTGCGCCTCATCAAGGACTTCAACTTCAACTTCGGATTCAAACAGCTCACTGCCCGTACCGCGATCGACCGCAGTTACATGGAGCGGCTCATCCGCCCCAACCCGGACATCCAAAGCCTGCCACCCGCGCCCACGTACAACAAGACCTTCAACTGGACCAACCAGTACGGCTTCCGCTACGAGCTGACCAAGAGCCTCAAGCTTGATTTCAACGCCAACAACAACTCCATCATCGGCGAACCAGCCGGCCGGGTGAACGCCAGCGACCGGGACCAGTACAAGGTGTGGAAGGACAGCGTGCTCACCAGCTTGAAGAACTTCGGGGAAACCACCACCTATGACCATACGGTGAACCTCACCTATACCCTCCCCTTGGACAAACTGCCCATCACCGACTGGATCACGGCGAACGCCACCTACGGTGCAGGATACAAGTGGGACCGGGCCCCCCTGACGCAGGACAGCATCGGGAACACCATCCAGAACTCCCGGAACATCAACCTGAACGGGCAATTCAACTTCGTGAGCCTCTACAATAAGTTCAAGTACCTCAAGAAGATCAACGACAAGGCCCGCGGGAGGTCCCGGCCCACCTCACGCAAGTCAGGCACACCAGCGAAGACGGGAACGGAGGAACCGGAGAAGACCGGCCTGAAGATCAATCCGCTGGAGGGCTTGGCCCGCGTGCTGATGACGATCCGTACAGGTACCTTCACCTATAGCCAGAACAGCGGGATCCTGCTGCCCGGCTGGGGACGCGGAAGTAACGTCCTCGGCATGGACCAAGGCTTTGGCGCACCAGGCTTCGGCTTCATCCTCGGTGAGCAGAACCAGGACCTCAGTGGCAACTACGTGCGTGATTTCGCCAGTGAGGCCGCAGGCAAGGGATGGCTCGTGCAAACGCCCAGCATCTTCAACCCCTATACCAATACGCGTACCGAGACGATCAACGGACGGCTCTCGTTGGAGCCCTTCAAGAGCATGCGCATCGAATTGATGGCCACGCGCACCCAGAGCGAGAACCGCAGCTCCTTCTTCCGGTGGAACCAGACCGAGCAGCGCTACGTGAACGATAGCCCGCGTGAGTTCGGCAACTTCAGCGTGAGCACCATCAATTGGGCCACGACCTTCAGCCACGATGACGAGAACTTCGTGAACAACATCTTCACGCAGATGCTGAACAACCGGCCGATCATCAGCGAACGCCTGGGCCGTGCCGACATGGACCGCAGCAGTCCCACGGACAGCCTCTACTGGAGCGGGTACGGGGCCACGAGCCAGGAGGTGGTGATCAGCTCCTTCCTCGCCGCCTACTCCGGCAAGAGCGCGGAGAAGGTGACGTTGAACCCCTTTAAGTTGGTGCCCTTGCCCAACTGGGACATCACCTACGATGGCCTCACCAAGCTGGAGTTCTTCAAGAAACTCTTCCGCACCTTCTCCGTGAAGCACAGCTATCGGAGCACCTTCAACATCGGAGGGTACCAAACCAACTTGTTGTACGAACCTGGCGGCAGTGTACTGGACGCGGGCGGCAACTTCCTGCCCGAGCGACAGATCTCGGTGGTCACTATCTCCGAGGTGATGCATCCGTTCATCAACTTCGACGCCACCTTGCAGAACAGCCTGATCGCGAAGTTCGAGTACAACCGCGACCGCAACCTGAGCCTGGGCCTAACGAACTACCAGGTGACCGAGGTGCGCGGCAAGGAGTACGTGATCGGCAGCGGCTATCGGTTCAAGAACGTGAAATTCCCCTTCCAGCTGGGCGGCAAGACGCCCCAGAGCGACCTCAACCTGCGGGTGGACCTGAGCTGGAGGCAGAACAACACGGTGATCCGCAAGATGGAGGAGATGCAGAACCAGGTGACCGCCGGGCAGGACATCATCTCCATCAAGACCAGTGTGGATTACGTGATCGACCAACGCCTGAACCTGCGCGCTTTCTATGAGCGGGTGATCAACAAGCCCGTGATCAGCACCTCCTTCCCGAGCGCCAATACCAACATCGGGGTCAGTCTTCGCTTTACATTGACGCAATGACGAGCATCTTTGCAGTGACGATCAACGAACCTACCCATACGAACAGATGAACACCCCAGCGGAATTGAAGTACACCAAGGACCATGAATGGGTCCGTATTGAAGGCGATGAGGCCGTCGTCGGTATTACGGACCATGCGCAAAGCGAACTTGGCGATATCGTGTTCGTGGACATCAACACGGAGGGTGAGGATGTGGAGCAGGAGGCGGTCTTCGGCACGATCGAGGCCGTGAAGACGGTGAGCGATCTGTTCATGCCCCTTTCGGGCAAGGTCCTGGAGGTGAACCCCGCCTTGGCGGACGATCCGGCAGCGGTGAACAAGGATCCCTACGGCACCGGCTGGTTGGTACGGGTGAAGCTCGCCGACCGGGAGGAGATCGAAGGTCTGTTGACTGCCGAGCAGTACCGGGAGACCATAGGCTGAGCGCAGGCCCGGCACATCGATCCCGAGGCATGAACATGCGGCGAGCGGCGCCATGGGCCGTGCTTTGGACACTGGGCATTTTGGTGCTCACGCTGATGCCCGCAAGCGAAGTGCCTTCGTGGCCTTTGGCGGACCTATTGCATGTGGACAAGTTCGTGCATGCCTTCCTGTTCGGTGTTCAAAGCGTGCTGCTGGGCTTGGCATTGGCCGACATGCGCATGTGGCGCTCGTCGGCCCAACCTTTGGTCATCGGCCTTCTCCTGGCGATCCTCTATGGTGCGGTGATCGAGCTGCTGCAGGAATGCATGGGCGAGGGGCGGCACGGCGACGCGTGGGACCTTTTGGCGGATAGCATGGGTGCACTGATCGGTTACGCTTTCCTGCGCTGGCGGCAACGGGTCAAGGCGTGAGTACCCGGCCGATGGCAGCACAAGTAACCCGTCCACGAGCATTCGCAACCAAGTACCCGTCTTGGAGATCTGAAGCCCAAAGCCCCACGTCCGCGGTCCGCAAAAGCAACTGTCGTCGGCACCGGTCGCCGGTCACGCACGCATGCTCCGTTGGAACACTTCCAAGATCACGTCCTTGTACATGTGCCCGAAGGTGGCCAAGCACCAAGCCTTGAGGAGGAGTTGATCCCGTGCACCGACCCAGCGAGCGGCTTTCACCAGTTCCTTCTGGAAGAGCCTCGGATCGAAGCTTACTTTTTGTAGCACCTGCTGGCTGAGCTCCAGCATCTTCCTGCCATTTTCCTTCATGATGGTTCCAAGTTGGCAACGGCTTGCAGTCCGAAACGTGGGTTGAAGGTAAGTCCGTCTTGAGAATATTGCAACAGCCCGGGGGGATCGTTGAGAACTTGCCCTCCTGACCGGAAACGCCACATTCAGGGAGTAACGATCCGGACCGGGGATCGGTATGTGGCTGCAATGCAAGAGTCGCTCACGGGGTGAACTTCCGCTCGGTCACTTGCTTCACTTCGTACTGGTCCGCTCCGCTGGTACTGTACACATAGGCCACAAGCGCACAATTATCCGGCTGGAGCACATTGCTAGGCAACGGGTAGCTGAAGGGAAGACTGATCGTATCGCCCACCTGATCAGTGGCGGCCATGAACGACCCTCCCCATGGGCTGTTCAATGCGCCTCGAAGAACATGGCGGTGTACATAGTCGGACAAGTAGGTCTGTCCATCGATCTGCCAGTCCATTACGCTATCCTCCGTGAGGTAGATGGTGATGTTGTGCGCTGTTGGGAGTGGGTGGAGCACAACTCCCGTAATGTTTCCCGACACCGTGTTCGTAGTGGCGTCATAACTCAGCGTATCGATCCGCAGATCGATGTCTGCCGCCTGGTCGATCATTCCCGCAGTGGCGGTGCTCCAACTGTATCGGCTCACGAGCCAGCTACCATTGATCTTCTTGCGATTGATCAAGCCGGTGGGCAAGGCAGATATGTCGAAGGTCTGCTCGTATGCTGCCCCGGCAGGAGTGCGAAAATCAGTTAGAAAATTGGGCGGCAATGGTTCTGCAAAGGTGTTCACCATGTGAACGCCTACTACCACCAGGCGATCACCGTAGATACCCTTTAGCTGCATGGCTCGGGTAGCGGCATCCGGACAATTATTGCAACGGAAGCCCGTGCAGTCCTCCAACAACACGTTGCGGGTCACGTTCCCACCGCCCGGCGGTGTGGGTGTGGCCAGGTCTTCCTTGGGCTGATCGATGATATCGCAACCGGAAAGCGCAGCGATAAGTAGGGCTGGGATGATGAGATCGCGCATGGCTCAGAATGTTGTGGTGATGGAAGCGGTAAGACCATTGGCGGCGGGCACCACCCTGCACACCCCGCCCACGCAGAAGATACCCGCCCTCTGCCGTCCATAGCTGAACGAAAAACGGGATCCGCCCCGGATGTATCCAAAGGTACCGATGGGGTAATGGATCTGCTCCACGTCCAGGGAACCGCCATAGTTGTATTGGTCCATTATCGCCACGAACCAATGCGGGCTGAAGGTGAACTCGGCCAAGGCCGTTGCCCAGTCGCCATGGTCCTGTTTGGTGCTGAGCTGCTGCAGTTCGAAACGGACCGAGTTGCGGTCATTGAAGTTGTGCAGCCCTTCCAGGATGAACATGTTCGCATACACCACGGGTTGCCCGGCTTTGCCCTGCACGGTTTCAATATCGTAGACCAGGTTCAAGTAGGTCAGGGCCAGCTCCCAGTCCGCGCTGAACTTCTTGCGCAGCTCCACATTGAAGTCGCTGAAATATTGGCGCTCGCCCATGGCGAAGAAGTTGGTGCGATAACCGGTATAATGCACCGTATCATTGGGAATGGCCGTACTGTCCAAGCTCCATGCACCACTCCAGTTCAATGTGATCTTGGTGCCGTACTTACCGCCCAGTTTGCTCCCCCGCTTGAACTTGTAGAACACTTCACCTTGGTAAGCAACCTCTCCGTTGGGCTGTGTGGCATAGGGGTACAGCGTGGCGGGCAAGTTGTAGCTGTGCTGCTTGGCCAGGGTGGGCAGATAGTTGATGTTCAGATCGAACAAGGTGGGTGCCCCACGGTCGCTCTGGTACACCATGTTGTCATAGGTGTGCGCACCGGCGTTGATGCCCAGACCACGAACGCTGTAGGTGGCGTTGACCATGAGCGCTTGGCCCGGTTTGTAGATCTCATTATTGCTACCGTTCGGGTCATTGATCTTGTAGGCGTATTCGCTGTACAGGTCCCACTTGGCCGTGGTGTAATGTGCCCGGGCCGCCCATGTGCCCACGTTCTCCGGCAGTACCAGCAAGGGGTCCTGGTCGGGTTGGAACTTGCTGACGAAGGATCCGCCCACGGTGAGGTTGTTCCCCTTCGCAGCGAGATCCGGGAAAAAACGCGGGAAGGCTTCCACCAAGGAGATCTCGGCATCGATACCGCGCACGATGCCCACGCCTTGGATGGCTCCCTTATCGAAGGCCAAGCGCTGGGTTCCGATGATGCCCTTGAGGTAGATCCCGGTATCCGGGCTGAACTTCACCCGTACGCCGTCCATGGCATTGTCCACGCCCAAGGAGCGTTCCTCGTATGTGCGGAAAGCCAGGCCCTGCCCGAATTGCTCATAGAAGTTCCCTGCGGTCACTTCCAGTCCGTCCTTGCGAAAAGTGGCATAGCGGTAACCGATGCCGGTACCTTTATAGGCTGCACCCGCAGGGTAGCCCAATAGCGCGGGTTCATAGCTTTCGAACCGCATGCCCGCCTCGAAATTCCCGCTCCGGTAGTTGAGATTGGTCCATGCGTTGAGCCCGAAGTCCGCCGGGGGCTTCACCGCGCCGATCTGTTCATCATCATTGTACAGCTGGCCGTCCATGCTGAAGTTGCCATGCACCTGACCACCTCCTTGCGCAAGCAGGGCGTGGGCCATTATCAGTGCCGTAGCTGCGGTGAGCGTGCGCAGCGTGCCGAATAGTGATGAATTCATGTGGAATATGGAGGAGGGGTGGTGAAGTTAGGGACGGTGGAAGATCGGCGAATGATCGGAGCCATTGCGCAATCGCGGCCAAGCCTGACAACGGACAACCGGCAACGGTAATCCCTTGCCGCCAGGTCAATTCACTTTCCCACCAGCATTTTCACCTGCTTGTAGAGTTCGTTCTCGTCGCCGGGTTCGTAATTGTTGTGCTGCCACACGATGTTCCCCTTGCCGTCCACCAGAAAGGTGTGCGGGATATTGTTCACGTTCAATGCGCGCTTCAGGTCACCATTGGGGTCCAGAAAGATCTCATAGTCCCATGCCTGGCCGTTCACGTAGGGCTTTACGCGGTTCATGCTGCGGGTATCATCGATGCTCACGGCCATCAGCTTTACACCCGTCTCCTTCTGCCAATCCGGATAGAGGTCATTGATGGCATTGAGCTCGCGCTTGCAGGGGGCGCACCACGTCGCCCAAAAATTGATGATCATCGGCTTGCCCTTGTTCTCCCACGTACTGGTGTTCACCTTCTGTCCGTTCATGTTCTGAACGGTGACCGCAGGCAGTTTACCGGTTTGGGCAGTGAGGGTGAAGGGTAGTGCAAAGGCGAGGGAAAGAAGGATTTTCTTCATGTTGTTGTGTTTTATCGGGTGGGTGGGTCCGGTTGTCCCTTTTGGGCGGTGCCGTTCCTTCAAACCCCGGGCCAAGGAAAAGGCCGACGGTCCCGTACGGGTCCGCCGGCCTTTTTCATTGGCGGTGGCAACAGGTCTTATTTGTTCACGGTGACGCGACCGGTGGAACGAACACCGTCCGCGGTCACGCTGATCATGTACATGCCGCTCTCCAAGCCGCTCATGTCGAGGGTTTGTGTCTGGCCTGTGGAGGTGAAGTTGCGGCTGAGGTTCATGACGCGCTCACCGAGCACGTTGAACACTTCCACCTGTGCGGAACCGGTGGTCGCCTTGCCGTAGCGCATGCTGACCATGCCCGTGGTGGGATTCGGCCAAACGCCCAACAGGTCGTTGTTCTGGTCAAGTTCGTTCACATCGGTGGCAAGCGTTGCAACGGCACCCTGAAAGATCTGCTTGGTGGCTGTTTTTTGAACGAAGGCCACCACGGTCACGCCGCTGACATCCCCCCAAAGTTCGTAGTTGCCTTGCTGCGGATTGCCCGAGACCAGGGTATATGACTGGGTGATGGTCTGCGGTTGACCGTCCACAAAGGACGCCAAGGTGGTGCCGTTGCCGTTGGGTAGCATCTTCCGCATCGTATGATGAAAATCGTAGGGGTTGTACCCGGCGACGGTCGTGGAGCCCGTATAGAGATCCTCGGTGATGACGATGTGGAGCTTGTAGCCGGAGGGAACGTCGAAGTGGGGTGTTACAACGGCGTTCACCGTAATATGATTTCCGACCAGTGTGGTGGTGACATCCAAGTCAATGAACGCTGGCACGGCCAGAGCGGAATTGATGTCCGCAATGAGGCTAGCGGTCGAGTAACCGTTCATTTCGCGTCCATCCAACCACGGGGAAGGAATACCGGAGACACCATAAAAGCCGCGACGGGTATTGCCGTCCGGATTGTAGCTGCGGTCATTCCCCGGTGCAGGCCAGTTCATGTGGTATTCCACGGCAGCCACACTGGCCCCAGGCGTATTCGTATTGAAGTTCTCAAGCGCCGGGGTGAAGTTTTCGGCAAAGGGAAAGCAGGGGGGGCAGGTGGAACTACCGAACTCCTCGACCATGGACACACGCGGAACTGCTTGGGTGGCCATCGAAGTGTTGATCGACTTCGAGTCGTTGGCGGGGTTGTCATCAGCGGATCCTCCGTTCACATTGCTCACCGAGACCACCACGGTATGATACCCTGCAGCGCCATCCCATGGTGTATTGTGGGTGAAGTTGTAGGTGCCGCAGGACGGTATGGTATTGGTCATCGACTGGGTCACCAAGGCACCTCCGTCAACGCTGTAGTTGATGTCGTACGAGGTGATGTCCGTGCTGCCATTGTTCTTGACCTGCCCGGCAATATTGGTGTTACCTGCCAGGGCGACATCCATCAAGTTGATCGAAACGAGTTCAAGGTCAAGAGGGATCTGGAGCGCAGTGGTGAACGTACTGGTTTCCGACGCATTGAACTCACCGCCGGTGGCAACTACAGTGCAACCGTTCATGGCCACTTCATAGTACCCTTCGCCATAACTACAGCACATACCATCGCCGTATGAATCGGTAATGGTGAACGTTACGGAAGAACCCAACGGGATGCAGACGGTGACCGGTGTTTGCGGGTATGCCCCTGCGGAACCGTGGTTGGTGTAGGGACCCCCACTGCTATAGGAAGGAGAGCCGCCAGGGCCGGTCAATGTCCATGTGGTTTCGGTGCCATATGCATCGGTGGATATGGACACGGTCACGGGTACCTCGCCGGAGGGACATTGTGCCATGGTGGTGCCGCCCGCGAACAGGGCCAAGGCGGAAATGAGTAGGAGCTTCTTCATGTATCTTGGGTTTGAGTGGATCGAGGAGCGAAGCTATTGGCTGTCGGTTGTAACCGCTCAACCTACTCAGGCCAATGGTTGGGATCTTATTCGAGCGACGGCATACGCGCATACCGGCACAGCGATGATCATTGGGCCTATCTTTGCAAGTGAAGCCGCACACCTGTTGCAAACCGACATTAAGCATGAAACACACGTACACCGTTGCCCTCTTCCTCCTCTCCCTTGCCACCATGGGCGTTGCACAAGCCCAGATCGTCAGCATCACGGATGGGGATGGCCAACCTGTGAACGGTACCACGGTCATCATCAGCGAGCCACTCATGGCGGATACGACCCAAGTGCTCGGCATAGGCTTTAACGCAGAGAATGTTTCCGGCAGCGGGCGTACCATCAATGTGAAGCGATATGAGCTTTCCGTGCCTACCGGCACGAAGAACTACTTCTGCTGGGACCTGTGCTATGACGCAATTTATGCAGGAGCCAGGCCCGCTTGGACCTCCCTGGACCCGATCTACGTTGATAATGGGCAGACCGTGAACGGCTTTCACGGCTACTACATGCCGATGGCGATCTCCGGTGAGGCCTCGTTCCGCTATGTGTGGTATGACGTGGACAGCCCCAATGACAGCACCTGGGTGGATCTTCATTTCTCCGCGTTGTCCGTTGGTATCCAAGAGGTTACTTCGCCAGTGCTGGATTTCGAGGCATTCCCCAACCCCTCGATCGGTGGCAACATCACCTTCAACTATGAACTGGCGAACGCATCCACCGGAACACGTTTGGCGATCTACAACATGCTCGGCGAGCGCAAGCTGGTCCGTGCCATTGGCGCAGCACAAGGCAAGGTGGTGATCCGTGACGGCGACCTAACCAGCGGTGTTTGGTTCGCCGTGCTTGAGCGCAACGGCAAGCCATTGGCTACCAAGCGCTTGGTGGTGGTGCGCTAAGTGCCTGTACAGATCCTCTTCGCTCGCTGCCCCGGCCTCTTTTCCGCCCAATACGGGTGGCGATGGGGGGAGCATGCTCCCCTTTTCATCCTCGTTCCCCGCCGGTGGGTCCTTCCGCAAGATGGTCGTCATTACCGCGGAGCAGTGATCCAGCATCG
Source organism: Flavobacteriales bacterium (assembly GCA_019912395.1). GTDB lineage: Bacteria > Bacteroidota > Bacteroidia > Flavobacteriales_F > PHOS-HE28 > PHOS-HE28. The sequence continues at coordinate 116,882 of JAIOIH010000049.1, read as the reverse complement.
TGTCCCTTCTTCCCTTTTCATGGCCGGTCGACAGTTCTTCGCCTGGTGCTTCAACGGGTCTTGAGGTATCTGCCAAGGGTCCGACCTCCGCTCACATTCTCAGCATATGCCATGAATGCTACACGGCGGAACACCGTCAAGATCCTTGCACGGCTCATTCGGTCATTTCCGCGATGCGGGAGTGCCTCGCTGTGAAGGCCGATGGTCAATAGCCCGTAAATTGGACCAAGGGATCCCCTCCGCCCTTAAGCCGCCAATGCGCGCAGCTCCCGCACGGCTTCCAGCAGCTCCAGCACGATCCGCGGGTCCCGCTCAGTCACCAGCTTCATGCGGTGTTCCTTGAAATGGGGCATGCCCCTGAAGTAGTTGGAATAGTGCCGCCGCATTTCCACCACGCCCTCGTGCTCGCCTTTCCAGAGGAGGCTGCGCTCGAAGTGCTCCCGCGCGGCGTCCACGCGGTCGTTCAGGGTAGGTGGTGCCAAGTGTTCTCCCGTTGCGAAGTAGTGTTTGATCTGGTTGAAGATCCACGGTTGTCCGATACTGGCACGACCGATCATCAGGCCGTCCACGCCATAGCGGTTCCTGTATTCCAGCGCCTTCTCCGGACTGTCGATGTCGCCGTTGCCGAAGATGGGGATGTGGATGCGCGGGTTGTTCTTCACCTCTCCGATCAAGGTCCAGTCCGCCGGACCCCGGTAAAGTTGGGCACGTGTGCGGCCATGGATGCTTAGCGCTTGGATACCGATATCCTGCAACCTCTCGGCCACCTCCATGATGTTCTTGGTGTGATCGTTCCAGCCAAGGCGCGTCTTCACCGTCACGGGCAGCTTCACGGCCTTCACCACCTTTTCGGTGAGGCGCACCATCTTGTCCACGTCCTGCAGCAAGCAGGCACCCGCGCCCTTGTTCACTACCTTGTTCACCGGGCAACCGTAGTTGATGTCGATCAATTCCGGTCCGGCTTGTTCCGCGATTCGGGCAGCCTCCTCCATGGCATCCTCACTACCGCCGAAAAGCTGGATGCCCACCGGTCGTTCCTCCGGGAAGATATCCAGTTTCTTCAAGCCCTTGGCCGCTTGCCGGATCAACGCCTCGCTACTGATGAACTCCGTGTACATCAGGTCCGCGCCGTGCTTTTTGCAGAGCGCACGGAACGGCGGATCGCTCACGTCCTCCATGGGAGCGAGGAGCAACGGGAATTCCGGGAGTTCTATGGGACCGATGCGGGGCATGTGAACAGGGCCGCGAATTTACGGAAATGGTGGGGGTTGGCGTGAAAGGCGATCTTCCGCAGTACAGAGGAGAAATTTCAGCGATAAGACTGAAGTGCGGGAAAGGTTGGGAGAAGGAGGGATCGCGCGAAGCGCGCTTTCCCGGAAGGGGGGGCTTCGATCGGCGACCTGCTACGCGGGTCCCGCAGGCAAGACGAACGCCGCTTCTCCAAGCAAGCGTGGTCCAGAAAAGGGAAAAGGGAAAAGGGATTGCGCGAGGCGCGCATTCCCGGAGGGGGTGGCTTCAACGCTGCGGCCGCTGCGCGGCCTTTGGTCCCAAGCAAAAAGTTGGTGCTTGGAGCAAGCTCCGCAGCCGTAAGGGTGAGCGAGAGGGAGAAGGAGGGATTGCGCGAGGCGCGCGTTCCCGGAGGGGGTGGCTTCAACGCTGCGGCCGCTGCGCGGCCTTTGGTCCCAAGCAATAAGTTGGTGCTTGGAGCAAGCTCCGCACCAACTTTTTGCTTGGGACCGCCCGCTGCACGGGCAGCGTTGGCGGAGAAGGAGGGATTCGAACCCCCGTTACCTTTCAGTAAACACACTTTCCAGGCGTGCGCCTTAAACCACTCGGCCACTTCTCCATTACTCCGTATCCGGGAATACGGGCCGCGAATGTAACAATTGACCGGCCTCACTGCTTTTGCATCTCCCCGGAAAGCTCCTCGTCCATGCGTCGCATCACGTCTTCAGTGCCCAGGCCCTGCCCGAACAGGAACATCAGCTTCGTGATCGCCGCCTCCGTGGTCATGTCGTGCCCGCTTACCACGCCCATTTCCGCAAAGGCCTGGCTGGTCTGGTATCGGCCCTGCTCCACGCGGCCTCCAACACATTGGGTGATGTTCACCAGCACGATGCCGCGCTTGCGCGCTTCGCGAAGCACATGCAGGAACTCTTCATCGGTGGGGCCATTGCCGCTTCCGAACGTGGTGATCACAGCAGCATTCAGTTCGGGCGTGTTCAACAACGCCTGAACCCAGGATGCCCGGATGCCGGGGAACAATCGGATCACGCCCACGCGATCGTCCATGTGCGCATGCACCCGGAGCTGAGCGGTGCGCATGGGAAGCAACGCGGTCCGATCGTAGCGGATGTGGACGCCGGCCTCGGCCAGCACGGGCCAGTTGGGCGAACGGAACGCCTCGAAACGCTCCGCATGCACCTTCACCGTGCGGTTACCACGATAGAGGCTGTACTCGAAATAGATCGCCACTTCGGCCACGATCGGTTTGCCATTCTCCTTGGCTGCGGCGATCTCGATGGCCGTGAGCAGGTTCTCCTTGCCGTCCGTTCGGATGGTGCCCAACGGTAATTGGCTCCCGGTAAGGATCACGGGCTTTGCCAGGTTCTCCAGCAGGAAGCTCAATGCGCTGGCCGTGTACGCCATGGTGTCGCTGCCGTGCAACACCACGAAGCCGTCGAATTCCGCATAGCGCTGGCCGATGGTGCGCGCGATGCGTACCCACTGGTCCGGTCGCATGTCGCTACTGTCAATGGGGGTGCCAAAGGAGACCGTTTCCAAGGTGATGCCCATTCGCACAAGCTCCGGCACCTGTTCCTCCAAGTGGTCCAGGTCCATGGCTTGGAGCGTGCCGCTGCGCGGGTCGGCGACCATGCCGATGGTACCGCCAGTATAGATCAGCAAGACCTTGGGCATGCTCATTCGGCGAAGAGCAGCTCGGCGTTGGCGGTGGTGATGCGGGCTACTTCCTCTACCGGAAGCCCCACGGCGGTGGCCAATGCTTCCGCGATCAAAGGGATGTAACTGCTCTCGTTCCGTTTGCCGCGGAACGGCACGGGAGTGAGGTAGGGCGCATCGGTCTCCAGCACGCAATGCGCGGCGCCCACTTCGGCCATGGTCTCCGCGAGGCCGCCCTTGGGGTAGGTGATCACGCCCCCGATACCGAGCATGAAATCCCCAAGATCAATGATGCGCCGGGCCTCCTCAACGGAACCGGTGAAGCAATGAAAGATACCGGTGAGGTGCTCGTCCTTCTCTTCCTCGATGATGGAAATGGTCTCCTCGAAGCTTTCGCGGCAGTGGATCACCACGGGCAATGCCAGCTCCTTGGCCCAGCGCACTTGTTGCCGAAAGGCATCCTGCTGCTGGCTGAGCCAGGTCTTGTCCCAGTGCAGGTCGATGCCGACCTCACCCACGGCCCAATAGCGGCCGGTGCCCAAGAGGCGTTCCACCTCGCCCAGATCGCGGCTGGGATCTTCGCCCACGGAGCAGGGATGCAGCCCCATCATGGGGAAACAAACCTCCGGGAACTGGTCGCAGAGGGCATGCAGGGCTTCCACACTGGTGAGGTCGATATTGGGAAGGAAGAGCTTGAGGACACCGGCATCCAGTGCGCGCTGCACCATTTCGGTACGGTCCTGTTCAAACTGCTTGTGATAGAGGTGGGCGTGGGTATCAATATACATTTTCTACTCCTGATGGTCGGTCACTTCGCCGAACGTCGGACCAAGATAAGTGTTCAGTGGAGCGATCGCCCGGAACGGGATGAACTGGGGAGCTCGCCGCGCCGTACACGGGCACCGGTCCATGCCGGAGGTCTACTTTCGTGCCCACTCCCATGAAGGTACTCGTTATCCGCTTCAGTTCCATCGGTGACATCATCCTCACTTCGCCGGTGCTGCGTTGCTTGAAGGAACAGGTTTCCGGTGTCGAGCTGCACTTCCTCACCAAGGAGGGCTTCCGCGCCTTGGTGGAGCGATCGCCGCACGTGGACCGTGTACACCTTCTGAAGGAAAACCTGGGGGAAGTGGTCCGGGACCTGAAGAGGGAAAAATTCGACCTTGTGGTGGACCTGCACCGAAACGCGCGGACCCAGCGGGTAAAAATGGCCCTGGGCGTTCCATCCAAGAGCTTTCCCAAGCTGAACTTCGAGAAGTGGCTGCTGGTGAATTTCAAGAAGGACCGGTTGCCGAACATCCACATTGTGGACCGCTACCTTTCCACCGTGGCGCACCTGGGCGTGAAGAACGATGGGAAGGGCCTTGATCTTTTCATCCCGCCGGAGCGCGAGGTGAACATGGAGAGCCTGCCGCCCACGCACCGCGATGGATATATCGCGCTGTGCATCGGTGCCGGCCACTTCACCAAACGCTTGCCGCAGCACAAACTGATCGAGCTGGCCGAAAAGCTGAAGGGGCCACTGGTCATCATCGGTGGCCCGGACGATCAAGCCGTGGGACGAGCGATCACGCACGCAGTGGGTGCCAGGGTATTCGACACCACCGGGAAATTCGACCTTCCCGGTTCCGCCTCATTGATCCGACAGGCGAACAGCGTGATCGCACATGACAGCGGTGCCATGCACGTGGCCAGCGCGTTCCGCAAAAAAGTAGTAAGCGTGTGGGGCAACACGGTTCCCCAGTTCGGCATGGGTCCCTACATCCCGGAGCATCCCGGGCGGGCGTACATCAGCGAAGTGAAGGGCTTGGACTGCAGGCCCTGCTCCAAGATCGGTTTCGATCAGTGTCCACGTGGCCATTTTCGGTGCATGGAAAAGCAGGACCTGGAGGGGATCGCGTCGTTAGTGAACGGGCAATAGTGTTGGGGTCATGCGGCAGTGCATGCCTTCGGCAGCCAGGGGCGCAGAGAAGACCAGTTCGGGACAGTATTGCTGGGGAGCCGCATGCTCCACTTCAAACAAACAATGCCTTCAGCTCCGTAGCATCCTCGGGCTTCATTTTTCCGGCAAGGATCAGTCGTAATTGCCTGCGGCGCAGGGCACCGGCGAAACGCACTTTTTCCTCATCGGTCACCGGGACCACTTCGGGAACCGCAGTCGGCTTGCCTTGCTCATCCACGGCCACGAAGGTGTATATGGCACTGTTGCACTTGGTGCGTTCCCCGCTGAACTGGTTCTCGGTCCACACATCGGCCCATACCTCCATGCTCGTTTTGAAGGTGCGGCTCACGTGCGCCTTGATCGTCACCATGTCGCCCAGCTTGATGGGCACATCGAAGCTCACGTTGTTCACCGCCGCAGTAACCGTAACACGGTGGCAGTGCCGGTGCGCGCTGATGGCGCAGCTCATGTCCAACCACCTCAGCAACTGGCCGCCGAAGAGGCTGTCCATCGTGTTGGTATCATTGGGGAGAACGATGTGGGTGGTCTCGGAATAACTCTTGCTGGTAGGCCTGGCTTCCATGGACGGTGTTTCGGGATGCGAAATTAGCCCGTTGCATGCTGTTACCTTCCGCCGTTTCACGAAATTGTGCCCAACTGTCCGTTCATGCTGAAACCAGGGGATCCCGCGCCTGATATTGCCTTGTTGGACAACAACGGCAAGCTGTTCCGGCTTTCCTCCTTGCGCAGTCAAGGCCCGGCGGTGGTCTACTTCTACCCCAAGGATGACACGCCGGTCTGTACCAGGCAGGCCTGCGGCTTCCGCGACCATTACAGCGAATTCACCGGCCTTGGCGCTGTAGTGATCGGCATCAGTACGGATGATGTGGCCTCACATCGGGCCTTTGCCGATCGGCACAAGCTGCCCTTCATCCTGCTCAGCGATCCCGACAATGTCGCATTCCGTGCCTTTGGCCTCAAAAGCTTCCTTGGCCTGAAGGAACGTGCCACCTTCGTGATCGACGGCGGCGGCATCATCCGCGCAGCCACACAGGACCGCCTCAACGCGGGGAAGCATGTGCGCACGGCCTTGGCCGCATTGCGCGATCAGGGCTTGGCCAGCTCGTAGAAGAGCACCCGGCCATCATCCGTGCCAGTGATGAACTGCCCATTGTGGAACAGGCAGGGTGCCCGGTGATGCTGGTCCTTGTTCTCGGAAAAGGTCAGTGTTTGCAAGGCGTTCCCGTCCGCATCGGTGAACACTACCGCACCGTCCCTATCGGCACGCGCTGTGATCCCGTCCTGGTCAGCCTCGGTCTGCAGGTAGAAGCGATCAAAATTGGAATTACCCTTCCTCAGCCCCATGTCCTTGGTGCGTATCGCATCGGGGATCCATCCTTGGCGTGACAGCATTTTGTCCTGTTTGCCGCTCTTCACGTCCCAAACCTCCCGTGTTCCGGCATAGCCGATCAGCACCACGAATTCGCCGTTCTCGTTGAAAGCGGTGTAGTACACAGCCTTGCTGCCATCCTCATCGTACGGAAATTGCGCTACGCGCTTGCCGCTCTCCAGGTCGCGCAGCTCGGCACCACTGTCGGTACCCACCAGGATGCGGTCCCCTTTGGGCGCGATGGCCAAGGAAGTGATCTCGGCCTTTCCCAGCTTGATGGTCTTGGCGGCGGGTTCCAGCACCACTTGTGCGGAAACATGGAAAGAAAGCACGGCACATGCAGTCGCTAGAACGGATCCGGTCATTCCTGGTCGATAAGATGTTGTTGTTCTCCCAGCCAGGTCAAGGCACTTACCATGTCCGGGAACAATTTGGTGGGCCGCACCGGTCGATTGTGACGCACGAAGGCATTCGCGGCGAGTTGATGCCCAAAGTCGCGCAGCACGATCGCGTCGGCAGCAAGCACCCTGTCGCCCTCCGGCCCGCTGGCCAGTGCACGCGCCTCGTTGGTGAGGGTGGCATGCTCGCCCATGGTCACCACCAGCAGCGCCTTGCGACCGTTGCGCTCCCGGCCGATGGTGTCGAAGAGTTCATGCACATCGTTCACGGTGCCTAGCACTTCATCCTTGAAATGGGCGTGTACCACGTCCATGTCCCGGAAGGAAAGTTCCAAGGCCTTCATGTCGATCGTTCGCGTCATGGCGTTTTCGGATGCCGTACAAAGTTACCACCGATGGATCCCGGATGGTGTTCACTTCACCAGCATCCACGCATCGGGCGCTTCTTCCTTGCGTACGGCATTCAGCGCTTCCATCGCTGTGGCCTTCAAGGGATAGCTGCCGTAGGCAACCCGGTGAAGCCCGCCCTTCACATCGACCAATGAAGCGGCAAAGCCCTTGGCCTGAAGCTCTGAGATGAATCGGTCGGCATTCTCCTTTTCCAGGAAGCAACCACCGATGATATGATAGCGCGAACGGACGGCGGGGGTGGCCACGGCGGTGCTTTCCGGAGCGGCGTTTCCCGGCGCTTGGCCCAAGTCCACCGCCACGGGGGCAACATCCGGGCCCGCGATCGGCAATTCCTGCACGCCATGCAGGTCCGCGGGTGCGGACCAGAAAGAGGCTTGCACCGGTTCCCCGGTCGGTGCAGGTGGTGCAGCGGGAAGGACATAGCGTGAAGGCTCCGAACCACGCAGCACATCGAAACCGCTCCAGGCGATGGGGTTGCTTTCCGAACTGCCCACGGCCCACCAGGTGGCGGCGGTAAGCAGAATGGCGGCAACGGCAGCAGCGGCCAAAGCCCCGGTGAGGCGTCCGCGCTCCTTTCCGACAATTGCCGCGATCTCGGTCGGTGCAGGGTTGATGACGGGTAATTCCACAACGGGCACTGGAACGGCCGCCACTGGCCTGAGACCGTAGGCATCCTTGAGGAAGTTCACGCGCCGATCGGGCTCGAACTGGAGATTGTTCTCCGCATCATGGAAAAAGGTGCCCACCCGCAGAACTTCCAATCGGCCGTGGTGCTGCAGCTTCCGTTTCCACCCGGCCACTTCCGCATCGATCTTGACCTTCGCGCCAGGGAAATCAAGACCCTCACGCCGCACCAATTGATCGACCAAAAGGCCGTCCTGCCGTACGAGGTGCTTGTTGAAGCTAAGGTCCTTGGACGGGGGAAGGACCAAGCGGCGCTGTTCATCCAAGCGGGCAGGGCGATAGTGCGTGAGGAAACCACCGAAATCAGGGACGATCACGCAATCGTGCAGGAACAGCAGGTCGTGGATGTAGCGGTCAAGGGCCATTGTGCAGGGCAAAACTAAGGGAATGCGTGCTGGAGAGATCGGCACCCCGTTATCCGACGTTCATTTTCCCGCCCTCACCTTGCGCCGCGCTTGTTCCAGGTCCTCAGGGGTGTCCACGCAGAACGAGGGATGTTCGGTAAGGCCCACACGTACGGCCACGCCGTTCTCCAGCCAGCGCAGTTGCTCCAGGGACTCGGCCAGTTCCAGCGGGGATGGCGGCATGCGGACGATCTTCCACAAGACCTCGGCCGAGTATGCATAGATCCCCACGTGTTTCAAATAGCGGAACCGCGTGTGCCTGGCTCCGGTCCCTTGATCACGCAGAAAGGGGATCGCCGCCCTGCTGAAGTACAAGGCGTTCATGGAGCGATCCACCGTGATGAGCACCTCACCCGGATCATCCAGGTCCTCATCCGAGGTGACCACTTGTGCCAGCGTGGCGATTGAAACACCCGGTTGCATCAAACAAGCACAGAGTTCATCGATCTGGGCAGGTTCGATGAAGGGTTCGTCCCCTTGAATGTTCACCACACCATCGAATTTTTCCTTCCCCACCACCTCCAAGGCCTCCCAGCATCGGTCCGTGCCGCTGGCATGGGAGGCGGAAGTCAACACCGCATCTCCACCGAAGGCCAGCACGTGGTCCACGATGCGTTGGTCGTCCGTGGCCACCACCACGGCGGAAAGACCATTGGAACGCATGGCCTGCTCCACCACGCGCTGCACCATGCTTTTTCCGCCGATATCCACCAAGGGCTTGCCCGGCAACCGGCTGCTGGCATGGCGCGCGGGAATGATCCCGAGGATGCGCTGCACCCGGCTCATAGTGAATAGGCCAGTTGAACTTGGAAGCTTCGGGGCACCTCGATCGCCATGGGCCGGATGGCGTACACCTCGTTACTGAGGTTGTTCACAATGAACGATGCCTTCAGTTCGGGGGTTAGCGCATAACCCACCCGGATGTCGGTGATCCAATCGCCGGTGGTGTGCGTATCCATCCATTCCTTGATCCCGATATCACCGAGGAGGCCCAGTTCCTCGAAGGTGATGAAGGCCTCATCGATGTTGCGCACATGGCTGTTGTACCTGAAACTGACACCGCCGGAAAGGCGTTTCCAAGTGGCTCCGAGGTCACTGCGAAAGAGGTCCTCCACTCGGAACTTGAGGATGTCATTTTCCGTGTAGGAACTGGTGCTGGCATAGCTCACTTCCTCCACAGCCCCCGTAGTTGTGACCGTACTGGCGTAGGCCTCATCGGGAGTGGTGCTCACCGGTAAGGCGTGTGTGTAGCCCAGCAGGAATTGCAGTTCCACCCCGCCCAGCTTGCCTTTGCCGGCCACCTCTATCTCTGTACCGGTGATCCGGGCGCCTCCGGTATTGACACTCTTGAAGCCGAAACCCAACAGGTTGGCAAAGGACCGGTCCGCTCCCCACTGGCCGAAAGTGAATTCCACGTAACGGTCAAAATCCTGCTGGAAAGCCACCACATCCACATAGCCAGTGATCCCGCCGAACTTGAACCCTTGCTTGATGCCGGCCTCCATGTTCACACTGGTCTCCGGCAATAGATCGGGGTTGGGATAAATGTGCAGGGAGCCCACGTTGGTGATGATGTAGCGTTCCCCGATGGTGGGGAAACGGAAGCCTTCACCATAGCTCGCGCGCAGGAAGGTTCCATCGAATACCTGATAGGTGGCGCCCGCGCGGAACACCGGTTCAGCCTGTTCGTAGCTGTTCACCTTGAATTGCTCATAGCGCACACCTGCACTGAGCATGAGCCTGCCCATGAGCTTCTTGTCCACTTGCAGGTAGCCCGCAGCATTGGTGGCGGTGTTCTCGCCATCGCCATCGGGATCGCCGCTGTACAACACGGCATTGCTTGCAACTTGCTGCCCGGTTACCCCTACCGTGACGACCGCGGGACCCCAGAGGTCGAACTTCTGTTGGAATTGGTATTCGCCGTAGAGCATGTCGTTCGCATTGCTCTGGTCGTTGTTGTTCTCGAAATCCTGATGGTACCAGCGACCTCGCAGGCTGTGCCGGGTGCCTTTGGGTCCGGTATAGTTCACGAACGGATCGAGATAGAACTGGGTCCCCATGGTATTGGTCATCGTGTTCGGCGACGGCCGGAACAAACCCTCGTTCAAATTATCCCAGAGGAAAACACTGGTGCTGCGGCTTTTCATCACGTTCCCGTTCAGGCCGTAGTTCAGTCCCTTGAGCTTCTGGTTGCGCCATCGCGTGGCGAAATTGAAGCGCACCCGGTGATCATATCCGCCTGTGCCCATGCGGTAGGGATCCTGCACAAGGCTGTCCGGTGCAATGCGCTCGGGACCTACATGACCCTGATCGCCGAAGGCATTCCCCCCGATCACCAGGTCGAATTTCCTGAACCGCTGGCCATGGTAAAAGCTGGCGCCTGTGGTAAGTGGAGGGTTGGGCCCCCACCATTTGGAATCCGGGTTCCCGGGCGTGTCATAGACACCACCAAAGACCGTTGCGCGTGTTTTGAAAGAATCGACCGGCCAGCCTGTGCGGACATTGATCACGCCACTGAGGGCCGCGCTGCCGTATAGCACACTGCTTGCGCCCTTGATCACCTCCACCTGCTCAATGTCCTCGATCGGGAGGAACGTCCAGTTCGGGCGCCCGATGTCCCCGCTCAATATGGGCATGCCATCCACCAGCATCATCACTCGGCTGCCTGCACCATAGCTGAAACCGCTACCGGCACGGATCTGTGGATCCTGGTCCACTACCACCACACCGGGCACTTGGTCCAGCGCCTTGTTCAGATTGGTGATGTTCTTGTCGCGGATTATGGATGCCGGCAAAATGCTCAGCGATTGTGTGACCTCACCCACCCGCTGCTCGAATTTCCCTGCGCTCACCACCACCATGTCCAGCTGGGAGGTGGAAGGCACCAGCGCCGCGTCCAAGGTCACCGTGCCTCCCGAAGGGACGCTCAGGGCCATGCTCTTTTCGGCAAAGCCAATGAAACGGAAGATCACCGTGTATTTCCCCGCGGGCAGGTCGATGGCATAATGCCCACTGTCGTTGGCCGTGGCCGATCGGGTGCCTCCGAACGTAATGCTGGCACCGGGCAGCGGCTGCTGGTCCGAGGCACTGGCAACGCGGCCAACCACGTGGCCTTGCGACACCGGTCCTGGTTGACCCTGAACGGCCAGCGCCACCAGAAAGGCGGCCCCTATCGGTAAGATCCTCATCGCGCTTATTTTGGGCGGCATGCGTTGACGGCGAATGTAGCGATCGCCACCACGCCCCGATGGACGACCGCCAATTGATACATCGCATTGCCCTCTCCATGCTCAAGGGCATCGGACCGGTGAACGCCCGGAACCTCGTGGCCTATTGCGGCGGGGTGGAGCCGCTGTTCACCGATAGGGCGGTACGGCGTTCATTGGCCAAGGTGCCCGGGATCGGACCGGTGCTGGCCGCGTCCATACTGGGGCCGGGCGTGATCAAGGCAGCGGAAAAGGAGTTGGAATATATCCGCAAGCAGAAACTGCGCACCCTGTTCTATCTCGATGCGGAGTATCCCAAGCGACTTCGGCATTGCCTTGATGCACCGGTGCTGCTTTTTGTAAGGGGCAATGCCGATCTGGATCCTTCGAGATGCGTTTCCATTGTAGGTACCCGTACACCTACCGAACAGGGCAAGCGGCTCTGCGAAGAACTTGTGGAAGGCTTGGCGGAAAGCGGTGCCACCATCGTGAGCGGACTGGCATACGGCATCGACATCATCGCCCATCGATCGGCGCTGCGCAATGGCTTAAGCACAGTGGGCTGCGTGGCCCACGGCCTGGACCGGCTCTATCCGGGCGAACATGCTGCTACGGCAAAGGAGATGTGTGAACAAGGCGCCTTGGTGAGCGAGTTGACCAGCGGTTCCCCGTTCGCGCCCGGCAATTTTCCAGCGCGCAACAGGGTGATCGCCGGCCTCAGCGATTGCACCATCGTAGTGGAAAGTGGACCAAAGGGTGGCTCGCTCATCACAGCGGATATCGCCGACAGCTACGATCGGGATGTGATGGCCTTCCCCGGCAGGCCCACCGACAGCCAGAGCATCGGCTGCAATCGCTTGATCCAGCAGAACAAGGCGCACTTGGTCACCAATGCGATGGATGTGCTCAAGTTGATGGAGTGGCTGCCCGAGACCAAGAGGAAGTCAGCCGTTCAACCTGCGCTCTTCACCGAGCTGATGCCGGAGGAACAGACCTTGGTGGACCTGATCAGGGCCCAGGGAAAGATCGATATCGATACGCTTTGCTTCCGCAGCAGAATGCTCCCGCACAAGGCCGCTGGCATCCTGCTGAACCTGGAGTTCAACGGTGTGGTGCGCAGCCTTCCGGGGAAGATGTACGCGCTGAATTGAGAGCCTGTTCGGGGTCTCTTACAAAACCGACCGGTCAACTCCTGTGAGGAGGTCCGGGACAGGCTCCCGCGATGGAGCGCTCACTGAAGCACCAAGGGCCGGTGATCGATCAAACCGGATGGCCCGCGGAGTTGTAGCAGATATGTCCCGTGCGGCAGTTCGCTCACATCGATCGTTGCACGGCTGCATCCAGCGGGCATCTGCTGCAGGAGCACTGCACGCCCTGAGATGTCAGACAGGGTAAGTAGGGCTTGTTCCTTCAGGGGTACGGCCAAATTCAGTTCCGTGCGGGTGTCCGCTGGGTTGGGGAACAAGCTGGTCACGCCTGGGAGTCGATCGGACGTGCCGGTTCCCAACAGGTCGAATCCGATGTCCTGAAGCGTAGTCCAGGTCTCACCCGAAGTAGTGGTCGTGGAATTGGACATGATCTTCCGGCCCGTTGTCCCCGAGACGCTCATGGTACCAAAGGAGGTGTTGACCGAAGTCTCAAAACGAATGTCCACCACCAAAGACAGCGTTGGATCGTATTCGAAAGGAGTGTCCAGATCAATGCTGAACCATTCCCCGGAGGAGCCTGGAGGGATGGTGAGCGCGGACGCATTGAGCACGGTTTGCAAACCAGTAAGAAAATCCACCCCACTGAACGCCGTAGCCGGGGTCTGGATCAAGCTAATTCTGAGCTGGCCCAACGTATTGCCCTCCGTAATGCCGCTGACCCCATAGCGGTAATACAATCGAACAATACTTCCGGAGACAGCCCCCGTAAAGTCGCCGGGAGCATACAGGCATTGCGTGTGGCGCGCATAGCTCGTGCTGCCCAGCAGGAACGTGCTGCTTGACGTACCGCAGCATTTCTGGACATCTTGTGCCGAGGTTTGGGTGAACAAGCACAACGTGGACAATAGGATGAGGAGTTTTCTCATGGCAGGGTGATTGTTCAAGTTCGTTCAATGCCCGCCTTTTCCGGTGGGCTGGCTGACGAAAATAAGTACTCCAAGGTCACATGCAATTTATCCGCGACCTGTACCGCCCCGTTCAATCCACACTAAAGTAGTCCGCGCTCTGGTATCTGCCGGTCTCCTCTTTTTGCAACTGCATGAGGATGTCGTTGGCAAGGCTGCTTGCTCCGAAGCGGAACCAGTGGTTGTTCAGCCATTCGGGACCGAGCTCCTCCTTCACCATCATCAGGTAGTGCAGGGCCTGCTTGCTGGTGCGGATGCCCCCTGCGGGCTTCATGGCGATCATTTCGCCGGTCCGCAAATAGTGGTCGCGTATGGCATGCAGCATTACCAAGGTCACATCCATGGTGGCCGCAGGGCTGATCTTTCCGGTGCTGGTCTTGATGAAGTCCGCTCCGGCCGCAATGGCAATGTCGCTCGCCAGGCGGACCTTATCGTAGGTGCCCAGCTCGCCCGTCTCCAAGATCACCTTCAGGCGGGCCTTGCCGCAGACCTCCTTGATGGCGGCGATCTCATCAAAGACAAAACCATGCTCACCGCTGTGGAAATGCCCGCGGGAGATCACCATGTCGATCTCGTCGGCACCTTCACTGACGGCGAACTTGGTGTCGGCGATCTTCACTGCTTTGGGTGCTTGGCCGCTGGGGAAGGCGGTTGCCACGGCGGCTACTTTCACACCGCTGTCACCGAGGGCTTTCTTGGCCACCTTCACCAGGGTGGGATACACGCAGATGGCAGCCACGGTCGGAAGCCCGGGCATTTGGTCGTGCAGGTGGATGCCCTTGTAGCATAGCTGGCGCACCTTTCCGGGCGTGTCCGCCCCTTCCAGCGTGGTGAGGTCGATCATGCTCAGGGCGAGCTTCATCCCTTCCACTTTCGCCTCCTTCTTGATGCTGCGTGTCCTGATGCGGGCGACGCGCTCCTCGATACCCACCTGGTCAACGCTGGGCGCCTGACCCGGTGTGGGAATGCCCTTACGGATGCTCTTGTCCTTCGTTCTGCTCATGGCGATGGTCAAATATAGGCCAGTGCTGTATCAGGGCATTCACTTTCAGGTGGCCAGATCCCTTCAACAACGGTACCTTCGCGGCACATTTCAATGACCCCTGTACCGCAGCATATCCATCCCGTGGCCAACCATCTGCTCCAACGCTCCGACAAGGAGGCCCTACTGGCACAGCGCGGTGCAGTGGTGTGGATGACAGGGCTGAGCGGCAGTGGCAAAAGCACCATCGCCATCGCCTTGGAAAAACAGCTGCACGCGGCGCGCCACTATGTGGTGGTATTGGATGGGGACAACGTCCGGGCTGGGATCAACAGCAATCTCGGCTTCAGCGATGCGGACCGCACGGAGAACATCCGCCGCATTGCCGAGGTGGCCAAGCTGTTCCTGCAGAACGGAGCGGTGGTGATCTGTTGCTTCGTTAGCCCCACCATCGCCATCCGCGAGCAGGCCCGGAGCATCATCGGGGCAAACGACTTTCTCGAAGTGTTCGTGGATACCCCGCTGGATGAGTGCGAGCGGCGGGATGTGAAAGGACTTTATGCCAAGGCCCGCACAGGGGAAGTGAAGGATTTTACCGGTATCAGCGCTCCATTCGAACCCCCACCCTCCCCTGCCTTGCGACTGACCACTACGGGACTTACCGCCGAAGCGGCTGCGGATCAATTGCTCCAGTACCTGCTGCCGCGCATCAAACGGAACTGACCACATGCATTCATACCGACTGACCCATTTGAAGGAACTCGAAAGCGAGAGCATGCACATCCTCCGGGAAGTGGCCTCGCAATTCGACAACCCCGCCCTGCTCTTCAGCGGTGGCAAGGACAGCATCCTGTGTTTTCATTTGGCCCGCAAGGCGTTCTTTCCAGCCAAGGTGCCCTTCCCGTTGCTTCATGTAGATACCGGCCACAACTTCAGTGAGACCATCGAATTCCGCGACAAACTGGTGGCGGAACACGGTGCCAAGTTGATCGTGGGCAGCGTGCAGAAGAGCATCGATGAGGGCAAGGTGCAGGAGGAGACCGGTTTCCATGCCAGCCGCAACAAGCTGCAGATCAACACGCTGCTGGAGGCCATCGAGACGCAGAAGATCGATTGTGCCATCGGCGGTGCACGCCGTGATGAGGAAAAGGCCCGTGCCAAGGAACGCGTTTTCAGCCACCGCGACGAATTCGGGCAATGGGACCCCAAGAACCAACGCGCAGAACTGTGGAACCTCTACAACGGACGTAAGCGGCCGGGCGAGCATTTTCGCGCCTTCCCCATCAGCAATTGGACGGAGATGGACGTGTGGCAGTACATCCTGCTGGAGCACATCGATATCCCGAACATCTACTTCAGCCATGAACGGGAAGTGTTCGAGCGCGACGGAGTGATCTACGCCAACTCCCCCTTTATGCACCTGAAGCCAACTGAAAAGCCCTTCATGAAACGCGTCCGCTTCCGCACCATCGGCGACATGAGCTGCACCGGTGCGGTGGATTCACCTGCTTCAACCTTGGAAGAGATCATCGAAGAAGTGGCTTCCACACGCACTACTGAACGTGGGTCCCGGATTGATGACAAGCGCAGTGAAGCGGCGATGGAGGACAGGAAGAAGGAAGGTTATTTCTGATCGATCGATCAGAAAATCAGATGATCAGAAAATGACAGAGCAGAAGAAGAACGCAAAGGCTTCAGTGGGATACCTCGACATGGACCTGCTGCGCTTTACGACCGCAGGAAGCGTGGACGATGGCAAAAGCACATTGATCGGCCGTCTTTTGTACGACAGCCGCGCGATCTTCGACGACCAGATGGAGGCGGTGGAACAAGCCAGCTCGAAGCGCGGAAACGGGGACGTGGACCTGAGCCTGCTCACCGACGGCCTGCGCGCCGAACGCGAACAAGGCATCACCATCGACGTGGCCTACCGCTACTTCGCCACGCCAAAGCGAAAATTCATCATTGCCGATACGCCCGGGCACATCCAGTACACACGGAACATGGTCACGGGTGCCAGCACGGCGAACTTGGCGATCATTCTGGTGGATGCGCGCAAGGGGATCCAGGAGCAGACCAACCGCCATGCCTTCATTGCTTCGTTGCTGGGCATCCCGCACGTAGTGTTCTGCATCAATAAGATGGACCTCGTGGATTACGACGAGGCGGTCTTCCACAAGATAAAGAGCGAACTGGAGGATTTCAGCAGCAAGCTGGAGGCGAGGGACCTCAACTTCATTCCCATCAGTGCCTTGAAAGGGGATAACGTGGTGAACCGGAGCACCCGGATGGATTGGTACCAAGGTTCCACTTTGATGTATCTCTTGGAGAACATTCACATTGCCGGTGACCTCAACCATATCGACCGCCGCTTGCCTGTGCAGCATGTGATCCGCCCGATGACCGATGAATGGCATGATTTCCGGGGCTTCGCCGGTCAGATCTCAGGAGGCATTTTCCGCAAGGGGGAAACGGTGCAAGTGCTGCCCAGCGGCTTCCAGAGCACGATCAAGTCCATTCATCTCGGCGAACATGAAGTGGAAGAGGCATTCGCCCCACAAAGCATCGTGGTGACGCTCGATGATGAGATCGACATCAGCCGTGGGGACATGCTCGTGAGCCCCCACAACCTGCCCCAGAGCAGCCAGGACATCGACGTGATGCTTTGCTGGTTGAACGAACGCCCCTTGCAGCCCAATGGGAAGTACGCGGTGAAGCATACCACACGGGACGCGCGTTGCATGGTGAAGGAGGTGACCTATAAGATGGACATCAACTCCTTGCGCAGGTACGAAGAGGATCGCACGATCGGCATGAACGACATCGGGCGGGTATTGCTTCGCACCACCGTGCCATTGCACTTCGACAACTATGCGCGCAACCGGCACACCGGTAGCCTCATCCTTATTGATGAGGCCACCAACGAGACCGTTGCCGCCGGCATGATCGTGTAGGTCCGGCGTCCACGTCCTTTGAGCCATGGCCACCAGCATGGGAAGGCACGGCCGATCGCTTCATACAAGCCATCCATTCAAATGGACCAAGCAGGTTGCCTTCATTCCGCTTCCAGATACCTCAAGTTCCTCATCAACCCTTCATATTTGGTGCGCTTCACCGGGCTTCCCTGAAAGAGCTCGTCGAATACCACTTCGGTCATGCCGTGCCATTCGTCCTTGGTCAGTGCCATCAGTTCGGGCCTTGGTTCAAATTGAGGCTCGCTGTGCGGTTGGCTGAAGCGGTTCCAAGGGCATACCTGTTGGCAAATGTCACAGCCGAACGCCCAGTTCTTGAAGTCCCCGGCATCCGCAGGTATCCCGTCCTTCAGCTCGATGGTGAAATAGCTGATGCACTTGCTTCCATCAACGCCATAGGGGGTGATGGCAGCCGTGGGGCACGCATCAATGCAACGGCGACAGGTCCCACAGTGGTCCGTGGCCGGAACATCCGGTGCGAGCTCCAGGTCCAGGATGATCTCGCAGAGGAAGAAGAACGATCCGTTGCCTTGGCGGATCACATTGGTGTGCTTTCCCCGCCATCCGATGCCAGCCTTCTCCGCCCAGGCCTTCTCCAGCACCGGGGCACTGTCCGTGAAACAGCGCATGTCCACGTCCCCGAACAGCTCCGCAATGAAGGCCATGAGCGGTTTCAGCCGCTGCTTCACCACTTTGTGGTAATCACGGCCATAAGCGTAGGTGCTCAGCTTCGGGGCATCGGGGTCCTCCTGCTTCGGCTCCGTGAAATAGTTGTACGCCAAGCTTATCACGCTCTTGGCTCCGGGCACGAGCTTGCGCGGGTCCAGGCGCATGTCGAAGTGGTTCGCCATGTATCCCATTTGCCCGTTCTCCCCGGAACGTAGCCATTGCTCCAGTCGGGATGCCTCTTCTTCCAGAAAACCAGCCCTCGCCACACCGCATGCCAGGAATCCCAGTTCCTTGGCCTTGGCCTTGATGCGTTCGGAGCGGTCTTTCGGATGGATCATCACAAGCGTTGCGGGGAGCGTTCCGCTTTTGAAGGCACACTGGCCCTTCACTCGAAAAGACTGCCCGGCTTCGCCGCAGGGGCCTTGCCAAGGTGCTTGTACGCACGTTCGGTGGCCTGCCTTCCACGCGGTGTGCGCATGATGTAGCCTTCCATGATCAGGAACGGCTCGTACACCTCTTCAATCGTACCGCTCTCCTCGCCCACGGCCGTGGCCACGGTGTTGAGGCCCACGGGGCCGCCAGCGAACTTGTCGATGATGCAGAGGAGGATTCGGTTGTCCATTTCGTCAAGGCCATGCGCATCCACATTGAGCGCCAACAAGGCATGCTTCGCAATGGCCATGTCGATGGACCCGTTCCCTTGGATCTGGGCAAAGTCGCGCACCCGCCGCAGCAAGGCATTGGCGATCCTCGGGGTGCCCCGGCTGCGGCGGGCCACCTCATGGGCGGCCTCATCCTCGATGGGCACGTTGAGCAAACCCGCCGAGCGCTTCAGGATGCCGGTAAGCGTTTCCGTGTCGTAATAATCCAAGCGGCTATTGATACCGAAACGCGCACGCAACGGGGCCGTCAACAAGCCGCTACGCGTGGTGGCGCCCACCAGGGTGAAGGGGTTCAGGTTGATCTGCACGGTGCGCGCATTGGGCCCGGCATCGATCACCAGGTCGATCCGGTAATCCTCCATCGCGCTGTAGAGGTATTCCTCCACGATCGGGCTGAGGCGGTGGATCTCATCGATGAAGAGCAGGTCGTTCGGCTCCAGGTTGGTAAGCAGTCCGGCGAGGTCCGCAGGCTTGTCCAGCACCGGGCCGCTGGTCACGCGCATGCCCACTCCCATTTCGTGCGCCACAATGCCTGCCAAGGTGGTCTTGCCCAGTCCGGGCGGGCCATGGAGCAACACATGGTCCAACGCCTCGCCCCGCTGCTTCGCGGCTTGCACGAACACCTTCAGGTTGTCCGTCACGGCCCGCTGCCCGGCGAATTCCTCAAAGCGGCGCGGACGCAACACTTGCTCCAGCTCCTTATCGGAGGAGGAGCGTTGTTCATGGCGTACATCGAACTGCTCGGGCATGGGAGCGGTAAAGTTAACCGTGGCGGTCATCGGTGCAGGTCCGTCCAGACCTCACCGAAGAAGACCTTTAGGCCGAAGATGTATATCGGGGCGGAAAGCTGCTCATCCAACCGGGCGTTGGAAAGTACCAGGCGGAAGCCCCATCCGGCGCTGATGCCGAAATACCGCAAGAACCGGTACTGCACCGTCATCGAGGGTTCATAGAGGAAGAGAACGGCACTCTTCAGCTTGTTCTTTCTTCCTTGGTCATCCTCGTATACGAGCGATCCGCCTCCGAAACCCAGTTGCACCGGGATCCGCACCTCCCAATGCCCGCGTTGGTAGAAGGCATACTCCACGTAAGGGGTCACATAATCCAAGTGCAAGCGCACCGGAACGGCTGCTTGATCGTTCACTGTGCGGGGTTGCTCAACGGGACTGGCGAGGAAGGTATAGCCCAAGCCGTACTGGAATCGACCGGCGTGTTCAAGCCCCACCTTCACACCCATCAGCCGCACATTGCTATTGCTGATGAACGAACCGCGCGTGTCGAGCTTCACGATAAACCGGGGACGTTCCTGGCTGAACAGGGCCAGGCTGTCCAATAACTGGGCCTGTCCGGGCGATGCAGCCATCCATGCCCAAAGGAACAGGAGGACAGGGAACAGGAAAGTCCGCACCTGCGGTGCGGACTTTCCCAAAGACCCGGATGATCCAAGGTCCATCAGTTCATGATCAATGGTCCTCCTCCCCTTCTTCCAATGGAACGGTCTGCGGCACATAGTCCTCCGACTTGCCGGGCTTGCTGTAATCATAGGGCCAGCGATACACGGTAGGTAGAGGGCCGGGCCAGTTGCCGTGGAGGTGCTCCACGGGTGCGGTCCATTCCAGGGTATTGCTGCGCCACGGATTTTGGGGTGCCTTTTGTCCGCGCCAAATGCTGTGGAAGAAGTTATAGGTGAACACGATCTGCACCGCACCACCCAAGATGGCGAAGAGGGTGATCATCACGTTAAGGTCCATGAAATGGCCTTGGAACATGGGGAATTCGGTGTACTCGTAATACCGGCGCGGACCGCCGGCCAGACCCACATAATGCATGGGGATGAACACTCCGTAGGCCGAGATCAGCGTGACCCAGAAGTGCAAATAGCCCAACTTGGTGTTCATCATGCGGCCGTACATGCGCGGGAACCAATGATACACCCCGGCCATCATGGCGAAGATCGCGCTCACGCCCATCACCATGTGGAAGTGTGCCACGACGAAATAGGTGTCATGCACTTGGATGTCCAAGGCACTGTTGGCAACGATGATACCCGTAAGACCACCGGCGATGAAGGTGGATACCATGCCTACGCTGAAGAGCATGGCCGGGGAGAACACAATGTTGCCGCGCCACAACGTAGTGAGGTAGTTGAACACCTTAACGGCACTGGGAATGGCGATCAACAGGGTGGTGAACACGAAGACCGAACCGAGGAAGGGGTTCATGCCGGTAACGAACATATGGTGGCCCCACACAAGGAAGCTCAGGAAGGAGATCGCCATCAGGGAACCGATCATGGCGCGGTAGCCGAAGATGGGCTTACGGCTCATGGTGGAAATAACCTCGGAGCTGATACCGAACGCGGGCAGGATCACGATGTACACCTCGGGGTGGCCCAGGAACCAGAACAGATGCTGGTACAGGATGGGGCTGCCTCCCATGTTGTCCAACGCCTCGCCGGCAATGTGGATCTCGCTGAGGTAGAAGCTCGTGCCCAAGAGGCGGTCCATGATCAGCAAGAGCACGGCGCTCACCAATACCGGAAAGGCCAGCACTCCGATGATGGCGGTAAGGAGTAACGCCCAGATGGTCAAGGGGAGGCGGGTCATCCGCATGCCCTTGGTGCGAAGATTGAGCACGGTAACGATGTAGTTGAGGCTGCCCATGAGGGAACCCGCGACGAACAGGACCATGCTGAACAGCCAGAGGGTCATGCCAGCACCTGAACCCGGTATGGCCTCCGGCAAAACGCTCAGCGGGGGATACACCGTCCATCCAGCGGAAGCGGGGCCGCTTTCCACGAACAGGGAGGAAAGCATCATGATGGACGATGCAAGGAAGAACCAATAGGAGAGCATGTTGATGAATCCGCTCGCCATATCCCTAGCCCCTATTTGCAAGGGGATCAGCAGGTTGCTGAAGGTGCCCGAGAGGCCACCGGTGAGCACAAAGAAGACCATCAGTGTACCGTGAATGGTCACCAGCGCGAGGTACATCGACGAACTGAGCACGCCATTAGGGGCCCATTTATCGCCCAGGAAGAAGTGCGTGAACGCGAAACTCTCCCCGGGGAATGCGATCTGCAGGCGGAAGATCAGGGACATGATCATGGCCACCCAGGCCATGATGATCGCCGTGATCAGGAACTGCTTGCTGATCATCTTGTGATCCTGCGAGAAGACATACTTCGAGATGAAGCTCTCCTTGTGATGGTGATGTTCCGCGTGGGCGTGGCCGCTATCGGCGACCGGCGGATGGGCTACGGCGCTCATGGTCTCAGTTCGATTGATTGTTCGTCCCGGCTGCGGCCTCTGCCCCACCGGCGATCTCCGTCTTCACAGTATCCGACAGGGTGGCCTCCCCTCCGCTCGATGCCTCGACAGGGGGGACTCCAGCCTTCTCGAAGGGAGTCAGCATGATGGTCCATACCTTGAAGGCCCCAGCGGTCTCCACGGTCAATGGAGACTGCATGTTGTAGTGGGAGACCCCGCATACCTTGTTGCACAGCAGGATATACTCAAAATCAGGGTTGCCCGTGATCGTGCGCATGCTGTCGGTGGTGATCGTCGGTACCAAGTGCATGCGCGTGGCCATTCCGGGCACGGCGTTCATCTGTGCCCGCATGTGGGGGAGATAGGCACTGTGGATCACGTCCTGGCTGCGGATGATCAATTCCACGTCCGTGTTCACCGGCAGGTGGAACTCCTTGGTCACCTTATCGTCGGCACCATGCAGGTAGGTGCTATTGTCCCCGTTGGTCGCCACATCCTGCTCCATCAATGTGCGCAGGCCCATGATCCGTTCGATCAAGCGATTGAGGTGAGCGATCTCCTCCGACTTCTTCTTCTTGATGTCCTCGGGGAGGACCTCCGCCAGTGCATCGCGCTCGGCGGTGGCCTTGTCCACTTCCTCGTGCAACTCGGCCAAGCGGTTGGTGATGGTGTTGCGCGTCACGATGCCCAACGGGTTGTCCGCATTGATCAGGCGGAAATCCGTGGCCCCCAACTTTCCGTCCTTGCCCGGATAGCGGAAGGTCCAATCGAACTGTTTGGAGTAGATCTCCACCTCCATCGTTCCCGGGGCGGGTGCCGCAGTGATCTTGTTCCATACCGAGAGGCCATAAATGATCACCCCGACGAGCACCACCGATGGCACCACGGTCCAGAGCAGTTCCAACTTGTTATTGTGCGGATACCAGAACGCTCGGCGGTTGTCCCGGTGGTAGTATCTCCCCGCGAAATAGAACAGGGCGATGTTGGTGCCGAAGAAGACAATGCCCAACATCCACCAATTGAAGGTGTACATCGCATCGATCCAGACCCCTTGGGTGCTGGCTGCCTGTGGCAGGAAGACCTCATGGTACTCCAATGGGAGCCATATGAACCAGATGAGGTAGATCGCCCCGAAGGCCCACATCAACCTGCCGGAGGTCCGGTTGTCCTGTTCGCTGATCACTTCTTCCCGATGCCCGCGCAATGCACCGGTGAGTTCCGCCACCCGGCTCAAGCGCAGAACCACCATGAAGCCAAGTACCAGGACCGCAATTATCAACAACGTCGTCATGCTATTTGATTATGCTCGGTTAGGTCTCGGGTCAAATGTGGTGATGAACACTTTCTTCCAGGAACGGATGGGCCACCACCGTGAGGGGTGCCTTGGCCAACGCGGACAACACCAAGCGGATGAATATGCCGAGGAATGCCACGAAGAAGCCCACCTCCAAGATCCCGATGTGCTCGAAGTGAGGGCCCAATGAGCCCGGCATGATCATTTGGACGGTGTCCAGCCAGTGCCCGATGAAGATCAACACGCCCACCCCGATGAGGTAGCGCGGGGTGCGCTTGGAATCGCGGCTCATCAACAGCACCATCGGCAGGGCGAAATTGATGAAGAACATGCCCCAGATCAGCCATGGATGATGGGCGATCCGTACCATGTAATAACTGCTCTCCTCCGGGATGTTGGAGTACCATATCAACAAAAATTGCTCGAAGTAAAGGTAGCTCCAGAGAAAACTGACGGCGAAGACCCACTTGCCCATGTCCTGTATGTGACTGCTGTTCACTTGTGGCAGATATCCTTTGCCCTTGAGGTAGAGCACGAGGATCACTGCGGTGATCATGCCACTGACCCACATGCCACCGAAGACATACCAACCGAACAGGGCACTCTTCCAATGCACGTCGATGCTCATGATCCAGTCCCAAGCCAGCACGGAGCTGAAGAAAGCGAACAGGAGGATGAACACGACACTGCGGCGGTAGTTCTTCCAATGGGATCGTATGAGCGCTTCACCGGTCTCCTGGTCCATGCGCAGGCTGTGTGCACGGAACCAGCGGGCGAAGAAGATGAAGGTCGCCATGATCAAGATCGTCCGTATCCAGAAGAACGGCTTGTTCAGATACGGTGAAAGTAGCGCGATGTGCGCATCGTAGTGCAGCGGGTCCGCAGTGTCCAAGGTGCGGGTGTCCATCCACGGCCAGATGTGATGCAAGCCCGCCGACCCGGCCACCAGCACCAGCAGTACGGCCAAGGCACCCCATGGCAGGTAGGCGGCGATGGCTTCGTAAACGCGCTTTACCAGGATCGTCCAACCGGTCTCGGTGACGTGGTTCACCACGTAGAAGAACAGTGTTCCCAACGCAATGAAGAAAAAGAAGAGGGCGTTCGCGTAGAAGGCGGCCCAGGTGTACTGCTTATGGTCCGTATGGTCACCCGTGAATCCGATCACCGCCATCACCAAGCCGATGATGATCAGCACCAAGGGGATCGTACGTGCCCGTTTGCTAAGAGTGAAATTCATCGCTGCTTGTTTGATCACTTGGCTTCGGTGGTCGCTGTCGTTGTACTGTCACTGGCAGCGGATTCCCCGGGCATCTTCCCGTCGTGCTGCAGGTATTTCACGTACTGGACCACCAACCAACGTTCCTTCTGGTTGATCTGGCTTGCATGGCTGCCCATGGCTATGTTCTTGCCGTAGGTGATGGAATGAAAGACCTTTCCTTCCGGCAGGTCACGGAGCAGGCCATCGAAGGCGGGAGGTGTCGGATAGTTGCCCTTGTTCACCACGGGTCCATCCCCCATCCCCTTGGGCCCATGGCATTCGATGCAGAACTTCTCGTAAATGATCTTGCCCTGTTCCACCGTGGCCTCCGTCATGGGGATCGGACTGTGCAGTTCACGCCCGGCCTGTTCGTAGCCCTCATTGGTATGTGGGTACGGGTACGGGAAGTTGTACAAGGCATCAGCCTCGTTCTCGGCGAAGGCAATGGTGCCTTGCACGGGCAGTCGTGCGCTGGGGGTGGCGCGTTGCGCGTTGACGAGGCTATCGCCGAAGTAGTACGGGTCCAGGCCGTAGTCCACGTAGGCCTCAATGGCCGGGCTGCGGTACATGTCCGGCATGTATTCCAGTCCCGGACTGTCCGGATCACTGCTGCAACCCATGACCAATGCCATGCCACCAATGACGGTGGCTATCTGGGCCGGGTTGATGTTCTTCCTCTTCATGCTCAGCATTGGCGCTCATTGATCTCGAACACAGGGGTTTCGCGCAGCATATTGGTGATCGCCTCCGAGGCGTGCTGTTGGTTGTCCTCCATGCGTAGTTCGATGATGAACTTATCATTGGTGCTGCGGGGGTCCGGGTTGCGGCCGGGCATTCCGGGCAGCGTCTTGTTGCGGATCAGGTAGGTGATCGCCATTCCGTGCGCGGCGCACAGTACGGTGAATTCGAACAACACCGGCACGAAACCCGGAACGTTCTGGTAATAGAACTGGTTCGGCTTGCCCCCGATGTTCATGGGCCAATCGTAGATGGACATGTAATAGGTGCCCAGCACGGCCAGGGACAATCCGAACACCCCGAACATGAAGGAAACGATACCGAGCCGGGTACGCTTGAGCCCGATGATGGGATCGATACCGTGGACCGGGAACGGGCTGAACACGTCGCGCACCTTCACACCGGCGGTGATCAGCTTGCGCGCCGCGGATTTCAGCAGCTCGGGGTCCTCGTATACCGCGTAGATGACTTTATTGACCATGTCGCTCAATGCTGTGATTTGGGTAATACCTCTCCCTTGTAGCTCTCGCCGCTGGACTTCAGGATGCTCTTCAGCTCATTGAGAGCGAGCACGGGGAAGTAGCGGGCAAAGAGCAGGTAGAAGGTGAAGAAGATCCCGATGGTGCCCAGGAAGGTTCCCACATCCACCCACGAGGGGTAGAACATGGTCCATCCCGAAGGCATGAAGTCCCGGTGCAGGCAGAGCACGATGATGTCGAAACGCTCGAACCACATGCCCACGTTGATCACGATGGAGATGACCCATGCCCAGAAGAAACTGGTACGGATCTTCCTGAACCAGAGCATGGCCGGAATGAGGATATTGCAGAGGATCAAGGCCCAGAATGCCCACCAGTATTGGCCCGTGGCCGCGCCCACGGACATGTAGGTGTAGTACTCGTATTCCACGCCGCTGTACCAGCCCATGAAGAACTCGGTGACATAGGCCACGGCAACGATGCCGCCGGTGACCATGATCACGATGTTCATGTATTCCACATGCTTGCGCGTGACGTAGGCCTCCAGGTTCATCGTCTTGCGCATCACCAGGAGCAGGGTTTGCACCATGGCAAAACCGGAGAAGATGGCACCGGCCACGAAATAGGGTGGGAAGATGGTACTGTGCCAGCCGGGCACCAAGGCGGTGGCGAAGTCCATGGACACCACCGAGTGTACGGAGAACACCAGCGGTGTGGCAAGGCCGGCAAGCACCAAGCTCACCTCCTCGAACCGTTGCCAGGCCTTGGCATTGCCGGTCCAACCAAAGGAAACGACCCCATAGAACTGCTTCTGCCACTTCTTGGTGACATGATCGCGCAGCGTGGCAAAATCGGGGATCAGACCGATGTACCAGTACACCAAGGACACCGAGAAGTAGGTGCTAATGGCGAACACGTCCCAGAGCAGGGCCGAGTTGTAGTTCACCCAAAGCGAACCGAACTGGTTCGGTAGGGGGAACACGAAATAGGCCAGCCAGATCCGCCCCATGTGGATCATGGGGAATACCGCGGCCATCATCACGGCGAAAATGGTCATGGCCTCCGCCGAACGGTTCACTGCCATCCGCCATTTCTGGCGGAACAACAGGAGCACCGCACTGATGAGCGTACCGGCATGTCCGATGCCCACCCACCACACGAAGTTGGTGATGTCCCAAGCCCAGTTGATGGTCTTGTTCAAGCCCCAGGTGCCAATGCCCTTGCTGATCAGGTAGGCGATACAGCCTATTCCGTACAAGGCAATGATCGATGCGATGGCGATCAGCACATACCACGCCCGGGGAGCTTTGTTCTCGATCGGCGCGGCCACGTCGGCGGTAATGTCGCCGTAAGTCCTGTGGCCCAGGATGAGGGGAGGTCTTATCGCTGCTTCTTGATGCATGTTACCGATTCTCTCTTAGGCGTGGTGGTTATCGTCATCGGAGGTGTTCCGCACCTTCACGAGATAGTTGACATTGGGATGGGTACCGACCTCCTCGAGCATTTCATATCCCCGTGGATCGTCGCGGCCTGCGCGCACCTTGCTTCCCTCGTCGTTGAGGTCGCCGAAGATGATGGCACCGTACCCGCAAGCGGAGGAGCAAGCCGTTTCGATGTCGCCATCCCGCACGGGTCGGCCATCCTTCTTGGCCTCGAGCTTTCCCGCCTGAATGCGCTGTACGCAAAGGGAGCATTTTTCCATTACGCCGCGGCTCCGCACCACCACATCGGGGTTCAGCACCATGCGGCCCAGATCGTCCCAAGCGGGGTTCACCTGGCTGAAGTCCTCGGTGAGATAGTTGAACCAATTGAAGCGACGGACCTTGTACGGGCAGTTGTTCGCGCAATAACGCGTGCCGATGCACCGGTTGTAGGTCATCATGTTCAGTCCTTCCTCGCTGTGAGTGGTGGCGGCCACCGGGCATACCGTCTCACACGGAGCGTGGTCGCAGTGCTGGCACATCATCGGGATGAACAGCACTGATGGTGAGAGGCTCGGCCTTTCCATACTGGCCAGCTTCCCGGCCCAGCTCAGCCCCGGAGTATCCTCGTGGGTGTCGCTGGTATAGTAACGGTCGATGCGCAGCCAGTGCATTTCGCGGCTTCGGCGCACCTCGTCCTTACCCACCACCGAAATGTTGTTCTCACTGTTGCAGGCGGTGATGCAGGCACCACACCCAATACAGCTATTGAGGTCGATGCTCATGCCCCAGCGATGCCCCACCTCGGCCACCGGGTGTTCTGCCCATAGATCTATCGAGGTGGCGGGCACCCGGTCCAGGGCATTGATCTTGCCGTCGTTGTTCACGTCCTCGTGCACGGCCAGGGTATGGGGCGGGTTGTAGGTCTCTTCCGGCTTGTTGAGCGCCCATACGGTGAAGGAGGTCTCCTTCACGATGCTGCCGCGGTCCATCCCGGTCATCTGCGTTTGGGTGAGCGCAACGGCATAGGTACCCCCGGTAGGTTCCACGGTGGCGTTCAGGGCCTCGTAACGAACGGTATTGCCGCGCAGCGTGGTCCAAGGGTAGGCATTCTGCCCGACAGGGGCTGGGCTGCCGTCGGGGTTGCGCAAGCATGCCGCACGTCCGACGCGCTCACCGTTGGCGCCCCGTCCATAGCCCAGCGCGATCGCAATGGTCCTGGGCGCTTGGCCCGGGCTCAATAACGCCGGCAGTTCCATGGATGTGCCGTTCACCGTGACCTTGAGCACCTGTGCAGGGCTTTCCTGGCCGATGTACAGCTCCTTGAAGGACTTACCGGTAAGGGCACTGAGGTCCTCCGGGGAAATACACACGTAATTATCCCAAGTTGCTTTGGTGATGGGGTCGGGCAATTCCTGCAACCAAGGATTGTTGGCATGCAGGCCACTGCCGAGCGCCTCGGAGGTGTACAGTTCCACTTCCCATTCCCCGGCACCTTGCGCACTTTCACTTGCACGTGTTGCCGCATCGGCCACGTCCGCGGAAAAGGTCAAGGGCTCGACCGTTGGTTCAGTCGCACCTTGGTACACACCGTCGTGCAGGTGCTGGTCCCAGGAACCGGGCATCGTGTCCTTGCACACGGTCTGTACGAAGGAACGCCAGTCCGTATCCGTTCCGCTCCACTTCAGCAGGCTCTCGCCCCACTGGCGTGTATCGAACAAGGGACGGATGGTCGGCTGGGTCAACGCGAAGACACCCGCTTTGGGATTATGGTCTCCCCAGCTTTCCAGCCAATGGTGATCGGGCGTGATCCATTGGCACAGCGATGCCGTCTCGTCCGCATGGCTGCTGAAGCTCACGCTGAGGGAGGCCTTCTTCACACCTGTCTTGAATTTCTCCGCGTTGGGCAGTGTATAGGCGGGGTTGGTCCCGTGGATGAGCAGGGCTCCAACGGTCCCGTCGTTCAGGTCCTTCACCAACTGCGCCATCGCGGCATCATTCCCTTGAAAGAGGGGCGATGCGTTCCGGATATCCACGGTATTTCCGTAGTTGGAGAGCATGGTGTTGATACTGTTCACCAACACTTGTGTCCCCTCGTCGTTTACACCGCACATCACAACACTTTTGCCCTTGGCGGCAAGAAGCTCCTTGGCACATTGCGCCACTGCCGCTGCACTGGACTCGTCCAGCTTGGCGTTGGAAATCCGGCTTCCGCCGACACCTTCGGCTATGGCATCGTGCAGGGCCATCACCACAAGGGGAAGCTGGCTTACCCGCACGGCAACGCGACGATCGGAATTGGCACCGGTGAGGCTCATCCGTGCCTCGAATTGCCAGTGCCGGCTCATGGGCAGGCTTTCCGTGGCGAGCTCAGGTTTTCTGCGCTGGGCGTATTGCCATGTGTTCTCGGTGCTGCTTCCCCAGTTGCTCAGGAAGTCCGCCCCAATACCCACCACTACATCGGCCTTGGTGAGGTCGTAGGATGGGAAGGCCCATTTACCGAAGCTCTTCAGGTTGGCGCTGGCGATACCGGCATAGCTCACGGCATCGTACTGCACGTGGTCCACCGCCCCGCCTACGCTTGCGTTCACCGATGGGTCGCCATCGCTGATGTTCAGGTTGAACTTCGCCTTGAACACGCGGATGGCCGCCTTGATACTGGGGCTGATCACCGTGCTCGTAAGAATGACGGTCCGCTTGCCGGCAGCACTCACCTTGGCAAGTCCTTCACCGATGGCCTTGTCCGCATCAGCCCAGGCCTGCTGGACGAAATTGCCCTCCGTCACCTGCATGGGGCCGGGCAGGCGCTCGCTGTCATAAAGGGTCAGCACGCTACTGTTCACCCGGGCATTCACCACGCCCTTCCCCGATCTCGGGTCCCGGTTGATCCCGAAGCGGTGGTTGCCGGTGATGTGGATGGGCCTGCCTTCACGGGTCTTCACCAGTACACTGGCAAAGTCCTCGCCGTCATAGTAGGTGCTGGCATACCAGTTTGCCACCCCCGGGGTGATCTCCTCCGGTTTGTTCACGTACGGGATGCTCTTGATCACCGGGGCCTCGCAGGCGGCCAAGGTGGCGGCCCCCACGGAGAAACCCAGGAATTTCAGGAAATCGCGCCGGCTGGTGGTGGAGCCGGTAATGCTTCCATCGGCCAACACTTGGTCCAAGGGCATGGGTTCATTGAACTCCTCGGCCTTGGCCGGAGGGCCTGCAGGGTCCATTTCGGACAAATCCTGCCAGTATCGCTTGGTGCTCGACATCTGTCTTCGCTGATCGGTCTTAGTAATGGCACTTGGCGCACTCCCAGCCGCCAAGCTCACGTACGGTGATCTTCTCGTCCTCCAAATATTTGCGCAGTTCACGCTGGCCCATCGGTGTTTCGGCCAACCGGCGGTGGATCTCCTTGTAATAGCCGTTGTCCGAGCCGGCCACGGTCACTTCCGTGGTGTTGTGACAATCCAGGCACCAGGCCATGGTGAGGGGGGTCCATTGTTGGACTTGGTCCATTTCCGTATCCACCGGCCCGTGGCACTCCTGACATTCTATCTTTCCCACTGCCACATGTTGTTCGTGGCTGAAATAGACGTGGTCCGGCAGGTTATGCACCTTGTTCCATACGATCGGTTTCTCCGGTCCGCTGTAGGTCATGGTGGTGGGATCCCAGCCGGTGGCCTCGTAGATCTTGGCGATCTCGGCCGTGCCTGTGGCCGGTCCTTCGCTTACCGCTTGGTGGCAGTTCATGCACACGTTCGCGCTGGGGATCCCGGCGTGCCTGCTCTTTTCAGCACCGCTGTGGCAATACTGGCAATTGATGGCGAGGTTGTCCGCCCCGGCATGCAGGGTATGATCGTAGTTGATGGGTTGCGAAGGCTTGTAGTGCTCCGCCTTGTCGCCTCCGTATACCCCGATGCGGAAGAGGAAATTCCAGCAGAGCACCGAACCCCAGACCACCAACAGGAGCACGGCCACCGAGGCCCAACCCTTGTTGCGGCCGGCCCATCTCTTGATGCGACCCCATGTGCCCAACGGAGGTTCGGGGTTCAGCCCTTGCTTCTCACGGACCGCGTTCGATAGCTGGTGGCGCACGCCGCCCAAGGAAAGGAGCACCACCAGCAGCAACAGGCCGGTGATCAGCAACCACTCCCAATTGCTCGATGGCTGTGCCGCAGTTTCCGGGGCCGGGGCGGTGGTACCGGGTTTCGCGCCCGCAGGAGCATAATTGTCCGCGTAATAGAGAATGGCATCGATGTCCTCATTCGACACCGCCTGCGGGGGCATGATGATCTTGTTGTGATCCTCGAAGACCTGTTTGGCGTACGGATTGCCCGATTTGATGTAGCCCTGGCTGTTCCTGATCCACTCATGCAGATCGCCTTTCCCTTCCCAGCGCTGCGTGGCCCCCTTCACCGCAGGGCCGGTCATGTCCTTGTCCGGCTTGTGGCAGGCGGCACAGTTCGCTTTGAAGATCTTCTCGCCCTTGTCATAGACCTCCTGGTCAATTTGCGCGGACGCTCCGGTGGTGATCAACAGGAAAGCAAGAATGGCAACGTGGCCGAGCAGCCCGGTTGAGCGCTTAAGAAGCCTGAATACAAGGGACATTCCAAACGATTTTGTAGGCGGGTCCCGATCGGGTCCGCGCCGGGCAAAAATAGCCGTGAAGGCATACGGGCCTGAGCATCCTGTCAACGGATCGCCCCCAACAGCCCTATTTAGAATCATTCTAAGGTTCTGCAATATGAATCCAAGCCGCATCCCCACTGGGGATCCCGGTGTCACGGGCATGTCATTTTCTGCACCTGATTTCCGTCCGAATTCATGCCCGACATGCCTAAAAAAGAACCCTCGGTTTAATAGGAACAGCTTTGCACGGTCCTTGCTAGGCGGTCCCGCACCGGTACATTTGGCCCGCACCATGCGCATCGCCTCCCTGCTGTTCACCCTCGCCCTGTGCAGCTCCCTTTCCGCCCAGGACGACATCCGGCTCTTCCGCCCGTCCAATGCCGTGAACGACAGTGTGGACCGACCGACCTCCACGCCGCCGCTCCCCGTCCAAGTACATGCCGACAGCGTGGAGCCCGGAACCATCCTTGTGACGGAAAGCGACCGCATCAAGGCGATCATGGCGGACTACGCCTCCCGCAAACAACCGTTGAAGGGCTTTCGCGTGCAGATCTTCCTAGGGGATCGGACCGCTGCGGAGAACACCCGCCGGGACTTTCTGCGGCAACATCCGGACACCCCGGCCTATCTGAGCTACCTGGCCCCCAACTTCCGGGTAAGGGTGGGGGATCTGCGCGATCGCGTGGCGGCCGAGCACATGCGGGAGCAGCTCAGGAGTGAATTCCCTGGGCTTTATGTGGTACCGGACCAGATCGAACCCCCTCGGTTTCCCTCGATCAGCACCGAACGCAATTGATCACCGGAACCCGGATCCCCACTGTTCGGTCATTCCCAACACGAGCCATCCGTTCAGCGATGAGTCCCGGCAGGGGCACACGCGCTGCGGGAACGTCCGTCCTGGGTGGATTGGCGATCGCATGACCACAAGGGCCCGAACTACACCTTGACCCCCCGGTGCGGGTAAAAGCCACGCGCACCGGAACAACCGGCAATTCAGGTGTTCGTTGGACTTCCACTGTGGAACCCGTTTCTCCCAACACGACCGAAGAACGGTCCACTGCGACCTGTTCGGATAGAACGCCCAACGTGGCCCTTGGTCCCTGATCAGGACTTCTTCTCAGACAACGCTGCGCGGAAAAATGCGACAAATCCTGATCAAGGGACAGGCTCCTGGTCCATCAGTGGTCCCAAACAGGTTCTTAGTCCCCCAAGGTGCGCTTCACCTCCACCATCTCGAAGGCCTCGATGTTATCGCCGACCTTTATATCGTTGAAGTTCTTGATGCTGAGGCCACACTCGTAGCCATGGGTCACTTCCTTGACATCGTCCTTGAAGCGCTTGAGGTCGCTGAGCTCGCCGGTGTACACCACGATGCTGTCGCGGATCAAGCGGATCCGGCTGTTCCGGGTGATCTTGCCATCCAGCACATAGCAACCCGCCACGGTGCCCACCTTGCTGATGCGGAAGGTCTCGCGCACTTCGGCCGTTCCCAGTACACGCTCCTCCTCCTTCGGTGCGAGCATGCCCTCCATGGCCAATTTCAGCTCCTCGATCGCATCGTAAATGATGGAATAGAGGCGGATCTCGATCTCCTCGTTCTCGGCCAATCGGCGGGCACCCACCGTGGGCCGCACTTGGAAGCCGATGATGATGGCGTTGGAGGCCGAGGCCAGCAACACATCGCTCTCCGCGATCGGGCCAACCGCCTTGTGGATCACATCCACTTTGATGTTCTCCGTACTGAGCTTCAGCAACGAGTCCGTAAGCGCCTCCACCGATCCGTCCACATCGCCCTTGACGATGACATTGAGCTCCTTGAAATCACCGATGGCAAGGCGTCTCCCGATCTCGTCCAAGGTGATGTGCTTACGGGTACGAATGCCTTGCTCACGCTGTAGTTGTTGCCTGCGCGTGGCGATCTGGCGTGCTTCGCGCTCGTCGATCATCACATGGAAGCGATCGCCCGCGTTCGGTGCACCGTCGAGGCCCAGTATGGAGACGGGTACGGAAGGCCCGGCCTCAGGGACCGCTTGTCCACGCTCGTTGAACATGTTGCGGACGCGACCGCTGTACTGGCCCACGAGCAACACGTCGCCCTTGCGCAACGTGCCACCCTCCACCAGCAAGGTGGTCACATAGCCGCGGCCCACCTCCAACGTACTTTCGATCACCACACCCGTTCCCCGTTTCTTCGGGTCGGCCTTCAAGTCCAAAATGTCGGCCTCCAACAGCACCTTGTCCAGGAGCTGTTCGATGCCGATACCCTTCTTCGCGCTGATCTCCTGGGTCTGGAACTTGCCTCCCCACTCCTCCACGAGGATGTTCATCTGGGAGAGCTGTTCGCGGATCTTATCAGCGTTGGCGCCTTCCTTGTCGATCTTGTTGAAGGCAAACACCATGGGTACGCCCGCGGCCTGTGCGTGGTTGATCGCCTCGCGGGTTTGCGGCATCACGCTGTCGTCGGCAGCGATCACAATGATGGCGATGTCGGTGACCTGTGCACCACGCGCACGCATGGCGGTAAAGGCCTCGTGACCTGGAGTGTCAAGGAAAGCGATGCGCTTGCCGTTGTCCAACGTTACGCTGTATGCACCGATGTGCTGGGTGATGCCGCCCGCTTCGCCTGCGATCACATTGGCCTTGCGGATCTGGTCGAGCAATGAGGTCTTTCCATGGTCCACGTGGCCCATAACGGTCACAATGGGAGCGCGCGGCACCAACCGTTCGGGATCATCGGCTTCTTCCACCGTATCATCCTGCACATCGGCACCGACGAACTCCACCTTGAAGCCGTACTCATCGGCGATCACCGATAAGGTTTCGGCATCCAACCGTTGGTTGATGCTCACCATCATGCCCAGTGAGAAGTAGGCCTTGATGATGTCCGTCACGGGCACGTCCATCATCGAGGCCAGTTCGCTGGCGGTAACGAATTCGGTAACCTGCAGGGTACGACCGGCGAGCTGGCGCGCCTGGCTCTCCTCCTCCCTGCGTTGGTAGCGCTCCTGTCGCTTATCCCCCTTGCGCTTCGAGGCACGGCCTCTTCCGCCTCCACCGGTGAGGCGGGCCAAGGTTTCGCTGACCTTGCGCTTCACCGCGTTCTCATCGAGTTCTCCCGGACGGCCCGGTACGACCTTGCGCTGCTCCTGCTGAACCACCCGGCCAACGTTCACGGGGCCGGGCTTCACAATGCGCTTGCGGCGGCCGCGGTCCTTGTCGCGGTCGCTGGGCTTGCGCTCACGCTCCTTGGGCAGTTCGATCTTGCCCACCGTCTTGGGTCCGGCAAGCTTTTCCACGTTCACCCGGATGGTCTCGCGTTCCGGGACGGGATCCGGTACGACGGACGGGGCTGTGGTTGCGGAGGCCTGTGGCTTTTCCTCCGCTGGCTCCACCTTGGCCGGAGGCGTGGCCTTGGGGGCGGGCTTGGCCTTCCTGGTCCCTTCCAGATCGATCTTCCCCACGGTTTTCGGACCGGTAACCCGCTGTGTCGTTGCCCGGTACACCTCCGAGGATGAAGATGGGGAGACCGGGGTTTCCTTCGCTACTGGCTCATCCGCCTTGGCAGCGGGAGCTTTCCTTTCCTTCGCCGGAGCCTTGGTCTTGGGGACGGTCGGTGATTCCGCTTTTGTACGTTTTTCCGTCGGCACGGCCGTTGGCGGGGTCGTACCCGAAGGCGGTGCGGGGTCCGGTGTCTCCACCGGCTCGGGTACACTGGCCAAGGCGATCACTTCCCGCTCCTGGCGCTCCTGGATCACCTGCTTGCTTGCTTCCTTCTCCGCTTTGTCCTGCCCGAACTCCTTCTCCAACAACGCGTACAGCTCGCCGGGGATCTTGGCGTTCGGGGATTCCTCCACGGTATGACCCTTTTCGGCGAGGAATTCCACCACGGTATGCACGCCGAGATTGAAATCCCGCGTCACCTTGCTCAATCGCACCGTCTTTCCTGCCGTTTCGCTCATTCGCCTGTTTCTCGTTTGCCCGTCACCGATCCTTCCTGCCCCGCGCCTTATTTCGACAGTTCCAATTTCAGCACGCGAAGCACTTCGATCACGGTTTCATCTTCCAGATCGGTGCGTTTCGCCAATTCATCCGGGGCGATCTCCACCACGGAGCGTGCCGTATCACAACCGATGTTCTTCAGTGCCTCGATGATCCACGGCTCGATCTCATCGCGGAACTCGTCCAGGTCCACGTCGTCGGTCACCTCGTCACTGTCGCGGTACACGTCGATATCAAAACCGGTGAGCTTGCCCGCCAACTTGATGTTGTGCCCGCCCTTGCCAATGGCC
The DNA here is from genome assembly GCA_019912395.1 of Flavobacteriales bacterium. GTDB lineage: Bacteria > Bacteroidota > Bacteroidia > Flavobacteriales_F > PHOS-HE28 > PHOS-HE28. Next base: position 80,780 of record JAIOIH010000049.1, on the reverse strand, counting down.
AGCGCCACCTGGTCCGGCTTCATGTAGACCTCAGCCCGCTTGTTCACTTCGTCCAACTTGATCTCGCCCACCTTGGCAGGGCTCAATGCGCGCTGGATCAGCAATTGATCGTTGGTGGTCCAGTTGATCACGTCGATGTTCTCGTTGCGCAGCTCGCGGACGATGCCGTGGATGCGGCTCCCTTTCATGCCCACGCATGCGCCCACAGGGTCGATGCGGTCATCATAGCTCTCCACGGCCACCTTGGCGCGCTCACCCGGCTCGCGCACGATACGCTTGATGGTGATCAAGCCATCGGCGACCTCAGGCACTTCCTGCTCGAACAGCTTCTCCAGAAACTCCGGTGCCGCACGGGAAAGGAGCACCACAGGGCTGTTGTTGCGCATCTCGACCTTCCACACCACAGCGCGCACGGTATCGCCTTTCTTGAAGAAATCGGTCTTGATGTGCTGGTCCTTGGGCATGATCAGCTCATTGCCCTCATCGTCCAACACCAGGGTCTCGCGCTTCCAGATCTGGTACACCTCGCCGGTGATGATCTCGCCCACGCGCTCCTTGTACTTGGTGTAGATGTGGTCCTTCTCCAGTTCCATGATCCGGCTCTGGAGGTTCTGCTTCAGGGAAAGGATGTTGCGACGGCCGAAGTCGGGGATCTTCACCTCCTGGCTCACCTCCTCGCCCACCTCGAAGTCGGGCTCGATCTTCAGGGCTTCGCTGAGCGGGATCTGCAAACCCTCGTCCTCCACCTCGCCATCGGGCACGATCTCGCGGTTCAACCAGATCTCCAGGTCGCCCTTGTCCGGGTTGATGATGATGTCGAACTTGGCCTCTTCGCCGTACTTCCGTTTTACCACGCCGCGGAACACATCCTCCAGGATGCCCATCATGGTCACCCGGTCGATGTTCTTGATGTCCTTGAATTCCCCGAAGGATTCGATGAGGTTCACTGTGCTCATTGCACTGCTTCAGTTGAGTTTGATGGAGGCCTGGGTGGTCTTGATACCGGTGAAAGGTATCACCGTGGTTTCTTCCGATAGCTTGGGCTGGCGGCCTTTCACCTTGGACGGGTGAAGGATGCGTAGCGTAATTCCGGTGTCGTCGTAGGCTTCCAGCACGCCCTGAAAGGAAGTGCCGTCGCTGAGCGTAACGTCCACGTTCTTACCGAGGTGCTTGAGGTATTGGCGCTCCACCTTGAACGGTTTGCCTAGACCCGGACTGCCCACTTGCACTTCCATGTCATCGAGGGCTTCGCCGAATTTCTCCAGGAGGCCTGTATTGATGGCAGTGAGGTCCGCCAGGGTGATTGACCCTTCGCCATGGTCCACCTCCACCACGGCCTTCCCGCCCGGGCGCACCGCTGCGCTCACCAAAAAATGGGGAGTGCCTTCAAGTTGCTTCAGCAGGGCCTGTTCCAGCTGGTCTGAGGTGATCATCATTCGTCTGCGCGGGCGGGAACAAAAAAGAGGGGCGGCCCCCTCTTCCTCACTTCACCGCATCTAAACGGCGGCAAATATAGCTATAGATGCGGAATGGACAACAGTGGGGACGATCGGCACTCCGGTCGTACCCCAAGCTCCCCCACTCCGTTGCGAAGCTTCGAGCTCTTCTTTTCCGCCGTTAAGGTTGGCCCAACGAACCAGGGTTGCGCGCAATGCCCCGTCAGAGCTTGAGACCGCTCATGGCAAGCATCCGCCAACGCATCGCGGTTCGCAGCCTCCCATTCCCCTTCAGGAAAGGTCATGCGGCCTTATGCTCGATCAATACGAGTGATTTAGTGAATAATGCGATCTTTTCCTTATGAATCACAGCTTTCGGGAATAGTGTACTTAGTTCTCCCATTGAAAGCAGATTACAGCTATCCACTACTTCCTTCGCTTCTTGATAGTTCTTTGCTTTATTGTAATAACCGAGATCAAAATTTGAGATTAGTTTGATTCGCAATTGCTCCGGTAGCCAATGAAAAAATGGAGCTGCAAAATGTGGTTCTATCGGGAACCAGAAATTGGGGGTTTGCAGGTAGTAGGACCTCGCTACACGCCTGAATTCATGTGCAAACATGATCCGCCTTGAATCATCCCCGACATGCTCGATCACTGAATTCGAATGGGCAATATGAAAGGAGTCGTCCTCGATGTTTACCAAGTTGCATCCATCCCCTGCCTGAAAACTGAATATATGGTCATCTTCAGGGAATGGCATATCCGAGGGCAGATTGACTATTGAGATCCGAACCTTGTTTTCCATCAGGAACGAGGTTGGAATAATATTCCAATACAATACCGACCCACCAATGTCAATAATATTCACGTTACCGTGTTTTCGATAACATTCGACAATTAACATCTTGATCCTTTCAGCTCTTTTTTTTCTCATCTTGAACGCAAGTGATTTTTCCGACTGATAGTTCATCAGTTTTCTTGCGAAGAATTGTGTGATCCCCATGTTCCATTGCTTTGATGTTGCCCAACTCATTCACCCTGAATCCCGGCACCGGGGCGTGCGTTCGATGTACATCGGACAACGGTCACACCTTCTTCGGCCGCTCAGGCCGATCCAGCTCGATCCCCCGTGCATGAACTGCCTTGCCTCTTCGCGGCGCGAGCAGCGGCAAGAAAATCCTTTCCACGTTGCCAATGTATTGCATTGGATCCGTACTGCGGGGGTTTGGTGGAAGTTTGCGCACAGGACCGGCAGTTCTCCGGTCCTGTGCGCACCTCGTTGGCATCTTCGATCTTCGCTCACCTTGTCATCCGCTACCTTCACGGCCCCAACACGAACCCTGCCGTGAGCATGCCCCTTACCCTTGAGAACGCCAACGGTACCACCGAGGACAAGCGCCTCTTCCTGCTGGATGCCTACGCCTTGATCTACCGCGCCTACTTCAGCTTCATCCGCAGCCCCCGCGTGAACAGCCAGCGCATGAACACCAGTGCGGCATTCGGCTTCACGCTCACCTTGCTGGACCTGATCAAGCGCGAAAAGCCGACGCACATCGCGGTGGTCTTCGACACGGCCGCACCCACCGAGCGGCATGCTGTACACACCGAATACAAGGCCAACCGACAGGAGATGCCGGACGATATCCGCAGCAACGTACCCTACATCCGCCGCATCATCGAAGCGTTCAACATCCCGGTGATCGAAAGCGACGGCTACGAGGCCGACGACGTGATCGGCACCCTGGCGAAGAAGGCCGAGCGGGAAGGCTACACCACCTACATGGTAACGCCGGACAAGGACTTCGGCCAACTGGTGACGGACAAGATCCTGATGTACAAGCCGGGCCGCAACGGCGCACCCCCGGAGCTGCTCGGCCCAAAGGAAGTCTGCGAGCGATGGGACCTGGAGAACACGGACCAAGTGCGCGACATCCTCGGCCTGATGGGCGACGCGGTGGACAACATTCCCGGTATCCCCGGCATCGGCGAGAAGACCGCCGTGAAATTGGTGAAGCAGTTCGGCAGCCTGGAGGGTGTGCTGGAAGGTGTGGAGCAGCTGAAGGGAAAGCAAAAGGAGAACGTGATCGCCTTCGCGGAGCAAGGGCGCATGAGCAAGGCGCTGGCCACCATTCTGGTGGATGCTCCGGTGGATGTGGACCACAAGGCCCTGCACTTGGACCCGCCGGATGAGGAGAAGATCCGCGAGGTGTTCAGCGAGCTGGAATTCCGGACACTGCTGAAGACAGTGCTGGGCGAGGAGGCGCAGTTGGATGCCGTTCCCGCGCAGCAGGCAAGCCGAAGGAAGGTGACGCCGAAGAACCAGATGGACATGTTCGGTGCCGATAGTAGCGCCAAGGCCGAGGTTGAAGGCACCGGTAGCACCGACGCCACAAGTCGACCCACGGCCATGGACGACCTGTCCACCGTGGCGCACGATTACCGCATCGCCTCCACGGCGGCGGAACAGTTGGCCTTGGCCAAGGAACTGGCGGGCTTGAAGGAATTCTGCTTCGATACGGAGACGGACGACCTCGATGTGCGAAAGGCCGAACTGGTGGGCCTGTCGTTCAGTTGGAAAGCGCACGAAGGCTGGTATGTGCCGGTACCCGAGGGCAAGGAGCGTGCGCAAGCGGTGGTGAACCTTTTCCGTGCGGTGCTGGAGAGTGGGCACATCACCAAGGTGGCGCAGAACCTGAAGTACGACATGCTGGTGATGGAGCGCTACGACCTAAGCGTTCAAGGTCCGCAGTTCGATACCATGCTCGCGCATTTCCTGTTGGAATCGGACCTACGGCACGGGATGGACTACATGGCGGAAACGCTTTTGCATTATCGTCCACGGCCCATCACCGACCTGATCGGGCCAAAGGGAAGGAACCAGAAGAGCATGCGGGATGTGCCCGTGGAGATCGCCGCCGAATACGCCGCTGAGGATGCCGACATCACATGGCAGTTATACGAGTTGCTGGTGCCACGATTGAAGGAGATGGAACAGGAGAAGCTCTTCCACGAAGTGGAGATGCCCCTGGTACGCGTGCTGGCGGACATGGAACGCGAAGGCATCCGCTTGGACGTGGAAGCGCTGAACGCTTTCAGCAAGGAACTGGGCGATGAGCTGATCGTGCTGCAGGACAAGATCATTGCGGTGTCCGGCGTGCAATTCAACATTGATTCGCCGAAGCAGCTGGGCGATGTGCTGTTTGAAACGCTGAAGCTCGGTGGCGAAAAACCCAAAAAGACCAAGACCGGACAGTACCAGACCAGCGAGGACGTACTGAGCGCCATGGCACACGAGCACGCCGTGATCCCGCTGATCCTGGATTACAGGAGCCTGCGGAAATTGAAGGGTACCTACGTGGACACCCTTCCGCTCGCAGTTGATCCGACCGACGGGCGCGTACACACCAACTACCGCCAAGCGGTCGCCGCCACGGGCCGCCTCAGCAGCGACGAGCCGAACTTGCAGAACATCCCCATCCGCACGGAAAAAGGGCGTGAGATCCGCAAGGCGTTCGTGCCACGCGATGAGCACTACGGACTGCTCAGCGCGGACTACTCGCAGATCGAGCTGCGCATCATCGCGCACATGAGCGGTGATGCCAACATGCAGGAGGCCTTCCGCCAAGGGCTGGACATCCACGCGGCCACGGCTGCCAAGGTGTTCAACACGCCGCTTGATGAAGTTACACGGGAACAGCGCAGTCGCGCCAAGGCCGTGAACTTCGGTATCGCGTACGGTCAAGGGGCCTTCGGTCTCAGTCAAAACCTCGGCATTCCGCGCGCTGAAGCGCAGGGGATCATCACCGGCTATTTTGCTGAGTTCCCGGGCGTGAAGGGCTATATGGACGAAATGATCGGCTTTTGCCGCGAACACGGTTACGTGCAAACCCTGATGGGCCGGCGCCGGTACCTGCCTGACATTACCAGCGGCAACAACACGGTGCGCGCCGCGGCCGAGCGGGTGGCCATCAACGCCCCCATGCAGGGCACGGCCGCGGACATCATCAAGGTGGCCATGATCCGGATCCATGCCTGGTTGAAGGCGGAACGGATGAATAGCAAGCTGTTGTTGCAAGTGCATGACGAGCTTGTGTTCGACTGCCATCTGGAGGAGGCGGAGGCATTGCAAGCACAGGTGAAACACTTGATGGAAGGAGCACTGGAACTGGCCGTGCCGCTTGTTGTTGACATGCGCGTGGGGAAAAACTGGTTGGAGGCCCATTGATCCTTCCTCACTTGGAGGGCACCTTTACCGCGCTCATCCACATCGAAGTCAGCCCATCATGCGACCGAACCATCTCTTTTGTGCCACTCTTGCGACCTTGGCGCTTGCTGCGTGCGGCGGCGACCAACCGCAGCAGGATACCCTCACCGTGCCCACTGACTCCACGGCGGTGATCCGTTCGGAACGCACCCGGAACATTTTCCACAACATCCCCTCGCCCATGGAGACCGCCGCGCTCCTGAAGAAGGCAGGCGCGGACTACGACAAGAACATCCTCAACGATGTGAAGAACGTGGACAATTACACCTCGGCCAGCAAGCAGGCCCTCAACCTGGGCATCTACGGTGCGGACCTCAGCTATGCGAGCGTGTTCAACAACACGCAGGAGAGCATGCTCTACACCAGTTGCGCCCAGAAACTGGCCAAGAAGCTGGACGTGAACAACGCCTTCAACGAGGAGGTGGTTGGCCGCTTGGAGAAGAACCGGAACAACCGGGATTCGCTCCTGAGCATCATCAGCGAGACCTATTGGCACGTGGATGCCTACCTGAAGGAAAACCAGCGCGACAACATCAGCGCATTGATGGTGGCCGGAGGCTGGGTGGAAGGACTGTACATCGCCACGCAGGTGGCCAACAGGCATGATACGCCCGAGCTGCGCCAACGGATCGCGGAGCAGCGCTTGCCCTTGGTGGACCTGATGGAACTGGTGAAGACGTACAGTCCCGACGATCCCGCCATTGGCTCGGTGCTGAAGGACCTGGACGCCCTCAATGCCTTGTACGCTGATGTGACGATACCCTCCGGCAGCAGCACAGTGACCGAGGAGGGCGGTGTGGCCACCATAGGGGGAACCTCGCCCACGGCCAGCCTCACCGATGACCAATTGAAGACGATCACCGAGAAAGTGGCCACCGTTCGCGCCAACTACATCAACTAATACCGGCCATGAAGCATCTTACCTCGATCCTCGCCGTACTGTTCATTCTGGCGCTCCCTGCTGTTTCGAGCGCGCAGTGCCGCAGCTTCGCCAAGAACAAGTGCATGCCCTCCATGGCCCCGTACAAGTTCAACGAAACCTTCAATGCCGCGCAATTGGCCCCCGGTGAAGAGGCTCAAGTGGACCTCACCTTTTACAGCGGACAGGAATACCGCCTGCTGGTTTGCGCCCATCCCATCCTTGGCAACGTGAACTGGCAGCTCGCCGACGCTTCCGGAAAGGCACTTTTCGAAAGCACTGCGGACAGCCCAAAAGATCACTTCGATTTCAAGGTGGCCACCACGCAGAAGCTCTCCGTTCACATTGACGTGCCCGAGGCCGAAAGGGGAGGTAACAACATGCTCACCGTGGGTTGCGTGGGCATTCTGGTAGGTTACAAGGAGTGATCGCTCGGTGATCATGCAACTTCCCGGGATCGCCGGGACAGGGAGCGGACACTGCCACGCACCGGTGTTCATCCCCTTTCGCAACAACGTGCCATCGCCCCCCGCCCATGCACATGGTCGGGCCGGGCCTGGTTTTCCATTATCTGTTCAGCTTGGCCCGAGAGGGCAATTCCGGCCGGGTTCCATCAGCCCGGTATTGGACTGTTCCATGTGAACATCTCCCACTCCAGCACCAATGGAAGGGAAGAAACACACCGCCCACCCCCGGTCGTCCTTTCCCTGTCGGCGCAGGAGCTGAGGGCTTCAGTCCGGGCTCTGCGGCATGGCACGGTTCTACTCCTTGGTGAACTTCGCTACCCGGATCCCACCGGCCTGCTGCACACGCACAAAGTACATTCCGCTGGGCAAGGAGCCAAGGTCCATTTCCCACTGGACGGGGCCGGAAGGTTTGGTCCCATCGTCGATCACTTGGACCGGTCGTCCCAACAGGTCCATCAGCTCAACCTTTACGGCCCCTGGTTCCTTCAGGTACGCGGATACCACCGCCCGGTCCCGTGCCGGGTTCGGTACTACCAGCACCGTGTTCCCCGCTGTCATCGCGGCCTCATCGATGCCCACGGACGCGCCGTTGATGTTGATGTCATCAAGCCAGAAGTTGTTGCCGCCATCGCTATCAAAAACGAACTTGATCCGCAGGTTGGACACCTCGAAGAGGCCGCCGATGGGTGCCAGCTCGTTATACGCCCATTGGTCCGGCCCGTTGGGAACGAAGGATCCAGCGGTGTTCGGTGCAGTAACGAGGTTATCCCCGATCAGGGTGCGGCGCAAGCTCCAGGTGAGGCCGCAATCACGGCTCGCATATACACGGAGGGCATCACTGTTGCCATTGAGCCGCTTGGCGAACGCGTACCGGAAGCTGAGGATCGCCGGGGGAGCGATGGTGATGTCGATCGTGTTGCTGATCAATTCATCCCTTCGCCCTGCAGCGGCTGAAGAGTTCAGCAGCCGAACACTCTGCGTTCCACTGTATGCAGCGGAACTGCTGAGCTGAAAGCTCCCGTCCTGGTCAATGTCATTCACCTCCCAATTTTCCGAAGGCAGCTGGTCCATTGATTCAAAACCTTCGACCACCGGCAAGGGCATGCCCGTGGAGGGAAGGACCAGTACATACTGCTGCTCGGTGATCTCTTCGCTCTGGGCATCATTGCTCACGCTGAGCGTCACGTTGTACTGCCCGGGCGTGTCATAGGTGACCTGGGGATCGGGCGAGGTGGAACTCGCCGGGTTCCCTCCGGGGAAAGTCCACTGCCTTTGGGTCACTCCGTTATAGCTGCCATCGGTAAAGGTGATGCTTTGCCCGGCGCAGATGGTGCGCAGCGTGCTGTTGAACTGCACGCTACAGATCTGCGGCGGCGTGGAAACACCCGTAAGCGCCAGGTTGGATGCGGTCCACAGGTTGTTGCGGGAGGCCGTGCTGCTGTTGAGCGCAGCGAGCACGCGTGCCTTTTGGCCATTGGTGAACATTTTGGAGCAGTAGGAGTATTCCATGAAGTTCTCCACGTTGTCCAAGGAACTGCAACTGGAGCCCCGAAGGCTGCAATTGGTCCAACCGATCGTCAAGGGGGTATCCGCCACATTGTCGTCCGTTCCACAGTTGGACGCCACGCCCGGGTCGTTGGAGTCTCCCCAGCAATGCTTTAGGTTCAGCCAGTGTCCGGCCTCATGGCTCAACGTATGGGAGCGGCCTTCGCTGCTGGTCCCGATGGCACCCACATAGGTGCTCAACACCACGATACCGTCCGCGGCCGCGCCCCAACTTCCGGATACGCTGGAAGGGTACATCGAATAGCCCGCCGCTCCGCCAGCATTGGCGGCCACCCACACGTTCAGGTAGCGGTTCCGGGGCCAGTTGATCAGGTTCTTCATGTTCTGGTCGCCCGAGTTGGTCAACGTGCTTACGGTGCGGGTGATGCCGTTGGTGCAATTGCCGTCGGGGTCCAACTGGGCCAGCTTGAAGGTGATGCCCATATCGGCCACCAAGCTCAAGAATTCCGGCTGCACCTGCGTCCAATCCGGGGTCATCTTGTTGAAGTCCTCGTTCATTACGCGGACCGCATCATGGACCTGCTCATTGCTGATGTTCTCCGAGCCATTATTGTGAATGATGTGGAACACGACAGGGATGACGTAGCCATCCTCACGGGCTTCAAGTTCCCACGTTTGGGTAAAATGCTCGAGTTGCGCCTCCACTTGGGCGATCTCCTGCAATCTTTCGGGATGACCGGTGATCAGGGTCCCCATCCGGTCCAACTCATTGGCGCCACAGTGGAAACCCACGTCCTGCGCATGGAGCATCGGGGAGGAAAGAAGGAGCGTGGCAGCGAGAAGCCGAAATCTGTTCTGGATCATGCGAAAGATGGGTGAGGGCAAAGGCAGAGTCCCAAATTTACGGAACACGCACCGATTCCGATCGACCCGTTCGGCAAAGGCACAGGAACTCTTGGGTTCCAACCGCTCGCGCTGGATCAACCCAGGGCTTGAGCGAGATCGTCGATAAGGTCTTGAGGGTCCTCCACCCCCACGCTGAGGCGGATCAATGAATCGGTGACCCCGGACAAAATGCGCGCTTCGCGGGGAATGCTGGCATGCGTCATGCTCGCCGGGTGGCCCATCAGGGATTCAACGCCGCCCAGTGATTCCGCCAAGGTGAAGAGCTGGCAGGAACTGAGGAACTTGGTGGCATCGGCTTGGTGGTCACCTTTGATCGTGAAGCTCATCATGCCACCGAAATCGCGCATCTGGCGCTTGGCCACTTCGTGGTTGGCATGGGAGGGAAGACCGGGCCAGTACACACGGCCAACCTTGGGATGCTTCACTAACCATTCGGCGATCGCACGGCCGTTGGAGCTATGGCGCTCCATGCGCAGGTGCAGTGTCTTTATGCCGCGCAGTACAAGGAAGCAATCCTGCGGACCCGGCGTTCCGCCGCAGCTGTTCTGGATGAAGGCCAAACGCTCGGCAAGGTCATCGTCGTTCACCACCAGCGCACCCAACACCACGTCGCTGTGCCCTCCGAGGAACTTGGTCACCGAGTGCATCACGATATCCGCTCCAAGATCCATGGGGTTCTGGAGGAAGGGCGAGGCGAAGGTGTTGTCAACGGCGAGCAGGATGTCCTTGCCCTTGGTCAGCTCCGCCACGGCGGCGAGGTCCACGATGCGCAACGTGGGGTTGGTGGGCGTTTCCACCCAGACGAGTTTTGTCTTCGGGGTGATGGCCGCGGCGATGTTGGCCGGGTCGCCCATGTCCACGAACTGGAACTTGATGCCGTAGGGCTCGAAGATCTTGGTGAAGAGGCGATAGGTGCCACCGTAGAGATCGTTGGTGCTCACCACCTCATCGCCCGGCTTCAGCAGCTTCACCACCGCGTCGATGCTGGCCATGCCCGAAGCGAAACAGAGGCCGTGCTTTCCATTCTCCAATGCCGCCAGTGCATGTTGCAACGCCGTGCGTGTGGGGTTGTGCGTGCGGCTGTACTCATAGCCCTTGTGATCGCCCGGCGCGGCCTGCACGTAGGTGCTGGTCTGGAAGATCGGGGTCATGATGGCGCCGGTGGAGGGATCGGGTTCCACGCCGGCGTGTACAGCCTTGGTCGAGAATTTCATGGCAGGGTTTGAATTGACCCGCGAAAGTAGGGGTGCCGTCAAACGGGAAGCTGGATACTTTTATCCGAACCACATGAACCTCCATGACCAGGACCTTCATCATGCGCCTCCTCATCACACTTGGCTTTTTCCTCCAGATGGTTGGAGCCTCCCTTGCCCAACGCACGTTCGAGGTTACCATCGCCGACAGCACCTACCACATGAAACAATACTGGTTCGTGCTCTACACCAGGGGGGATGCACCTCCTTTGGACAGTGCCACATCGGCCTCCACGCTCAGACAACACCTGGAGCACCAGGAGGAGCAGGCCAAGCGTGGGCTGCTGCAAATGGCCGGTCCGTTCGGCGACGAAGGGGACTGGAGAGGTCTATTACTCTACGATTGCGACTCGCGTGAGGAGGTGGAAGGCCATTTGCGATCGGACCCCTTCGTACGGACCGGGCAGTTGAAGTATGAGATCCACCCGTGGTACGGTGCGATCGGCACCACGCTCCGGTAGAGCGTTCCCTTGCACCGGATCCCCGCCACATCGCCCTCGTTCCGCCGGAAACGCATTTCCGGGAGACCGACGTGCCGATGCCACTGGACCGGAAGGCGGATAAGAGCGGCACCGCTGCAGGCACGGAGCCTATCGGGGGAGCTGCTTACCGGGCCGGCTTTGGGCTTTCCCCTTCCGGGCCAACAGCGCCTCATGGATCAACGCGGTAAGCAGGAACATCAACAGCCCGTAGAACACATCCTCCACGGGGATCGAGATGATGCGCAAGCCCAGAATGTGCGCTTCGTCATACCAGACCACGGATTGGTCCATGCCGGTCCCGGTCAACAACCCGTTCACGATCAGGAAGGGTACGAGCAGAACGACATACGTAAAATAGGCACGGCCCATCCACTGCGGTTCCGACCAAAGTGTGACCATCACGAGAAAGAAGGCGAGCAGTGCGAAGGTGATGCAGGTGTACAGCTGGTGTGGAAAGAACACGGCGATCAGGACCGACGCAGCAATAAGACCGCGTGTGATTCCTTTAGCGTAGGGCCTGAGGTAGTCCTTCACACCAAGAACGTTGAAGCAATGGTAAGTGAAGAGGCAAGCATACGGGATGCAGATAAAAAAGAGCCATTCCTCAATGGGCAGGCCCAACAGGTTGGGACCCACGAGATGCTCCGGATCGAACCCCCAGATACCCCGGGATGTGGCCCATGCATCCCACGGTATGAAGAGCAGCATCATGCCCAGTATGGCAGGCCATGCGGCATGCCATTGCCGATCGAAACGCAAGCGGGGATGGAAGCTGAACAGGAACGGCACGGCGAATGCACCGAGATCGATCCAGAGGTAGGTCCACATCAACCAACGGAGCTGTTTTCGCGTTTATGCCGACGTGCCTCTCGGAAGTAGATGAACGGCACGATCAACATTCCGAAGCATTCCCCATCCTCCTTGCCCGTATGCTTGTGATGCACCTTGTGCGCGCGGCGCAGGGCGAGGAAATAGGTCGAGTTCGAATTGCGCAGCCATTTGATGCGTTGATGGATGAAGATCTCGTGGACCAGGAAATAGGCGATGCCATAGAGCAGAATGCCCAGACCGATCCAAAGCCAAGGGGTATGCAGGCCGCGCAGGGAGCCGATGAGGAACAAGGCCATGGAAGGAATGGCGAACAGCAGGAAGAAGGAATCATTTCGCTCCAGCACATGGTCATGGTCGCGCTGGTGATGGTCCTTGTGCAAGCTCCACAGAAAACCATGCATCACGAAACGGTGCGTGGGCCACGCCACGAACTCCATGATCACGAAGGTGAGCACCACGGTACCGATGATCTGCCAAATGCTCATGGCTCTTTCGGGAATAGCTGTGCCAAGGTCCGTTGCCTGAAGTCGAAGATCCCATTCAACTGCTTGTTGACAAAAGCCATATGCGCCACCTCACCCAAGGGCCCCAAAGGAAGGGCGTATTCCACATGATCCCTCATCAGTGTACCTCCGGGAACGGCCTGAAACGTGTGCCGATGCCGCCAGATGGCGTAATGGCCTTTTAGCTGTGTGTCGACAAAGCATAGCGGCTCGTCGACTTCAGCGATCACCGTCACCCATTTCAATGGTATGCCCAGCACGGGCCGGATGGTATAGGTGATGAGTTGGCCGGGGTACATGGGACCATCCGGATGGGGCGGTCGGATCACGAAGCCCATCTCCTTGGGTGTGATGCGCGCAAGATTGGCCGCGGAGCTGAAAAACCCCCAGGCATCCCGGAGGGGGATGGGCAGGAATTGCTCCCGCTCGAGGTGATGCAGCTTAGCCAATGATCACGGCATTAGGGTATCGCACCTTCCACATTTCGAGCGCATTCTTACTGACCACCGTGATCACGGTGCGCGCGTCCAGGCGGATCTTGATCAGCTTGAGCCCTTCCTTCACTGGCCGGGTAAGAATGAGATCTCTTTTCCTCCTTGGCATGGTCATGTTGCTTTTCAATGATGGACATTCACCGCTACGCGTCCTTCCGAGAGGCCGGCCTTGTATGTCTCTATGGCCTTGTTCCGTGCAGTGGCATGATCGACGATCGGTTCCGGATAGCGGGCCGTACCGTATTCAGGTATCCAGCGCTTCACATAGCGCAGGTCCGGGTCGAAGCGCTGCTGCTGAAGGGTCGGGTTGAAGACGCGGAACCACGGCGAAGCGTCACATCCACTGCCACTCGCCCATTGCCAGTTGCCATTGTTGCTACTGAGCTCAAAGTCCAACAAATGCTTTGCGAACCAGGCTTCGCCCAAGCTCGGATCCGCGAGGAGATGCTTGGTTAGAAAGCTCGCTGTGACCATACGTGCTCGATTGTGCATCAGGCCGGTTGCCCTCAGCTCGCGCATGCCCGCATCCACGAAGGGAAAGCCGGTACGTCCTTCGCACCAAGCGTGGAAGAACGCGGGGTCGTTGGTCCATGCGATGTGATCATAGGCTGGCTTGAACGACTCATTCACCACACGCGGGAAATGCCACATCAACTGCATGAAGAATTCACGCCAGATCAACTCGTTGAGGTAGGTCTCTCCGTGATCCATGGCCTTGCGCACCACGGCACGAATGCTCGCCGTGCCGAAGCGGAGGTGTACGCTCATCCGCGAGGTGCCAGCCATCCCAGGCAAGTTCCGCGTTTGCGCATAGTGCATCAGGACCTCATCGGCCACTTCAGCGGGCGGAACCTGAAGGTCCGTGGGCTCGAAGCCGATGGAGGACAGTGTGGGAAAGGGCAAGGGTGTGGTCTTCCAGATTCGCCTGAGTTCGTTTTCACTGGGGAAGGGTTCGGCCTTTTCCGGAGTGAAGAGGGCCTTCCACTTTCGGCTGTACGGCGTGAAAACCGTGTAGGGATCACCGACTTCCTTCATCACCTCGCCGCGCTCGAAAATGCTGATGTCCTTGTACGTATGGAAGGGTATCCCCTCCTTCAACAAGAGCGCGCGCACCGCTTCATCCCTCTGGAGCGCATAAGGCTCATGATCATGGTTGGCTGTGACCGCTGTGATCTTGTAGCGCTCAACCAAGCTGGACCAGACCTCCTTCGGTGATCCTTGTTCGATCAACAGCGCACCACCCTGCGCTTCCAGGGTCTCCCTGATGTCCGCCAAGGCGCGATGGATGAAGTCTACACGGCGATCAGACCTGCTCTCCAAGCGACCAAGGATCTCGCGATCGAAGATGAAGAGGGGAAGCACGTCACCCTGCTCGGACAAGGCCCGAAACAGCCCGTGGTTGTCGGCGATCCGCAAGTCCCGACGGAACCAATGGATGCTCACCTCCGGCCTTGTTTCGCTCATTGGGGAATAGGCTTCTGGAGCAAGTGCTCGCGCACTTGTTCCCAACAGATCAACAACCAAGGTGTGAAGCGCTCCGGTCCGGCGAGGATCTCCGCATCCAGTTGCTCCGGAGCGATCCATCGCAGCGCTTTTACTTCCTCTGGATCCGGATGCGTATCACCTTCAAAACCACCGAAGAACACATGATCGAACTCGTGTTCGAGCAGGTCATTGCCAAGGCTTGCTTGATAGGTAAAGGCAAATCGCTCGATGAGATCGCTTGTGATGCCGAGTTCTTCAAAAAGTCGGCGCGAAGTAGCGCTTGCCAGCCCCTCTCCGGGGCGGGGATGGCTGCAACAGGCATTGCTCCAAAGCCCGGCGCTGTGGTACTTCCCTTCTGCCCGTTGCTGCAGGAGTGTCCGACCGCTGCGGTCGAAGAGGAAGATGCTGAAAGCCCTGTGCAATGCGCCTTGGCGGTGGGCGGCCATCTTCTCCATGGAGCCGATCGCCTCATCGCGCTCGTTCACCAGCACCACTTGGTCCAGCTCATCGATGGTGTGATCCCGCATCATATCAAGCCGAAGTTGTGTTTGAAATAACTCGTAGCGAGCAACCGCATCTTCGCACGCCTCCCGACCCGGATGCGGTCTTCCATGATCCGGCCCGCAGCAAGTCCTTGGATCCTCTTGAACAGCGCCCTGTAGTAGACATAGCAGATGTACACGCCGAAGCGGGACCCTTTGGGCAATCTACGGATCCCTCCAAGCGCCGCCTTGAAATCCGCCTCCATATCCCGCTCCACCGCCTGCTTCATCACTTCATCGAAACGGCTCACATCCACCCCGGGGAAATAGCTTCGGCCCATTGCGACATGGTCATCTTTCAGGTCGCGCAGGAAATTCACTTTCTGAAATGCGGCACCCAGCCGAATGGCGGCAGGCTTCAGTCGCGAGTAAGTGGTCTCATCCCCTTCACAGAATACGCGGAGGCACATCAGGCCCACTACCTCCGCTGATCCCAGGACATAGGTGGCGAAGGTTTCCGGATCATGTGCGGTGCGCTCCAAGTCCATGGCCATGCTGTCCAGGAATGGGTCGATCAATTCCCGACCGATACCATACTTCCGCACGCAACGCTGGAAGCTGTGCAGGATCGGGTTCAGGCTGATGCCCTCCTCGATGGCCCGATAGGTATCCACACGGAACCGTTCCAACAAAGCGCGCTTGTCGTTCCCATGGAAGGTGTCCACGATCTCATCCGCGAAGCGCACGAATCCATAGATGGCCTTGATGGGATCGCGAAAGCGCGGGTGCAGGGCACGGACCCCGATGGAGAAGGAAGTGCTGTACCGGCGCACCACGGTGCTGCTGGCCTCCGAGCAAACGGAATCGTAAAGCGCAATGGTGTTCATTTCCAAGGTTTCTCTTTCATGATGAGTTCCGCTGCCACTTGACCGCTGATCAGCGCCGGTGGCATACCGGGGCCGGGTATGCTCAACTGCCCGGCGAAGTAAAGTCCACGCACCTTTCGGCTCTTCACGCTGGGCCGTGCGGGGCCTGTTTGCCGCAATGTGCTTGCCATGCCGTAGGCATTGCCCCTGTACGCGTTGTGATCCCGTTCCAGGTCCTTCACGCAATAACTCCGCTTCACTTTGATGTGCGGGCGGATGTCAACCCCCAAGTGACGATGCATGCGCTCTGCCACGATCTGGAAATAACGTTCACGTGTGTCCTCGTCATCCAAGGAATCACTCGCAATGGGGATGAGGATGACCAGGTTTTCCCCGCCGGGCGGAGCCGTGGAAGGATCCGTACGCGACGTGCAGCTCAAGTAGAACAACGGCTTTTCCGGCCAACGACGGAGTTCAAAGATGTCCGCGCAGTGGCGGTCGAGGTCTTCATCGAAGAACAGCGTATGGTGTTCCACGTTCTGCAACCGTGTATTCAACCCGATGTAAAATAACAGGGTGCTCGGGGCCATGGTCCGCTTCTTCCAGTAGGCCTCGGAATAGGATCGATACGGGGCCTCGATCAGGTCCCGCTCCACATGATGGTAATCCGCAGTGGCCAGCACCACGTCCGCATGATGAACGCCGCTTTTCGATTTCGCACCAATGGCCTTGCCTTGCTCCACGATGATGCGCTCCACGGCATCGGAAGTCCTTATGACAGCGCCCTGTGCTTTAGCGACACGTTGCATCGCATCCATCACCTTGCCCATGCCGCCCATCGGATACCAGGTCCCCAGGTCGACGTCCGCATGGTTCATTAAACTATATAGGGCAGGGGTGTTCTGAGGTGTGGCACCGAGAAAGAGCACCGGGAATTCCATCACTTGGCGGATGCGTGCGCTGGAGAAATTCTTACGCACGTGGGACCGCAATGAGTTGAGTATGGAAGTTCGCAATAGGCCGCTAAGGATGCGCGCATCCGCATATTCCATCCAGCTCAACGAGGGCTTGTACACGATGTCCTGCATGCCCAAGCGGTACTTCATCGCAGCTTCCTCCAGGAAGAGGTCCAACTTCTTGCCTGCTCCCTTTTCCTCCCGCTCGAACAGTTCAGCGACCGCCGCGCGCCCGGCTGGAAGTCCCCATCGGTCATTCTCCCCGAAGATCACGGAATAGGAAGGGTCGAGGCGGCAGAGTTCGTAATGATCCGAAGCAGATGTGGCGAAGCGTGAGAAGAACCGCTCGAAGACATCCGGCATCCAATAGAAGCTGGGACCCATATCGAAGGTGAAGCCATCCTGGGTCCATGTCCGGGCCCGTCCACCTACTGTCGCGTTGCGCTCCAACACAGTGACCTTGCACCCTTGCTGGGCCAACATGGCCGCCGCTGCAAGGCCCGAGATACCCGAGCCAATGATGACCACAGTAGGTGATTTGAAAGATTGAGCCTTCATCGAATGTTTGACAAATATAGTACTAAGTTAAACATGTGCGTTTTTTCAGTTACCGCAACATCACCTTCCCGGTGCGAAATGCCAGTTGATCGGCATCTACACCGCAAGTGACAAGCCAAGCCCATGTGGAGCTGTCCTATGCTTGACCGGTATCTCGCAGATCCTTTACGGACAGTCAACCCCCACGATGGGGCAAAACATCCAGAAGGCATTGGGGGCGACTCATGCAATGGGCCTTTCCACCTCACCAGTACCCATATTAACGGCTCATCCTTCGTCCATGCGCCAGGTGCCCAAATTGGGCGATGTTCACTTTTTTTCTTTTTTTCTTGAACATCATTCGATTTTGTCCGTTATGTTTGCACCCTCAAAACCAACAACACCATGCAACTCAACAAAACCATCTTACTGGCCTTCGGGCTTGCGCTGTCCACGACAGCTTGGGCGGGCGGATCGACCGCTACCGTGCAGATCATCCACAACTGCGCGGACGCCGCCGCCGCCTCCGTGGACGTTTATGTGAACGGCGCGCTCTTCTTGGACGACCTTGACTTCAGGACCGCCACCCCCTTCGTGGACGTTCCTGTGGGCGTGGACTTGACCGTGGGCATCGCACCCGCGAGCAGTATGAGTTCCAGCGAATCCATCTTCGAGCAAACCTTCACCTTGGCCGATGGAGCGAAGTACCTTATTGTGGCCTCGGGAATTGTTAGCCCTACCGGCTACAGCCCGGCACAACCATTCCAACTAGCCGTGTACGACATGGCCGAGGAAGCCGCGCCAAGCGGAATCACCGACGTGTTGGTCTATCATGGTAGCACCGATGCGCCCACGGTTGACGTGTATGAGAGCAGTGCTTTGAACGCCACGGCTGTGAACGATATCTCCTACAGCGAATTCGCCGGATACCTGCCGTTGCCCACTGCCGACTATACCCTTCAGGTGCGCGATGCTACGAACAGCACCATCGTTGCAGCTTACTCGGCGCCCTTGAGCACCTTGGGTCTTGGAGGAGCGGCCATCACTGTGCTCGCCAGCGGCTTCCTGGATCCGGCAGCGAACAGCAATGGCCCGGAATTCGGTCTTTTTGTGGCCCTGGCCACAGGTGGACCTTTGGTGCCATTGCCTTCCGCCGTCATCCCGACCGCCCGTGTGCAAGTGGTGCATAACTCCGCCGACCTCGCCGCAGCTACCGTTGATGTGTGGCTGAACAACACACTTCTACTGGACGACTTCGCCTTCCGCACAGCCAGTCTCTTTGTGGACGCACAAGCAGGTGTACCCTTCGTGGTGAGCATCGCTGCACCTACGAGCATGGACACCATGAACGCCATCGCTCAATACACGTTCGAGTTGGAAGAGGGCGGCAGTTACATCGTGGTTGCCAACGGCATCGTGAGCACCTCTGGTTATGCTCCGGTTCAACCCTTCGACCTCAACGTGGCCGGTGATGCCCGTGAAGCAGCTACCGCACCCATGAACACGGATATCCTGGTATTCCACGGCGCAACCGACGCACCCACGGTGGATGTCGCCGAGACCGCAGTGCTCGGAGGAGCCACTTTGGTGGACGACCTCTCCTATGGCGAATTTGCGGGATACCTTGAAGTACCCACGGGTGATTACACCTTGCAAGTACGCATGGCGGACGGTACACCCGTAGCTTCCTTTGATGCCCCGCTGGAAACTTTGGGACTTGAGGGACAAGCCATCACGGTATTCGCCAGCGGATTCCTCGATCCTTCAAATAACAGCAACGGGGAAGCTTTCGGTTTGTGGGCCTCCTTGGCCACCGGCGGCCCCTTGGTACCGCTCTCCAACACCACCGGTGTCGCGTCCATCTCCGAGGTCGCTGACCGCCTTTCACTGTATCCGAACCCGGCTAGTAGTTCCGCCCAGTTGGAGATACAAGGTGCCAAGACCGAGCGCATGAGCTTGCAGATTGCCGATATGTCCGGCCGCATGGTGATGGACCTTGGCACACATGCCGCTACCGGGAACGCAATAACGGTGAACGTGGGCGATCTGGCTCCGGGAAGTTACCGGTTGATCGTTTCAACCAACGATGCAGCTACTTCACTTCCTTTGCACGTTCTTCGTTAAGCGCAGCACATACCCACAAGGATGAGTGGGAGGCGGTCATGGTGGCCGCCTCCTCTCCATTGCCGAGATGCCCGATTGAATGCCCCGTCAACCAGTCTACTACAGTGAACGGTTCAGCATCAAGGACCTTGAGCTCTTCTCCGGCATCAAGGCGCACACCATACGGGCGTGGGAGCGAAGGCACGGCCTGCTGAAGCCGTCACGCAGCAAGACCAACATCCGGTCCTACGACATGGATGACCTGAAGACCATCCTCAATACCTCCCTCCTCTTGAAGGAAGGGATGTCCATCTCTGAAATTGCCGCCCTCACCGGGAAGCAGCGCGAAGAGAAGATCAAGAACGAGATCAGCAGGCAACTGGACAAGGACAGTGCCTTGAACGCCCTGAAGCTGGCCACGGTGACCTATGACGAGGACCTCTTCGAACGCACCTCGCGGAACTATCGCGTGGACCATGGGTTCGAGGCCTTGGTGGAGAACCTCTTCCTGCCCTTGTTGAACATGCTCGGTCTGCTGTGGCAAGCCTCAGCCATTTGCCCCGCACAGGAGCACTTCTCCAGCAATCTGGTGCGCCAGAAATTGATCAGCGCCATCGATGCCCTGCCCTATGGAAGCGATGATACACGGCCCATGGCGGTGCTTTACCTGCCGGAGAACGAGATCCACGAACTTGGTTTGCTCTATCTCCAGTATCACCTACGGCGCGAGGGAAGGCGCAGCATCTACCTCGGCGAGAGCGTACCGATCGAGGACCTCGGAGGCTTGGCGGCGCGATGGACAGGTCCCTTGGACATCTGTTCTGTGCTCACGATCTATCCCAGGACGGGTGATGAAATGACCTATTTGAACCGGCTCGTGGAGTACCTCCCTGAACCCCGCATCCGCTTCCATTTCTGCGGTCCGGTGCTCCGCTCGATCCCGGAAACAAGCTTGCCGGACCGGGTGCATGTGTATTCCGATATTCCAGCATTGTTGAAGGCGATCCTCCATTGAGCATGCCCATTGGGGATCAGCCCATGGCGTACCGAACTACGTGATCCGCCCACAGCGGCCATTCCGAAGAACACCCGCCGCCCTCACTTCAAGTTGAACGTGGTATGGCCCACTTTCATCCCGCTCTCGTACACGTCCACCTTGTACTCCCCACCGGAGAGCTCACCGGTGGCCGTCCAGAACATGCACACCTCCACGGGCTCGTTCTGGTAGTTCACGTCACGTTTTACGCTGAACTCACCCTCCACCCCGTCATAAAAGAAGCGGTTGGCCTGTTCGCTGGCCGGCAGCACCGAGCCGTCGGGCCCGATCACCCGCATGTAGAGGGTCTTGGTTCCCGCTGTGGTGATGCGGTTCTCCCCCAGGGTGAAGCAGCATTTGATCATTTCGGCTTTGCTGCTGCGCTCAGTGTTCACCTGCTTTCCGTTATTGCGCACGAAGAGGGCATTGGCCGACATGCCCGTGGCCATCAGCACTGAGCCCTTCTTGATCAGGGCCTGCTGTTCGGCGGTCTTGCTCTCCAAGGCTTCCTTTTGTCCGGTGACCTCACCGAGCTGTTGCTTCGTGGTCATATTCTCGGCCATCAAGGCCTGGTTCACCTGATTGAGCGAGTCGATGGTCACCACGTAGCCTTTCATGATCCTCCGCAGGGTCTCGGCTTCCTTCTTGGCCTTGTGAATGTCGTAGTTCCCCCGCTTTACCTTGTCCATCAGGGTGACGATCTGCTTCTGCAGGGAATCCATGCCCGTGCGCAGTTGGTCGTTGTTGGTACTAAGGGTATCGTACTGCACCAGCATGTCCTCCAGCAACTTGGTCACATTCTCCTTTTCACTGGTAATGGCAGTGACCTGATTGGCGGAAGCGACGGCTTGGTCCTTCTTTTGGAACCAGAGGAACAGTAACACCACATTGCTGATCAACAGCAGGACCACCAAGGCAAGCAGCAGGGTATTGTTGCGGTTCTTGGGCGGCGTGGTGCTCGGGTCTTTGATCTCCGTCATGGGGTCCATGGTATTGGGCTAGTGCGCAAAACTATCTTCGGGCGCTGTCGCATTCCGCGTGCCATCCGCCAGTTGTCAACAGATCCATGAACCATGGAGGACCGTAAGAGCAACCTTTTGTACGACCTGGCGGGGGTATTCCTGCCCCGGCGCTGTGCGGGATGCGACCAGGCATTGATGCGGTATGAGCGGAGCATTTGCAGCGATTGTGTGGATGATCTTCCCCGGCTGCGGTCGCACGATGATCCCGACAACAAGGTGGAACAGGTCTTCCGCGGTCGCCTCCGGCTGCATGCCGCGAGCGCTTTTCTGCAATTCACCAAGGATGGCATGGTGCAGCACATGCTCCATCGGTTGAAATACCGGGGCGACCCCGCCGTGGGGCTGGAGCTGGGACGAAGAATGGCCGAGGAAGTGATGCACAGTACCCGCTTTGCCGACGTGGACGTGCTCTTGGCCGTACCCCTTCACCGCCGGAAGGAAAAACAGCGCGGCTACAACCAGGCACAGGTCCTGGTGGACGGCATGCGCGAGGCATGGCCGTTGCGTGCAGTGGATACCGGGTTGCTGCGCGTGGTACACACCTCCACGCAGACCAAACGCGGCCGGTTGGCCCGCTGGGGCAACGTGAAGGCGGCCTTCCAACTGGCCGATCCCGATGCCTTGAAGGATGCCCACGTGCTGCTGGTGGATGATGTGGTGACCACCGGTGCCACCCTGGAGAGCTGCGCCCTGGCCTTGGCCAACGTGCCAGGCATCCGCATCAGTGTGCTCACCTGCGCCTGCGCGTGAGGGGATGTGTGGTTCCGGTCCACCACAGCTTACTGAAAGCCTTCCCCTCAGTTCACGGTAAATTTGCACCATGTCCCAGTCCCTCGCATCCCCCAAAAAGGTTCAAGTCATGGACCATTTGTTCAGCCCCGCCAACTTCATCAATGGCGCGTGGACCAAGGAAGGTGACGGCAGCTTCAACTCCGTGGTGGACAAGTACCACGGCACGGAGCTGGCCCGCATTCCGCACGCCACTGCGGCGCAAATGGAGGAGGCCATCGCAGCCGCCCATGCCAGCCGTGCCGTCGTGCATAAGCTGAGCGCCGGGGACCGTAGCGAAAAGCTGGAAGCACTGGCCAAATTGATCGGAAAGCATGCGGACGACCTTGCGATGCTGATCGTGAAGGAAGGTGGAAAACCGATCGGTTATGCCAAGGGCGAGATCGCGCGCTGCATCACCACCGTTCGCACCGCTGCTGCGGAAGCACTGCGCTTCACGGGCGAAATGACACCGATCGACTTTGATGCCGGTACGGGTAAAACAGCCTTCACCAAGCGCTTTCCCATCGGGGTCATCGGCGCGATCACACCGTTCAATTTCCCGTTGAACCTGGTGCTGCACAAGGTGGCACCGGCCATGGCCGTGGGGTGCCCCGTAGTGCTGAAGCCCGCGCCTCAAGCCCCGCTCAGCGCATTGGCATTGGGGAAAATGATGGAGGAGATCGGCTGGCCGAAGGGTGCGTTCAACGTGCTGCTCTGTGGCAATTCCATCGCTGAATTGTTGGTGAAGGACGAGCGCGTGGCCATGCTCAGCTTCACCGGAAGCGATAAGGTGGGCTGGCATTTGAAAGCGATCTGCGGCAAGAAGAAAGTGGCACTTGAACTGGGCGGGAACGCGGCGGTGATCATCGACGAAGGCACCGACCTCGCCACAGCCGCGAAGAGCGTTGCCATGGGGGCCAACCTCTACGCCGGACAAACCTGCATCAGCACCCAGCGCATCTTCGTGGTGCAAAAGGAGTTCGAGCAATTCCGTGACCTGCTGGTGAAGGAGTTCAACGCGCTGAAGGCCGGTGACCCCAGTGATCCCGCAGTTTCCGTGGGCCCGATCATCGACAAGGGTCACTTCGAGCGCATCAGCTCCTGGCTGGATGAAGCGGTGAAGGGCGGTGCCGAACTGCTTGCCGGCGGAAAGCCCGTGGATGCCGAACGCAATGTCTTTGCCGCGACCCTGCTCACCGGCACCAAGCATTCCATGAAAGTGGATCGTGCGGAGGTATTCGGTCCCATCACCATCGTGGAGCCCGTAAAGGACCTTGCCGCGGGCATCGCTCGCGTCAACGACAGCAACTACGGGTTGCAGGCAGGCGTCTTCACCAACAATTTCGCCCACGTGAAAATGGCGCATGAGGAACTGGAGGTCGGCGGCATCATCATCAACGGCATTCCCGGCTTCCGCGTCGACAGCATGCCGTACGGCGGCATCAAGGACAGCGGGTTGGGCCGCGAAGGCCTGAAGTACGCGATGGAGGAAATGAGCGAGCCGCGATTGATCGTGTACTGAGCGTGGAATTCCACCGAGGGGGCCGGGACATCCGGAGGACCTGCTGCATGTTGGGTCAACAGCCAACGGCCGATCACGGGGTTCCGGAAAACGTTGGGTCCCGTTCGGACGCACCCCTTGGCCATTGCTCGATGATGATCTACGGCCCCACGGCGGGGACCCTGATGAACTTATGGCGAACTTCGCACGCATGAAATCGGATGAAAAGATCCGTTGTCCGTGGTGCCTGAAGGATGACATCTACATGCGGTACCACGATGAGGTTTGGGGCGTGCCGGAGCACGATGACCGCAAGCTCTTTGCGAAACTGATCCTCGATGGGGCCCAAGCAGGATTGAGCTGGTACACCATCCTGATCCGTACGGAGAGCTATGCGAAGGCATACGACAACTGGGATGTGGAGAAGATCGCGCGGTACGGAGAGAAGGATGTTACCCGGTTGCTGAACGACCCCGGTATCATCCGCAACCGGGCCAAGGTGGCAGCCTCCATCAGCAACGCGCAGGCCTACTTGAAGATCATGGAGAACGGTCCCGGAGCCTTCGACGGATTCCTCTGGAAGCACGTCGGCCACAAGACCAAGGTGAACCGACCTAAAAGGACGGTGGACGTGGCCGCCTCATCCCCGGAAAGCGATGCCATGAGCAAGGACCTCAAGCAGCACGGCTTCAAATTCGTCGGCACCACCATCGTCCATGCGTTCATGCAGGCCTGCGGCATGGTGGACGACCATCTGGTGACCTGCTGGCGGCGAACAGCCTGACAACCAATGAGAACGCCGGTCACACCGATCCAGATCTCACGCGTCGACCAGGGTAAGGTCTCCGAGGTGGATGATATTCTCGTCACCGAGGAACCATTGGAGATCCGTCTTGGCCATGGCCCGCTTGACCACCGCAAGGAAGTGCCCCTCAGCGTCACCATGCGCACACCGGGCCACGATGCCGAACTAGTGCTCGGCTTCCTGTTCACCGAGGGCATCATCACCGATCCGGCACAAGTGGTGCGCGTGGAGCATTGTGAGAACGTGAAAAAAGAGGAGCGCGGCAACGTGGTACGCGCGGAACTGCATCCCTCCGTGGAGCTCGATCCGGCGAAGTGGCAGCGCAATTTCTACACCAGCAGCAGTTGCGGTGTGTGCGGAAAGACCAGCATCGACGCGGTTCGCACGCAATGCGCAAGGGAGATCACACCCTTCGGCCCCATCGACGCGGAAGTGATCACCACCTTGCCGGGCCGCATGCGCGAAGCCCAAACGGTCTTCAAGCACACCGGTGGAAACCATGCAGCGGCCCTTTTCGATGGCGAGGGGAAGTTGCTCCTCCTGCGCGAGGACGTGGGCCGCCACAACGCGGTGGACAAGGTGATCGGAGCACTGCTCACTTCAGGTGGCACGAACTCGGTGACCGCCCCCGGACAAAGGACAACGGACAATTACCAATTATTGGTGAGCGGTCGCGCCGGATTCGAGCTCGTGCAAAAATGCCTCATGGCCGGCATCCCATTGATGGCAGCGGTAGGGGCCCCCTCATCGTTGGCCGTGCAGCTGGCGAAGGAAGGTGGGCTCACGCTCATCGGCTTCCTGCAACGGGATCGCTTCAACCTCTATGCCGGCGGGGCGGGAGCCGAGGGACAGGTGGCCTGACGTTCGTCAGGACGTGTCGTGGCAAGAGCCGGTAATTTGCGATCCACGTTCGAAGGCATAGGAGATGATGGAGAGGTCCAAGACGGAGAAACCTGCGGAAGAACAGCACCGGAAGGGGGACATCCGTACCATTGAGGACGTGCGCCTGCTGGTGGATACGTTCTATGGCCGGGCCCGCTTGGATGAGTTGGTGGGACCGATCTTCAACGCTACCATCCAGGACCGTTGGCCGGAGCATCTGGCCAAGCTCTACACCTTTTGGCAGACCATCCTGCTGGGCCAGCATACGTACACCGGCAGCCCCTTCATGCCACACTCGATGCTCCCGTTGGGGAAGGCCCACTTCGACCGTTGGCTGCAACTGTTCCATACCACGCTGAACGAGCTCTTTACCGGCCCTACGGCCGAGGAGGCCAAGCAGCGCTCGGTGATGATGGCGCAGATGTTCCAGTTCAGAATGGCCGAGCATGCCCGTGCCGGTACGACACCCATCCGCTGATGTTGATCGTGAACCACCCTGTCCCTTTGGTCGAGGTGTTCACATGGCCGGGTCTTCTGGTGGGTATGGCCTACCTGGCCTCTTGGCGGATCCATCGCTATGCGGGCATGGGTTTCCGCACCCCCGGCACGGCAGTGGAAGCACTGCAGGTTTCCGCGCTCATCGTGCTTGGCACCAGGCAGTTCAACCGCACATCAACCCTCGCCGGTGAAACGGCGAACAACAATCAAACAACACGATCATGAAGATCACACCCGAACGGACCGTGGGGTCCATTGTCGCTGAGGACTATCGCGCAGCCGCCGTGCTCACCAAATACGGCATCGATTTCTGCTGCAAGGGAGGTCGCTCCGTGCAGGAGGTCTGCGCAAATAAGAACATCGATCAGAACCAACTGGCCGAGGATATCACCAAGCTCCTGGCGCGTGATGCCAAGAGCGGCGAGGATGCCCGCACCTGGCCCTTGGATCAACTCGCCGACCATGTGGAGACCGTGCATCACCGCTATGTGGAGGAGCGCGGACCGATCATTCAGCAGTACTTGGCGAAGCTCTGCAAGGTGCATGGCGAACGCCATCCGGAGCTGTTCACCCTCTACGACGAGTTCAACGCTTGCGTGGGGGCCATGGCCGCCCACATGAAGAAGGAGGAGCTGGTGCTGTTCCCCTTCGTGCGCAACCTCGCCAGGAGCGAACGCTCCGGTGAGGCGTTCAAGGTTCCGCACTTCGGAACGGTGGAGAACCCCGTGAACATGATGATGGAGGATCACAACGCCGAGGGTGAGCGCTTTGAGCGGATGAAGGCCGTGAGCGATGGCTTCACCATGCCGACCGATGGTTGTGCCACCTACGCCACCGCGTTCAACATGCTCAAGGAATTCGAGGAGGACCTGCACCTGCACATCCACTTGGAGAACAACATCATGTTCCCCCGCGCGATCGCGCTGGAGAAGAGCTTAGCGCATGCCGCCAATTGATCGGCTTCCTGAGCTGCAAGGGATCAGCCGCGAGCATCACGACGGGCTCCTGCTGTGTTGGAAGATCAGGGTGGGCACCGCGAAAGGCGTGGCGCCCTCCCGCATCCGTCGCTACTGTCGGCAATTCCTGAAGGTGAATCTCAAGCCGCATTTCGATCTGGAGGAGAACGTGCTCTTCCCGATCCTGGGATATGACCATCCCGACGTGCGCAGGGCCATGGCCGAGCACCGGCGCCTGCAGCGCTTGATCAACGGTCGCAGCGATGTGGTGGTGGCCCTTTCACTGATCGAGGAGGAGCTGGAGGCGCATATCCGTTTTGAGGAGCGTCGGCTTTTCGATCGCATCCAGAAGGTGGCCACTGCGGACCAGCTTGCGGAAGTGGGGAAAGCACATGCGGAATCGCATCAACCCACCGTGAGCGGACGTCCCGAGGACGTGTTCTGGGAATAGTGCGCTCAGCGCCTCCTCAGCAGCCAGGCGTGGCTCTTGGCCCCATCGGAACTGGTCCAGAGGTAGCACAGGAACGCACCGGGATCGTCCAAGATCGCGACCACTTCCGGGTGTTCCATGCTGGTGTAGAAGAGGTGGATCCGCCCCTTCTCCTTGTCGATCCACGGGGCAGGCACTTCGCCGTTCACGTCAACGATGGTAATGAGAACGCTATTGGACAAGCTATGCCTTGACGCTGGAGCACCCTTGAACAGGAGCAGTTCGGGGTGCTTGCGGGAACGTCGTTTCAACCGTACCACCTCCACTTGGCCGAACGATCGGAGGGCCGACCCGTCCACGGGAAGCTGATCGCGAAGAATGGAATCGGAAGCTGGGCGGGAGGGCATCATGGGCCGAGGCTGATCGCTGGGTCAAAGTTGGTGGATCGGGCGCAAAAAAACCACGCCAGGGCCGGTTGGCTCACGGGATCAGTGTTGGCGGGCCTTTCCGGTGCGCCGCAACCAGCCTGGCGCCACAATGGCCCCCAGAAAAAGATAAAAATAGTAGGTGAACAAGCGCCACAGAAGGGCTACCACCACCAGCATGGCCCCGGCCGGCATCAGGTCTCGCATGAAGCCCACGAACGCGAATTCGGCGGCTCCACTTGCACCGGGCGTGGGACTGATGAGCAGGATCACCCACAGCACGATCTGTCGGGCATACATCAGCAAGTGGTCGCTCACCGGGAAGAATGCCGCCGCAATGAAGTTCAGTACGAGAAAACGAGCCCCCCAGGAGCACCAAGTGGCGGCGATCGCCTTCAGCCAGAACGCCAAGGACCGCCCCTTGTACTGATCGCTGGCCGCGATCAGGTCATCGCCCGCTTCGGCCATGCGGGGCCGCAACCGGCGGATCCAGCGGTGCTTGAACAGGCTCACCAGCAGCAGCTTGATGGCCCGAGGCCGGAAAAACACCGAATAGAACACGGTCAACTTCATCACGGCGATGAACACGTAACCGATCCAGAAGAGCGCCTGCACGGGAAGCCCCCACATCGCTTCGTCCAGTTCCGGGGGGAACAGCTTGTCGATCCCCACCAGAAAGAACACCGCCGGCGCGAACACCAGGAAGAAGAGCTCGTCCAGCATCGCCGTCACCAGCACGATCGCCGCGCTGCGCCCCAGTGGCGTGCCGTCCTTGGCCATTACGTAGATGGCCACACTGGTACCGCCCACCACCGCTGGTGCCACCGCCGTGGCGAATTCCCACAGGGCGACCACTTGAAAGGAGCGCTTCCAGCCGAACTCGCCATCGGTAAGGATCCGTAACCGGACGATGTAGCCATAGTCGCGCAATGCGTTGGCGATCAGGGCCGCGAACAAAAGCAACACCCCCCAGGGGGCCAAACGCACACTACGCAACCGATCCGTGCCGCTCATGAGCTTGTAGTCACCGCGCTCCGCGGGCACGAATTCCGCAGCATCCGCCAGGTCCACTTCGCCGTTGCCGTTCGTATCCGCCCAAGCGTAGTTGCCGGTGCCTTCGGCTACCTTTTCAAATCCCTCCTCGCGCAGTTCGTGCCACAACAGGAAGCCAACGGCAAGCAGGCCGAAGGCGATGGGGAGCAACGTGCGCCATGCCCGGAACGAGCGACGCACTTCCTGCTCCTCCCCGGCATCAATGCCCAGTTCCTCCTGTACCACCTTTGCCACGGGACCAAGGTATTCGTCCCGCCGCCATCTTTGGCCACAGCCCCGATCAACTTTCATGGACCGACGCTTCCTCGCGCTTTGGGCTCTCTTCATCGTGAATCTGCTCTACGGCATCAACTACGTCGTGGCCAAAGGGCTGATGCCCGTGGTGATCGGGCCGTCCGGCTTCATCCTGCTGCGGGTGGCCGGCGCCAACCTGCTCTTTTGGCCGGTCTGGCTCATCAAGCGCGAGCGGGTGGCCTGGTCCGATGCGGGGCGATTGGTGCTGTGCGGCATCTCCGGTGTGGCCATCAACCAGTTGATGTTCTTCCATGGCCTCATGCGGACCTCGCCCGTACATGCCAGCATCATTATGGTGGCCACGCCGATCCTCGTGCTGGTGCTCAGCGGCGTGCTCATCGGCGAGCGCATCACGCCCGCAAAGGCCATGGGCGTAGCGCTGGGGGCCGTCGGCGCCTTGGTGCTCATCTTCGTCGGCTCGGGAGAAGGTGGCGGCTCCTCCGTGCTGGGTGATCTCTTCATCTTCATCAACGCCAGCTCGTACGCGATCTTCCTGGTGCTGGTGAAGCCCTTGATGTCGAAGTACTCCGCTGTTACCGTGATGTCGTGGTGTTTCCTTGTGGGGAGCATCATCGTGGTTCCCTTCGGCCTGAGCGAGTTCCTGCAGGTGGATTGGCACGGGCTCACGGCGCCCGATGCCTGGAGCCTGGCCTTCGTGGTGGTGATGGTCACCTTCGTGGCCTACCTGCTGAACACCTGGGCGCTCCGGGTGGTGCAGCCCAGCGTGGCGGGCACCTTCATCTATCTGCAGCCGGTGCTGGCCTTGCTGGCTGCGTACGTGCTGTTGCCCGGCGACCTCGGCCTGGGATGGGCGCAGGCGTCAAGTGCAGCCTGCATCTTCACAGGGGTATGGCTCGCGGGGAGGAAGGAGCGCAAGCCTGTTGCGCATTGATCCCGACCGCACATTTCCTGGCGTGCCCAACGCTGGGATGCGGCTACATTTGCGGCCCATGTTACGTTCCATGACCGGCTTTGGCCGAGCCGAAGGTTTGGTCGGCGAGAAAAAGGTAACCGTTGAACTGCGGTCCCTGAACAGCAAGCAACTGGACCTGCAGGTGAAATTGCCTTCACCTTGGCGCGCAAAGGAGATCGAACTGCGCCAATGGGCGGGAGAGCGGGTGGTGCGCGGAAAGGCGGACCTCCAAGTGGGCTTGGAGGGCACTCAAGTTGCCAAGCGCACCGTTTTCAACGCCGAGCTCATTCAAGCCTATTACGACGAACTGCGCAACGTGGCGCGCGCGGTGGCACCCGAGTCGAACACCGACCTGCTCGCCCTGGTGCTCCGCATGCCGGACGTGATGTCAACTGCCAAGGAGGAGTTCGACCCGACCGAGTGGAGTGCCCTATTGAAATTGATCGATCAAGCGTGGTCCGCTTACGAGGAGTTCCGCACCACCGAAGGTGAAAAATTGCATGCCGAGCTGAACGAACGCACCCACAATATCATCCGCCTGCTGACCGAGGTGGACTCCATGGACGGCGACCGCATGGCACGCACCCGCGAGCGCATCCTGGCGCGACTGGAGGAAGTGCAAGCCAAGGTGGACCAGGACCGCTTCGAGCAGGAACTCGTGTACTACCTGGAAAAGATGGACGTCACGGAGGAGAAGCTGCGGCTTGCCACGCACTGCAATTATTTTCTGGAGACCATGGCGAACGAGGAATGCCAAGGCCGCAGGCTCGGCTTCATCTCACAGGAAATGGGACGCGAGATCAATACCCTCGGCTCCAAGAGCAATGATTCCGACATGCAGAAATGCGTGGTACTGATGAAGGACGAGCTGGATAAGATCAAGGAACAAATGTTGAACGTGCTGTGAGCGGGCCATCCATGGAAGGCGGCAAGTGCATCATCGTGTCGGCACCTTCAGGTGCGGGCAAGACCACCATCGTGCGCCATCTGCTGGGTCGTGATCTCGGGTTGGATTTTTCAATCAGCGCCACCAGCCGCCCCAAACGGGAATACGAGCGCGATGGCCACGATTACTTCTTTCTAACAGCGGAAGAGTTCCGCCAACGCATCGCCGAGGATGCCTTCGTGGAATGGGAGGAGGTGTATCCCGGCCGGTTCTATGGCACCCTGCGCAGTGAGATCGAGCGGATCTGGAAGGCTGGTCGTTCCCCGATCTTCGACGTGGACGTGGTGGGAGGCTTGCGCCTGAAGGAGATCTTCGGAGACCGCGCGCTCTCGCTCTTCGTTTCCCCCCCCACCATCGCCGCTTTGGAGCAGCGTTTGCTCCTGCGCGGCACCGAAACCCCGGAAACGCTCCGGATCCGGGTGGACAAGGCATCACACGAGCTCACCTTCACCCTGCACTACGATCACGTAGTGATCAACGACGATATGCACCAGGCCTGCGAAGAGGCATACGAGGCGGTGCGCGGTTTCCTGCACGCATGAAGATCGGTTGCCTTTTCGGTTCGTTCGACCCTCCGCACCTGGGCCATGTGCTCTTGGCAAGATATGTGAAGGAGCACTGTGGCCTCGACCAAGTGTGGCTGGTGGTCACCCCACAGAACCCCTTCAAGCAGCACCGTCAGTTGAGCCCGGAAAAGCACCGCTTGGCCATGACGCACTTGGCCGTGCAGGGGCTGGAGGGCATCAGCGCCAGCGGTCTGGAGCTCGATCTGCCCCAGCCGAACTACACGGTGGATACCTTGGCCTTCATGCGCGAGCGCTGGCCGCAGCACCAGTTCTCGCTCATCATCGGGAGTGATAACCTGGCCACGTTGCACCAATGGAAGGATGCCTCGCTGATGCTGGAGAAGACACCCGTCCACGTTTATCCGCGCCCCGGCCTTGAGGAGCACCTGGCCCAGGCGGACCTGCTCTACCACCCTTCGGTGTCGGTTCTGCCGGATGCGCCGCAAACCCCGGTTTCCTCAACGGGCATACGGGTGCGGTTAAGGAGCTGGAAACCCGTGGACGGCCTGCTGGACCCGAAGGTGCTCGCCTATATCCGGCAGAACGGCCTTTACGCGGACTGAAACCGGTGAAGGCTATACGGACTGTGCCAACCGGGCCTCCACGCCGGTGTGGTGGGACAAGTGGTCCCTGAGCACACCCAGGGCGCGTTCATACCGGGATTCGTTCACCACGTGCAGGTCGCAATGGCTGCGATAGGGCAATAAATGCTCGCGATAGGCCGGCATCACATGGTTTTCCCACTGGTACAGCACGTCCTCCAAGGGATAACCGCGCTCCCGCTCATCCCGTGCGATCCGGCGATGCAGTTGCACCTCCTCACTGGCTTCCACGAACACCATCAGATCGAACAGGTCGCGCAGGTCCTTGTATTGCAAGAGAAAAAGTCCCTCCACCAGGATCACCCGTGCAGGTCGGATCTCCATCCACCGAGGTTCGGTGGCCATGTTGAAATTGTATTCCTGCCGGTACACGGTCTCCCCTTGGGCCAGGCAGCGCAGGTCGTCCACCAGAAGGTCCAGATCGAGCGCAGTGGGCAGGTCGAAGTTCACCTTGCCGTTCCGGTCCTTTACCTGTCGTTCGATGGGCAGGTAGTAGTCGTCCTGGGAGACGATGCACACACTTTCGGGGGGGAGCAGATCGCGGAGCGCGCGTACCAAGGTGGTCTTCCCCGATCCGCTGCCTCCGGCCACCCCGACGAGGTAGGTTCCGCGATGCATCGGCTGCGAATGTAGTGATGGGATGCGGACTGGGGAATTGTGGAGGACTCCCCCTCCTGATTCCCCCGGAACACCTGATGGACGGGGATGTAAAGGGTTTGGCACGACATTGGTTCCCAGGCTGGAACACCAAACATCCACTACCATGAGACCCAATGCGGAACGTGCCCGGAAACTGATGGATACCGCCACACGCTTGATGTTGGCCGGCGATGTGGAGCGCTACCTCCACGCGTTGCGGCTGCTTTTCGCCATGCGAACGCGGCCCATGGTCGCAGCTTGATCACTGGTGATCACCGAATTGGCGCAAAGCCATACCGGGCGTGGGGGGATCCACCGCTCCAGGGGTTCACTTTCAACGGTATACGAGCCGACGAGGAATTATTTTGACCGAAATGGATCCTTTTGCCCGATGTCGCCGTTGAAAGTGGCATGACGAAGAAGGACAAAATAGCCTTCATCAAGAGCAGCAAGCGCAAGTCGCATGTGTACAACGACCTGCAGCGGTACTCGGACCAACAGCTCGACGAGCTGATCCGGGAGATCGTGCAGGGGCTGGTAAGGGAAAGCGAGCTGATCGCCAACGCTTACATCAACGGCTACCGATGAGCACTGTACTGCGCAGGCCCTCCTGACGGGGCTCTAAACGGACAGGTGGCAAGGCCCCGGCGAAAACGTCGGGGCTTTCTCACGTTCGGCCGGTCGGTCAGCGTCGCTTGGGGGTCTTCTTCATGGTGGGTGGGGGCGAGCGTTTCACGGCTCCGTTCTCATATTCCACCTTTGATACCACGTTGCCGGTGCCATCGTAAGTGGTCATGGTCCCTTCCAGCCTACCGTTCTTGTAGTTCATCTCCTGAACGACCCGTCCACGCCGGTTGTAGACGATGCACTTGCCATCGGGTGCCCCGTTCAAAAAGGATTGTTCGCGCTGTTTCACTCCGGCATCATCGAAGTAGGTCCAGGGGCCCGTGGGCATGCCGTTGGTATACATGCCTTCGCTCATCTCGATCCCCCGCTCGTTGTACACCACCCATCGGCCGCTCTTCAGTCCGTTCGCAAAACTTCCCTCCTCGTTCGGTTTGCCATTGTCATACCAGCTCTTCCAAGGTCCGTTCTTTACGTTGTTCTCCCAGGTGGCCATATAGCTCTGCGTGCCGTCCGGTAGCCATCCCTGCCAAATGCCGTCCATTTGTCCCAGCTTGAAGGAGCCCTTGTCCTTCTGCTGCCCGTTCTCGAACCAACTGTACCACATCCCTTCCTCCTTGCCGTTCACATAACTCCCTTCCTGGAGCTTTTTCCCGCTTTCGAACCACGTGGTCCACAGGCCGTCCTTCTCGCCATTTTTCCAATTGCCACGCTTCCAGTTCTGGCCACCTTCGTAGTAGTACACCCATTCCCCTTCCTGCTTGCCGGCCCGGTATAGCCCGGTGGAACTGAGCTGTCCATTGGGGTACCAGTATTTCCAGAGGCCATCCTGCAGGTCGTTCCTGAAGTGCCCAAGCATGTCCCGGTCACCAGCGGTTGTGTACCAGGTCCAGGTGCTGTCCTTCAGGCCTTCGGCATGGAAGCCCGTCACATTCACCTTGCCGGTGGTGAACCAGGAGGTGAAGGGCCCATCCAGCTTCCCCATGCTCCAGGTCTCCGTGCGCTCCGGCACAGCGGTGGAGTACCAATACTCCCACAGGCCATGCCTCACACCGCCCAACCAATTGCCTTTGGCCTTCAGGTTTCCCGCAGGCCAGTATTCCCTTTGCACTCCGCTGCGTACACCCCAGTGGTAAAGGCTCACTTCAGCGGTATCGCCGGAAGGATAATAGGTTCGGACCAGGCCCTCGCCTTTCTTCAGTGTTTGGGCGCCATCGCGGTCCCACGCATCGATGCTCAGGCAGACCCCCTTGCTCCAGCGTTCGGTGAGCATTGGCCGTCCATCCGGATAGAAGTAGCTCCAAAGGCTGTCCTTCACATCCTGCACATAACTGCCCTCCTCCATCAGCTGGCCACTGCGGTAGTAGCTGTGCATCGTACTGTCCTGCTTGCCCTGGTGGATCCATCCGTCGTGCTGCACCTGGCCATTGTCGTAATAGATCACCACGTGGCCATCGCGCTGTCCGCTCTTGAAATCGGATCTCTCCGTGATCCGGCCCTGCGGGTCCCAGAACTTCCACTCGCCCCATTCACGGCCATTCACCATCAGGCCCTCGCTCTTCTTCACCACCTTCAGGCTGTCCCAATGGTCCACGTAGGTCTGCACCGTTTGTGCGGATCCGCTGAGCGGGAAGAGCGCGAGCAGGCAGATGCCAAGAGTGATGGTAAAAAAGCGGTGGGGCATTTCCTTTTCGGGAAGAAGGATCCTTGATGCTCGCATGCGGCCAAAAATAGAAGCAGAGAGCCGTGGCACTGCGAAAGGAACGCGGAAGCATCAACGATGGTGTGTGGTGAAGGACGTCCGATCGGAGCGGCTCCGCACATTTTCGCTTCCGTTGCGTATAACTTGCCCTCCCAATGCAGCGAAAGTCCCTGATACCAAAGAAGATCCGCGTGCTCTCGGGGCTTTTGGCGCTGGTATTCCTCCTGGTGGGCTGGTCCGCGGCCACCACACCGGTGAAGGGTCCCCACAGTTCCATAGAGCTGGCATTCATGCGCGAAGAGATCCAAGGGCTTCCCGTGCAGTTCGGCACCTATTTCGTTACGGCTGGGCGCTGTGCCGGTTGCCACGGTCACGATTCGCTCGGCATTGCCATGGTGGCCGGTGAAGGCGAGGATGTGAACGTGGTGGACGACTGGCGCAGCAGCATGATGGCCAACAGCGCGCGCGACCCCTTCTTTCTTGCGAAAATGGAACACGAGGGGCTGGTGAACCCGGCCTATAAGGAACAGTTGGAACACAGTTGCCTGAAGTGCCATGCCCCGCTGGCGGTCTTTGAGCAGAAGATGCTGGGGAACCCGCCCTTCACCATGGCCCATTTGGACACCAGTGTGATGGCACAGGATGGTGTTTCCTGCTTGGCGTGCCACATGCAGAACCCGGATTCCGCAAGTGTATTCTTTTCCGGGGACCTCCACTTCGACAGTGCCCGGGTGTGGGGGCCGTACACCCAGGAACAGATCAATCCGGCCATCATGGAATTCTTCGTGGGCTTCACGCCGGACCAAGGCTCGCATATCCTTGACGGCAGCGTGTGCGCAGGATGCCACACCGCCATCAACCAAAGCCAGGACCTGCAAGGAAATCCAACCGGCGCATCCTTCTATGAGCAGACCATGTGGCAGGAGTACAAGAACTCCATCTATTACGGATCGGAGCAGAACTGCCGTAGTTGCCACATGCCACGCATACAGGACTCCGTAAAACTGGCATCGGAATATATCTTCCTCGGGGGCCAATCCCCCTTCGGGAAGCACCATCTCGCCGGAGGGGGCACCTTCATGCTGAAGCTGATGAAGGACCTGATCGATACCCTGGGGATCCCGGCCACGCCCGTCCAGTTCGACAGCACGATCGCGCGCACCGAATACCATCTTCGGCATTCCCTGGAGATGACCACCCAAGTGATGGACCGTACGGATGACACGCTCTACATGGATGTCGGCCTCACCAACATCATCGGCCACAAATTCCCCAGCGGCTTCCCCAACAGGCGCGCATTCGTGCAGGTGATCGCGCTCACGGCCAGCGGTGATACGCTCTTCCAAAGCGGTCGCTGGGACAGTACGTATGAGGTCTACGGGCACGACTCCATCTACGAGCCGCACCACGATGTGATCACGCGTGGCGATCAGGTGCAGATCTATGAGTTCGTGATGGGGGACGTGAACGGAGATGTGACCACCACGCTGCTCCGCGCGGTCTACCGATTGAAGGATAACCGTATTCCACCGATCGGATTCAGCACTTCCCACCCCAGCTACGATACCACGCGGATCGCCGGGTTGGCCCTTACCGACCCGAACTTCAACCACGATGCCCTCGGCACCGAGGGAGATGGAGGTGATGTGATCCACTACCACATTGCCACCAATGGCTACGATGGCGCGGTGGAGGTGAAAACGAAAGTGTATTTCCAGCAAGTACCTCCACGCTGGAACCGGGAAATGTTCAGCCACCACGGTCCGCGCATTGATGCCTTCCGTGCCATGTATGCCGCCGCCGACGGCACGCCGGACCTCGTTATGGCCGATTCCATGATGGTGCTCGGCACGGGTGTGGAAGATGTACGACGCAGTGCACTCCAGGCATTCCCCAATCCCACGCGCGATGGTTTCATAACGATTCCTTCACCCGAAGCGACCAAGGTGCTGGCGTATGATGCAGCGGGCAAACGTGTGCCGCTTAACACCACACGTGCAGGCAATGGCTGGCGCTGTGAGCTACCTGAGCAGACGGGGATATACCACCTGGTGATCTCAACCCCCCAAGGTGATCGCATGGTGCGCGTGGTGCGGATGTCACCATGATACCAATTGCCCTCGCTTCCATCCACATCTATCCGGTCAAGTCCCTCGGCGGCTTTTCAGTCCCGGAGGTGCGGTTGACTGATCGCGGCTTGGACCATGATCGCCGTTGGATGCTCATCGGTCCTGATGGTCGTTTTCTTTCCCAGCGGGAAGCGCCTGCCATGGCGTGCCTGCATTGCATGCCGCATGGAACAGGATTCCTCGTAACCGATACGCGGAACGGCAACACGGTGAACCTGCCTTGGACATTGATTGTTGGCGAGCACGTGCAGGCCCACGTGTGGGATGATCCACTGCAGTTGAGGCTCGGGCCAGCACACGCGCACGAATGGTTCAGTGAAGCCTTGGAACGTCCGGTGCGCTTGGCCTACATGCCGGACAGGACGGTGCGAACCACGGACCCACGCTACGCCGATGCGCGCGTAGCACTCAATGATGCTTTCCCGGCGCTGATCATCTCGCAAACCTCCCTGGATGATCTGAATGCACGGTTGGCAGCGCCCGTCCCGATGGAACGCTTCCGCCCCAACTTCGTGATCGCCGAAGGCAAGCCTTTCCAAGAGGATGACTGGAAGGAGATCTCCATCGGCGCTGTGCGCTTCGCGATCGTAAAGCCTTGCGCGCGCTGCGTGATCGTCAACACCGACCAACAGAACGGCGAACGATCGCAGGAACCCTTGCGGACGCTGGCCACGTACCGCTCCGTGGGGAACAAGGTGCGTTTCGGGATGAACGCAGTATTTGTTGGATCGGGCGAGGTGAGGGTCGGGGATGTTGTTCGATCAGACGATCAGATGATCGGATAATGGAATACCTCCCGGTGATGATCGCGGGTCAATAAGGGCATTGGATCACGCTGACCTGAACGGTTCGCATTGCGCCCGATCCATACCGGCCCTGAGCATGCTTGGCGGGGAATGGATCACGGCACTTCCGTGGGATCCTCCTCCGCCGGTGTCCAGTATTCCACCTTGTTCACTACCGGTTCAAGCGTATGCAGATGATCGTAGATGGCACCCAGGTCCTGCTCGCTCATGCCACCATACATGATCCAAGGCATTACAGTTTGGTAATCCTGTGCTTTCCAGTCAACGGTCGGCGGCACATAGCTGCTGTCCGTGAACTGCTTGAAGGTTTGGATGAAGGTCTCCCTGTCCCATGAGCCGATGCCGCTGGTGCTGTCCGGTGTAATGTTGGAGGAGCGTACTGTAGCACCGTTAGGGAATTGGAACTCGAAGCCACCGGCGAAAGGCTCTCCTACGGCCTTGCCGTTCTCCATTTTTGTATGGCATTCCTTGCACCCTGCTGCATTCACCAGGTACGCACCATAGTCGGGGTCGGTCGGCATGGGTAAGGACATCGGGTGTGGCTCCTCCGGAATGGTGTGCAGGATCACGCTCATGGGGAACTCCGCTTCCGAGGCTTCGAGGTGGCTCTCGATGGAAGGCAATGTGCGCAGGTAGGCGATGATGCTGTACACATCCTCCGTTGCCAGCTTGTTGTAGTAGGGATAGGGCATTACGGGGAAGAACACATGCCCGTCCTTACTGATCCCGCTGGTGATGGCACGGTAGACCTCCCCGTCGCTCCAGTTCTTCAGGTTGAACGGCGTGATGTTCTTCGACACGAAGCGCCCGGGGAAGCCCATGCTCTGGTCAAAAACCTCCCCGCCCTTGCCCAGCGTTCCGGGCTCCACGGGAGCCGATAGCTTGTTCCAATCACGGGTG
This sequence comes from Flavobacteriales bacterium, assembly GCA_019912395.1. GTDB lineage: Bacteria > Bacteroidota > Bacteroidia > Flavobacteriales_F > PHOS-HE28 > PHOS-HE28. Next base: position 41,787 of record JAIOIH010000049.1, on the reverse strand, counting down.
CTGTGGCAATCCATGCAGACGGCAACATGGTTGGCCAGATATTCACCGCGTGCCACCCGTTCCGGGGTCAATTCCACGTGCAGGTCCTCCGGCACCGCGATCTTCGGCAGGGCTTGGGTGATGTAGGTGATGCCGCCAACGATGACGAGCACGAGGACGACCAGCAGGACGCCGACGATCTTCATGAGCTTTTTCATGGTACGGTGGATCTGTGGAACGAAAATATGATCCGCTGAATTCAACCGCAATTACGGGTTCCTGTTTTTTCGATCTTTGTTCCGCATGGCCAAGAAGCGGATCACCAAGAAGGAGCTGCTGAAGATCGAGCAGGCCGCCGTGCGTGAGGAACGCAAGGAGCAAGGCGCGTTGGATGGTCGCTTCCGTGAGAAGGTGGAGAAGAGCAGGAAGTCCTACACCCGGAAGACCAAGCACAAGAAGAAGGAGCCGTGAATGGGATCGACCGATCCACGGAGGCGGCGATCGATGGATGGCCAACTTCCGGTGATCCGAACTGCCACGGACCGTGCAGTTCGCGGCTTGTTTTACGCGACAGGTTGATCAGGTATTGCGCATGATGGCTAACAGGTGGACCGGCGGGAGTGCCCGGAACTTGAGCCTAGAAGAAGGCCCGCACCTGCGCTCCGCCCACATGCACCACTGGCGTTGCGGGGCTTGAACGGCCATTATAGGTGAGGTCCACCTGCAGGTGGTCGCTGAGCCGCCGTTGGATCGTCAGGCTCCAGGTCATATTGGTGCCGGGCTTCAGGCCGCTCAACATTTCCGTGCCGAGCGAGGAGTCCACCGTGCCGTCGTAGCTGATGTCCACCAGGTTGGCGGTCATCTGCAGCGACCCTTTCCCTGCCGCGTTGAACCGGAACTCCGTACCCAGGTCGCGGATGGTCGCTGCCTCACCACCCAGTTCAGCCGTGTTGCGCTTATCGGTGTATTTGAAGCTCACCATCCCGCGCATACGCGTGTTGGGCTGCCACGTGAGCTTTGGAGCAGCGCTCTGTTCATCGATGGAATAGTTGCGCCCCGTTAGCAGATCGCTGCTGCTAACGGTTCGCCCCGAGCCCCATTCGGCCTCCACGGTCCACTGGCTGGTGGTGTTCCATCGCAGGTGCACCAGGTTGCTCTCCCGCGCCCGCGAATCGGATCCGTTCAGCAGGAGGCTTTTGCCCCGATCGCTCTGGTAGGTGTGATCGATGCTCCACGTTCGGCTGCTCCGGTCGTAGTAAATGGTGTTGCGCACCGAACTATTGAGCGCGATCAAGGAGGTGTCCGCCGGATCGATGATAAAGGGATTGAAGGCGTTCCCATTGGCTTCATCGCCGGTCTTGCGGTCACTTCGGAAGCTGGCCACATCGTTCCACTTTCCGAGGAAGCCCCGAAGACCCTCCTTGTCGCGCCACACCGCCGAGGGCCGAAGCTCGCCCGAGGCGCTCAACTGGTTACTGTACACGCGCACGGATTCGTTGCTCTGCACGAAGACCCGGATGTAGTCCGCCTCATATCCGAAGTTGGCCAGTTCAAATTCGTTGAGCTCCTTCACTCCATTGCCGTTGTAGTCCTTCCACACGTACGTTCCCTGGCCTGCAGGCACCAATACATAGATGAATTCGCGCCGTTGTTCCAGTCCGCTTCCGAACTCGTAGAACAGGTCCCAGTTGAGCGCACCCTTCAAGGCGCTGTGCCCATAGTCCAAACGTGCCAAATAGGTATCCTCCGCCCGCTGTGCCGTCAAGGTGCTGTCCAGGATGCGGAGTATGCGGTAGTTGAAGGTGGCCGAGAGCTTCCGCGCTTTTTTCCCGGCCAGGTCCATGGTGGCGCTGTAGTTGGTGGCCTCGGTGCTGGGGGCAAGTGATCCGGCCCGCAAGGCTTCATCGGCCCGCTGGCCGGCCGCCAGCCGGAACTTGGCCTTGGCCGAGTCAGGGCTTTGGACGAAGACCTCCCATTCATTGTAGCGATAGCTTCCCGCCGTGAGCGCATCAAGCCTCTCGTCCCGGAAGCGGTTGCTCTCCATCTCATCCGATACGCCCAAGGTGAACCAATTGAAGCGACGTGCGATCACGGCCTTGTTCCGGAGGAAACCACTGGAGTTGGCACCTGCGGCGGTGCTGAGCAGGCTACCGTCCAGCGCCGCATCGAAGGTCCCGAACCGCATCTTTCCCGTCACCGCCTGCCGGAATCCATCGTAGCGCCGATCGATGTGGAAGATCGAACCGGTAAGATCCACCCGGCCGTTCTTGCCATTGAGCAGGCCCACACTGGCACTGGCCAGTACTTGGTCTCCGTCCTGCACCACGCCGGCAAGATTCCAGTCCCTATCGAATTCCACGGGGCGGTAGCGCTCCACCACTGTAAGGTCCTTGGAACGCCATTCATTGTCCGTGGCGATCACCAGTTGCTTGGTGCTGTCCGCCGTTGAGATGGGGATCGCATGGCTGGCACCCGCCCGCACGGCGAGCCCGGTGTTGTGCTCATCATCAATGGAACTGAAGGTGTTCCGGTCCGCATCGCTCACGGCCACCTCCCCCCAGGCCTTGGTGCGCTTGGAGAACCGATGTTCGGCACCGAGCGTGACCATGCGCTTGTAGCGGGGGGGGACCAGTATCCGTACCGGCGCATAGTTTCCCTTGTGCACGATGGCGCCGTTCACCATTTCCGGTGCCAACCAGCGGAACACCCGACCATTGGGGGTGAACTCCTGCTGGACATAATCGCCGTTGCCGGCACCCACCGCGCTGAAGGTGACCCGGTAGTGCGCACTGTCCTCGTTCATGCTGTACCGGTACACCGGAGACCACCCCAGGGAGTCCACTTGCGCGTAGAGCACCTCATCGGCCGAGAAGGCCACGCTGTCCGCTCCGGGGACCACTGCGGCCAGCGGATCGTCCCCGGCATCGGCCAAGGCTTGCTTCTCCTCGTCCGTTAGGGATTGTTGAAGGGGTTGGCCCTTGTGGTCCTGCTCGCTGTACAGGTTGAAGCGAAGGGTGGTGGCACCGGCCGTGAATTCATTGGCCACGCGCACCAGGGAGCGCGCGTAGTTCTTGTCCGAGTACTGGAATTCCACGGTGATGCGCCGGTCCTTGGTGATGGGGCGCTTGGGGGTGAAGGTGACCTCGGCCGTGTTGTAGTCGATCACGTAATCGTTCTCGAGCCCGCGCGTGAGCAACCGACCGTCCAAGTAGACGCGCTCCGTGCCCGAAAGCACGATGATATAGGTGCCGCCATCGCTCGCGGTAAGCCGGTAGGGACCCTGCACGCCCTCGATGCCCTGTACTTGGTTGCGGGAGAAGTTGCCCTTGCTGATCGCCGCGGTCACACCGAGCACGTCCCGGATCCCGTCGGGATCACCCAGGCGGGTGGTGTAGCTGAGGCCCTTGGTCTTCTTGTAATAGTTGAGGAAGTGGCTTTGAGGCCGCTGGATCACGAGATCGCCTGCCATCAACTCCTGCCGATCATCAAAGAGCTTGATGAACACCTGGTCGAAATCCTGCAGCTCCAGGGTGTTGCCCCCGGCCTGGATCGGGATGTTGTTGTCCGTGATGGAGGCCTGCACCCCGATCTTGTCGGTAAGCTGCCCGTTCAGCTCCAGGTTCAAGGTACTGTTCACGGACAGGTCCTGATTGTTGCCGAAGAGGATGCCGCGGGAAATGCTTCCGCTCTTGTTGAGGTTGCCCATGCCGAAGATGTCCTGATCGTTCTTCGGGGGCACGTACTTGAAGGGATCCTCCCGATCGCCCGAGGGCTTGAGCAGCTTATCGGGGTCCTTATGCCGATAGGTTCCGCCCAACATCAGTGGCATCACCCGGTACCGGGCGGTAAGCGTGTCCGTGGGGAAATCGGGCTTCCGCAGGATCAGGCTGTGGAAGGGGTCCAGTCCATAGCGCTCCGTCGGCACCTCCACGCCGTCCTTCCAAAGGCTGAAGGAGCCCGGAACAATGCTCAATGTGTCCAGCACCACCGTGTCGCGGTCCAGCACTACGCTGCGTACCACCCGGTTGTCCTGGGGTTGGGCATGCAGCGCTCCGGCCGCTATCAGCAGCAGCAACACCCAATACGGGCGAAGCAATGAGGGGGTGGGGCCTGGATCCAACACGAGGTCAGCGAAAAGAGTACGCAGCAGCGGCCTGAAAAGTATCGTTCCTGAAGGGGTTCTTGGCCACTACCGCCCGGTCCGGGCCCCCGCAGCACCCCTCGACCTGCGATCCGTTCCGGCGACCTCAAGCCATGGCCGGGTGCTTCCCGAGGGCATGATCACGAGCGGCCTGTTGGTAATGCATGCAACTTTCGTATCGCCAGATGATCGGTTCGGATAGATTTGGCATCCACCATGTTCCGTCATCTCCCCCTTGTCGCCCTGATCGCGCTCATTTCCGGTTGCGGATCCTCAACGCCCAAGACACGCGGCGAAGGAGGGATCTACGGCGGGGTGTTCAACTTCAACGAGACCCAGGTGGTGCGGAGCATCTTCCCGCTCAACATCACCTTGGTGTCCGAACAGCATGTGGCCTCGCAGATCTATGAGGGGCTGGTACGCTTCAATGCGCACGACCTATCGGTGGAACCCGCCTTGGCCGAGAGCTGGGAGGTGGATGCCAGCCGTACCATTTACACCTTCCATCTTCGGCGCGATGTCCGCTTCCATGATGACGCCGCGTTCCCCAATGGAGAGGGGCGTGAACTGACGGCGAAGGATGTGGTGTACTGCTTCACGGCGATCTGTGAAAAAGGAACAGGAGATGCGGCCTATTGGCTTTTTCAGGACAAGGTGGCCGGTGCCGATGCGTACCATGATTCGGGTACGGTTGGCGGCAGCGTGAGCGGCATCACCGCATTGGATGAGCGCACGGTGCGCATCACCTTGATCCGACCCTGCCTCAACTTCCTGCAGAGCATCGCCGGTGCGGGGTGCTGGATCTGGCCCCGGGAACTCATCGACAATTACGGCACCGACCTGTTCCGCCATGCCATCGGCACCGGTCCGTTCAAACTGAACGTGGCCCGCCCCGAGGATGCCATTGTGCTGGAACGGAACAACCACTACTGGAGGCGCGATGCGGAAGGCCGCCAACTGCCTTACCTGGATGCGGTGCGGGTAACCTTGGAACCGGACAAGGAAAAGGAGATCGCTGAATTCCTCAAGGGTCGCCTGAGCATGGTGACCGAACTCTCGATCCGAAGCATCGGGGTACTGGCCGATTCGGTGGACGGGGAGACGGGAGCCCGGCGCTTCAACATCCTTTCCTCGCCGGCACTCGCGGTACAGTTCTATGGCTTCAACGCCTCCAAGCCACCGTTCCATGATGTTCGCGTAAGGCGGGCATTCGCCTTGGCAATGGACCGCCGTGTACTGGTGGACAGCGTGCTCCACGGAATGGCCGTAGTGGCAGATCACGGACTCGTGGCGCCCGGACTTCCGGACTATCCCTACGAGCGGGTCCCGGGGATCCCCTACGACCCGGACAGTGCACGGAAACTCATGGCCAGTGCCGGATATCCGGACGGGAAGGGTTTTCCGCGCGTGCAGTTGCAGGTGAACAACTATGGTTTCGGCTACCGCAGCGTGGCCAGCAAGGTACAGGAGATGCTGGGCAGGGAGTTGGGTGTGGGGATCACGGTGAGCGTGGTTCCCCCCAAGGAATACTACGAGCGCATCGATCGCGGTGAGGCTCTCTTCTGGCGGGAAGGATGGGTGGCGGACCTGCCGGACCCGGAGAACTTCCTGGCGTTGATCTATGGCAAGAACGCGGTGTCCGATACCTCGCTTCCCTCCAGCCTGAACACCACCCGCTTCGCGGACCCCCGCTTCGATGCCTTGTTCGGTCTTTCAATGACCAAGGTGCAAGCGGCCGACCGGATGAAGGACCTGGCCGATGCGGAAAAGCTCGCCATGCAGGAAGTCCCGTTGATCCCGTTGTACCACGAGCGGTACATGTTGCTCACGGCACCGACCGTGAGGGGACTATCCATCAATCCCATGGAGCTGCTGGACCTGAGCCGGGTGTATTTTGACCACGGGGCCGATCAAACCGGCTCGCGGGACACCAGTTCATAGGTGATCAACTTGGCCAGCGGAAGGAAGGTCTCGATGCGGGGCAGGCTGATGTCCGACTCAAAGGCAAATGTGGCCGGATTGGGCAGCGGTCCGGTACGGGCCAGTTCGGCCTTGATGTGCTCGTAGGTGCTGGACAATCCCAGTGTCCAAGTGGCAAAGTAGCGAGTACGCACAAGCCGGTGCCTATCGGGTGGATCCACCTCCCGGACGAGGGGCAGGGAGTAGGCATAGACCACTGCCTCGTTCCGCTGGCGCAGCAGCAGCCATCCCTCGCGGGCATCCAATGGCACCACACCCACCGGCTCCACCCGGATCCGCTCGTTCAGCGAATCGCGGAGCTCCTGCCCCTTTTCCCGCGCCGTGATCAGCGGCGGCAGGGTCCGCTCCAGGACACGCTGCACGCTGGTCCAATGCTGCAGCTTGGCCGCTGGGCGACGGACCAGTTCACCCCGAACGAAGTCCAGTCCGATCACCTCCCCGGCCAACTGCGCGTTCAACGCCTCGCCCCGCTGCACCAGCCCGCGTAATTGCCCGATGCGCCGATCCAGATCATCAAGCCAAGGGTACAGCTTGTGTTCGCGGTACTGCTCATCCATGCGTTGGAGATAGGCCAGTAGGCGGTACTCCTCCAATTCATCGTCCAAGGCGGCGGTGATGATCCGATCGTCGAATGGTCCGGTCCAGCTCAGGGGTTCCATGGCGGAAAGGGAAACGCGATGTTCATAAATAAGGTTGCATGCACCGGGGAACAGGCCCGGTCGATAGGCACCTTTGGTGCGTACTTTGTAAAGATAGCCATGCTCAAGACACAAAATTTAGTCCTGCCCGTACTTGTCACGGTTGCATTGTTGAGCGCCTGCGTACCTGCCCGCAAGTATGAGGAGCTGAATACCCGTTACAAGGCCATGCAGGAGAACGAGAGCTCCGCGCTCGCCAAGGCACAGCAAGCCGAAGCTGCCCTGAAGGACCAGCAAGTGACCTTGGACGATCTTACGCGCCGCAAGGACATGTTGGAGCGGGACACCCTTACCCTGGGCACCAGCTTGCGCCACATGACCAAGCAGTATGACAAGATCAATGCGCTGAACAACGAGCTGCTCGACAAGTACAATTTGCTGCTGGCCGGGGGGAACACCGAGAACCGCAAGCTGCTCACGGACCTGGAGGCCAACCGCCTGAAGCTCCAGAACAAGGAGGATTCACTGGGTGTACTGGCCAATTCATTGAAGGACCGCGAGGCAAAACTGGCCACGCTGCAGGCCGAACTGGATAAAAAGGACCAAGCCATGAAATCGCTGAAGGACCGTGTGAGCCAAGCGCTCACCGGCTTCGAGGGCAAGGGACTTACCGTGACGCAGAAGGACGGGCAGATCTACGTGAGCTTGGAGAACAAACTGCTCTTCCCCAGCGGCAGCACCACGGTGGATGCCAAAGGCCGCGAGGCGTTGAGCAACCTCGCCAAGGCGATCGAGAACGAGAAGGACCTCAACATCATGGTGGAGGGCCATACGGATACGGACAAGGTGCTACCGGGTGCGCCCTACAAGGACAATTGGGACCTCAGTGTGCTGCGGGCCACCAGTGTGGTGCGCATCCTGCAGGAGAGCTCCAAGATCAACCCCTTGCGCGTTACTGCCGCGGGCAAGGGCGAGTACGACCCCGCCGACCCCAACGACAAGGCCAAGAACCGCCGGATCGAGATCGTGCTGGCCCCGGACCTCAAGCAGCTGTACGAGCTGGTGAAGGAGCACTGACGGTTCGGTAGTCAGTTGTTCGTCCTCAGTTGTCAGGGTTGTACCTGCCTGTCGGCAGGTACACGGTAATCCGTGGATCCGATAGTCCTGGTCTGAAATTCAACGCGGCTGCTTCCTTCCCATAACGAAGGCGTGTACCATCGGAATTTGCTGCGGCCTGTCGTCCGAGCGCCATGGAGGAAGCACCGAAAGCGGAGCAGGATACACCGAGCCAAGAGTGCCTGACAACCGGGTCAGTTCCCGATAGTCAGGACGTACGCGCCGACCGTGGCTCGGTGGCACGGTGCTGCGATTGGAACCCACCATACAAGCAGCATGGCACCGCACTCATCTGTGGTGCCTGACAACTAAGGACGCACAACTGACAACTATTTCGCCTGCTTTTTACCCGCACGCTTCGCCGGCCTTTTCGCGGAGGCCTTTTTCTTGGCGATCTTTTTTGCCGCTGGCTTGGCCGAACGCTTGGCCTTGGGGGCCGCAACCTTTTGGGCAGGCCGCTCATGCAATGCCAGGCGATTGCCTTCCGTGTCGATGAACAGGGCGAACCAACCGGAATCCTCGCTGATGAGGGTGCGGCCCATGATGATGCGCCCGCCCGCCTCGGCCACACGGCCCAAGAGCGTTTCCAAGTTCGTCCCCGCGTTCAGGTAGATCAATGCGCCGGTGTCGTTCGGCAGGCAGCCGGGACCCTGCACCACCGCACCGCCGATGCCTTTGTCCGCAGGGAAGTAGGCCATGGCAAAGTCCGCCGAGCGCGACGTTTCCATGTCGATGTCGTAAACGTGGTCGTAGAAGGCCTTGGCGCGCTCCATGTCGTAGGCCGGTATCTCAAACCAGGTGACGTAGTCCTTGAGGGCCGTGAATTTCTTCATGGCCGCGCTTATTCCAGTGTTGGCAGTGGTACCCATTCTCGTTTCCGTCCTGACCGGACGGTGGTGTTGGTTCAACTAATTGCTCCCGGGTCGGTGTTGTCCGTAGGGATGGAGGACGAGAAGACATTCCTCCCCGGAACCACGGATTCCTCCAGTATTTGGAGGTCGCCCAGTTCCTTCACCCGCTGCGGCTTGATCAACGGCCCGAGGCTATCAAGGTAAGGCTTGGGAACTTCCTTCCTGTAAATATCGAAATCGCCAAGGTGGTCCCGGAAGCTCTTCAACGGTTGGCCCAGACGCAACAGGCCTAGCTCACGGCTGCGCCGCACCCGGTCGATGTTGATCTCGATCGGGATCATTTCCTCGTTGTTCTGTGCTTGGTAGGTCACCCGCCCGTCAGGGCCACAAATGATGCTGCGACCGCTGCCGCCGGTGTCCAACCCGTTGATATCGAAGATAAAGCACTGATTGATCGCTGCACTGGCCCTTACAATGCTCAATTCGATCTCACGGTCGATGGTACCGGTGAGCGTGGGATGCAGGATCACCTCCGCGCCATGCACGGCCAAGGTGCGCGTGGTCTCGGGGAACCACATGTCGTAGCAAATGCTGACACCGAAACGACCCACCTCCGGCACATCGAACAGGCAGAACTCGTGCCCGGGGGTTACCCCCACCTCGTACGGGTAGAACGGGAACATCTTGCGGTAGCGCTTCACCACGTTGCCTTGTGGGTCGATCACGCTCGCGGTATTGTAGATCAGCCCGTCCACCTTGTGGAACACCGATCCCGGCAACAGCCACACCTTGTGCCTTTGTGCCAGTTCCTGCATCTGTTCCTCGAAGTCCTCAATGCGCGTGAGCGCATGGTGCGTGAGGGGACCGTACGCACAGAGCTCGCTGTACACCACCATGTCCACCCAAGGGTAGATGTTCATGAGGATGTTGAGCTTCATCTTCATGGCCTCCACATTGCTGTAGGAAGCGCTGACGCGCATTTGGATACCGGCTATGGAGAAGGGTTTCATGTGACTGGTTTTACCGCCACGACGCTACGACGCAACGAAGTCGCAACGTTGGGCTTGGATTTCCTTTTCATGCGTGGCGTTACCGTCGCGTCGTTGCGCCGTTGCGGTTTTCCATCAGGAGCAGATATTCCCAAGCTCCTCCTCCATGATGTCCAGCCCCTTGTTCAGCAGGTCGTCGCTGATCACTAGCGGGCAGAGCACACGGATGATGTTCTTCTCGGTGCCGGCATTGATCACGATGAGGTCGCGCTTGGAGCAGGCCGCCATCAGCTTGGCGCAGGTGTCGGCATCGGGCTTCTGCGGGTCGCCGTTCTTCACGAACTCCATGGCCATCATGGCACCAAGACCGCGTACATCACCGATCACGGAGTACTTGTCCTTCATTTTCTCGAAGCGTTTGCGGATCACTTCGCCCACGTGCCGGCCCTTCGCGTTGATGTCGATCTCCTCCATGTAGTTGACCGTGGCCAGGGCCGCCGCACAGCTCACCGGGCTCCCAATATAGGTGCCGCCAATGCTGCTGGGACCCGCCGCGTCCATCACTTCCGCACGGCCCACCACCGCTGCGATGGGCAGACCGCTGCCCAGGCTCTTCGCCCAGGTACTGATGTCCGGCATCACCCCCATCTGCTCGAACGCGCTCCATGCTCCGGTGCGGCCAAAGCCGCTCTGGATCTCATCGAGGATCAGCAGGATGCCGTGCTGGTCGCACCACTTCCGCAAGCCCTTGAGGTAGTCCTTCGGGATCACATTGAAGCCGCCTTCGCCCTGTACCGGCTCCACGATCACGGCCGCAAGGTTTTCCGGGGCCACGGTGTAGAGCGCCAGCTCGTGCAAGCCGTGCAGCTCGTCCTTCACGAACTCCGCTTCACTGCGGCCCGCGGCGTACCGGTAGAAATTCGGGAACCGCGTGCGATAGACTTCCGGCGCAAAAGGCCCGCTGTTCGGCTTGTAGGCCACCTTGCTGGTGAGCGACATGGCCATCAGCGTGCGGCCGTGGAACGCATCGGTGAAGCAAAGTACGCCTTGTCGCTTGGTGGCCTGCCGCGCGATCTTGACGGCGTTCTCAACGGCTTCAGCACCGGTGCTCACGAGCAAGGTCTTGGTGGGTCCACCGTGCGGAAGCAGGGCATTCAGCTTTTCGCAGAGGGCGATGTACGGTTCATAGCTGGCCACGTTGAAGCTGACATGAAGGAATTTCGCGGCCTGCTCCTGGATGGCTTTCACCACGGGTGGCGGGCAGTGGCCCGCGTTCACCACGCCGATGCCCCCGGCGAAGTCGATCAGCTCGCGACCGTCCGCATCGGTGATGATGGCACCCTCCGCTTTCACGGCGGTGGCGGTGTTGAACATGCCGACACCATTGGGCACTGCGGCCTTGCGACGGGAGATCAGCTCTTGGCTTCGGGTCAATTCTTCGGTCATGGTCCGGGGAAAAGCGGTGCAAAGGTCTGCTTATTTTGGGAAGCGGAGGTGTCAGGTTGTTCACAAAATGATCCAGTCGGGGGATAGGTCCGGAAAAGGACGGATGCAGGCTGTACCGGGTAGGGCTCACGCCTTCACCGCCCGCATCCTTACCGACAGGTCCGAGTCCACCAGAACGAAATGGTGCGCTGGCACCTCGGTAAAATCATCGGCGATGTCGGTGCGTTTTTCAGAGACGATCGCAGATGCATTTCCCCGTGCTTTTGGCGGCACAAACCGTGGACTAACCCCGTTCATTCCCAAACCCTTACATTTGCGCCCCCGTTTCCGAGACTGGCACGGCTTTCCCCCTTTTTTCTCTCCCATGTCCTCCTTCGAATCGCTCGGTATCCGGGCCGAGATCCTGCGCGCCCTCACCGATCTGGGTTTTGAGAAACCCACGCCCGTACAAGAAAAAACGATCCCCTTGTTGCTCACCGGTGAAGGTGACATGGTGGCACTGGCCCAGACCGGCACGGGCAAGACCGCCGCTTTCGGGATCCCCCTGCTGGAGCGGATCGACGCGGGTGGGAAAAGGGTGCAGGCCCTGGTGCTCGCCCCCACGCGTGAGCTGTGCGTGCAGATCACCAAGGACATCGAGCATTTCGCGGCCCATCTCCCGGGGATCAAGTGCGTGGCGGTATATGGCGGCGCGAACATCCGCGACCAGATCCGCGGCATCCAGCGTGGTGCCAACGTGGTGGTGGCCACGCCCGGCCGCCTGATCGACCTGCTCGAACGGGGCGCCATCGACCTGGGCCATGTGCAGGTGGCCGTGCTGGACGAGGCCGACGAGATGCTCAACATGGGCTTCCAGGAGGACCTCACCACCATTCTCGACCGCACTCCCAAGGAAAAGCGTACCTGGCTGTTCAGCGCCACGATGAGCAACGAGGTGCGCCGCATCGCCAAGAACTACATGCGTGCGGCCGAGGAGGTGAGCATGGGCGGCGGCAACAAGGCCAACGAGGCCATCATCCACGAGTATGCCGTGGTGATGGCCCGCGACCGGTACATCGCCCTCAAGCGCTTCGTGGACGCTGACCCGGGCATGTTCGCCATCGTCTTCTGCCGCACCAAGCAGGATACACAGGAACTGGCCGAGAACCTCACACGCGACGGCTACAATGCCGATGCCATCCATGGGGACCTCAGCCAGCAACAGCGCGACCGCGTGATGGAGCGCTACCGCGGCAAGAGCCTGCAACTGCTGATCGCCACCGACGTGGCCGCACGCGGGATCGACGTGAGCAACGTCAGCCATGTGATCCACTTCGACCTGCCCGGCGAGGTGGAGAGCTACACCCACCGCAGCGGACGCACGGGCCGCGCTGGAAAGACCGGCATCTCCCTCAGCATCATCGGCGTGCGCGATGTGTTCAAGGTGCGCAACCTGGAACGCCAGCTCAAGGTTCATTTCACCTATGTGAGAGTGCCGGACGGGGCCGAGATCTGTGAGCGGCAGTTGCTCACGCTCATCGGTAAGATCAAGAGCGTGCAAGTGGACGAAGAGGCCATCTCGCGTTTCCTGGACGCCGTGGAACTTGACCTGGCCGACCTCAACCGCGAAGAGCTGATCAAGCGCGTGGTCTCCCTGGAGTTCAACCGTTTCCTGAAGCAGTACAAGGATGCCCGCGACCTGAACGTGGACATGGCGAGCAAGGACCGCAATCCACGCGCCGGAGGGCAAGCGCGCGAACCTCGTGAAAAGAGCGGTTTCGGTCGCTCCTCGGACGGACCGATGCGCTCCATGTTCATCAACATCGGCACCAAGGACGGCTTCGATAAGGGCAAGATGCTCGGTTACCTCTGCGGTATCACTGGCCTCACCGGCCAGCACTTCGGGCGCATCCTGCTGAAGGACATGTACAGCTTCATCGATATCGACAGCGAACACTTCGATGAGGCCATGGGCCATTTCAAGGCCGCCAACTACAAGGGCCGGAAGGTCCGCGTGGACGAAGGAAGCAGCGGCGGAGCGACCGGCGCTCGCGATTTCAAGGTGACCAAGAAGAAGTTCAACAAGGCGCGCTACGCGGGCATTGTGTAGGACGGCAAGGCCTTCGTGATGTTACTTCGAGGCGGATACGAAGCGACACCATGCATCCCTCCGAGGCAATAGAGGCGCAATACGAACGCCGCAAGAACGATCCGCGACTGAGCGGCCTGTACGCTCCCAGTGCCTACCAACGGCATCTTACCGCCGAACGCCAAACGCTTTATGCACGGATCATCCGGCACCTGGGCGACCCTGCCGAGATGCGTCTTTTGGAGATCGGCGCCGGGACAGGAGGCAACATTCCGTTCTTTCTGGAACTTGGTTTCCGGCCTGAACAACTACACGCCAACGAGCTGCTCCCGGATCGGTTGGGGGAACTGAGGGAAAACCACCCGAATATCACTGTTCATCCGGGTGATGCGATCGCGATCACACAGGAACTGAACGCCAGCTTTGATGTAGTGTTCCAATCCACCGTCTTCACTTCCATCCTCGATACCGATCTCAAACGACGCGTAGCCCAACGAATGTGGGAACTCACCCGTCCCGGCGGCATCGTGCTCTGGTACGATTTCACCTTCGACAATCCTCGCAATCCCGACGTAAAGGGGGTGAAACCAAGGGAGGTCATGGACTTGTTCCCGGAAGCCTGTGACACTCGATTCAGCAGGGTGACATTGGCACCTCCGATCGGGCGCCGGGTGCAGCGCTTGTACCCGCTCTTCAACCTCTTTCCCTTCCTGCGCACACATGTGATCGCCATCCTTCACAAGCCAGCATCCGGAACCCCGAAACAGTAATGTTTTGAGCGTCCATGGACTATCGCTCAGCTCTCCTGCACGACCCGAGCAAGACCAATATCCAACGGGTCGCTGACCACATCGGTAAACAACCGAAGCGCTTTGCATTGCTGGTGGACCTTGTGCTTCACGGAACGGATCGGGAAGCTCAATTGGCATCGTGGCCGATGTCCATTGCGTGCGAGGCCCATCCGGAGCTGGGTACACCGTGGGTGAAGAAGATGCTCGACGTGCTTGACCGCCCCATGCATCCGGGCGTTCACCGCAATGTGATCCGGGCGTTGCAGTTCTGTCCGCTGCCCAAGCCTCTTCACGGCAGGATCACCGAACGGGTGTTCTCCATCATTCCGGACCCTGCACAGCCCATTGCCTCCCGTGCGTTCAGCATTACCGTGGCCATGCGCATGGTGGGCCAATATCCGGGACTCACCTCCGAATTCAGGCTGCTGCTGGAGGATGCGCTGCGCAAGGACCCCGGACCCGCAGTCCGCTCAAGGAGCTCAAAAGCGTTGAAGTTGCTGGCCCGTCAGGAATTCATCGACCCGACGACCACATGGTGATCGTCCGTGGCACGGCAACGATCCACCCAGGCCAACACCATTCCATGAACACCCGAACCGCGATCCTTCTTCCCCTGGTCCTCTTGGTGGCATGCGGCAGCAACAGCTCATCGTTGTCTGCTGATGAACAGCCCGCAACTGTCCGGATCGGGCAAAAACAGGACCTTGCCGGGCTGAGCACCGCCCACTTTGCCGCCGGATGTTTCTGGTGCGTGGAGGAAGTGTTCGAGAGCGTGAAGGGGGTGAAGGAGGTTGTCTCCGGCTATTCCGGCGGCACGGAATCCAACCCGACCTACGAAGCGGTGAGCCGCGGACAAACGAGCCATGCGGAAGCGGTGGAGGTGTACTACGACCCGAAGGTGGTGAGCTATGCAACGCTGCTCAAGGTCTTCTTCGCCAGCCAGGACCCCACCACACCCGATCGCCAAGGTCCCGATGCCGGAACGCAGTACCGCTCCATCGCGTTCTTCAACACGCCGGAACGGAAGGCGCAGATCGAAGCCTACATCAAGCAATTGAACGCTTCCGGCCAGTATGATCGGCCCATCGTGACGCAGGTGGTGCCCTTCGAGAAATTCTGGCCTGCGGAGGCCTACCATCAGGACTTCGTGAAGCGGAATCCGGATGACCGCTATGTGCGCGGTGTGTCCAAACCGCGTTTCGAGCGGTTCAAGGCGAAGATGCCGGAGGTGCTGAAGTAGGTGGCCTTCCTGGAAAGCCGAGTGGGAGAGGTGGGCCCCGGTTGGTATTCGATCTCACTTCCTCCATCGCCGCTTTGATGCTCCTTGGCAAGGATGGGAGTGCTTTCACGATCCTTCGGCTGGAATCTTCGGGTATCCGGCGTATTGTGCGGACACCGGGCACGCACGATCTTTGCCCCTTCATGCGCTCCCTTCTTTTCGTGCTCCTTTCCGGAGCTACCCTGTTCGCTCGCGGTCAGTTCCCCTGCGATGTTTCCATCACCATTACATCACCCACCTGCCCCAACGATGCGGATGGTTCCATTACGGTGGTGGCCAATACCCCGAGCCAGTATTTCTACATCTGGTCCCATGACGGCACCTTGCAGGATGCCACCGCCACCGGGTTGCCCGTGGGGCCATACACTGTTCAGGTCTTCGATACCTCGGGTTGTTTCAGTGAGATCGACACGGTGGTGATGCCTCCCATCCTTGCTCCGTTGGGAACGATCACCGCCACGAACATCAGTTGTGCCGGCATGAACGATGGCAGCGTGACGTTCACCGTGGACCAAGGTCCATATACCTGGGAGTGGATCGACGACCCCACCATCACGGCCTCCACCCGGACCGATCTGGGCCCCGGCCCATACGGCGTACTGATAATCGGTGGGACCTGCCCTTCCTTCGTTGCTACCGAACTGGGTGACCCGGCGATCACCATCGATGGGCAAAGCAGCTATTGCCCGGCCGATCCCCCCGACCTCACCACCGAACTTTGGTGGGGGTTTCAGCCGGATGAGTACGTCTGGAGCACCGGCGATACCACCACTTCGATCACCGCTGCCATTGGCACTGTGGGGTTGGTGGATGTGATGGCCACGGATACCAGCATTGGCTGCACGGCGACGGCGGAGCTATTCCTCACCATGCTCGATCCCCCCACCGTCACCTTCAGCGCGCCGGACAGTCTCTGCCTCCGTTCGCCGGGCACGGCCATTATGCTGTCCTCCAACGCGGATTCGCTGGTGTGGCATTGGGGAAGCGATGGCTTCAGCAACGAACCCTATCCCACCATCACCTTTGATGAGCCGTACTGGCAGCCCATCACGCTGCAAGGCTTTGACCTCTTCGGTTGTGGAAGTGCTCCGATCCCGGACAGTGTGTACGTACGGCCGCGCTTCCCCGCGACCTTCACGGCCGAGCAGGTACCCTGTACGCCTGGGATCGTAGTGGAATTCTCCAGCGATGCCGATTCCTGTGCCGTCTTCGTGGGCGACAGGCTTGTGCTGAACCAATGCAGCGGCTTCGCCAATGTGGACCTGGAGCGCTATGCCGAATACGACTTCACCTTCTACTCCACCAGGCCCGATCACTGCGACGATACCGCCAGCGTGCATATCGATGTGCGCACCGCGCCCACCGCCTTCATCCCGAACTCCTTCACCCCCAACGGCGACAACATCAATGACACTTGGCCGGGTCCGTTGGATATTCCGGACCTCGACTACCAAGTGCAGGTATTCGACCGCTGGGGCCGAAGCCTGTGGGCCTCCACGGATCCGGATGAAAAGTGGGACGGCGACAACCTGCCCGTGGGGGTGTACGTGTATGTGATCAACATGCGCGATTCATGCAACCCCACTGCGGAGATCAAGCGCCAGGGCTTCGTGACGCTGGTCCGGTGAGCATTCCGGACCCGCTGTTGGCATGGCTCGTTCATGGTGTTCCGTTGCGCGCGCTATTCCTTCGCGGATGCATGCAACGCTTCGTAGGCCCAAGCATCCGCCAGGTTCCATTCCTTCCACGAGCGCTCCGGATAGGTCTCCACGAGATCCTGCACTCGCTGGTCAATGACCTGCCGGTAGCTTTCCGGGGTCATGTACAGATGCCTTGAATAACGCTCTTCGCCGCCGATCAGCTCCTTGTTGTGCACGGCGATATTCTCCAGTTCTTCCGGTGAACGGACCAGGTACGGCAGGGCCTTGTCCGAGAGCGTGCTCAGGAAATCCAGGTGTACGAAGGCCTGTTCGCGGTGGTCCATGTTATAACGGGCGATGATGCCGTCCCAATTGAACAGGGCCATCACCAGGGCGATGCCATACACCGCAACTGAATTCGTACGCAGGAGAAAATGGTTCGTGCGGCCCCGCTGCACCTTGATCATCACCAGCACCAAGGCGATGCACAAGGCCACCAGGAAAAAGATGACCCCGATGCGCTTGTAGGCCAGCGCATAGTAATGGATGTACCAGAAGTTGCGCATACCCACCGAGAGTGCAAGCACCACATTCTGCGCCAGCCACGCATAGCTCAACAGCTTCGCCACACGGTTCCGCCGATGGAAATTCAGGTCGCCCCGGAAATAATACAGCACGATCGCCGCGCCCAATAGGATGGACAACAGCAGCAAATAAGTGCCTTCATGCACGAACTGTTTCAGGTACTGCCCATCGAACTGGAATCCGGTCCAGACGTACTTGATGTCGAGCACATTGGCAATGAGCAGCAGTACGTTCAGCCCGCCGAGCAGCACCGCGCCTGTGAGGAGTTCGCCGCGCACCTTCGGGTCCATGGAATTCGAAGGCAACAGTTGATCCTTGCCGGAAGCCGCCCATTGCAAGAGGCTTTCGTTCCGCGTGGTCAGA
This sequence comes from Flavobacteriales bacterium, assembly GCA_019912395.1. Taxonomy (GTDB): domain Bacteria; phylum Bacteroidota; class Bacteroidia; order Flavobacteriales_F; family PHOS-HE28; genus PHOS-HE28. The sequence continues at coordinate 23,921 of JAIOIH010000049.1, read as the reverse complement.
AGCAAGAATCCGCTGATCAGAAGGCCGATCAGGAAGCTAATGAACAAGGAGATATCCCAATGTTCGAACAACGCGAAGAACTTGACCATGAACTGATCGAAGTGCGGATTGGAAGCCCGGTACATGGCGATAAAGAGGAGCAATACCAAAGGAACCAGCGTAACGGAGAGCACACCCTTCGGCGTGATGCCCACCCCGGTAGAATGCCGCTGCGGCAAAGGGATGGTGCGGAACAAAGCCAACGGCACTGCGGCCAAGTGCGCCACAGCGAGCACGGCGGAGCGGTTCAAGGCGTTCAGTTCAGGGGCCAATAGCACGCCGACGGCCAGTCCCGCGGAGATCAGGTTCACCGCCACCGTCAGCAGGGACCCGTGCATCAGCACCATGATCGCCGTCAGAAGCATGCCACCCAAGACCAAGCGGGCTGGTGGCGCGAACGGTCCGGGACGCGTGCGCCAAAGCACCGCCAACACGGCCATTTCGAACAGGAGCAGGTTCAGCCCGATGCCCATTCCATGGAAAAGGAACACGTACAACCCGGCCATCAACAGGCACAGGAGGAACAGCAGGGTGGTGCGTTTCATTCCGAAGGTTTCCCGGTTCCAACGCGGGTTCCTTCAGCATTCGTATCCGGCGGTCAAGTAGTTCTTACTACCGCTGCACCACCGAAGTGCCGATAGAAGGACTACGGGAAAAGCCTGTCTCCGCAGCGTGCTTAGCGCACAACGATCGAATGCCAAGTCACCGTGCCGCCGCGATACACGCCGACGGGATACAGGCCTGGAGCAAGGCCCTCGAGCGCAACATCCACCCGGGGCTGGGCGCCGAAGTCCTGCTCCAACACCAAGCGGCCGTGGCTGTCCACTACCTTGACCTGGATGCGCTGCACTTCACCTTGCTGTTCGATCCAGAAACCGGCATCGGACGTGGTCGGATTGGGTGCCACGATCACAGCGGATGAATGCGCAAGGTCCGGCACTTGCACCGTACCGGTGATGGTGGTATCCACGTTCACCACCACACCGAAGGGGGGACCCCAGCCTCCATCATCATCCTGAGCGCGCATCCACAATACGTTGATGCCTTCTTCCACCGGTGGTATGGCGCCCCCCTTGATGGCCTCAAGTGCACCATCGAAGGAACCGTCGCTGGCCAACATGGGCATACCAGCTCCTTCTCCGGGATCGCTATCGAACCAATATTCCGCTGCGGATACATGGATATCGGGAAAGCTGACGCTGCCAGCCAACACTTCGACCAGAATGCTGAAAGGCGCACCCCAGTTGTTGTTCACATCGAGCATGCGCATGCTCAACACATGCATGCCCGGAGCGGGCAATTGGTTGATGTCCACACCTACCGCCTCCAGAGCGTCATCATAGAGGCCATCCAATGCGAAGAGGGTGCTTCCACTGCCTTCTCCCGGGTCGGAATCCCAGAAGTATTCGCCTTGGTTCACATGGATATCCGGGAAGGATACCGCACTCGGCAGCACCTGGATCAGTGTGCTGAACACAGGACCCCAGTTGCCGTCCTCGTCAAGTGCACGAATGGAAAAGGTATGCTCACCCGGATCTGGAAGTGTGCTGGTCGTGGCAAGCACATGCTCCAAGGCTTGGCCATAGCTGCCGTCCACAGCGACCAAGGCAGTGCCGTTGCCTTCACCGGGGTCCGCGTCCCAGAAATACTCGGTGTTCAAGAGCCCGGTCTGGCCGTAAAGCTGCGTGCCCAAAAGCAGCAGCATCGAAATAAATATCCGGCGGATGCACATGGGAACCAGCATTAGCGATCGAAGGCCACAGCCTTCACACGCAGGGTGGAACCGGAACGCACATTGAAGGGGTGGCCGGTGAGATAGACCCGAGCGGAACCCGTGTGCAAGGGATGGAAATTGTTGAGCGTATACGAGCCTCCAAAAGCACCCGCATCGCCGGTGGAAAGATCAAGGTCGCTCAACACTGCTGCTGGGTTACCTCCATCGATGCAGCCTCCAGGGGTATTGAACGTACCGTCCGCGTTCAAGGTGATCACTTGGTCCGTGGTATTGTCCGACTCGAAGGTGAATCCGGTTGAAACACCTCCGCTCACGTTACTTGAAACGTGGTTGAAGTACACGTTGATCTGCCCCGAGTTGCCACTGTTCTTGTGGATGCCTATGTTATTACTTCCGGTCCAAGTTCGGGTGACAGCATTGTTCATCACTTCCCATACGCTGCCGCTGGTGGTGTTCGCCAAGCTGATCCCGTAGGTGGTGCCCGATCCGGTGTATGCAGTCACCGTATTGTTCCAGACCAGGTTCTGCACCCCACTGTTGTTCCCAGCGTAGATATTGATACCCATCCAGCCATGTTGGATGAAGTTGTTGCGGATGTGCGCCACCTGTCCGGTGGAGTTGAAGGAGACTCCATCGTAACCCGAGCCGGCCTTCACGTTGTTACCAATGACCGCACAGGTATCCAGCACTGCACTGGCGGTGCTTCCCGTAATGGAGATCACATCTCCGGATACTGTGGAGCCATCGATATCGCAGCCCACCACGTTGCCGAAATTGATGTTCACCCTGCCCTTGGCAAGGGTGCAGCCTATGATGTCCGCTTGGAAGTTGTTGTTGTTGAAGTTGATGCTTCCGTTCACGAAGTAGCTGTCCAGGATCCGAACCGTTGTGCCCCGCACACTGCCCCCGCTGGTGAAGGCGAAACCGCCGGAGGTGTTGCGCATGCCGATGACAGTGACCGTCCGACCTGCCGCACCAGTGATGGTGTAGGTGCCTTGCACATAGAAGAAACCATCGTTGATGAAGCTCAAGAACTGTAGGCTCTTGTTCACTGTGATATCCTCGATCCAGGGTATGTTGCCCGCACGGTTCTTCACGATGATGCGGTCGCCGTCCGAAGCGGCCGCCACCGCCGCAGTGATGCTCGCATAGGCAGGGGCTTGGCCGAATTCCTCAACAATACGGTCCGTTGCAAAAAGAGATAAGGAAGCAGTGAATGCGACCAGCGTGAAAAGTGCTTTCATCCTATGGTTTGATTGTTCGGCCGCGAAAGTAGCTATCCGAAAATAGGAGCCCGAAAGCCCTTGTGACGGCCCTCCCCCTTTCCTCCGCTTCCTACTTCCGTTCAGATAGTTGACGGGTTCATCGACCTGGCCCTCCGACCCAGTAGCTTCGCCGCTCAATGAATGCGACAGGCCCGGCCACACTGATCTGGATGATCAAGATCACAGCCTATGCACTGGTCGTTTTCGCGCAATACCGGATGATCAGCCGGGTGGCCATGGGCCGCTTGAAGGCCGTGGTGCTCTCCTGGCTCGGCTGGTCCATGCTGATGGGCATCAGCGTGGTGGCCCAGCTGCAGGCCCATGCATGGGTCTGGGACTGGAACCTCTTCAGCGTGCTGCTCTCGGCCACGGGCTGCTTGCTCATCGGCATCACCGGTTTCTGGACCGGCAACTACTCACGGGGGAAGGGTGACGTGCTTTGCCTGGTGGCCGGGCTGACCTGCATGGGGGTCTTTTTCCTCTTCTCCGATCCCTGGATCACCACGGTGCTCGCCATCATCGCGGACCTGTTGGTGGCCATACCCATGCTGGAACGCGCCTTCAAGGACCCCGCGGGTCACCGGACCGATGCATGGCCCATCGTCCTCTTGGCATGGACACTCACCGCAACAAGCATCCTGTTCAACTTCTCCTGGCTGCACATGCTTTGGCCGCTCTACCTCATGGGCTTTACCGGATTGATGACCTATTTGAGCTATCTCCGTCCACGGTTGCAGGTGAAGCGTGCTTGAACGCAAAGGTCTGCGCCTTCCGCGGACCGACATGAGCCAGCACGCGCAAAGGTGGCCGACCAAGTTGACGATCATCAGGTTTCGAGGGTCCTCCCCGCCTTTCCTTGTGCTGTTCCAACCCTCCGCTCCATGCGCCCATTCGCACGCCAACTCCTTCTCGCAGTGTTCACCATGGCCGTTCTCCAAGCCACCGCACAAGCTCCGGCCAATGACGATTGCGCGAACCCGATACCCGTGGCCTGCGGAACGAGCGTGACCGGCTCCACGGTGGCCGCAACCCTGGATGCCGCCCCCACCTGCGTCACGTCTGTCAGCGCACCGGGGATCTGGTACACGGTGCTGGGGGTAAGCGGTTCCATCACCGTTTCCACCTGCGCACAGAATAACTTCGATACCAAGATCAATGTGTACCAAGGCAGTTGCGACGGTCTGCAGTGCATCGGCGGGAACGACGATGGCGGAGCTTGTGGGCTGGGATCGCAGCTGACCTTCGCCACCTGGGAAGGAGGCGAATACCTGGTGCTGGTTCAGGGGTACAACGGCGCCACCGGGACCTTCACGCTCACCGTCGATTGTCAGGAGATCCTGAACGACGAGTGTTCCGGAGCATTTCCCATCAGCTGCGGTGAGACCTTGGACGGCTCCACGGCGGGCGCGACACCGGACGATGTCATCCCTTGCCAGACCTCGCTTACCGCGCCCGCCGTGTGGTACGTGGCCACCGACCTGGTGGGCAATGTGGTGGCCACCACGTGCCCCGATCCAGCGTACGACACCCAATTGAGCGTGTACCGCGGAAGCTGTGGCACGCTCCCTTGCGTGGTCGGCAACAACAATACACCGGGCGTGGGCACATGCTCCACGGTGCAATTCGATGCCCAGCCCGGCGAGACCTATTTCTTCCAGGTCCACGGCGTGGGATCGGCCAGCGGATCGTTCAGCCTGGGCGTGCATTGCACCACTTGCCCGGCACCGACCAATCTGGGCATCACCACCACCGGAACGCAGGCGGTGGTGCAATGGACCACCGCCAACCCGACCGCCCAGTTCGTGATCGAGTACGGGCCTGCCAATTTCACGCCGGGCACGGGCACCACCGTCACCGGCCAGAACGGGGTGGACGGCCCGCCGGTAACGATCAGCGGGCTCACCGAGGAGACGGAATACGCCTTGTACCTCCATGAGCAATGCGCCACGGACAGCAGTTACGTAACCGGGCCCGTTGCCTTCACCACCTTGGGGCCGATGCCAGCGAACGCCATCTGCGCCGGAGCGCTGCCGATCACGTGCGGGTACACCATCACGGCGAGCACGGCCACGGGGCTGTTCACGAGCGGACCCACCTGCGGCCCGGCGAACATCACCAGCAAGGGCCTGTGGTACACCTTCACCGGTACAGGCGATGAGGTGACCTTGAGCACTTGTACCGGGACGGCCTATGATTCGAAGATCAGCGTGTTCACCGGATCGTGCAGTGCGCCCCTATGTGTGGCAGGCAATGACGACGCCCCCGGTTGCGGCACTCGATCACGCGTGGTGTTCCCCACCGTGACGGGCACGGACTATCTGATCCTTGTGCATGGCTACAGCGCGGCGGAAGGTGAATTCAACCTGTCCATGTCCTGCGCTCCGGCCTGCAGCCCCTTGGCCGAAGGCGACCAATGTGCGGATGCCGTGCTGCTGACCCTCCAACCGCTTGGCACCTGCACCACGGTCACGGCAACGAACGTGTGCGCATACGCACAACCAACGCCCAACCCGAGCTGCAACCCGTATGCGCCCATCGTTGATGTCTGGTTCAGGTTCAACAGCGGCCAGGCCGTAGACCATCAGGTAGTGCTCGCGGCAACGGATGGCCAACCGCTGAACACGGCGCTGTACACGGCCTGTGGAGGCACGCAGATCAGCTGCACCATGGGGGTGGTGGGAGCGCTCACCCTGCCGGGCCTCCCTCCGGACACCGATCACCTTCTTCGCGTTTGGAATGCGGGAGGAGCGGATGCCGGGCAGTTCACCATCTGCGTGGAGGCCGACCTTACCACCGGCCTCCCGAATGCATCAACACACCAGTCCGTCATGCTCTGGCCCGTGCCCACCACCGGGCTTGTACACCTGGCGCTGGATGGCACCGGGCAACGCCTGGTGGTGCGTGATGCCGTGGGCCGCGTGGTGCTCTCCACCGTATTGCGAGGCCCCGCACCGCAAGTGATCGATGCAAGCTGTTTGGTGCCGGGAAGCTACTGGCTGCAGGACAGCGGTACAGGAGCGGTGATCGGGCGGATGGTGCGCGAATGACCCCGGCTCACCCAAGGACCGGCCCTGTGCCCTCCAGGGATCCATCACTCGAAAAAGGAAGCCGGTCCTCAGCATGGGACAAACTTGGAGCCTTTGGAGGTATACAGATCATTCATGTCCTTCGAGCCATGGGAATATCCGGAAGTAACAGGCCCGCCAAGATCAAGACATCCAGTTATCTGACTTCGATCATACTTTGGTCTTCGCGGATCTTCTAAGCTTGATCCACCAAACCTCGGTCCATGCAGAACCAATACACCTTGCCCGTTGCCTGCTTCCTCCTTGCCGTCTCCACGGCCCATGCGCAGAACCCGCTGGCCATACCCCCGGCGCTGGACATGGACACCTTCAATTTGGTCCTGAACGAGAGCACCCATGAATTCTATCCGGGTGTGGTGACGGAGACGTACGGCATCAGCTCACCGTTCCTCGGTGCCACGTTGATCTTGCACAAGGGGGATACCGCCCGCTTCCGGGTGACCAACCAGCTTTCGGAGATCTCCGGCATGCACTGGAACGGCATGGAGGTGCCACCCGAGTTCGACGGCAGCCCGCCCCTGGTGTTGCAGCCCGGCGAAGTATGGGACGTGAAGTACAAAGTGATCGACAAGGCCAGCGTCTATGTGTACCACCCGCACACCATGGGCCTCATTGGCCAGCAGGTGAACAAGGGCGCGGCCGGTCTGATCATCGTGCAGGATGATGAAGAGGCCCAACTACCGTTGCCGCGCACGTATGGCGTGGACGACTTTCCCGTGGCCGTGCAGGACAAGAAATTCTCGTCCGCCGGACAGTTCATCTTCGCACCCTACGGCGATTCGATCCTGGTGAACGGCACCCCGCACCCTTATTTGGAATGCCCTGCGCAAGTGGTGCGCCTGCGGATCGCGAACGCTTCCACCGCGCGCTACTATCCGTTCGGCTTTGAAGGCAACATCCCGTTCCATGTCATCGCCAGCGAAGGAGGTCTGCTTTCCGCCCCGGTGACCATGACGCGGCTCATGCTTTCCAGCGGTGAACGCGCCGAGATCCTCGTGGACCTCACCGGCCTGGAAGGGGACAGCCTGATGCTGATGAGCTACGGCAGCGAATTGCCCATGACCGCTCCGGGGTCGAACAACATCCTGTGGGAAACCAGTCCGCTGAACGGTATCGACTTCCCGATCCTGCGGATCCGCGTGGGGCCGCAAACGAGCGATCCGATCACAACGATACCCACCACCCTGGTGGACGTGCAGCCCTACCCCGAAGCAACAGCGGCCCGCACACGCATCAAGGAGATCACGGGCACGGGCATGGTGAGCGGCATCGGCAATTTCCGGCTCAACGGCTTAGCGTGGGACATGAACGTGATCAATGACACCATCATGCTGGGCGACACCGAGATCTGGACCTACATCAACCACTCGAACATGGCCCATCCGATGACCATGCACGCCGGATCATTCTATGTGCTGGACCGTAACGGTGAAGAACCACCCGAATGGGAACGCGGACCCAAGTCCGTGGTGAACGTGGATGTGGACGACACGGTGCGCGTGATCATGCGCTTCGCCGAGTACACCACCGACGGATGGCCGTTGATGTACCATTGCCACAACCTCATGCACATCAGCCAGATGATGTGGCAGTTCATCATCGTGGACCCCACGGCCTCCACGGCGGAAACGGTGATGGAGGATCGGCCCTTGGTATACCCGGTGCCCTCCACCGCGGCGGTCAACTTCCGTGCGTCGTTCCCCGTGATGCGGGTGCGAGTGTTGGACTTGGCCGGTCGCGAAGTGCTGCTGGCCAGCGGACCGCAAGGCACGGATGGCACGATCGATATCTCCCGGCTTGCACCGGGCCACTACATCGCCCGCTTCGAGGGCCTGGGGACACAGGCCCAAGCGATGATCGTGCGGGAGTAAGGACAGGCGGCGGCGGATACACGAGCGAGTGCGGGGGGCTGGCGGATCCAGGACCCGTCCTCGGTGCAATTATTCTTGATGGTCCTTCTTGCCTACTGATATTCCTCACCTACCGCTTCGGTCGACAGCACTTCCTTGGTCTGGAGAACTTCTGCTGAAGAAAGCGTTTTCGATAAGATCGATCTTGGCTGTCGATCCGTCCCGTCCTCACCTGCACACTTCACCATGGCACATTCGTCCGATAATGTTTGGGACCTCCGACCCGGCATCTGGGGTATCCGCAACTACTACACGACGCTGGAGCAACGCGCCCTCGCCGGTGCCGTGATCTCACCCGGCTATATTTCGATGGCTATCGCCGCGGCCGGACTGGCCACGGCCGGATTGCTGCTCAACAGCCCGGCCGTGGTCATCGGGTCCATGTGCGTGGCACCCTTCATGGCACCGTCCCGCGCGGTATGCATCGGAGCGATCTACCGGAAACCCGGAGTGGTGGCCCGCGGCCTATTGAAGCAAGTGGTCGGCCTGCTGCTCATCGGCAGCAGCATCGCCTACGGGCTCACCCTGTTCCTCCAGCACTACATCGGTGGCTACACCTTCACGTCGGAGATCGCGCTGCGGGCGATCCCGACCTCCCAGGACCTTGCGCTGAACATCATCATCGCCATCAGCGCGGGTGCGGCGGCGGCACTCGCGCTCACCGCCGAGCCAAGGCGTGTGGAATCACCTTGGGGCCAGGTGCTGGACGCCGTGATCGGCGTGCAGATCGCCGTTTCCCTGATGCCACCCGCCGCGGTCGTCGGTATCGGCCTGGCATTCGGGAACATGGACGTCGCCCTGAATGCCCTGGTGCTCATGTCGCTGAACATCCTCGGATTGAACATCCTCGGCAGCGGCCTCATCCTCTTCCTCCGGGGGATCCGCAGGCACCACCTCGACCAGGAAAAGGCGATCCGCGGAACCACCGCCGCAACGATCGAGCGCGTACCGGGCTTCATCGATGAGGGAAGCACCATCAATGTGACCTTGCTGAACAAGACCGATGCACTGATCAATGTGATCGTGCGCCGGCATTTCGGCGGAGAGGTTCCCAAGGCCTTGGCCGGTACCATCGCGGCGGACGTGGAGAAAGCCACGGGGTGCCGCAGCAACATCACCGTGGAGGTGATCCCATTGATCACCCATGCGGGGCTGGGCACGTAAGCGTTGCGACGGACCGGAACCGCCGTGGTCCCACCCCTTCGCAGGTTCATTTTTACCGGGCTCTACCATTTCCATCATTGTCATGCGTGCACAGGAACAAGACGGGCTAGAGGTCCCCGAACACACCACCATGACACAAGTGGGGCGAGTACGGCAGGTGGACACGGGAGCGGATGCCGTGTGAACGTACAAGTTCCATGCATGGTGCGGGTACGCTTTCCACCACGTGCAAGCAACGGAGCGTCCCCCAAGTGCGACGAGAGCCACGGCCCGTCCCCGGAACCTGACCGCGATCAGTGTGTACTCACCCGCGTTCGAGGAAATTCGTGCTCCATTGTTGGTCTTGGCATGGGTTCGGTCACCACCCTCTGAACCACTTGCCGATGCGGATGTCAGTGCGATGAACCCAGCGAAAATCCTTCCGCCCGCATGCTTCGGATCCTGGTGATCACCGTGTTGGCCATCCATGGTTCCATCCACATCATGGGCTTCACCAAGGCCTTTGCGATCGGGCGGTCCAGCTTGCTGCTCCAACCGATCAGCCGAGCAATGGGCATGGCCTGGTTGCTGTGCGCCGCCCTGTTCCTCCTGTCCGCTTTGCTGTTGATCCTGCGGATCGAGAAATGGTGGACCCTGGCGATCCCGGCCATTGTGCTCTCGCAGTTCATCATCTTCCGGAGCTGGCAGGAGGCAAGCTACGGCACATGGGCGAACGTGATCCTGCTGCTGGCCGTGATCTCCGCCGCTGCCATGTGGAACTTCAGGAAGCACTACTTGGAAGCCGCATCGGAAACGATGAACCATTCGTTGACGCTGCCCGCACACCGCATTTCGGAAGAAGACCTCCTCCCGCTCCCATCGCCGGTCCAACGCTTCCTGCGCAAGGCCGGCGTGGTCGGTACGCTTCGCCCGCGCAACATGCAACTGACCTTCACAGGCGCCATTCGCGAGTTCGATGGCCCCTGGATGCCGTTCACCACCGTGCAGACCAACAGCTTCGGGGAACCCTCGCGCTTCTTCTGGATGGACGCGCAAATGAAAGGGTTGCCCGTCAAGGGGCTGCACGCCTTCACGGACGGCAAGGCAAACATGCTGGTGAAGTTGCTGGGGCTGGTGCCCGTGGCCAAAGCAAATGGCCCCATGCTGGACACCGCCGAAACGGTGACCTGGTTCAACGACCTGTGCCTCTTCGCGCCGGGCGCGCTGATCGATCCGCGCATCACGTGGACAGCGGTGGATGACCGTTCGGCACAGGCTTCGTTCACGAACAAGGGGATCACCATAAACGCTGTACTGATCTTCGATCATCAGGATCGCATCGTCGATTTCATCAGTGATGATCGCTATTCCGTTTCCGAGCGTCCACCGGCCAAGCGACGCTTCAGCACCCCTGCTCGCGATCATCGCGAATTCAATGGCATCCTCCTCGTTGGCTATGGTGAAGGCGTCTGGCACATGCCCGATGGTCCGTTTTCCTACGGGCAATTCACGGTCACCTCGGTTCGGTATGACGTGGGCAGCTAGTACTGCGAAGCGGCCTATCGTGGTGCTCTTCAGCCGTTCACTGCTCTTTCTTTTCTTCCAGGCAGTGATCGCTTGGGCTGTAGGGTCCTGGTCGGGCTCGGTCCGCTTTTGGATGCTCACTGCTACGCTGATGAACATCGTTTCGATCATCATGCTGATGCTCCTGCTGAAAGGTGAAGGCACCTCCTACACGGCCCTTTTCCGCACCAGTTGGGACCAATGGAAACGACACGCCTTCCTGTTCATGGGGCTCGCCGTCTTGAGCATCGTGCTCGCGCTCCTTCCGAATGCACTACTGAACAATTGGATCCATGGCAACGACGGGCACTACCAGGAACTGTTGTTCCAACCCGTGCCGAACGGCTTGCGGCTTATCCTGCTTTTCGCATTCCCGATCACCACGGGACGCAGGTATAGCTCGGTGTCATTGGTGTTCTACCGTCGTTCGGATCATCTCCGGGACCGAACCGCCAGAGGGGCCCTCACCCTTGGTCCATTGCCCGGTTCCTAAAGCCGGTTCAGGCGATGATCGGACGGCGATCAGGTGCCGTGGTCCGGCGCCGGCGGGTTGATGAACGCTGAGCTGAGCCGATCAACGAAAGCCCACATCGTTCTCTTCAGCCTCCCCAATTCGGGGGAGAAACGCCCTTTCCACGGCAAATTCCCGATAAATTCGTGGTACCCCATCGATGATCCCACAGCTCATGAAACCCGCACTCCTCCTCTACACGACCCTCTTCGCAGCGCTCGCATCCTGCACCAATGCGCAGAACAACGGAGCGGATGCGTATGGCTCGGGCACCCCGGATGCCCTGGACCCGATGTCCCAAGCCTCACCGGGGGACCGGTCGAACAATTCCGGAAGTTCCGAAAAGCTGACCCTGCACCCGGTGATGGATGCCAAGACAGGCATGGTCAGCTATCGCATGCCCCTGCCCGAGAGTTGGAAGATCATGACCCCGCAGACCGCGGAAGAACCGCACATCGTTGGTCCGGGCGGGGTGAAGGTCTACTACCGGAGCGGATCCACGAACATGTTCAGCAACGACCCGAACATGCAGCAGGTCTACCAGATGTCCGGGCAAGCCATGCGCCGGCCCATGCCCGTGGACGCCTACCTGCAGCAGGATATCCTCCCCCAGATGACCAGCAACGGTTTCCAGCTCCTGAAGCAGTATCCCTTGCCGCAAGTGGCTGAACGGAACCGGGCGTACAGCGCAAAGCTGTTCAAGTCCGCCCCATCGCAGGAGCAACACAGCGCATTGGGAACCGAGTGGAAAAGCAAGGAGGGCAAACCCGTGTTCATGATCGTGAACATGAGCGTGAGCCAAGGGCAGAACGACGTGTACTGGTTCACGAGTTTCCAACTGCTGGAGGCGGAGGAAAGCCGCTTCGCGAATGCCAAGCGCTCCTTGCTGAACGGCATCATCAACACGCAGGACAATCCCCAACAGATCGCCGCGTACAACGCGAACGAACAACAGAAGACGAACCAGAGCTGGAGCCAGCACAATGCACGCATGCAGCAGAACCAGCGCAACTTCGATCAGCAACAGCGGACACACCGGGAAACGCAGGACGCCATCAACAAGAGCAGTATGGACGCGTACAATTCCCGGCAAGAGTCCAACGACCGCATCCAGAACCGGTTCAACAACTACATCATGGACGAGAATACCGTGACCAATCCCGAGGACGGCAAAAGATACCAAGTGGAGTCCGGCGCCGATCAGTACTGGATGAACAGCAACGGCGAATACGTGCCCAGCAACAACGCGTTGTACGACCCCAACACCGACCCCGCGCTCAACAACCAGCAGTGGCAGGAGGTGGAGATAGAGCCGTGAGGGTGCATCGATGCTCATGGGGGACGGGAGGCCCATTTCCCCCTGCTCCCTCGCCAGAAAGCCGAGCGCAGGTGGTAGGGGAACACACCAGCTGGGCCGTTGTCAACGGGATCCATGCTTACCTTTCCTTCACAAACCACCACATGAAATACACACTATTCTTGGCGACAGCGCTGTTGACCGGTTCCGGACTGCACGCCCAGGTCGGACTTATCAATGGGGACTTCGAGAACTACATCCAATGCCCCACCGGCCACGGCCAAGTGGACTTGGCCGAAGGTTGGTTTACGGCGATCATCACACCGGACTTCTACAATTGTTCCTTCCTTGAACTAACTCCTTTCCCGACATCCACACAAGCTTATTCCGGCCAAGGTTGGGTCGGCTTCCTCTGCTCGGCCGTCTCTCCCACCAAAGCGGAAGCCCTTGCTCAACACCTGAATGCACCACTCCTTCCGGGACGTGATTACCGCCTGCAATTGGCCGCCAAGATCCCTGAGTCCGGCGACTACACGAACAATTGCGGCGGCGTAGCGGTGTACGGTTTCAAGTCCGGCTTGGATCCATCATCCTCCTACACACACGCATCGAACCTTCCGGGTGCCATGCTTTTGGGTGAGTCAGGGGCCGTCCTGAACGCGAACTGGCAATTAAAGGAGATCGCGCTCACCATACCCGATACAGTGGCCCATCTCCTATTGACCATCGGCTCCATTCCCTCTTGCGAGCAATACATCTTTATCGATAGCCTCAGCCTTGTCGAAGTGGACCATACAGGGATCAGCAGCATCGTATCCGACCCGAGCCTTTCAGTGCGCCCCGTGCCCGGAAGCGACCAAGTGCTCGTGTACAGTGATCAGGCCATGGATCGTCTGGTGGTCACCGACGCGCTCGGTCGCATTGTGCATGAAGCCCGCAATGTGGGCACTGCCTATTCAATGCATCTCCAGAGCCGCGGTGTGGTATGGGTGTCATGCTACACCGAGCAAGGGCGGACAACTGTTGGCATCGCGCTGTACTAGCTGTTCGCTCCGCACGCCCCACATCTCAACTCCGCTCGATGTGACAGCTTATACCACTTCGCAATAGAAGGTCGTCCAAAGATGCGCCGCTATTTTTTCGCAGGACGATCCAAGGAGGTTGCCGCGTAGCCATAGCTACGGGGCAACCTCCTTGGAGAAGTAATGCGGAAAAGGAGCAAGTAGATCGGATGATATTCTATTGCGAAATGGTATTAGCGGCTCAAATACATGCTCCGCTCCCCATACACCTGCCGGAAGAACCCTGCATCAATTGCTGGCCATGCTCCTTCTTCAGATCTTCAATGAAGTAGATCGTCTCCGGAAGCTGTCGGCAGTCTTCCTTGGAAACCGAAGCCTTGTCTTGCTCGCTGAAGCAGTGCGAAGAGATGCGAAGGATCCAGACTGCTGCACGGAATTACTTCGGAGTGGCCGGCAATACACCGGGCTAAAGCTTTAGGAACATCCGATGCTCGGCCCATAGGGTTGAAGTCCGAAGACTACACCGATGATCCCCGAACAGACCTATTGGGCTCGCTGCCACAAGTGGCCCAGCCCAACAGGAACGCAAAGCTTTGGAAGGCTGGAACACTGGCGGTAGCGAAGGGGTCAATCCACGATCAAAGGCAGTGTCTTGAAGATCCGCCCCATGGCATCAGTAAGTACAACCTGATAATAACCCGACTGAAGTCCTTCCACAGAGAATTCGATTTCTTCCCCGCTCACCAGACCGAATTTTCTAACTGATCGGCCCGTGGCATCATGGAGGGACAACAAATAACCACCTCCACCCTTGATCCTCAGATCAATGATGTCGGTCCCAGGGTTTGGGAACAGTGAGACTTCTGCGATCCGCTCATCTCCCGGAGCCACTTGCATACCGATCCCGCCGTCGCATGCAATGCATGGCAAAGTGCCGGGCAGGGCATAGATCCGAGAGGTTGCTCCATAGCCTTGGCCAAGCACGAGCCGTGGCCCAAGCGGAGTATTGAAGATGGTAGAAGTGCTACTGAATTGATCAGGACCGTTCCACCCACTTGGACCGAACATGGTGTCCATAAGCAGGATGGTCCCATCCATACGAGCGACGACCGTGCCTGTGTTAGAAGCCGAAGTTGAATCTGCTGGGGCGCATTGGACGATGAACATGTATTCGATCGAGGATGGATCTTGATCAAAAAGTGATTCGGTGATATAGGATGGTATGGTCAAAGAGAACATCGTACATCCGGCAGGAATTGTAGGATACACCGCTTGCTGGAATGGCGTAAGATCCGGGTCGAACAACTGGAAACCGGTCTGGGTCAACTGGATGAACTTGGGACCAGCCAACTCAAGTGACTGGACGGAACTAAATCGTCCGGACATTGTGGCCACCTCGGTTATCTGTGCGTTCACCAACGTGGCACTGAACAGCAAGGGAAGCATGGATAGTAAATGACCGAGGCGCATGGTGATCGTTCTTGTGAAAGATGATCTGGAACCAAGTTCGAAGTTAATCAAACTCTCTTTGCATTCCAGTACTGGTATTTTTCCCTTAATGGATCTGAAACGAGTGTATCACCGATTGAAGATCTGCAAGCGACCACCCTGTCCACCTGAGCTGTCCAAGCCACACCAAGTGCAGCCGATGAACGGCTCGTGTTTGGACCATAGGTGTGAACAGACCTGTTGGACTCGCTGCCACAAGTGGCCCAGCCCGCCAAGAGCCATGCCTGCGGCAGACAGGCGCACCGTTTTGGAAGGCTGGAATAGTTGCTGGTACAAGTGGCTTGGCCGCACCTGAACTATTCTATCCGAATGCAAAGCCCACAGGCATATAGTATCTTAGCAGCATGGCACCGGAGAAGAAGCTTTCACGCAAACCCAAGGTAACGGACGAGCAAATGTTGCGCTCGTTGATGGCGTCGTTCAGCATTGAAGGGATCAAGCTGTCCATTGAGGAAGCCCGCGACCTGCTGCGTAAAGCCAAGCTCAGCTTGGGAAAGCAGAACGGATAAGCTGTTCCATGGCTGCGTAGTCACCTGAAGCGGCGTGCTGAACTGCGGCCACGTAGTCATCAAAGCGATCTTTCATGGGCTTGAAGTCGAGCTTTTCGTAACCATGTTTCAGCGCCAAGAGATCAAGTAGCAGTCGCGCGGCTCTACCGTTGCCTTCGCGGAAAGGATGAATGAAGAGCAGCTCGGCATGGACAATGGCCATGTGGGCGATCAATGCTTCGCGCGACGATGGCACAGATGGTTCATTGCGCAAGACCGTCACTTCGAAGTCCTGCATGGATGCATCCAAGAACTTCGCGGCAGGGAACGTGAACCCGCCCTTCGAAATGTTCACCCCGCGAAACTTGCCAGCGAATTCATACACACGCTCAAGTGCGAGGCGATGCAATCGCTTGATGTACGCCACATCGAAGACGGTGTCGTCATTCAGCTCGCCGTAGAGAACGAGTTCGGCCCGAAAGAAGCCTTCCGCCTCCGCCAGTTCGATAGCCCGCCTATCCGATAGACCAAGCAGGTTCGGTAGCACTTCATCCTCATTTCCGGGCGCGTCATACTTCATGTCGGCTATCGGCTAAGGTATATGCTCGGTTCCATAGACCAGCCGGAAGAACCCCGCATCAACTGCGCGGCAGGCTCCTCCTTCAGATCTTCAATGAAGCAGATCGCCTTCGGAAGCTGTCGGCAGTCTTCGGACTGCTGCACGGAACTACCTCAGAGCTGCCTGCAACACACCGGGTTGAAGCGTCAGGTACATCCGATGCTCGGACCATAGGAATGAAGTCCGAAGACTTCACGGATGATCACCGAAGAGACCTGTTGGGGCTCGCTGCCACAAGTGGCCCAGCCAATCTTGAATACAACGTTATGGATGGCTGGAACGCTTGCGGGGGCGAGGGCCGAGCATTTCGTACATTGGCAGTCCCCTCCTTAGTGTTGGAGCTTAATTCCGCATTGGCAATGCCACCGATAACAGTAAGAATCCGCGCATCGGGAACAACTCTATTCACAGTTGCCATGCTGTTATGTATCCAACCAACTCTCGGCCAAACACCGGATTGGATTTGGGCGAGAAGCTCAGGAGCTGTTAGCAACGACTACAGCAATGCAGTCTGCACGGATCTGGATGGCAACGTCTACATCACGGGAACCTTTCAAGGTTCAACGATCACATTTGGATCATACGTATTGCAGAATTCAAGCGAAGGCTTCCTAGATTTCTTCATAGTGAAGTACGACGTGCAGGGGAATGTAATATGGGCGGTCAGTGATGGCGGAACAAAGGATGACTACGCGTATGGTATCTGTGTGGATCCTGCAGGTAACGTCTTTATTACCGGTTACTTCAACAGCCCTTCTCTTGATATCGGACCGTCGACCCTCGTGAACATTTCCACGTCCGTGAATGCTCCGGATGTCTTCGTAGCCAAGTATGATCCAGACGGCACATCAGTCTGGGGAAAGAGCGGTGATGCTGGCCCGACTCAAGATTACGCTCGTGCATATGGGATAGGTTCAGACGCATCCGGCAACATCTATATCACAGGTCACTATGGATATGGCTCTGTCAGCTTCGATGGGAATACACTTCAGGGCTATGGCGGGCTGGATATGTTCCTGGTCAAGTACGACACCGATGGCGACGTGCTGTGGGCGAACCGTATGGGAGGCAATCAGACCGACGGGGCACAAGCTATCCATGTTGACTCAAATGGTAATTCCTATATCACAGGCTGGTTTATAAACTCAGCAGATTTTGGCGGTGTTTCTCTGATCAGTACAAACAACGCCTATATGGAGATATTCGTTGCCAAGTATGACAGCAACGGTAATATCGTTTGGGCCAACTACGCCCTTGTTCCCTATTTTGGCAACTACGCTTCTGGTACGGGCATCACTGCAGATCAGCTAGGGAATGTCTACCTTACTGGCTATTACCAGTACTCACTCAGTTTCGGTAATGACACGTTGGCCAATGCGGGCAACCATGGATTGTTCCTCGCCAAATATGATAGTGATGGAAATCCACTGTGGGGTAGAAGTCCGGGAGGTACGGGCACTGACTTGGGTAAGTCCGTGTGCACGGACCCGGAAGGAAATGTCATCTTCACCGGCTATTATGAAAGCCCCTTCCTGAACTTCGGAGGGTATCCGGTTATTAATGCTAATGTCGGTTTTAACGACGCCTTTGTAGCTCGTTACGACCCTGATGGCAATGCGCTCGGAGCAATCGGCATAGGTGGTCCGGGACACGAGTATGGGATGGGCGTGGCCACCAGCCCGGAAGGGGAGCTTTATTCCACGGGATACTTTGGTAGTTATACACTGGACTTCTCGGGTATAGTTATAACCAATTCAGGCAGCTTTGATATTTTCTTAGCGAAAATGCCCCTTGCTGCCTTGAACAGCATACAGTCAATCGGTGAAAATGTTGAGGTCAAGCTGTACCCGAATCCAGCTCACGACCAGATCAATGTATTGTCGAAAGGGCGTACGGAAATTCGAGTCTATGACCTGGCTTCAAGAAAAATTCTAGAGCGACAATTCACGGACATGACGTCGATCGACATCACCGAAATACCAGCAGGCCTCTACTTGTACGAATTGAAACGTAACGGAAACGTAGTGAAGGGAAAGTTCGTTCGTGAATAGGAGCTATGATAATGTCGGATTACTGGAGTTTCGACTACCTGCTCAAGTACATACTCCGCTCCCCATAAACCTGCCGGAAGAAAGGATCCTTCAGATCCTTAATGAAGTAGATCGCCTCCCCCGTGCTCTTCATCTCGGGCCCGAGGCTTTTGTCCACGTTGGGGAACTTATCGAACGAGAACACCGGCACCTTGATCGCGTAGCCATCCAGCCGCGGCTTGAACTGGAAGTCCTTGAGCTTGGCGCCGAGCATCACCTTGGTGGCCCAGTTGACGTAGGGCTCGCCGTAGGCCTTGGCGATGAAGGGCACAGTGCGGCTGGCGCGCGGGTTGGCCTCGATCACGTACACCACTTCGTTCTTGATGGCGAACTGAATGTTCACCAGGCCCACGGTGTGCAGGGCCAGCGCGATCTTGTGTGTGTGCTCGCGGATCTGCTGGATCACCTTCTCGCTGAGGTCGAACGGAGGCAGAACGGCATTGCTGTCGCCGCTGTGGATGCCCGCCGGCTCGATGTGCTCCATGATGCCGATGATGCGCACCATTTCGCCGTCGCAGATGGAATCGCTCTCTGCTTCGATGGCGCCGTCGAGGAAGTGATCGATGAGGATCTTGTTGTCGGGCATCAGGCGCAGGATGTCGAGCACCTGGGCTTCGAGCTCGTCCTCGTTGATCACGATCTTCATCTTCTGCCCGCCGAGCACGTAGCTGGGCCGCACCAGCAGCGGGAAGCCCAGCTGGCGGCTGAGGGCGATGGCCTCCTCCGCGTTGTGTACCGCGCCGAACGCGGGGTACGGGATGCCGAGGTCGCGCAGCAGGCTGCTGAAGCGCTCGCGGTCCTCGGCCATGTCCAGCGCCTCGAAGCTGGTGCCGATGACGGGGATGCCGTAGCGGTGCAGCTTTTCGGCGAGCTTCAGCGCGGTCTGCCCGCCGAGCTGCACGATGACGCCCTCGGGCTGTTCGTGCAGGATGATGTCGTAGATGTGCTCCCAGAACACCGGCTCGAAGTAGAGCTTGTCGGCGGTGTCGAAGTCCGTGCTCACCGTCTCCGGGTTGCAGTTGATCATGATGGTCTCGTAGCCCAGCTCCTTGGCCGCGAGCACGCCATGCACGCAGCAGTAGTCGAACTCGATGCCCTGCCCGATGCGGTTGGGGCCGCTGCCCAGCACCACGATCTTCTTGCGGTCGCTGCGCACGCTCTCGTTCTCCTCCTCGAAGGTGCTGTAGTAGTACGGCGTTTTCGCGGGGAACTCACCGGCGCAGGTGTCCACCAGTTTGTACACGCGTTTGATGCCGAGCGCGTTGCGCTTCTTGTACACTTCGCTCTCCAGGCATTTCAGCAGGTGCGCCACCTGGCGGTCGGCGTAGCCTTTCTGTTTGGCCTCGAAGAGCAGGTCGCGGGGGATGGTCTCCAGCGTGTACTTCTCCACTTCCTTTTCAGTGAGGATCATGTCCTCGATCTGCCGCAGGAACCAGATGTCGATCTTGGTGCGGTCGTGGATGGTCTTGAACGGGATGCCCGCCTTGATGCTGTCGTAGACGTGGAAGAGGCGGCTCCAGCTCGGATTGCTCAGGCTGTCCAGCAGCACGGCGACATCGGTGGTCTCCTTGCCGTCGGCGCCGAGGCCGTTGCGTTTGATCTCCAAGCTCTGACAGGCTTTCTGCAAGGCCTCTTGAAAGCTGCGGCCGATGCCCATCGTTTCGCCGACGCTCTTCATCTGCACGCCGAGCCTGCGGTCGCTGCCCTCGAACTTATCGAAGTTCCAGCGCGGCACTTTCACGATCACGTAATCGAGCGTGGGCTCGAAGAAGGCGCTGGTGCCGGTGATCGGGTTCTCCAGCTCATCCAAGCGGTAGCCGATGGCGAGCTTGCTGGCGATCTTCGCGATGGGATAGCCCGTGGCCTTGCTGGCGAGCGCACTGCTGCGGCTCACGCGCGGGTTGATCTCGATGCTGAAGATGTCCTCGCGCTCATCCGGACTTACGGCGAACTGCACGTTGCATCCGCCCGCGAAATCGCCGATGGCGCGCATCATCTTGATCGCCATGGTCCGCATCTTCTGGTAGGTGCGATCGCTGAGCGTCATCGCAGGCGCCACGGTGATGCTGTCGCCGGTGTGGATGCCCATCGGGTCGAAATTCTCGATGCTGCAGATGATCACCACGTTGTCGTCCTTGTCGCGCAGCAGTTCCAGCTCGTACTCCTTCCAGCCGAGCAGCGCCTTGTCGATCAGCACTTCGTGGATCGGGCTCACTTGCAGGCCGTGTTTCAGCAGCTTGTCGAACTCGGCGGGGTCATGCACGAAGGCCGCGCCCGCACCGCCCAAGGTGTAGCTGGCGCGGATCACCAAGGGAAAGCCGAATTCCTGCGCCACCTTCTTCCCTTCCAGGAAGCTGGTGACGGTCCTGCTCGGTGCCGAAGGGATGCCGATGCTTTCCATCAGCTTGCGGAAGCGCTCCCGGTTCTCGGTGATGTCGATGGCCTCGGTATCCACACCGATCATGCGTACACCATACTCCTTCCAAATGCCGAGCTTCTCGCACTCGATCGCGAGGTTCAGGGCCGTTTGTCCGCCCATGGTGGGCAGCACCGCATCGATCTTGTGCAATTGCAGGATCTCCTCGATGCTCTGGGTGGTCAGCGGCTTCAGGTACACGTTGTCCGCCGTCACCGGATCGGTCATGATGGTGGCGGGGTTGCTGTTGATCAGCGTGACCTCGATGCCTTCCTCGCGAAGTGAGCGTGCCGCCTGGCTGCCGGAATAATCGAATTCACAGGCTTGGCCGATAACGATCGGTCCACTGCCGATGAGCAGGACCGATCTGATCGAATTGTCTTTTGGCATGTCCGGACGGTAGGTATCCGGGTCGCGAAGGTATCCCACGCCCCGCCAGCGGGACGGGAATGTGGAAAAGCTGCATGGATCGTGGAGAAGTGCCGTGTTGACCCTCCAGCCAACCTTCCCGTCCCGCCGTGCGTCAATCCCACATTACCTTTCCCTCCCAAAACGTAAAGACGAACCCATGAGAACCATCCTGATCACCCTTGCCTTGGCCATGGGCTTGGGCGCATTTGCCCAGAACGCGGACAACACCAAGAAGACACCCGCCGAAAAGGCCGAACGCCGCACGGAGCGTATGGTAACCGAACTCGACCTCGACGCGACGCAGAAGGATAAAGTGTCCAAGATCAACCTGGACTATGCCAACGCGATGAAGGACGTGAACAGCCTCACTGATAAAACAGCCCGCGAAAAGCGAGGCGAGGTGATAAAGGCCAACCGCGACAATGCCTTGAAGGCCGTGCTCACTACGGAACAGTTCAATAAAATGAATGCCCTGCATGCCGAGCGAAAGGCCCAGCATGATGCCGAGAAGAAGGCAACGAAGGAGTAGAAGTAGGACAAAGCGAAGGAGTAGCATCCAAACCCGATCCCGAAAAGGGCCGCCTCTCCGAGAGCGGCCCTTTTTTCATCCATTGGCAAGGCTCGAACACCGCATCAACTCCGCCACTCCGCCCCATCGCGGCGCTATCGGCGGTTCTTCATCCCGGCAGCAGGCATTCATCCGCGGTCCATACCATCCTGTTCCCATCACAACGCACGATCCGCGGTTGGGAAGCTCCATCCGGCCCATGGCCTCCCATGCCTGTCGTCTCCTATCTTTCGACAAGCCCTGCAACCATGCGCAGCCTGATCCTCCTGCTCACCCTCGGCACCACCGTTGGTGCCATGGCACAAAGCGTCATCTACCGCAGCTACGGCGAGTATGCCGAAAATATGGGGGAACCGGTGGATGGCACCATCGATGTAGTGCCCGACATGGGCCGCTTCGTGGTGAAGTACGTGAAGGACGGCCGGAAAAAGCACATCGCAAGCCGCAAGGTCTGGGGGTTCCGCAACAACGGTTTCCTCTACCGGATCGAACCGGAAGCCCACCTGCCGGTGCGCCTGATGGCCCAAGGGGCCGTCTACTATTGGGAGAACGGCATCGCGCACCTGCGGATCCAACGTGACTCCACCGAAGCGGCCAGCTTCGAATATGGCCACGCTTCCTACCTGAGCAGGGAAGTGCAGAGCACCATCGTCCCGGCCATTTTCACAGCGGACGACACCAAGTCATCGTCCGCCAAGTTCAGGGAAGCTTGGCCGGCCTACGCGGACCTGCTGAAATGCATCGGCGAGGGCGCGGACATGGACAGCGTACGCCAGTGCGTGGTGAACTATGCAGTGGCCGTGGAGGAGGGAAAAGTGGCGGGGCCGTAAGGCATTCCCAAATACACATCGGTGTCGGTCCGTGTTTGAAAATCGGAAAGGCATTCATCCGTGCCTTCGGCGGTCTACCCTCGACACTTCCGGCCAGATCCGTTGCGTCCCGTTGCGGTCGTTGCGGTCGGTGCGGTTAAGAAAAGAAACGCCACCTGCGGTCTGTCGATCAGTCGGTCCGGAGAAAAGCATTCCGGCCGAAGGCCGCATCTGCGTACATCTGCGCCATCGGCGGTTTTTCACAACGGAGGCAACACCAAGCACCGGTAGCTTGCACCCATGAAAGCATGGCAGCTCACCGCCCACGGCGAACCATCGAAGGTCCTCTCCCTGCGCGAACTCCCCGACCCGGTACCCAAGCCGCGTGAAGTCCTCATCCGCAGCGAAGGCTTCGGCCTGAACTACGCCGACGTGATGGCCGTGAAGGGCCTCTACCGCGATGCCCCGCCGCCACCCTGCGTGATCGGCTACGAGACCTTGGGCCGCGTGGAGCGCTGCGGCGAGGGTGTTCCCGCCGAACTCCTGGGCAAGCGTGTACTGGCCATGACCCGTTTCGGGGGCTACGCCGAACTCGCCTGTACCGACCATCGCGCCGTGGCCGAGGTCCCGGACGGCATGGCGCTTGGTGAAGCCTTGTCCATGGCCACCCAAGGTGCCACCGCCTGGTACATGGCCATGGTGGCCGCCCCGGTGCAGCGCCGCGACCGCGTGCTGGTCCATAGCGCGGCCGGCGGCGTGGGCCAGTTGCTTACGCAGATCGCGCTACGGCACGGTGCCGAGGTCTTCGCTGTGGCGCATGGTGCGGAGAAGATGGCCTACCTGAAGCAGCTGGGCGCGCAGCACGTCATCGATCGCAAAGCGGATGACTATGCGGCAAGGATCGGCATGCTACTGGGCAAGGAGCGCTTGGACGCGAGCTTCAATGCCGTGGGCGGCACCACCTTCAAGAAGGACCTGAAGTTGCTCGGCAGCGGTGGCAGGCTGGTGCTCTTCGGCGGGGCCGAGCGGGGTGCGGGCGGAGCGTTCGGCACCCTGCGCTTCGTGTGGAACATGGGCCTTGTGATCCCCATCTTCCTGATGATGCGGAGCAAGAGCATCCTTGGCGTGAACATGCTCCGGCTCAGCGAGCACAAACCGGACTTGGTGGCCACCTGCATGAAAGAAGCACTCGCGGCCTTGGCGGAAGGCTGGCTGAAACCGCGTGCCCATCCGCTCTTCCCCGCCGATCAACTTCCACAAGCGGTGGAACTGCTCGGCTCCGGGAATAGCATCGGGAAGGTGGCGGTGCGCTGGTAGCTACTCCTCCTTTTTCGGCGGCGTGGCAGCGGGGTCGTCCTCCACGGGTGTGGGGTCTCCACCCACCATTTCCTCATCTTCCTCGCGCCGCAATCGCTCGTGCAGGGAACCCGGGGGGAGGGT
>JAIOIH010000048.1 GCA_019912395.1 Flavobacteriales bacterium | reverse complement strand
CATGGGCACCGGGTCATAGTATAGTCCTCCGCCCATGTTGTTCCATTGCTCGCCATTGAATGCGGCCACGAGGTTGCCCGGACCGCCATCGGCCATGGTGAAGGTGCCCGCCACATAGAGCGTGTCGTTGCGGATACTGATATCTTTTATGGGACTCAGGGTGTTCCAGCCGGGCACGTGTTCCCAAGCGGTGCCGTTCCAACGGATAAAGCTCACCCAGCCCGAACCGTCCACTGGATCGGGCAGGCTACAGGTCATGTAGGTCTTGCCTTGAAAGTCGAAGACGGTGCCCACATAGCGATCGTTCCCTTCCGGGATCTGGTTGAACGGCTCCCAGATGTGGAAGGCACTACCATCATAGCGGAACACGCAACTTTCAGGGTAGCCGCACAGGCTGCCCGTATAGCCCGTGGCATAAAGGGTGTTCTGGGGTTCCTTGGGCACCAAGGTCACCAATCCGCTTGCTATGTCGGGATTGGTACATTCCAACGCCTCCCAATGCATGGTGCTCTCATCCAACCGGGCAAAGCTCTTGTTCACTTGTCCTGTATTATCCCAAAAGAGGTACCCCCCGCATGAATATAGGCGACCTTGGAAACGAAGAAACCAAAACGTCTGTTGCGCCCCCTCACCACCGAAGTACTGTATCCGTGTTGCTACGCTGTCCCAACGAGTACCACTCCAAGCGGCTTGGCCGAATGCCAATACGGTATCCTCCTCATTCAGGATGTGTAAAAACGTCCCACCCGCCAGTAACCGATCGGAAATACTGTCGCCAAAGAGTGTTTGCACACCAGTTGGCCCAACAACACCGTTACCCAGCGCCTGCCAATACTGGGCGTTTGCCGCCGTCCAAGCGAGGACGGCGACCGCGAACAGTATCAGCATCCTTTTCATGGCCTCAGTACCTTGGAGCCAAGGGCAGTGCCGCTGTTATCCGTGGCGCGCACCATGTAGATGCCCGGTGCTGCTGTGCCCAGATCGAGCTCCACCGCACGACTGCCGGTTTGTACGTGCCTTACTTGGCGACCGGTGGCATCATATACGGCCAAGCTCCAGTTCGCGGAGTATGGGTATTGCACCGTCCATGATGCGGCACCGGGCTGCGGGATTACTCGTAACAACCCATCGCTGGCGTTTGGCAGGGACAATTCTTCCACGCCCACGGTCTGGCTGCATTCCTCCATTACATCCCCGCCCAACCACTGCACCACCTGCTTCATGGTATCGCCGTCCACCGTTAGGATGCTGCCACATACATACAAGCTGTCACGCCACACCGCCATGTCAAGCAACATGGACTGGCTATTGAAGATCCATCGGAAATCCCCCGGCGGAACGCA
>JAIOIH010000047.1 GCA_019912395.1 Flavobacteriales bacterium | reverse complement strand
TGATTCCATTTCCGTTTCCTCCGCCGGGACCTACTGGGTGGATGCCATCCTCAACGGATGCTCAGCCCGCGATTCCATCAACGTGCAGGAGATCCCGCTTCCGGTGGTCTCGCTCGGACCGGACCTTCAAGTATGTCCGGGCGGCACAGCAACGTTGGATGCCACCACTGCTGGAGGAAGCTACCTCTGGAGCAACGGAGCTGCCACGCCGACCCTTAGCGCGGGAGTGGGCACATGGTCCGTGGACGTTACCGTGAACGGTTGCACCGGCAGCGATGCGGCTACTATCAGCGAACTAACGCCTCCTTCCGTGGACCTGGGACCGGATACGCTGCTCTGCCCCGGAGAGACCCTGTTGTTGGATGTCGGATCTACTGGTGCGAGCTACCTCTGGAGTTCCGGAACCACAGGTCCTTCGATCACGGTCACTTCCGCAGGGACCGTATCGGTGACCGTAACAGATGCACAAAGCTGCACTGCATCCGATGCGATCACGGTTTCCTTCGCCGACCCCGGATCCATCTCCCTTGGTCCGGATATCAGTTTCTGCGCAGGCGACCAAGTCACACTGGACGCTTCCGTAGCCGGTGCCAGCAGCTATGCGTGGAGCGACGGAACCTGGGGACCGGTCCTGTCAACCAGCGTCGGCGGCACGTACTGGGTTCAGATCACCCAAGGCAACTGCCTCATCGGGGATACCATCGAACTATACGCCGTACCCTCGCCATCCATCACTCTGGGGAATGACACTACCCTTTGCCCGGGCGAAACATGGGAATTGCAGGTACCTGCGACGGGCCTTGACCTGGAGTGGCAGGATGGATCGCAGGGGAGCAGCTTTGTGGTGGATGCCGCTGGCGAATACCGGGTGATCGCGACGAATGCAGCGGGATGTTCCGATACCTCAACCGTGCAAGTGAGCTATATGGGGGCCAACGCCTTCAACCTCGGAAATGACACACTGATCTGTGCCGGCTCCTCCCTCATCCTCGATGCGGGACTTCCCGGCGGCAGTACGCAGTGGAGCGGTGCCAGTACTGCACCAACGCCCTCCATTCCGGTGACCGCAACAGGCATCTACATCGCCACGACCACGGTTGCCGGTTGTGCCTTCACTGATTCCATCCAGGTTTCCGTGATCGCGCCACCGGTCTTGGACCTGGGGCCGGATATCAACCTCTGTACGGGCAGTACGCTTGAACTCAGCGTCAACGCACCCTCAGTACTTTGGGACGACGGTTCCACTGCGGCGGTCCGAACGATCGATCAGGGCGGTGCCTACTGGGTGCAGGCCAGCGTTAACGGATGCACCTCAACGGATACGGTATCGGTTACCGAGATCCCCCTGCCGCCCGTCCAACTCGGCCCGGATACCGGACTTTGCTCTTCTGAACTGCTCACTCTCAACGTATCCGTACCTGGCGGAAGCTACTTGTGGAATGATGGAAGTACGGCCGCGGAACGTTCCGTGCCACCCGGCACATGGCATGTGCAGGTGACGGTACAGGAATGCTCCGCCAGGGACACTATCCAGATCGGTGCCCTGCCCTCCCCGACCCTGCAATTGCCACTGGACACGATCCTATGTGCCGGAACTACATGGACGATCGATGTGAACCAACCCGGAAGCAGTTACCTGTGGACGACGGGCAGCACCTCCTCGTCCATGATGGTGAGCGATGCGGGTAATTACGGAGTTACGGTGGACCTTTCCGGCTGTACTGCTTCCGCCTCCGTGGAGGTGGGATACGTGGACCTTTCCCAGTTCGATCTCGGTCCCGATACCACCCTCTGCCCCGGAAACACCTTGGAACTGCACGTGGACATTCCCGGAGCTTCGGTCCTGTGGCAGGACGGCTCCACCGCTCTTCAACGGACGGTGGCCTCCACCGGCACCTTCCAGGCCACCGTTAGCGTTGGCGGATGCAGCGCACAGAGTTCCGTGCAGGTGGATTTCACGCCCGTGCCCCTGGTATTTCTCGGGCCGGACCGCACCATGTGCATCGGCGACACCGTGTTGCTGACGATCGATCCCGGACAGGCGCAACCAGTGTGGAGCACCGGTGGGAACGGGAACGACCTGAACGTCACCACCACGGGTGCCTATTCCGTCAGCCTTGCATTGGATGGCTGCACCACGGCGGATACCGTTCTGCTCACCTTCCGACCCGTCATCAACCAATTGGACCTTGGGCCGGACCAGGAGGTCTGCTCGGAAAGTCCGGTCATTGTGGATGCCACGATACCTGGGGCCGCCTACACATGGAGCAACGGTTCGCACCAGCCCACGCTGGCCTTAACCGAACCCGGCATCTATTCCGTTGTGGTGACCGGTCCCTGCATTAACGTTTCGGATACCATCGTGATCACGAAAGGCAACTGTGCACCAGTGGTCCACATCCCCAACGCGTTCACCCCGGACGGGGACGAGGTCAACGACGTGTTCGCCCCCGTGGTGTTTGAGCCGGTGCGCAGTTGGACCTTCCTGATCTTTGACCGGTGGGGCGAGCTCATTTTCTCCAGCGATGTGCCGGGAGGTGCTTGGGACGGTATCGTGAATGGCAGGGACGCTCAGGTGGGCGTGTATGTTTGGGACCTGCACTATGAAGCGGTCACCTCCGGTGGCGTGGTGCAAAAGCGCCAGCGTGGCAGCGTGGTGCTAGTCCGGTGAGACCTCGCCAAACCCTTCTTCCTTCCACAGGTAGGCGGCATCCGTCGTTCTCACATAGGCAAACCGGTCGCCTTTGGTCACCTTCATCACGGTTCTTTCCACCGGTGTAACAGTGTCATGGATCAGCGGGACCAGCACCTTTCCCGCAGGATCCACTACACCGGTGCCGTGCTCATCGCTCGCGACCAATAGGCCATTGGCCACATCGCTCAAGGCCGTGAACTGGGGCTCGATCACTTCCGTGCCGGTGCCGTTCACCAGTCCATAGAGGCCGCCCACTTCCACTCGCCCAAAGCCATTATGGAACTCCCAGGCCTGATCATACTTGGGTTCCACTACCGATGCGAACGATCGCTTGACATAGCCCCATTTGTTCTTCCTCTTTACCGGGATCACCCCATCCTCCAGCAACCCGATATCCGCATAATGTGCAGGAGCAACACGGTTCCCCCGGGTATCGATGAGCCCCAGCTTGCCCCCGGAAAGCACCCGCGCCAGTCCATTGTGGAAATCGCCCATGTTGATCGTGAGCGCGTTTGCTTCATAGCGCTGTGGGATCACCCACTCGCCAGTTGGGTCCACGTAACCGGACTTGCCCTTGTCGATCACCAAGGCCAGGCTGTCGTTCAGGGTGCCAACATGATCATGCTCCACCCCCAGCACCACATCGCCGAAGCGGTCGATCAGGCCCATCTTGCCTGCCTTGCGCACACGGGAAAGTGGCAATGCCATAAAGCCTTCCACCCAGTCATACTGAAAAGGAACGACCAATTCCCCCTTTGTATCGATCACTCCGCTTTGATCGTCCTTGGTCACCACGGCAAGACCATTATGGAACCGCATGGCCCTGTCGAATGTAAAGGGGATCACCTCCTCTCCTTTCCCGTTGATGTATCCGTAGCGCCCATTTTTAGAAGCGGCCGCAGTGCCATGGTCGAATTCACCCACTTCGTCATACTCGATCGGGACCACCAGCTTTCCGTTCCGGTCCACTGCACCTTGCATGCCGTTCAGTTCCACGGTTGCTAAGCCTTCACGGTAATCCAGCACGTCGTCATAGATGATCGGGATCACGGGCTTGCCCAGTTTGTTGATGGTCCCGCTGCGCCCGGACCTTCCCACCTGAGCCTGTCCGTGCATGAAGGCTTCCGCAAAATCGAACTCCGCTTTGATGCGTTCCACCCCCGTGTCGTCGATATACCCCCATTTGCCCCCCTGGCGGAACGGATAGAGCACCAAGCTGGCGACCTTGTAATCGTTCATCAGCTCGTTGAGGTAGGGATAGTCGGGATAATCCTTCAGGAAACGGGTGATATTGTCCACGCTCAGTTCCTTCGTGTAGATCTCGTAGATACTTCTCCAGGCTTCCTCCACATTGGGATTGTTCGGATACCTTCGGATGAAGGCGGCATATTCACCGGGGGTCTTTCCGGGCGTGTTCAACTTCAGGAGCATGTCCTCGGCATCCCGCAGGTACGGGTTGTCCGGATGGTCCTTGATGAAGGCCTCGTACTCGGCGATGGTGCCGTTGGGCGTTGCTTCGCGATAGATCGCTTCTTGCAACCGTGACCGTGCTCCATAGGCCTCCTTGGCCTCAGGGTAGTGCTCCAGGAATGAGCGGTACGCCACGGAAGTGTTCGATCGGCGAGCCTCATCAAACGCCAATTCGTCCCGACGGTCCTTGGCCTGCTCGATCATGCTGCTACCGGCATATGCCGCAATGAAGCGGTCGTACTCCTCCAACCGGTCAATATCGCTGACCTGTTTCCAAACGATCGTGCTGACATGCTCAAACTGGGCTTGGATGGATGCGGAGTCCACTCCCAATCCGGCGATCTTCGCCCGGTCCCGCTCCGTAAGCCCATTGAATGCGGCCATGGAACGCTGGATCGCTGCATGGCTGGAATCCAGCTGGTAAAAGGGATTGTCCGCTCTTCCCCTGATCACGCTCAAACCGTACCACGCGGCAGCGGGATGCTTCCTTGTCTGCTTCTCGAAGAGCTCCTTCGCCTTGAAATAATCGTGGACCGCCAAGGCGGCAAAGGCCCGCTCCAACCGCCCCGCGTTAGCGGCAGTGGTAACCAAGCCGATCAATAACGCCAAAACCCATCCCCTCATGTTCGCTGACATCGTATACGAATATCGCCCTTTGCGCATGCGCCTTCAATATCCCTCCAAGCTTAACTTTCCAGGGACCGGGACCAGGGGACGCATTCCTCCCTGTGGACCTTAGTGGAAACTATCGTAGGCCCCTTTGAACTCCGCGTCATCCATGAACGCATCCTTTCCCGTTTCCAAGGCGGCTCTGGCCCCGCTTGTATCGCCCTTGCCATCCAGGTATTCCGCATAGTGGATCAAGGCGCTCTTCATCAGCTTCTTCTGATCCAGCGGTAGCCGGGCGATCCCGCCAGCGGACTCCAGTGCTTCCGTGTATTTCACCAGGCTTTCATCTCCATCCTTGGCCATATTGCTGTTGTATTGCGTGAGCGCCAACATCAGCCATCCGCCGGGATTCTCCGGATAATAGCTGGTCATGGAATCAAAATACCGGCGTGCTTTGCTCATTCCCTTCGGGCCCGTCTCGTAGTAGTTCATCCCCGTTTCCTGGGCCATGGTGTTCAGCTCGCTCCAGTAGTCCTCGTAATTGTTGAAGAATTCCAGGTTCTTGTCCTTCTTGCGGTATTTCTCCGCCCACTTTAGCGCGTCCCGGTCCGCCTTCTTGTACTCATCCATTTCCTGGTACTTCGGGATCTTGCTCATCTCGTAAAGGCACATGCTCATGTACAGATAGGGCAACGGATCCTTCTTGGTGTTGTCGTTCTGGGTATAGCGCTCAGCCCTTACCAGGCAGTCCTCGTACTTCTCGTCCACGTACTTCACCAACAGGTCGTCGTACTGCTTTTCCTGTGCCTTGGTGCTGGTGGTGCTGAAAGCCAAGAGAGCGGTCAGTGAAATGAGAAGAAACCTCTTCATGGATGGTCGGTTTTGGTTCGGCGGAATACGGCAAGATCGATGCCGAAGGTATGAACGCGGACCTCTTTGCAAAGGAAACCCGCGTCCATCGGTACTTTCGCAGCCCATGCGCATCGATATTATCACCGCCCTTCCCAACCTGTTGGACAGCTACTTCAATGACAGCATCCTGCGGCGTGCCCGGCAAAAGGGACTGGCCGAGGTGCATGTCCACGACCTCAGGCAGTTCTCCCAGGACAAGCACAAGCGCATTGATGATTACCCCTTCGGCGGTGGTGCGGGCATGGTGATGTCCCTCCCCCCCATCCACCGGGCCATCACTTCACTGAAAAGCGAGCGGACCTACGACGAAGTGATCTACATGAGCCCGGATGGCTACCTGTTGGATCAACCATTGGTGAACCGAATGAGCACCTTAACGAACATCATCATCCTGT
Organism: Flavobacteriales bacterium; assembly: GCA_019912395.1. Taxonomy (GTDB): domain Bacteria; phylum Bacteroidota; class Bacteroidia; order Flavobacteriales_F; family PHOS-HE28; genus PHOS-HE28. The sequence goes on along the minus strand of JAIOIH010000047.1, from coordinate 21,025 downwards.
GCGGCCACTACAAGGGGGTGGATGAACGCGTACGTGAGCACCTGGTCACGCGTGAGATCAGCATTGGCAACTATGTCCTGAGCGGAGGTGAGCTGCCTGCCGCAGTGCTCAGCGATGCCCTCATCAGGCTGTTGCCGGGGGTGCTGGGCGATGAGACCAGTGCCCTCTCCGATAGTTTTCAGGACGGCCTGGTAGCCCCACCGGCCTATACCCGACCGGAGACCTATGGGGATTGGAAAGTACCCGAAGTGCTGCTGAGCGGCCATGCTGCGCGGATCCAGGAGTGGCGCCACAGGCAAAGCGTGGAGCGTACCCGGGACCGACGTCCGGGGCTGCTCGGAGAAAATGATCCGGAGTGAATCGTCCATCCAAGGGGAAGTTTTCTTAATATTGCGCCCCCAAACGGCGGGGATGTACGCCGCAAACCGCTGAGCGCCATGGACAAGATCAAGCAACTCGAGAAGGAATGGGCCCCTGTTAAGCAACAGGAGGACTTCAAGGCCGGTGATACCATCACCGTACACTACCGGATCAGCGAGGGCAACAAGGAACGGATCCAGCAATACCAAGGTGTAGTGATCCAGCGCAAGGGCACAGGCAGCACTGCAACCTTCACCGTGCGCAAAATGAGCGGCTCGATCGGCGTGGAAAGGATCTTCCCGGTCGCATCGCCCTTCCTGGACAAAGTGGATGTGAACAAGCGCGGTGACGTGAACCGTGCACGCATCTTCTACATCCGCGAGCGTCGCGGGAAGAGTGCCCGGATCAAGGAAAAGCGCATGTCCGTAGCCAAGGAAGCAAGCAATAGCATGGCCAAGGCCGAAAAGTCCAAGGCCAAGAAGTCTGCCGCCACGGAAGCAAAATAGGAGGAGCATCACTCCTTTGGCAGGTCCCGCTTCGGTGGGACCTTGTCTTTTGCGGCCTACGTGATCTTCCACCATGCGGCTCCCGCGTGGGATCGATCGCGATCGCCGCCCCCCTTCAGCTCCGGTGGATCCCTGCCGACTATTTGCCGCGCTCCACGAAGAACAGTTCGCGCTCCCCTATACCCTTCATGCCGATCAATCCACGAGGTTCGACCCTGAGGCCCGGCGACCTCAATCGCCCATGGGTGGCGGTGGTAATGGAAACCCGCATCGGTTCGGAGGCACCTTCCACGCGAGCGGCGTAATTCACGTCCTCGCCGAAAATGTCGTACTGATAGTGATGTGCTCCCACGATCCCTGCGATCACGGAACCGGAATGCACCCCGATCCGCACTTTCCAAGCGGGCCCGTTGCCCGTATCCCGCCATTTCAGGTGGTCGATCATGTCCAAGGCTGCATGAACCGCACGGTCCGCATGATCGGAAAAGGGCCGGTTCAAGCCCACAAGGCCCATGTACGCGTCACCGATCGTCTTGAAGCGCTGGCCGCCGCGCTCCTCCATGATACTGTCAAAAGCGCTGAACAGATCCGACAATTCGTCCAATAGGGTCTCCTTGGACAATTGCTCGGTGAAGGTCGTGAAGTCCACCAGATCGCAAAAAATGAAGCTCAGCTCATCGATCTGCTCCGGTCGTGCAGTACCCGTGGAGACCAATTGATGCACCACCCTGCGCGGCAGGAAATTGGTCAGGAGATGCTCGGTCTTTTTGCGTTCCCTCACAAGATCCAACTGGGTGTGGACCCGGGCCAGGAAGATCACCTGATCGAACGGCTTCGCGATGTAGTCCGACGCGCCCGCCTCAAAGCCCTTGGCCTCGCTGCCTGCATCATTCAGGGAGGTCAGGAAAACGATCGGTATCCCCTTGGTCCTGTCCTTTGCCTTCAACGCCCTGCACACTTCATGGCCGTCCATTCCGGGCATTACCACGTCCAGCAGGATCAGGTCGGGTAGTTGCTCGCTCCCCAGGAGTTCCAGGGCTTGGGCCCCGGATTTGGCCACCTTTACCCGGTAGTCCCTACCCAACAGGGCCACCATCAAGGTGAGGCTCTCGGACGAATCATCAACAAGCAAAAGCGTCTGCTTTTCCTTGCTCATGATATTGCCGGCCCGGGTCATACCTGCAGCTCCTTCATCGTGTTGATGGCCTGTGCGAATTCCCAATCCATTGCTTGTTGGTGGGCGCGTTCCAAGATCCTTTTCGTTTCCTCATCGTTCGTGGAACCGGCAAGGTTCCCAAGCAGGGGCACCGAGCTTGAGTCATGGTCCGAAAGTAATAGCATTACATCCGTGACCGCGGCCCGGAACGTCGCATTCCCCGTCGGTTGAACCGCTGGGGCACTTGGTTCCGGCTTCACCGCTGCGAGGTATTGGTCCAATTCCTTGAGCAGCGTTCTCAGGTGGATCTCCATCGGTGCCATGGACCGGACCAATTCCGCCGCATCAGCCGGCGGACCATTGGCCACGAGCTGTTCCACGTTCCGGGCGGACCCGAGCAGCTCGTCCGCTCCGAGGTTCCCGGCTGAACCCGCCAGTGTATGCACCTTACGCCGAAGCACCTCGTAATCCCCGGCCTGCACTATCGCCTGCAGTTCATCCGGCACGGTACCCCATTCCTTGAGGAAGAGATGGAGCAGGCCTTGATAGGTCTCCCTGTTGTTGAGCACCCTTCCAAGCCCCGCCTGTACATCCAGACCGGGGATCTGCATATCCGCCGGTACAGGTTGATCATCCGTTCCGTTCGTCATGGCAGAGCGGATATCGATCTCTGACGTGCCGCACAACCAATGCAACAGACACTGGTACAGCTTCACCGGGTCGATGGGCTTGATGATATGGTCGTTCATACCTGCCTCAAGGCTCTTTTCCCGTTCGCCCTTCATGGCATGCGCCGTCATGGCCATCACTGGAACATCCTTACCTCCGGGCAGTTCCCTGATCTGGCGCGCGGCGCTCAAGCCGTCGAGCAACGGCATCTGGATGTCCATGAGCACCCCATCGTAGCGCTTCGCGGCGAACATGCGCACGGCTTCCTCACCATTGACGGCATGGTCCAAGCGGATACCCGCGTCCTGCAACAGTTCGGTGGCCACTTGACGGTTGATCTCGTTGTCCTCCGCGAGCAGAAGTTCCTTTCCACCCAACATGGCCCTTACGCGGTCCATGTCCATGCGCTCACGAGTGGCACTGCGCACGCCTTCCAGATCGAACTTGAAGATGGCGTTCAACGTATCGAACAGCAAGGAGGGATCGAGCGGTTTGGTCAAATAACCCTCAATACGGCCCTCCACCGCCGCCGAGCGCACTTCTTCCATGCCGAACGCCGTGACCATGAGCACCATGGGGGTGTCGCTCAGGAATTCCTCCTTCAGGATGCGCGCCGCCTCCAGGCCGTTCAAGCCCGGCATTCTCCAATCCATGATGATCAGGCTGAAGGGCCGGCCCTCGGTCATGCTGGACCGAACGGCCTTGAGGGCAAGGTCCCCGGAATCCACCGCGATCACGTCGAAGCCCATGTCGCGCAACATGCCGCCTTGAACCGTGCGCGCCATGGGGGAATCATCTACCAGCAATGCCCGGACACGCTCCTTGAACGGCAAACGAAGTGCCTTCGGGTCGTGGGCAATCCGAAGTCCTTGCTCAATGGTAAACTGGAAGGTGCTGCCCGCGCCGGGTTCGCTCTCCACTTGAAGTATCCCGCCCATCTTGCGCACCAGCCTGTCACAGATCGCCAGGCCGAGACCCGTGCCCCCGTAAGTGCGTGTATGCGAGATGTCCGCTTGGACAAAGGGCTCGAAGAGGTCGTGCAATTGGGCCTTCGTTAGTCCGATGCCTTGGTCCTTCACGCTGAACGTGAGCGCACACCGGTCCTCGTCACGCATCTCCGAATCGATCGAGAGGATGACCTCTCCCTTCTCGGTGAACTTCACGGCATTGTCCAACAGGTTGGTCAACACTTGTTTGATGCGCAGCTCATCTCCCACCAGTTCGGCCGGAAGCTCGTGTGACCGCTCGATGATGAATTCCACGTCGCGCTTTTTGGACAAGCGGCCGTTCACGATGTCAACGATGCTTTCCACCATGACCTGGGTGGAATACACCACGGTCTCGATCTCCAGCTTTCCGGCCTCGATCTTCGAGAAGTCCAGCAGGTCGTTCAGGATGCGCAACAACGACTGTGCAGAGCGGTCTATCTTGCTGATGTAATCTTGTTGCTGGGGCGAGAGGTCCGTGCGCGAGGCCAGGTAGGTCAATCCGATGATCCCGTTCATCGGCGTGCGGATCTCATGGCTCATATTGGCCAGAAAATCGCTCTTGGCGCGGTTTGCGGCCTCGGAGGCGTCCCTGAGCTTTTCGATCTCATGGATGTCCGAGCGCAACCGCTCGTTTCGCTCCTTCACCTTGTCCAGGTAGTGGCCGCCCACCGCCGCGAAAAGCCCCAGGAACAACGGTGCCGTGTCGATGATCCACAACAGGACCGATGTCCGCTGCGTGGCACGGATCCCGTCCCAAGTGAACGGTTGCCCGGTTGCGGAGCATTGGATCAGTGTTGCTGCTATCGGGAAAAGACAGCCGAACAAGAACCCGTAGAGGGCATAGTTGTGGATCTCTTTCCTGAAGAAAGCCATGGCCTAAATGTACGTGGAACCGGTTTGTTCCATTCAGGAACTCCTTGGCTGTCGCTCAAGAACAACTGGAGGTCCACAAGGGTACGGATGGGCATGTACGCGGACGGAATGTCCCGGCAACGATCGTGCTCGGTGAATAGCGGGAGGGATCGCCTACTGGATGATCGGGGGCAAGTCCATTTCCATCCGATTCGAACTTATACAATTCGACTACCCCTATCCCACCAACTCCCTATTCAGGTTCGGGATATCCTCCTTGTTGAAGGGCACGCGGTCCTCTTCCTCCTTCAACTTCATCACCAGCGCAAGTGCGTCCGGCACCACGTCACTGCACAGGGTCAGGAAGCTGCCGGAGGTGGCCGTGCGGATGGCATGGCGGATCGCTTCTTCCTCCTTCTTGATGACGGTGACTTTCTTCATCGGGTCCACTTCGTGAATGCCCTTCATCATCAGCGCGATGATCTCGTCGTCGCTCTTGCCGCGCAGGTTGCGGTCCTGCCGGATGATGATCTCGTCGAACATCTGCGCGCTGAGCCTGCCCAAGGTGATAGTGTCCTCGTCGCGGCGGTCCCCCACGCCTGCGATGACGCCCACTTTCGGGCTGTCCGGCACTTTGCTGAGGAAGCGGCCCAGGGCCTCGAAACCGTGCGGGTTGTGGGCATAGTCCACCACCACTTGGAAATCCTTGAACTGGAACAAATTGAGGCGGCCCGGTGTTTGGGCGGGGGAAGGAACGAAGGTGCTCAGTGCTTCCCGCAGCTCTTCCATCTTCACCCCACGCACGTACGCGGCGAGCACGGCGGGCAGAATGTTCTGGATGTTGAACACGGCCTTGCCTCCGAAGGTCAATGGAACGTTCACCGCCTTTTCGATCCGCAGCTTCCACTCGCCCTTGCTGATGGTGATGAAGCCGTTCTCATAGATCGCCGCGAGGCCACCGAGCTTGCAGTGCTGGCGGATCAGGCGGTTGGTCTCATCCAGGCTGAACAAGGCGATCTTGCAATCGCATTGCTTGCGCATCGCCATCACCAGGTCGTCGTCGGCATTGAGGATCGCATAGCCATCGCTGCGCACACTGCGGGGTACGGTGCTCTTCACGTTGGCCAGGTCTTCCAGGGTATTGATGTCCTTCAGGCCGAGGTGGTCCGCCGCCACGTTGGTACAGATGCCCACGTCACAGCTTTCGAAGCCGAGGCCGCTGCGAAGCATGCCACCGCGCGCAGTCTCCAGTACCGCCATGTCCACCAACGGGTCCTTCAGCACGAACTGCGCGCTCACCGGGCCGGTGCAATCCCCTTGCATCAGCAGGCGGTTCATGATGTAGACGCCGTCGCTGCACGTCATGCCCACTCTTTGCCCGTTGCTGCGCATGATGTGCGCGATCAAACGGGTGGTGGTGGTCTTGCCGTTGGTCCCGGTCACGGCAATGATCGGGATCCGGCTGGGCGCACCCGGCGGGAACAGCATGTCCACCACCGGTTCCGCCACGTTCCGGCCCAGGCCCGTCGTGGGGTCCAAGTGCATCCGGAAACCCGGTGCGGCATTCACTTCCAACACGGCCCCGCACTCGCTCAAGGGGCGGGTGATGTCCTCGGTCATGATATCGATGCCGCAGATGTCCAGGTCGATGATGCGCGAGATCCGCTCGGCCATGAAGATGTTGTACGAGTGTACCAGTTCCGAGACATCGGTTGCGGTACCGCCTGTGCTGAGGTTCGCCGTGGCTTTCAGGAATACGGTCTCCCCGTCCGGCGGTATGCTGGAGGCGTCCATGCCGTTCCGGCCCAGCAATTCCAAGGTGTGCGCATCGATGTCCACTTGGGTCAGGACGTTTTCGTGGCCGAAGCCTCGGCGCGGATCCTTGTTCAGTTCCTCCACCAACTGTTCGATGGTGTGCTTGCCATCGCCTACCACTGCGGCGGGCGTGCGTTTGGCGGCGGCAACGAACTTGTGGTCGATCACCAGGAGGCGGTGGTCCAAACCGCTGATCTCCTTCTCCACCACCACGCTTCTACTGATCTCCTTGGCCACTGCGAGCGCGACCTTGGCCTCCTCGAAGGTCTTGATGCCGATGGTGGCCCCGCGTCCGTGGTTGCCTCCAATGGGCTTGATGACGCAGGGGAAGCCTACGCTCTCCAGTGCCGCTACCAAGCCTTCCTCGGTGCGGACCACTCGTCCCTTCGGTACCGGGATCTCATAGCTCTCCAACAGTTGCTTGGTCTCTTCCTTGTCACAGGCGATCTCCACGCCGATGTTGCTGGTATTGCTGGTGATGGTGGCGCGGATCCGTTTCTGATGGATGCCGTGACCGAGCTGCACGAGGCTCTGGCCGTTCAAGCGCAAGTAGGGGATCCCACGCTTGGTGGCCTCTTCCACGATGGAACCGGTGCTGGGGCCCAAGCGGGTCTCCTCGCGCAGCTCGCGCATGCGTTGGATGTCCTCCTCCAGGTCGTGGGGAGTACCCGTTATCAACGCCTCGGCGATGCGCACCGAAGCCTTGGCGGCGTACAGGCCTACCGCCTCCTCGATATAGCTGAACACCACGTTGTAAATGCCATGCTCGCCCGTGGTGCGGGTGCGGCCAAAGCCGGTATCCATCCCCGCCAGTGTTTGGATCTCCAACGCCACATGCTCGATCACATGGCCCATCCAAGTACCCCGCTCCACCCGTTCAAAGAAGCCACCCTCGTGCTCCTCACTGCAGCGGTGCGAGTACAGGGTGGGGAGCAACTCCCTGAGGCGGTCCAGGAAACCGGGGATCTTGTCCGTAGGGCGCTCCTCGAGTTCCTCGATGTCCAAGCGCATCACGATGAGGCGATGTCGTTTCACGGACCAATAATTTGGGCCGCGCATGGCCTTCAGTTCCAAGATCCGCATGGTTGGGGGAGGATAAGGCGGTCAATGTATGAAGATCGCGCTGTTGAACAAATTTGGTCCGGGCCGGGACAAGGGGGCCCGGACAGCTACTTTTGCCCTCGTTGTACGATCCGCACTGCGCCGGATACGGACAGCGTTGGGGCGGGGGCTAAAACTAAAACCATGGACACAACGCCCAAAGGAAAATTGATCGCCATCGGTGGAGCCGAGGACAAGGGAAACGGTACGGCAAGGAACGGAGGGGACTCGGGGTCCTTTATCGAAGCCAGTATCCTTCGCCGCGTGGTGGATGAGATGGGCGGCCCTTCCGCAAGGATCGCCTTGGTGACCACCGCGAGCTCCATCCCGGAAGAAGTCGCGGAGAACTACGTGGAAGCATTCGGGAAATTGGGGGTGACCGACCTGGACGTTCTCGATATCCGCGAACGGAAGGACGTGACACCGGAGATGGAGAAACGGCTTTCCGCGGCGGACGGAGTGATGATCAGCGGCGGCAACCAACTTCGCCTCACCACCATCTTCGGCGGCACCAACTTCATGAAGTCCATGAAGCGGCGGTACTACGATGAGGAAGGCTTCGTGATCGCCGGGACCAGCGCCGGTGCCATGTGCATGAGCAGCACGATGATCTATCAGGGCCAGAGCGCTACGGGCTTGATCAAGGGTGGCGTGAAAATGACCGTGGGGGCCGGCTTGATCAATGACGTGGTGATCGACAGCCATTTCGTGAAGCGCGGACGTTTCAGTCGTCTCACCCAAGCGATCTCCGGCAACCCCACATCCATTGGTATTGGCCTCGGCGAGGATACCGGCGTGGTGATCACCGAGGGGATCCATCTGGAGACCATCGGCAGCGGCCAGGTCATGATCTTCGACGGCCACGATATTAGCTACACCGATCTGGCGGATGTGGAGGAAGGCGCGGTCTTCAGCATTGAAGGCATGCGGATACACATCATCTCCAAGGGGCACAGTTATTCCTTGAAGGAACGTTGCTTCACTGCTACGCCGGCGGTCCAAAAAGCGAACTGACCCCGCATGTTGCGGTGCCCGGGGTTGAATGAACCTGTTCAGATCGCGGCAATCGTCCATTTATTGATGGGGCGGTATGGGGCATCCGCTCCACGATCGTGGGGTCCATGCGGATGATTATCCCCCGCCATGGCAGAGTATGGTGCCATATCGGGTGTGGCATAGTTCTTCCATGCTGAAAGCCACACCAAAAACAACAGCACACATGAGCACTCAAAGAACGTTACTCGGCGTACTGATCGGCCTGACCGCCGGTGCCGCCATCGGTATTTTACTGGCACCCCGCTCCGGAAAGGAGACCCGGGCGATCCTCAAGAAGAAGGGGAAAAAGGCCAAGGATGACATCTCCGACTTGTTGGACAAGGGCTACGACAAGTGGAAGGAGGCCCGCAACAAGATCGTTGAGCGGGCGAACATGACCCGGGAGGACGTGAAGGATTTCCTGAGCTTCATGTCAGCTGAAGGCGCTGACCTTAAGGACCGCATCGCAAGCGACGTGAAGAGCACCGCCAAGGGGGTCGCTTCCACCGGCAAGCGCGCAGTGGACCAGGTCACGAACAACTGATCCCACCCCTGCCAATAACCGCCGCCAAGTTCCCTTGGCGGCGGCTATTTCAACTTTTCACCAATTCCAATTTACCATGAGCCCTACCACCAAGGGAAAGGAGGATACTACCGAGCGGTTGGCCGATCCCGCGGACTACACCAATATGGGTGACTTCTTCCATTCTGCCATTGCTGAAGGCAAGGCCTATGTGGAGGCGGAGAAGGAATACCGGCTGTTGCAGACCTATCAGAAGGTCGGCAAAGCTGCGGGGGGGCTTTTTGGCGTACTGCTCTCGGCCGGGGCCTTCCTCATGTTCCTGGGGTTCGGCAGCTTGGCGCTGGCGCTGTGGTTGGGTACCCTGATGGACAGCATGCCACTCGGTTTTTTAGCCGTATGTGTACTTTATCTTCTCACCTATGTGATCGTACAGCACGCCGCTCGCGACTCCATCCGCAATGGGTTCATGCTGAACGTGCTGAACTCCTTTTATGATGAAAAAGATTGACCGCTTCCCCGATCTTGATGCCGTACGGGCTGAAAAAATGCGCTTGGACGCTGTTCGCCGAGCGCATCTCGCCCGTTTGGAAGAGCACGTTTCCGCGTTCGGGGAAAGCCACTTCCAGCGCGCGATGGCGAAGGACGCAGTGGGTTCGATCGCCAAGAGCATCATTCCCGGAGGAGTGATGGGAGCCTTGGCGAGTACGGGCGGTGTGGCCAGCGGTCTGGGTTTGGTCATGGGTCCGGGAAAAGGTGGCTGGTCCAAGCGTCTCGGCCTGTTAGCGCTCGGAATGCTGGCCCCTTCGCTCGTCCAAAAGCTGGAGGCTGTTTCCTTGCCACGGATCGGTCATGAGCTCGGTGTTAGTTTTGAACGATTGAAGGAGCATATGCGCGAACGCAAGGCGGAACGGACCCAACGATGAAATGGCGGGAACGTCACCGCACCCCACCCCTGAGGAGCACCCTTCAGCGAGCCATTTAGCCGACCCACTGTACCGGTATGTTCTGGTGCTCCTGGCCGTTATTGGCACGGTGGCCATCCTATCCTTTGGCCGCACCCTGTTCATTCTCCTGTTCGTCGCGGGGATCTTCAGCTTTCTCCTCCTTCCCTTCTGCCGCAGACTGGAGCGGTGGAGATTCCCGTTGTGGCTGGCCGCCGCGGTGAGCTGCTCACTGCTGCTGGTGGTCATCTTCGGCGTGCTGACCTTTCTGGGTTGGCAGTATGCGCATTTCGGGAAAGACCTCCCTGCCCTGCAACAAGCCTTGCTGGACCGGATCAATAGTGGCCAAGCGTACTTGGAAAGCCGTTTCGATGTGACCCAAAGTCAGCAAACAGCATGGCTGAACAAGGAACTGTCCGCGTTGGCCCAGAGTGGTGGGGCCTTGGCCATGAGCCTCTTTTCCGCAACGGGCTCAGCGCTTGCCACCGCGATCATCATTCCCATCGTTACCTTTTTTCTTCTGCTCCTGAAGGGTCGCTTCCGCGAATTCTTCTCCCGCCTGCGCACACGGTCGGATGGGGCCGTGCTCCGTGTGGTGAAGAACATCTCGGAGCTTTCCCGCCAATGGCTCAAAGGAGTATTGACCGTGATGCTATTCCTAGCCGTGTTGAATTCGATCGGGTTCCTGGCGCTGGGCTTGAAGTATGCCATTCTTCTGGCGGTCACCGCCGCGATCTTGAACGTGGTGCCCTATGTGGGTCCCTGGCTCGGAGCGATCATGCCCGCCCTGGTTGCCCTGTTGACCAAGGATTCCGCCATGTACGCTGTCGGCGTGGTGGGCGTGATCGCCGTCACCCAGTTCATCGACAATAATTTCATCACCCCCAAGGTGGTGGGGTCCAGCGTGCAGATCAACCCCTTGGCCAGCATCCTGGCACTGATCGCTTGGGGGTCACTATGGGGTTTGATGGGCCTGATCCTCGCGATCCCGATCACCGGCATGCTCAAGTTGGTCTTCGATGAGATCCCGTCTTTGAAGCCTTGGGGGTTCATCCTCGGCGAAGAGAAAACCTGGCCGAAAGAGAAGCGGATCAAATTGTCGCTCTCCATTTCAAGAGGTAGTAAAAAGAAGACTGTGAATAAATAGCAGCATGATCCCAGCGTGATGTTCCTCTACATTTGGGGCAATGCGTGGGCCACATCTTCTTTTGGCAGTTGCAGTGATCGGGGCTTCCGATCTGCAGGCACAGACCGACCTTAGTGTGTTTTCCACCACGGGCAGGGCAGCAGCCACAACTTTCGTTACGGATTATCAAGCCATTGGTATAAATCCCGCCAATTTGGGCTGGGCCGGTCGTTGGCCGAAGAAGAAGGTGTTCTTCGGCTTCGCCGAGTGCTCCGTATCGGCCAATTCCGAGGCGCTCACGCGCGACGACCTCCGTGCAAGCGTGCTCGGCAAAGCCGGGAGCTTCACGCAAGAGCAGAAATTGGATGCCGCGAGGACCATGGCCGGCAAGGGATTTACGCTGAATGCGGATATCATGAGCTTCGGTGCCGCGTTCCGCACGGATGCGTTCGGCGGGATCGGGTTCCAGGTCCGGGACAGGGCGCATTGGTCCTCCACCCTGGGGCCGCTCGCCACGGACCTGCTGTTCCTCGGCTCCACCTCTTCCTATTTCGACCGGGTGGTATTGGCCAATGGCGACACCATCCCCAATACCGGGAACTTCTCCCAAGCCACCATTGATCAGATCGTGCAAGGAATACGTGACGGGAACCTCCTCACCTTGTCCACACTGTTGAAAGGCACACGGATCTCCTTCAATTGGTATCGCGAATACAACGTCTCGTACGGACGCCGGATCTTCCACGGCGAGGATGTGGAACTGTATGCCGGCATCGGGCTGAAGTATCTCTCCGGTTATGGCATCATCGACATCTCCGCCGATGGCGAGGGCACGCTTGGGGCCTTTTCCGCCCTTTCACCCCTCTTTGATGTGGATTACGGTAGCGTGGCGGGAGCCACCAATACGGTGCGCAAGAGCAGTGGGGGCCTACCGCAGGCCGTGGGCAACGGCAGCGGAATGGACCTGGGGCTGAGCGCCCTGATCGCCGGGAAATGGAAGTTCGGCGTTGCTGTTACGAACCTGGGTTCCATCAATTGGAAGGGGAATGCCTTTTCCGCGAACGATGGCTACTTGGCGGACTTGGCCAGCAGCGGGCTGGACAGCTACAACATGATCGATGGGATCAACGATTTCACCTCCAAGAACAGCGTACTTGATTGGTCGGGGGAACGCAGCCGCAAGGTGCCACTTCCCGCGAACCTTCGCCTGGGCACCGGAGTGCTCCTGGGGGAAGTGGCCGAGATCGGCGTGGACGTGGTCGTACCGTTGAACGATCAACCGGGAAACTTCGACAAGGCCTTCGTCGGCTTCGGGGGGGACATCAGGCCGACCCAATGGCTTCAGTTCAGCCTCGGCCTGATGACCGGGGGAGGTTTCAGCACCAGGCTTCCGGCGGGGATCACCTTCAATGTGGCCAAAGGAACTTTTGAGTTCGGGGTCGCATCGCGCGACGTGATCACCTTCTTCGCTTCCCACGACCCCACGATCTCCTTATGTGTCGGTTTCCTCCGCTTCCGGATCTGACCGCTATCCCTTGATCACGCGGAAAAGCTGCTCCGGTTCAGAGCACTTGCAATACAAGGCACTTCAGGTAATGCGTTTCAGGGATCGACCAATGGACGGGGTGGTCCGGGGGCTGGCCTCCACTGTACACCTCGCGCAGTTCGCGATGGGCATCGTGCGCAGCGTCCGCGATGGTCTTTCGGAACAGCTCCGGAACCATGTGCTGGGAGCACGAGCAGGTAACTAGAAAGCCATCCGGAGGCAAGCTCTTGATCGCCCGTAAATTGATCTCCTTGTATCCCCGCACCGCGCTGTCCAACGCTGATCGGCTTTTCGCGAAGGCCGGGGGGTCCAATACGATCACATCCCAGTGGCCACCGATGTTCCGCGGTCCGGAAAGGAAATCAAACACGTTCGCCGCCTTGAACGTGCAACGGTCCTCCAACCCGTTCAATGCGGCGTTGCGGTTGGCCAAGCCCACGGCAACCTCGCTGATGTCCAACCCCGTCACCTCGGCAGCTCCATACTTCGCCGCATGCAACGCGAATCCGCCGGTATGGGTGAAGCAATCCAGCACGCGTGCTCCTTGGGCCACGTGTTCAAGAGCGGCATGGTTCAACCGTTGGTCAAGGAAGTGGCCCGTCTTCTGCCCCGCCGCCACGTCCACCGCGAACCGGAGACCGTTCTCCTCGATGATCAGGTCGGTATCGAATTCCGCACCGATGTAGCCCGTGACCTGTTCCAAACCTTCCTTTTCGCGGACCGGCACATCGTTCCGCTCATAGATCCCTCGTGGTGCCAGCACCTCATGCAGGGCCGCCACGATATCCGCCTTGTACCGGTCCATGCCCAATGCCAGGGTCTGCAGCACGAGCACATCCTTGAACTTGTCCACCACCAAGGCCGGCAAGCCGTCCGCTTCACCGAAGACCACGCGGCAACTTTCCGGCTGGCCCATCCGCACGCGGTGGTCCCACGCAGCTTGGACCTTGCGCCGAAAGAAGCCTGCATCGATGGGCTCGTCCAGGTCCTTGGTGAGCATCCGCGCCAGGATCTTCGACTTCGGATTGAAGAAGCCCTGCCCCAACGGTCCCTTTTTCACATCGAAGACCTGCACGATGCCGCCCGATTGCGGACGTCCTTCGGAGCGCAACACCTGATTGTCATAAACCCAGGGATGTCCGGAACGGATCCGTTGTCTCGTATCGTCGATGTAGAGCCGGGCGCGCATGGTCCTGTTGGAAGGGGCGCGAAGGTAGGCGGTGACCCACGGTGCTCGGGGATGGCCATTTTTGGGTGAACGGTAGTGTCCTCCAAGGCATCGGCACCCAGGCTCATGCCGCACGGGTTAACTTTGAGGCATGACGAATTGGGGTTCAGTACTACTGGCTGCCATCCTGTTACCATCCGCGCTAACCGGCCAATCGCGTCTCAACGCAGTGGTGGAAACCAAGCGCTTCCATGAGCCCGGCACCGGTGAACTCGTGGACGTGAACATCGCGATCCTCGGGAGCACCGCTCTCTGGACGGTGGACGAACGCGGCTTTGAACAGGCACAGGCGGAGGTCTTGACGGTTGTGGAACAATCCGGAAAGATCGTCGACTATCGCAAGACGTTGGTTCGATCACCCGAACGCGCGGACACCCTGCAGACTGATTTCATCCATCAGGAACGATTCATTCTTCAACCTGGTGAATACGCCCTTAAGCTGGAGTTGCACGATGCGAACCTCGCGGACACCGCACGCACCTATGTGCACATGCCACTGGTGGTTTCCGCCCGGGAGAAAGAGGTGACCCTGTCCGATATCATGTTCACCACGCCCAGTTCCGACGGGAATGGAATTGCGCCGTTCCCGGGCACCTACTATCCCGCAGGGACGGACAAGCTTCGGTTCTACGCGGAGGTGTACGGCACGATCGATCATTTCGGAAAGGATGGCCCGTTCATCGCGGTGACGCAGATAGAAGGGTACGAAAGCGGCACTGTGGCGGCGAACTTCAGGCATGTGCAGCGGCTCAAGGCCGACACTGTAGTTACCCTTGGAATGGAATTCGGCATCGGTAAACTTCCCAGTGGGAACTACCTCCTGGCCGTGGAGATCCGCGATCGCCATGACTCCCTGGTACAACGACGGGCCCAATTTTTCCAACGCAACAACCCGATCACGTACGACCCGACGATCCTGGTGGATGGTGAACTGGGACCCAACTTCACCGATGCATATACCGACCCGGACACCCTGGCCGAGTACCTGAGTTCCATGAGGCCCATTGCCGACGAACTGGAGCGAAAGATGATCGACGACCGCTGGAAGGACAAGAAGCCTGAGCTGATGCGCCAATTGATGTACACCTTCTGGTACAACCGGGCCCCCGACGATCCTCAACTTGCCTGGGAACGCTATCTGCAAGCCGTGAACTACGCCAACAAGCGCTTCGGTTGCCGCAACATGCGCGGCTATCAGAGCGACCAAGGCTATGTCTATCTCCGCTACGGAGCGCCGAACACCGTGGTGGACCGGGCCAATGAAACAACTGCGGTCCCGTATATGATCTGGCACTACTATCGCGCAGGCCTGTACTCCGATCGTCGCTTTGTGTTCTATCAACCTGAACGCTCCACCACCTGCTGGACCCTGCTCACCTCGGACATGCCTGGAGAGATCAACAACAGCCGTTGGCTGGACCAGTTGGCACCCGGCATTGCGGATGGCGGGACGAAGCGCAACGAGATCGAGGACAACTACAAGAATCCGCGGTAGCCACGGGACGGGGTTTCCAGTATTAGCAGGTACGACAACATCGCATCCACTCCATCCTATTTCACATCAATATCAGTATCACAACACCCTGTTTATCAATCCGTTGACAAACATCGATCAATGTAATCCGAATGACAATGACCAGGCGACCTTGCCGTCACCCCCTCCGGCTACCGTCGGCACCAAGCACAGTACACAGGGATGCTGCCGTAATTTCGGCCCGTGCCTACAGTCGTCCCGATCGAACCTTTCCTGGCAGCCCGGATCCCGTTGATCGACGTGCGATCACCCGGTGAGCATGCCCGAGGCCATATTCCCGGCGCGGCGAACATTCCGATCTTCAGCAATGAGGAACGCGCAGTGGTGGGCACCTTGTACAGGCAAAAGGGACGAGAGGCCGCCATGCTGGAAGGCTTGCGCCTGGTGGGTCCGAAATTGGCAGCTATCGTGGAACAAGCCAAGGCACTTGCACCACGGGGGAAGGTGGGAGTGCATTGTTGGCGGGGCGGAGAGCGCAGTGCCAGCGTGGGATGGCTCCTTGAAAAAACCGCTTCCATGGAGGTGCTTGTACTCAAGAAGGGCTACAAGGCCTTCCGTCAACATGTGCTGGCCTCCTTCAGCCGAACGTGGAAATTGGAAATTGCCGGTGGATATACCGGCACCGGCAAGACGGAACTGCTTGGTTTGCTTCGCGAACGGGGCGCACAGACCTTGGACCTGGAGGGCCTTGCCCATCACAAGGGTTCAGCGTTCGGCGGCATCGGGGAATCGGGGCAACCCACCACTGAACAATTCGAGAACTTGATCTGGGACGCCTTGCGGCAATTCGAACCCGGCCGCCCGGTGTGGGTGGAGGATGAGAGCCAATTGGTGGGTTGGGTGAAGATCCCGGACCAGTTCCATGCACAAATGCGTTCAAGCCCGGTAAGTTTCGTGGACATGCCCGTGGAACAACGCGCCGCACGCTTGGTGAAGGACTACGGGAGCTTTCCCAAAGAGGAGCTGGCCGCCGCCATCATGCGGATCCAGAAGCGGCTCGGACCCCAGCACGCCAAAAGTGCCTTGGAAGCGTTGGCTTCCGATGACCTGCACCGCGTGGCAATGATCACCCTTACCTATTACGACAAAACCTATGCGCGAGGGCTGGCCACCCGCGATCCGCACCGAACGCGGTTCGTACCCGCCAATGGCTTGTCCTTGCCCGAGATCGCCGAGATATTAATGGAACATGAACGAACAAGAAGCACCTGAAGTACGCCTGACCCAATACAGCCACGGTGCGGGCTGTGGCTGCAAGATCGCCCCGGCCGACCTGGAAAAGATCCTCGCCAGTGCCTTGGGCCAATTACCCGACCCCAAACTGCTGGTGGGTAACGAAAGTCGCGATGATGCGGCCGTGTACGACCTTGGCAACGGGCGTGCGATCATCAGCACCACCGATTTCTTCGCCCCCATCGTGGATGATCCCCATGACTTTGGTCGCATCGCGGCCATCAATGCCCTGAGCGATGTCTACGCCATGGGGGGAAAGCCCTTGTTGGCGGTGGCCATCCTGGGCTGGCCCCTGGGAAAGCTGGGGCCCGAGCTGGCGGCGCGGGTAGTGGAAGGAGGAAGGCAAGCGTGCCACGCTGCGGGGATCCCCTTGGCGGGCGGACACAGCATCGATGCCCCGGAACCCTTTTTCGGCCTGGCAGTGACGGGCGAGGTGGAAACGGCCCACATCAAGCGGAACGATACGGCACGGGCCGGCGATGTGCTTCTATTGACCAAGCCACTGGGGATCGGCGTGCTCAGCACCGCCCAAAAACGGGGAAGGCTGCGAGCCGAGCACCAGCATATCGGTACGGACCTGATGACGGCCCCGAATGCGATCGGGACCGAACTTGGGAAAATGGAAGGCGTGCATGCGCTCACCGACGTCACCGGCTTCGGGCTGCTGGGGCACCTGGCCGAAATGTGCAGGGGCAGCGGACTGAACGCACGCCTGCGGTACGCGGATGTTCCGGTGATACCGGAATGCCGGGACTACCTGAGGGAAGGATGCCATGCGGACGGTGCCTTGCGGAACTGGAAAAGCCTGGCCGAAAAGGTATCCGGTGCCGACAACATGGAACGCCTCCTGATACTCTGCGACCCACAGACCAGCGGTGGCTTGCTGATCGCCTGCGGGGAGGAGGCCGTTCCGGAGATCATGGCCCTATGTTCCCGATCAGGAGGCGTTGCCAGCCGCATCGGCACATTGCGTGCGGACAAGAGCGATGCATTGATCGATGTGGAATAATAATAATTCACCTCAATTATTGTGAACGCTGCGAACAGTTCCTTAACCTGAACGTTCTTGAATCGTACCTTTGCAGCGCTCCAAAGAACACAACTAACTCAATAAACAGCCATGGCGAAAAAACGCTTGACCGAAAAGGACATCGATCAATTATTGGCCCATTACCGGAACGAACGTCGCCGTCTCGGGTACCAGATGGACTTGGTCCGAACTGCGATCGCGGACCTCAAACAGAACAAGGAGATGGCCGCGACCAAGTCCGCAGCCTCCGCAAAGGCCGTTGCCCAAGCTCCCAAGCGCGGGCCCGGGCGTCCACGCAAGGATGCATCCACTGTGGCAGCACCGGGTAAACCCGGAAGGCCCAAGAAGCGTGAGCGCAAGGAGCGTCCATTGAACGAGTGGGACAACGTGGTGATCAATACCATCAACACCAGCGGTCGGCTGTTGCCCAAGGAGGAACTGCTGGATGCCGCCAAGAAATGGGCTTCGGCAAATGAGCCGAAACTATCACCGGAGGAGGTGGAGGCCTTTCTTACGCGTTCCCTGCAGAAATTGAGCGGGAAGAAGAAATTGCTCGGCACCCACCATAGCGGCCTGCGCAGGGGATACCACTACGGCTTGAAGGACTGGTTCTTCCAAAGCAGTGGCAAACTGCGCAAGCAACACTACGACCGCCTGGTGCTCACACCGGAAAAGGCAACCGTGTGACCGTTGTCCCTCCGATCATCTGTTGGTATCAAAATGGCGGTTTAACGACCGCCATTTTTTGTGTGCCTTGCCAAGCCGTACTTTACCATCCTATTTCCCGTGTTGAGCATGAAGAACATACTCGTACCCCTCGATCTGAAAGTGGAGACCGGCCGGGTGCTGGACCAAGCCGTGGAACTCGCCCAAGCCCTCAGCGCCAAGCTCTGGCTCCTGCATGTGGCCGCACCCGACCCCGACTTCGTAGGGTATGAGGCGGGCCCGCAGTACATACGGGACATCAGGGCGGACACCCTGAGGGAGGAACGGGCCCAACTGCACCGCATGGTAGCGGAATTGGCCGCGAGCAACATTCCCGCACAACCCCTCATGGTGATGGGTCCCACCGTGGAGACGATCCTGAGCGAGGCGGAACGCATCAAGGCGGACATGATCGTAATGGGAGCGCATGGAAGGCGCGGGCTGGCGAAGGCATTCCTGGGGAGTACCTCCGATGATGTCCTGCGGGCCAATCGATACCCTGTGCTCATCGTCCCCACCCCCATTGAGCCATGAGCTTGTTTCATCGCGCAGTGGGCCTGTGGCCACTTGCCTCGCTCCTCTTTGTGGGTGGTGTATGCCAACCGAGCCTTTTTGCCGGCGACCCCAAGCTAAAGGACATTATCCTCCCCCCCGGATTCCACATTTCCATTTATGCGGAAAACGTGACCAATGCGCGCGGCATGAGCCTAGGCCCCGACGGTACCGTTTATGTGGGCTCTCGCGGAGTGGGGAAGGTCTACGCCCTTCGCGATCTTGACGGCGATGGAAAAGCGGACACCATGTTCACCATCGCCTCCAAGTTGAACATGCCTGTTGGCTTGGCATGGCATCAGGGCGACCTCTACATCAGTTCGGTGGACCGGATCGTCAAGCTGCCGAACATTACTGAGCACCTCACCGATCCTCCTGCGCCGGTCACGATCTACGATAAGTACCCCTCGGAGAAGCACCACGGCTGGAAGTACATTGCCTTCGGACCCGATGGGAAACTGTACGTGCCGGTGGGTGCACCCTGCAACATCTGCCTCAGCGAGGACAGCATCTTCGCTACCATCACGCGAATGAATGCGGATGGGACCAACATGGAGATCATCGCGCACGGTGTGCGCAACAGTGTCGGCTTTGATTGGAACCCACGCGACAGTTCCCTCTGGTTCACGGACAATGGCCGGGATATGATGGGTGACGACCAACCGGACGACGAGCTCAACCGCCTGTCATTCGTTGGTGAGCACTTTGGCTATCCTTTCTGCCACCAAGGGGATATCCTTGACCCCAAATTCGGGAAGGATATGGATTGTGGGGACTACACCGCGCCCAAAGCGCGTCTAGGTCCCCACGTGGCCGCATTGGGCATGAAGTTCTACAAGGGTAACATGTTCCCTGAAAAGTACCGCGGGGCCATATTCATCGCGGAGCATGGCAGTTGGAACCGGACCAAACCCATCGGTTACCGGCTTTCGGTGGCATGGCCTCAAGAGGATGGCACTGCCCGCACGGAGATCTTTGCGGAAGGATGGCTGCAGGGCAACTCGGCGTGGGGACGCCCAGTGGATGTGCTGGAACTACCCGATGGCTCGCTCCTGTTGAGCGACGACTCCGCCGACCTGATCTATCGGATCACGTACAAGGGGCAATAGTTCTTATGGGGCTGGTCGAACAGTTCACCTTTATCCATCGTTCTCCCTCCGAACCATACGATCGTCCTGATGAAGTACGCGCTCATCGGCTTTGCTCTCTTGTTCCCTACCGTACTGAAAGCCCAGTCCAGTGGATTTGGGGCCGGCATCATGGTGGGTGAACCAACCGGGGTCTCGGTAAAAGGCTGGCTCTCCGCCGACCGGGCGATCGATGGCGGCTTGGCCTGGTCGCTGCGCGGGGCATCCTACTTCAGCATTCATGCGGATTACCTATTCCACAATATGGAATTGATCAAGCTGAACAAAGGCCGTTTGCCCCTATACTACGGCCCCGGCGTCCGCTTGCGCTCGTGGACCGGAGACCGCTATTGGGACCATGGTCGTTGGTATGGATACGAAGGGAGCCGCGCGCGTCTTGGTGTACGATTCCCCGTCGGCCTGGACTATCTACCGGATAATTCACCGGTGGATGTCTTCCTGGAAGTGGCACCCGCCTTGGATCTCCTTCCATCCACATCATTCGACATTGGTGCGGCCATCGGAGTGCGCTACTGGTTCTGACGACGGAAGGGCGACCGGTCCAAGCCGTTCCAGTGCGCCCATTTTCCTCGGTACAGCGCCCGGTATATGCCGATACCGGCCAAACTACCGATCAATGTTCCCGCCAAAAATGTCCTCGGTGAAATGCTGTGATGGATACACCCGGGAACAGGCAAGTATCGCTGCCACCACCGCCAATAATGCGGCAGGCCAAGGTCTTTTCGATCACCACGGCCCTGCCTATGCACAGGGCGAATGCCGCAGTCATGTGACCGCTCGGGAAGCTCATATGGCGATGTAGTTCCACCCCTGTAACGAGGGATAACTCCGGCATTCTGAGGTGGTCGACCCGATCAGGACAGGTTCTGATCAAATGTATGTGATTGTTGATGGTGTTTTTTGAGGGGTCTGGGGAGACTCAAAACTCGGCTGTTTTGTTGATTGTTCATGCGGCCATCCGATAACGCACGGCTGG
>JAIOIH010000046.1 GCA_019912395.1 Flavobacteriales bacterium | reverse complement strand
GCCCGCCTGGGGCACGTAGTAGCTCAAGGTGGTGTGGTCCGTGAATGGATTGGGATGGATCACCAAGCGCTGCTCCTGCACGTCCTCCTTGGCGGGGGCGCTCTTCAGGGAGCCATCGCCGCCCGGTGCCATGCCGGGGTTCGCGGCGCAGCATTGGTCGAGCTGGGCTTGCATTTGGGCGATGGTGGCTTGCTGTTCCTGATAACCCGCGACCAAAAGGGGGATGATGCCGATGTAGTTCAACGCCTTGATATCCTCGGATGCGGTCAATTCTGCACCCGTTGAATCCAAGGTCGCAGGAATCGTGACTTGCTTCACCAGTTGGGGCAGCACTTGTTCCACCTCCTGAGCGATAAAGCCGATCTGCGGTTCCAGGGACAACGCGATTTCAGGATGTTCAGCTACCAGAAAATCATACGTTTTCGGCTGCAGCTGCACCAAGAGTTGCGAAGCATCAGTAATGGCCTGGACATTTGTTTTCAAGCTGGCGTCAGAAAGGATAGGGATCATTCCTGTGAGGAATCCATTGCCATTGATCATCACATCACCCTGGAACCAACCCGCCCAACCGGTGGACGGGTTATGTGTGGTGGCGAACAGGCCATAATTTCCTGCGACCGGGGAGGCGAAGCTGCCTGTGCCTTGGGAAGCATAGACCCCAACATTGATAAGACCATTGCTTCGGGACTCACCTAGGACACCAAAGTTTGACATCCCGTTTGAAAAGCTTACGCCTCTAAACCCAGCGTTAAAGTTCCCAGCATAGGCCGCCCCGTAAGCGCCTATGGCATAGTTTGAGGCATCGAAGGAAATGAAATCTCCGGCGTGAGCCACACCGTTCGTGCTCGTCCCGTTGGTGATTGCCTGAACGCCTCTTACGCTTGCCCCACCACCCGTGGCAGCCACGGCCAATCCGACCGTATTGCCGGCTGCCGTGGTTGCAGAGATGCTGGCACCAGTAGCAAAGGTTGTTGTGGCCACAGTCAACTTCGCCGTTGGTGCAGTTGATGAAAGGTTGACGCCGATGCCCACGGCATCGGAGGCATCCGGGCAAGCATCGCTGACACCTACCGCCGAATAGACATGGTGAGGAATGGCAGGTCCTGAAACACCATTATTCAGCAGGGTCCACTCGCACGATGGGGCTGGCGGTGGAATTACAGGCAACGTCCGCCACTTCACTACACCGTATTCCGCGCCGGGGGTATCATCCACCACCATGAACCGGGTCAGGTTGTCCGCCGCCGGGTTATCCGGTAATTCCTGTATCCGCACCCGTCCATCCCGCACATGCAACCGCTCGGTGGGATCCCCGCCGTACAAGTAGAAATCACCAATGCCCACGTTGATTCTGTTCTCCCAAGTGGGCCATAGACGCATGCCCTCCAGGCCTTCCTCGGAGTTCATCCCGGTGGTCGCCCCATAGTCGTACGCGGAGGTGAAAATGAACCGCAGGCGGTCCGCCTTGTCGACTCCCGGGTTATCGCTCCACTGGATCACCATGTCGGTTTCGCCTTCTCCCCCTTCCCGGAACTTCTGCCCAATGTAGCCTTGGTCCGTATTGCCGGTGAAGGTGACACCATTGCGCTGCCAGGGGCGGTAGCCAAATTGCTCGGCATTACCATCTTCGCCCCCTTCGGCCAAATGCAGGCGGCTGAAAGGACCTCTCGGGGGCTGGTTCAGAAAACCCATGTCCGGCGTGATCAGGGTGAAGCCGTCCGCCGGAATGTTCGGGAAGGTGTTCAAGCTGGGGTACATAACCCTCTCATTGATCAGCCCCCGGAAAGAACCGCTGGTCCAGAACTGTATCGGAAAAGCGCCATCGTGGCGGATCTCCAGCGGAAAGTTGTTGACCGCGTTACTGTTCCAACCCAGAAAATC
>JAIOIH010000045.1 GCA_019912395.1 Flavobacteriales bacterium | reverse complement strand
GAAGGGCCGCACGAAAGCCAAGGAAGCCGAGCCTTGGAACAAGGGCACCCGCGAAGGGCTTCAGGAATTGGTGAGGCGGGAACTTGCCGAGCTACCTGAAACGCTGAAGGCACTGGACCCAAAGGACCGGATCGCGACCCTGTGCAAGCTGCTGCCTTTCGTACTTCCCAAGATGAGCAACGTTGAAGGCAAGGAAACGAACGGCTGGGGCTTCTAAGCAATGGGCCGTCCTTATGCTGGCACCGCAACGGTGTACTCTTCCCCGCGCTTGGAATTGTCGCGGCTAATGCGAGCGGGATACTTCACCAAGGAAGCCGAGGTGAGGGGATCATGGAGTTGGACCAATGGCGACACCGTTGGGATCTTCACAAAGCGGATCGGTGCCGAGGTCTACATGGTACTGAGCTACACTTGGACCGACCCCCGAACCGGCAAGCCTGAAGATGTGCGGCAACGGATCGACATGGTGAGCAAGCCGAGCAACCTCGGCAAAGGGACCGTGCTCTACTTCCGATGCCCCAGCACTGGCAGAGCTTGCCGGATCCTATACCGCGCCTATCATGCCCGAACGTTCCGAAGCCGGTGGGGCTTCAGCTACCGGCTCTACTATCCCTCCCAACTATGTGGCAAGCTGGGCCGCTGGGATGAAGTATACTGGAACGCTGAGCGGCACTTGGAACGAGGCAAAGGAAAACGTAAGCCCGGCACCTACCTCGGCAAGCCCACGAAGCGGGCAAAGAGAGTTGAACGGCTTTGGGAGCAACTGGAGCGTGCGGATGAAATACGATGGTCCCCCGCCTGCTGGCCGGTTCGTTTGCGTGGAGCGTTCACTGAACTACTGTAAGTCCTAAGAAATTCGGTTATTCCAAGGCTCGGAATTTCCAAACCCGGAACCTTGAACAGCCTCGGCAATGCGCCGGGGCTTTTTTGTTGAGTGTCGCAAGTGCCGAAAGTGCCACCGGAAAAGAAAACAATTTGCGTCGAGATGCTTACCCTTTCCCGCCCTGTTCGGGGTGCCTCAACTGGCCAAATGTTTACGGATCGTTTACGAAGCCCCAAAAAGCAAGCCCTTCAACTTTCGCTGAAGGGCTTGGTACTGTAGGTGAGCCTCCTGTCAGAATTGAACTGACGACCTGCTCAGTACGAATGAGCTGCTCTACCGCTGAGCTAAGGAGGCTGAAATGGATCCGCTCTGGAGGAACGGGCGGCAAATGTATGCCTCCGCCGCAAACATGCGTCATGTCCGGGATACATCGGCTAGCCCGAGCATCGCAGGCCGGGGTACAGGGCTCAGATCTTCACCTGGAGGCCCACTTGGAACTGGATGCCGGAGGTTTTCAGCTTGGCGGAATAGCCCACCGTGCCCAGCACGGGATCGCTCGGGTCCCTGTCCTTCCATTTGAAGGACGTGGCCGCGTACTTCAGGCCGAGGTTGATGCCGAACGCATCCCCGAAATACCATTGCGTGGCAAGCCCCAAGCGGAAGTGGCCACCGGCGTATCGGTCGTCATAGCGCTTCGCCCCGTTCTGAACGTCTCCGATCTTCAGCGTCCCAAACCCGAGGTCGGCGTGGAAATAGAGGGCGAAGCGGTCCTTGTTCACGGCATAGTACCGGGGCGAAAGGCCCGCCAGGAACAATTTGTTCGGGTGCGTGCCTGCGGAATCCAGGTAACTGCCCGGCTCGATGTACAGCCCCAGGCTGAAGCGGTCCGCAAGCCCAAGCTGCGCCTCGATGGGTACCGTGACGGTGACCGCCCCGTCCCGGTTCGAGTCCTTTTTCGTCAGGCCCGCAAAGGTCAGTTCGTTCTCGAAGTGCGTGGCATGCACGCCAAGGTCCAGGCCGATACCGAACTGCAGGGCACCTTTGGTGTTCACCTGCGCCGACGCGCTGGAAAGCAGGGCCAGTGCCGCAAGTGGGAAGAGGATTCGTTTCATCCGGCGTCTTCTGAGGTGTGTGGCCAATGTAGGTATGGTCGCGGGATTATCTTGGCGGCATGCACGAACATGAACTGAGGTCCGTGGAGGTGGACGACGGGACGCTGGCGCAGATGACGGGTCTGCTACAGGTGGCCTTTCCGGGTGCCGCGCACTTCACCAAGGAGGTGTTGCACTGGCAATACAAGGAGAATCCGGACGGTGCTGCGGTGGGCTTCAACGCTTGGCACGGCGAGGAACTGGCCGGTCATTACGTGACCATACCGCTGGAGGCCACGGTGAACGGAAGCACGGAGAAGGGCCTGCTGTCGCTGAACACGGCCACCCACCCGGCCCACCAGGGGAAGGGGCTGTTCACCAAACTGGCCACGGCCACCTATGAGCGCGCCGCGGATGAAGGTTATGGCTTCGTGGTGGGCGTGGCCAACGCCAACAGCACGCACGGCTTCATCAGGAAATTGGGCTTCGGGCTCGTCTCCCCGCTACGGGCCATGATCGGCATGGGCCCCTTACCCTTGGGAACGAGCGCGCAAGAGCCGCAGTTCGCGCATGCATGGGGGCCGGCCTCCATCGCTTGGCGGTTGCGCCATCCGGCGTGCAGCTATTCCATCAAGGAGGAACGTGGCCATGCCTTGATCCTCTCCCGACGCAGGCAGTACGGCGCACGGTACGTGCTGGGTGTGCGCGAACTTCCACTTTCCGTGGCGGGCATACCCCAGGAGAAAGGCAGCGTGCGGCGCAAGGTGTGGATCGGGCTGGACCCCGCCATGCACTGGGGAGGCACGCTCTACGTGAACATCCCCATGCGCTTCCGGCCCTCCCCGCTCAACCTGATCTTCAAGGACCTTACAGGGAAGAACAGGCAATTGGACCCGGCCCGGGTGCGTTTCGATGCCATGGATTTCGACATCCTCTGAGCCATCGCACATGCGGATCGGGGCAACCGTTCCCATCGATCCCTGGCAATTCCGTTGACCCATTGTCCCGGCGGCGCTATATTCGCGCCCCCTGCAAGGAACCTTCAGCATCATGGAACTGAACGAGACCATCGACATCAAGTCGGAACGTACGTATTCGGAATATGTCGGTGGGGAACACCTCACCTTCGATCCGTTGAAGGAACTGAACCTCCCATCCAGCTACGAGGAGGTTGTTTCCCGCTACCAGCGCTTGCGCGGTGACCGGACGGTGCTCTCACTGAATTGACCTTCTCATCGAAGCATGGAATGCCCCGGTACCGCCGGGTTTTTTTTGGCTGCCCATGGCCGGCACCGAACGGTTCCCTTGGCAGGAAGCCATATTATGCATGCGCGCAAGGCCCCGGTAGACGGGGACAATATCCGGAGCAGGTTCGCCGTGATCCGGCCTGATCCTTCCTGAAATTTGGAGATATTCGGAGGCTGAGTAATTTCAGGCTTGCTTTCGGTCGTGCCGGGTACGTCCTGCCGATTGCTTCACGTTCCTTTCTTCCACCTGCAAACTCCTTTCACCATGAAGAGCTATGATGAGAAACACATCAAGAACGTCGTGCTGCTGGGCTCCCACGGAAGCGGCAAGTCGACGCTGGCCGAGACCATGCTTTTCGAAGCGGGCCTCATCACGCGTCGCGGCCGCATCGAAGAGGGTAATTTGGTAAGCGACCATACGGAATTGGAGCGCGAGCGGGGCTACAGCACCCAGAGCAGCTGCATGCACACCGAATGGCGCAACTACAAGATCAACGTGATCGACACGCCGGGCCTGGACGAGCTCTCCGGTGAAACCGTGCCGGCCATTCGCGTAGCGGACACCTGCCTGCTGGTACTGAACGCACGGAACGGCGTGGAGGTGGGCACGGAACTGGTGTGGGAGCAGGTTGCCCCCACCGAGCGCCCCGTGATCCTCGCAGTGAACCAGCTGGACCATCCGGCATCCGATTTCGACACCACCGTGGCCGAAGCGCGGAAGCACTTTGGTGATGCGGTCACCGTGATGCAGTACCCGCTGGAACAGGGCGAAGGTTTCCACCGCATCATCGACCTGCTGAAGATGACGATGTACGTCTTCAAGGATGAGGGCGGCAAGCCTGATAAACAGCCCATACCGGAGAGCGAGCAGGAAACCGCCAATGCACTGCACAAGGTGCTGGTGGAGAAGGCCGCGGAGAACGACGAGCGCCTGATGGAGCAGTACTTTGAGAAGGGCGAACTGGACGAGGACGAGATGCGCGAGGGGCTGCGCATGGGCATGATGCGGCGCACCTGCTTCCCGGTGTTCTGCCTCAGTGCATTGCGCAACATGGGGAGCGGCCGCCTGATGGGCTTCATCGACAATGTGGCGCCCGGGGCCACGGAGATGCCCGCGGCCAGCACCCGGGACGGGGGTGAGCTGCCCTGCTCCGGGGATGGCCCCACGGTGTTGCTCACCTTCAAAACGACCACCGAGTTCCACACCGGGCGGATCACTCTGTTCAAGGTGATGAGCGGGGAATTGCGATCGGGCATGGAACTGACCAACGCGAACACAGGGACCGTGGAACGGTTCAATCAGCTGTTCATCATGGAGGGGAAGGAGCGCAAGCCCGTGGAGCGCTTGGTGGCAGGCGACATCGGAGGAGCGCTGAAGCTGAAGGGTACCGGCACCGGCCATACCCTACACGCACGGGGAGCGGAAGTGATCCTGCCCGGATTGGCCTTCCCTGAGCCGCGCCTGTACAGAACGGTCCGCGCCGTGGATGCCAAGCAGGAGGAGAAGCTTCATGCCGCCCTGCTGGAGATCCAACAGGAGGACCCCTCGGTGACCTTGCGCTACGTGCGCGATACCGGGGAACAGGTCATCGGCACCTTGGGCGAGGTGCATTTGGGCGTGGTGGAATGGAAGCTCTCGAAGCAGTTCAAGGTGGATGCGGAGTTCGGAAGCCCGCGCGTGCCCTATCGGGAAACCATCCGGAGACCCGCCGCCGCCATGTACAGGCACAAGAAGCAGACCGGCGGCAGTGGCCAGTTCGGCGAGGTACACCTGAAGATCGAGCCGTGGCACGAGGGCATGGCCGAGCCCACCGGGCTGAGCGTCCGTGGCAAGGAGGTGCTGGACCTGCCCACCGGCGGTAAGCTCGCCTTCTACAACTGCATTACCGGCGGTGTGATCGACAACCGCTTCATGCCGAGCATCCTCAAGGGCGTGATGGAGAAAATGGAGAAAGGGCCGCTCACCGGATCACCCGCCAGGGACATCCGGGTGATGGTGCATGACGGCAAGATGCATCCGGTGGACAGCAACGACATCAGCTTCCGCATCGCGGGGCTGATGGCCTTCAAGGATGCCTTCACGCAGGCCAACCCGCAGCTGATGGAACCCATCCAGGAGGTGGAGATCCGCGTGCCGGAGGAACTGATGGGCGATGTGATGACGGACCTGCAGACCAGGCGCAGCATCATCATGGGCATTGAGGGCACGGGTCGCATCCAAGTGATCAAGGCACAGGTGCCGGTGGCCGAGCTGGACCGGTACAGCACGCACCTGCGCAGCCTCACGCAGGGCCGGGGCCTACATACGGAGCGTTTTCTGGAATACCGGCCCGTACCCGTGGAGCTGCAGCAAAAACTGGTGCACGGTCATCGGCAGGAGGAGGTGGCTGCTTGAACCGATGTGCTGATCCTCTTCAGCGCTCCATCACGCCCTGCACACCGGGTGCGATGGACATGCCATCGTTGGTGCGATCCATGTCGCCGAGCCGACCAAAGGGGTCCAGCTCCACGCGCTTGATCCGCGAGATGGGCACGGGCAGGGTGAACGAATACGTGGGGTTCGTCCACTGCCACGGCGGAAGTACGGTCCAGGCGTGCCCGCCAGGTTGCTCGCTTCTGGCACCCAACATCAGGGATAGCGGAATGTGGAACAGCTCCACCTCTCCTTCCACCCCTTGCACCACCACGTCCGCCGGCATCAGCATCATGCCTTTTCGCTCCAAGGTCACCGTGGTGCTGTCCCCGCGCTGCATCACGCCCTTCACCGCATAGTCCAGCTCGCGCGTGGTGTTGATCCATTCGTTGAAGTACCAGGCCAGCTGCACACCGCTCTCCTTTTCCATGATGCGCTGCACGTCGATCGGTCCGGGGTGCTTGAAGCCGCAGGTCTTGAAGTAGCGGCGCAGGCCCCGGTGCAAGGTGCTGTCACCGATCACGGCACCCAACTGGTCCAGGAAGAACTCGCCCTTGCTGTACGTGTTATCGCTGTACGCTCTGTTGGTGGCGAAGTGATCAGCCTCCACGGACATGGGTTCGTGGGCCGGCGATCGGGCCAGGCGTAAGTAGCCCTCGATGGCCTCTGCATGCACACGCCCCTTCCCGGATCCCGGAAACAGCTCCCGCATCACTTCGCTCCCGGCATACTCCGAAAACCCCTCGTCCATCCACGGGTAACTGAGCTCGTCACTGGCCAGCACACCGTAGTACCAGTTGTGTACCAATTCATGCACTCCGGTGCCCACCAGGCTTCCCAGGCGGCGTTCCCCGGTGATCAACGTGAACATCGGGTATTCCATCCCCCCGTCGCCGCCTTGGGCAAAGGTGAACACCGGCCACGGGTACCTCCCAAAATTCCTGTTCATGTGCTGGAAGGCGCGCACCATGTAGCCCGGCAGTTGCTCCCAGGTCTCCGCCAGCTCCGGCTTGTCCTTGTAGATGAAGCGCAGCAACGGCCCGTCCGGGACCTGCTCCGTTACGTGCTTGTATTCCGGGTCTGCGGACCAAGCGAAGTCGTGGACCTTGGGCGCCCTGAAGTGCCAGGTGAGCTTGTCGTCCTTGCGCTTCTGCTGCTTGGTACGCGGGGCATAGCCATGGCCGATCTCGTTCGCATTGGCCAGCACCCCGGTGGCCGCAACGGTGAACGAGCTGTCCAGGGTGATGCGCACGTCATAGTCGCCCCATTCCCCGTAGAACTCGCGCCCCACGTAGGGGTCGGCGTGCCAACCGCGCTCATCATAGGCCGCCACCTTGGGGTACCACTGGCTCATGCTGTAGGCCACTCCCTCATGACTGTCGCGCCCGCTGCGGCGGATCTGCAATGGCACTTGGCCATTGAAATCGATGTACAGTGCAGTGGACCGGCCCGGAAGCAAGGGCTTGTTCAGTCGCACCCGGAGCACGGTGCCCAAAGGCTCCAGATCGAGTTCCTTACCGTCCTGCTTGATCACGGAACAAGTGAGGTCTCCCACTTCATCCGGGGCCAGCAACCGGATCCGGTCGGCGACACGCGGATCGGGGTCCACGATGGTGCGGGACCTCACATCCATCTCGCTACCCGGCTTGAAGGCATTGAAGTACAGATGGAAGTACAATTCCCGGAGCGTGTCGGGGCTGTTGTTGGTGTACACCAGCTTTTCCGTTCCGGTGAATTGATGGGTCCGGACATCAAGGTCCACCGCAATATCGCACTGGATGTGCTGTTGCCATCGATCGCATTGGGCCTGGGCGAACGCAGCCGCAAAAAGCGCCACGGACAGTAGTAAAGGTCGCATGAGCCAAATATGGGCCCGGCCCCGCGATCGGGTCCCCTTGGATCGTTAAGAGATCCAACGGGAGGTCCCCCCCCCAAGCCTTCCCCATTCCTCCACCGAACCGGGATCCGGACTTGTGGGCAGCGTGTGGAAAGCTTGTCAGCAACCTGTGGGATCGACAATGGATCGCTGTGGAGAAGCTGTGGGATCACCTGCGGGGCGCCTCATCCGCCGGGCCATCCGAGATGTGTTGATATCCTCGATGCCGGTGTGAATAGATCGTTGAGATCCTGTTGGCCCAGTGTGCAGAACGTGCCTAACGGTGTGGATGGATCGTGGAGATCCTGTTCATCGCCTGTTGGGCCTGCCGACAGATCGTGTATAACGTGTGGAGAACCGACGGGAAAAAAACGAGACTTCGAGGACCGCGTCGCTGCTCAGGACAACAGCCTTTGCCGGAGCGCGAACTCCAACTGGCGGTTGGATTCCAGCAGCTTTTCGGTGAACGCCTTCCGTTCACCTTCCGCTTTATAGGACTCCCATGCCGCACGCACGGCAACCCGCACCTCCTCCTCTTCCCAAGGCTTTTGGATGTAGTGGCACACGCCCGCCTGATTGAGCGCATCCACCAAGGCTTGCAGGTCCGCGTGGGCAGTGATCAGCATCCGCCGGACCTGGGGAAAACGCTCCTTGATCTGGCGCAGCGCCTCACTTCCCACTATGCCCGGCATGCGCTGATCACAGATCACCACATGCACCTCGTGCTGTTCGAACAAACGCCATGCAACGGACAGTTTCTCGGCGGTAAGAACGATGAAATCAGTGCGAAAGGCGGCTTGGAACGCCTGCCTGTTACCAGCCTCATCATCCAGATAGAGGACGGTTGGCCGAGCGTTGTTCGGGAGAGCATGAAGCATTTCAGGGAAAGGTTAAGACACACTGCATACGCTCGTGGTGGAAAAAAGGTTTATACACAGCCTTCTGTTCATTGTTCATAAGTCCCAATCTCCTACATTCGGCCCGCCTACTGCATTTTGTGATCCGCCAAGCTCGAATGGACACAAATCTGAAAGAACTGATATCGTCCGGCGCCCCGGAAAGTCAGCAATACCGGCCCACGGTATTCAGGCTCCCTGTGGACGAAAACGCCCTTCACAACCTGCTGAAGGACCAGCCGGGCATTCAGGTGTTCGACCGCATCGAGGCGCAGCTTCGCGAACTGATCAAGTCGCTGAACCCGGGCACAAAGCTCGCCGAGGAGGCCCTTCAAGCAGCTATTGACAATCACCTGGCAAGCAGAGAGTTGTCCGAGTATGGTTCATGGGTGTTCTACCCTTGGTGCAACCGCTTGGTCCACCTGCTGGACGCGGAGGAGTTCGCCATCGTTCGCACGGACCGGAACCGGAACAAGATAACCCGGGAAGAGCAGGCACTATTGGCCACCAAAAAGGTGGGCGTGATCGGACTCTCCGTGGGCCAGTCCGTAAGCCTCACGATGGCGTTGGAGCGCTGCTTTGGCGAGATCCGCCTGGCCGACTTCGACACCCTCGACCTGAGCAATCTGAACCGGATCCGCACAAGCACCAGCCATCTGGGCATGAACAAGGCGGTCGTGACCGCAAGGGAGATCGCCGAAATAGATCCCTACTTGAAGGTAATCTGCTTCACCGATGGGCTCACCAAGGAGAACATGGACGCCTTTTTCACCGAAGGCGGCAAGCTGGACATCCTGGTGGAGGAATGCGACAGCGTGGACATCAAGATCATGGCCCGGCAGAAGGCGAAAGCGCTACGGATCCCGGTGGTGATGGACATGAGCGATCGCGGCTGCCTGGACGTGGAGCGTTTCGACCTGGAACCCGAGCGACCGCTGATGCACGGCTGGATCGACCACCTGGACCTGGATGCCGCAAGCCGGCCGATGAGCGCGGAGGAGAAGGTGCCGTACATGCTCCCGATCACCGGCGTGGAAACCCTGAGCCCCCGGATGAAGGCCTCCGTGATCGAGCTGGGCCAGACCATCAGCACCTGGCCGCAATTGGCCACATCCGTGGTGCTGGGCGGTGCCGTGGCGGGTGATGCCGTCCGACGCATTGCGCTGGACGAATTCCATGCTTCGGGCCGCTGGTTCGTTGATCTGGAGGAACAGGTTGCCGATCCCGTGGACCCTGTGGAACCCATGCCGTCCGCTCCAGATGCCTTTGCACTCAGCACTTCCCAACTGGAAGAACTGGACAGGTCCCTTGGCCCGGCCTCTACTGGAGCCCTCGAACCCGACGAGGAGGTGATCGAACAATTGGTGGAAGCCGGCGGCATGGCACCCAGTGCCGGGAACATGCAGCCATGGAAATTCCGATGGAACGGAAAGCGGTTGTTCCTCTTCCACGATGAAGGCCGTTCGCGCTCCTTCTGGGACCCTGATCACCTGAGCGCACACATCGCATTGGGTGCGTGTGTGGAGAACATTGTATTGAAAGCACACGCCTTGGGCATGGAGGTGAAGTCCACGCTCTTCCCCTTGGACCACATGCCCCTGCT
Source organism: Flavobacteriales bacterium (assembly GCA_019912395.1). Classification (GTDB taxonomy): domain Bacteria; phylum Bacteroidota; class Bacteroidia; order Flavobacteriales_F; family PHOS-HE28; genus PHOS-HE28. The sequence goes on along the minus strand of JAIOIH010000045.1, from coordinate 65,233 downwards.
CGTGGCCATGTTCGAGTTCCGGAGTGCGGCCGATCCGGGAACGGAGCCCCATGTGGCCGATGACCTGGCCTCCATGATCGGTATTCGATGCACCAACCGCATGCTCTCCCAGCCCGAACCCTTACCGGGCGGTTTTTTAGTGCGACTGAAGAACATGGCGGCCAACGACGCATCCGGATGCACGCTCGATCTGATGGAGAGCCGTGAGGACCTGGCCACCTTGGCAGCTATCTGCGGCGCAGCTGAACGGATCCGGACCATCAACCCCGTTGGTCATCAGGAATTCTTCCAGCATGAACTGCGTTGGACCGGCGAAGAGGCCCGGTTGACCAAGGATGGCCTGCACATGGCGACAATGGAGCTGTACCCTGCTGAGGTAGCGCTGTTGAAGATGGCTTCCGACCCGCGAAGCATAGCCCTCACGGACCGATGGGGTGGCGGCAAGAGCTTGGAGTGGAGACCCAACATGTTGATCAGTGGGGCATCCTCCGTACTAATGATCAGCCATGCCAAGGATGATAAGACCGCGCACATGGAAGTGGGGCGGACTGTAGCTCGCCTCTGGATGATGGCCAATGCCGAAGGCGTATCCGTGCAGCCGATCACCGCTCCCATCCAGATGCCCCGTGTTGTGAAAGAAGGCATGAAGGGCATCCGGAGGCAAGAGCACCAAGAACTGGATCGGATCCGCCTCGACCTCCGATCACTATGGCAGCTGAATGGCCGCAAGCCCATGTTCATGTTACGCCTCTCACTTGGCGGCCAGCCCAGCGTACGTTCTTACCGATTGAATATCCAAGACCTGTTGCTCCCCACATCAATAGCCACTCCATAGCCCCATACTTCCATGGAATCCTCCGAACGCATCACCTTGAAAGCCTTTCGGGCACCGGATGAGCCTGAATTGTGTACTGAGTTCCTCCTTGAGCACCGAAAGGTACTTGAGGACTTCGGCATCACGAACGTCACCACGAACAACGACGTTTGGATGCACGACCCGGACTGTTATGTAATTGTGGCGCAGCATGAAACCTTGGGCATGGTGGGCGGGATCCGCCTGAAGTTGGACCATCCCGATTCCCCGCTTCCAATGGCCGAGGCCATTCGCAAGTTGGACCCCAAGGTGGATGAGGCTCTGGCGGAATTACAGCCCCATGGCAACGGCGAGGTGTGCGGGCTATGGAATGCCCATCGGTACAATGGGAAGGGTATTCCCGTCCTGCTCAGCCAAGCGGTCACGGCCCTCGCCGTTTCTGCGGGTGCCCGCAAAATGGTCTGCTTCGTTGCCCATTACACCCAAAAGCACCCCGCACGTAACGGCTTTGTGGTCATGGACACTATCGGGGACCATGGCTTTTTCCCGAACTATCCGATCCCCCGGATCATCGCAATCGCCATGGTGAATCCGGACACCATGCTCTTGGAGCACGCTAACGCGGCCCAACGCCAGCTCATATACAGCCTCCGCCTTCGCCCCGAACAGGTGCGCATTGAGACCCCCGGCTCCACACCCTTGGAAATAACGTACCGGATGCGCCTGAACAGCAATGTGCATGACCTCTACGCCTATCAGCAGATCGAAGTCGAAAGATTGAAAGTAGCGTCTGCCTGAATCCGTTGAAAACCTTGCCTTGTCACGGCCCGTATGAAGGGTCGTGAAACGCTGGGTACTACTCCCCTTATTGGTTTGGGCATCAACCCTGTTCGCGGGAACAGGGTTGCAATCGTCGTCAGCGATCATCTATCGGGGTGAGGACCTCTCCGGCCCGCTGGGTATGAACCTGTGGGTCTTGCAGGACACCTCGGCCAAGCTGACCATTCAGGACGTTCTGGCGAATGGCCAATTTGAACACTGCACTTCCGAAGTTCCAAACCTGGGAATAACCCGTTCCGCCTATTGGATAAAAGCCGTCGTGATCAACTCCTCTTCTGAAGAGAGAATGGTCTTGTTGATAGATCACCCGGAGATCGAGGAACTGGACGTTTACTTGAACATGAACGGCAGTATCACTCGGGTGGTTCATGGTGGCCAAATGAGGCCCCGTGATACTGACAAGCATAACTCCCCCACATTTTCATATAGCCTGCCGATCCCCTACGGCGGTTTTGCCGATCTCTATATACGTGCCAAGAGTGACAAGCAGCTACAGATCCCCTTGTTCATCCAGAACGAAGAAAGCAGTTCAACACTGAAGCTGAACCGGAACCTGTTCATGGGCGGCTACATGGGCATTATGCTCGTTATGTTCCTATATAATCTGTTCATCTACTTCTCGATCCGTGAACGGAACTATTTATACTATGTGTTGTACTTGCTAACAGTCTGTATCACCCAGCTCTCATTTACCGGATATTCCGCGTTCTACTTATGGCCCGATAAGTACTGGATCATTCAGCATTCATCAACCACATTCACGGTGATCACCATGATATTCGCTGCGGAATTCATGCAACGATTCATTCATGTGCCGGACTACATCGCAAAATTCATCAGTGTCAAGTCGATCATTTACAGTGTTGCGATAGCTGGCGCATTAGCCTGCTTTATTGGCTATGCAGTGGAGGGTTACCAGATCATCCAGCTGACCTCTGCGGTAATGGCATTCTACATGCTCTACATCTCTATTAAGATAACGTGGATGGGGCATCGCCAAGCACGCTACTTCCTTGGCGCTTGGGGCATTTTTGTAACCGGCATTATGATCTTTGTCGCCAAGGACTGGGGGTTGCTCCCGTACAATGATATTACAAAGCACATGATGATGATCGGCTCCGCAGTAGAGGTGGTTCTCCTCTCCTTCGGTCTGGCCGACAAGATCAACGTGCTGCGGCGCGAGAAGGAACTCTCACAGGCCGAAGCATTGCGGATGGCCAAGGAGAATGAGCGCTTTATCCGCGACCAGAACGTGGTACTGGAGCAGAAGGTGACCGAGCGCACCCATGCGCTGCAGGAAAGCAACGACCACCTGAAGCGCACGCAGAGCCAACTGGTAAGTGCCGAGAAAATGGCGTCACTGGGTCAGCTCACGGCCGGCATTGCGCACGAGATCAACAATCCGCTGAACTTCATCAGCAGCAATATCCCTCCCCTGAAACGCGACCTGCAGGACCTGAAGGAAGTGCTGGATGCCTACCGGGCCGCCTCCAAGGACAACCCGGCCATGAGGGACATCCATGCACTGGAGGAGCGGATCGGTGTGGACTTTACCGTGAAGGAGGTCCATGAAATCCTGGCCTGCATGGAAACCGGTGCCGCGCGCACGTCGGAGATCGTACAGGGATTGCGCACCTTCAGCCGATTGGATGAGGATGACCTGAAGGAAGCTGACATCAATGAAGGATTGCGCAGCACCGTGGTGGTCCTCGGGCCACAGTTCCGCGACCAGGTCAAGGTCCACTATGACCTGGCGGACCTCCCCCCGTTGGAGTGTTTTCCGGGCAAGCTGAACCAGCTCTTCATGAACCTGCTGAACAATGCGGCACATGCGGTGAAGCAGCGCCACGGCGAATCAGGCGGGGTGGTCGGGATCAGCACACGGGTGGAAGGTGACCAAGTGGTGGTCCGCATCGAGGACAATGGGATGGGCATGGATGAAAGCATCCAAGCCCGGCTGTTCGAACCCTTCTTCACCACCAAGGAAGTGGGCGAGGGAACCGGGCTCGGTCTTTCGATCGCGCAAGGCATTGCGGAAAAGCACCACGGCCGGATCACGGTGGAAAGCGTGGTGGCCCAAGGAACCGTATTCACGATAACCCTGCCGGTCCGTCGATCCACGGACTATGCAAAAAGCGCTTGATCAATGGAACTGACCATGGAACGTATCAAGGTCCTCTATGTGGACGATGAGGAAGGCAACCTGATGGCCTTCCGCGCCAGCTTCCGGCGGGATTTCGATATCCATGTTGCGTTGAGCGCCACGGACGCCCTGGCGTGGCTTGAGCAGAACACTGCGCATGTGGTGATCAGCGATCAGCGGATGCCCGGCATGACCGGCGCCGAGTTCCTGTCCATCGTGAAAAACCGCTGGCCCAAGGCCGTCCGCCTCCTGCTCACGGGCTTCTCCGATATTCAAGCGGTAGTGGATGCGATCAACCTCGGAGGCATACACGCCTACATCACCAAGCCCTGGGACCCCACGGACCTTAAACTGCGGATCGAGCAGGCCCATGAGGTGCATGTGCTCCGTGCGCAACGGGACCGGCTCTTCGAGCGCTACCGCCAGGTTTTCGATGCCTCCGGCGACCCCATCGTGATCATGAACGGTGCGGGGAAATTCATGGAGTTGAACGCGGCGGCCAAGGAACTGCTCCGCTCGGACCTCTCCACCGCCCCGGATACCGACCTCGCGACCTACGCAACGGATGTGCCTGCACTGATCCGCAGGTTGCGTCGCCGCAGGCACGGATCGACCTTTCGGAACGTGGACGTGACGCTTCGCATCCCCGGAGGCCACACCGTGGACTGCCTGATCACGGCCACGCTCGTGGGCAAGGACGGGGATGGCCGAAGTCTCTACCAGGTCATGGTCAAGGACATCACCGACAGGAAGCAGGAGGAACAGTACTTGAAGAAGCTCAACAGCGACCTGGACAAGCGCGTAGCCGTGCGGACCAAGCAGCTGCGGGAGGCCCTGGACGACCTGGGCGCGTTCTCCTACTCGGTGGCCCATGACCTGCGTTCCCCCTTGAAGAACATCAAGGTGATGAGCGACCACCTCAGCAGCATGGCAGCCATGCGGAGGGATGAGGAGGAGCGCGACCTGAGCCAACGGATCCATAAGGGCGTTTCCCGCCTGATCTACCTGGTGGACGACCTGCTCCGCTTTGCACGCACCGACTCGAAGGCGGCCGAATTCATGGATACCGGGATCGGAGAGCTCATGAGCGAATGCATCAGTGAACTGGGACCCCACCCGGAAAATTTGCGCTTTGTCCTTTCCGTTCCGGAGGATGCCACCATAGTTGCCGACCCCTCCATGGTAAAGGTGGTGTTGAACAACCTGCTCAGCAATGCGATCAAGTTCACCCGTACCAGGGAGCAGGGCATTATCGAGCTGGGTCATTCCCGTGAGGAAGACCATGACCTCCTTTGGGTGAAGGACAACGGCGTTGGCTTTGAGAGCGAAAAGAAGAACCAGCTGTTCGGTGTATTCAAGCGCCTGCATCCCACCGCCCAGTTCGAGGGAACGGGGATCGGACTGGCATTGGTGGACCGCATCATGAAAAAGCATGGCGGCACGTGCTGGGCGGAAGGCGCCCCCAACGCGGGAGCAACGATCTACCTCCGCTTCCCCCGTGTCGCGCTGGAATTCAGCCGGGCGAGCTGAGCGTAACCATCGGACCCCGCATTCGTTAAGAACCAAAGATGCCCGAACCGGGCCAATTCCATACCAACATGAAGTACACTGCGATCCTGCTTGCACTGCTTACTGCACCGACCCTTTCACAGGCACAGAAATTCGTTGAGTCCCGGGACCAGGCCACGGGCTGGTACGTCCCCGTGAAGTTCAGGGTGACCACCGAGGGGACGGACGCCAAGCGAGTGGACGTGGCAGTATACAAGGACAACGAGTTGCTCCATGAGATCAAACGTGCCAAGAGCAAGTTCACCCTCAACTTGGACCTGGACAACACGTACACCGTCATCCTCAGCAAGGAGGGTTACCGTCCAAAATCGGTCTTCATGAATACCCGCGTACCCGATCAGGAGATCCGGTATTCGGAATATGCCTGCAACATGAACCTGGAAGCTGCGGACAAGTTCGCACATTCCGACCCGTTCTACATGGATTTTCCGGGCGCCATCGTCCGCTGGGACGATGAGGCCCATGGCTTCATGCCGCGGATGGATTATCTCACGGACATCCAATCCAAGATCGCCATGCTGCAGGCTCAGATGGCTCCCCAATGAGTTGATCTTGCCGACCCGGCCCTGCCGTTCGGTCAACGTGAAGCGCCCTCCCTTCGGACGGGCGCTTTTCCGTTGTCAGTGCTGGTCGTAGTCCACCACGACGCGCGCGGTGAGCGGGTGGCTCTGGCAAGTGAGCACATAGCCATCGGCCACTTCCTCATCGGTAAGGGCATAGTTCATGTCCATGGCCACCTTGCCCTCCACGATGCGCGCCTTGCAGGTGCAGCACACCGCACCCTTGCAGGCGTAGGGCACGTCCAAGCCCGCTTCTTCGGCGGTATCCAGGATGCTGTCGCCCTTGGCCCCCACCTCGATCTCCGTTTCGTTCCCGTCCAGGATGATCTTCACCTTGGCCTTGCCGACCAAAGGCGCATCGCTTGACGGCATTTCCGGCTCCGCCGCTTTCTTGGGCTCGCTGATCACCGGTGTGGTGAACAGTTCGATGTGGATCCGCTTCTTGTCCACTCCCAGCTTCTCCAATGCCTCGCTCACGTTCACCATCATGGGTTCGGGGCCGCAGATAAAGTATTCCACGTCCGCGTTGTCCTTCACGAACCGGCGTGTGAGCTCCGTGGCCTTCTGCACGGTGATCAGGCCATTGAAGAGCATGTTCTCGTCCTTGCCGAACGTTAGGATGTGGTACACCCGGAGCCGTTCCCCGTACTTGGCCTGCAATTCCTCCAAGTTGCTGCGGAAGATGATCCGGTCCCGATCGTTATTGCCGTAGAAAAGGGTAAGCTCGCTGTGCGGCTCCGAGCGCAGCACGGTCCGAATGATACTGAGGATGGGCGTGATGCCGCTTCCTCCGGCGAAACAGACATAGTGTTTGCGATGCTCTGGTTTGAGCAGGGTGTAAAAATTGCCCATGGGCGTCATCACCTCCAGGGTCATGCCCGGGCGCAACGATTCCACCAGTACGGTGGAGGCGCGTCCTCCAGGAACTTGTTTCACGGCGATCTTCACCTCCTCGGGATCCAGCGGGCTGCTGCAAATGCTATAACTACGGCGCAACACCTCGCCGCGCACCGGCACCTTCAACGTGAGGTATTGCCCATGGATGAACGAGAAATCAGTGCGCAGCTCCGGTGGGATAACGAAGCCGATCACAATGCTGTCCACCGTCTCCCGATGGACACTGGAAACAGTGAGGGTATGAAAACGGGCCATGCGCGGTGGAATAACGGACATATTGAGGTCTATGGACTACCTGCGGAAGGATATCGGGCCGCCGCGGCAAAAGTAGCCGTTGAGCCGGATCGCGAACGATCGCGGAACCGGATACTTGAAGCACGCTCCGTAACTTGGCCACCTGCAAACAGGAAGAGCCCATCACGATGTCAGCAAACAAGGAGGAAACATTATTCCAGCAGAAAGTGGACGCCGAGCAGAAGATCGAGCCGAAGGACTGGATGCCCGACGCGTACCGCAGGACCTTGGTCCGGCAGATCAGCCAGCACGCGCACAGTGAGGTCGTGGGCATGCTGCCCGAAGGGAATTGGATCACGCGTGCCCCCAGTCTGCGCCGCAAGACAGTGCTTCTGGCCAAGGTGCAGGACGAGGCGGGCCACGGACTTTATCTGTACAGCGCCGCGGAAACGCTCGGCGTCGGCCGCGACGAACTGGTGGACCAACTGCTCACCGGCAAGGCCAAGTACAGCAGCATCTTCAACTATCCCACCATCACTTGGGCGGACATGGGGGCCATTGGCTGGCTGGTGGATGGAGCTGCGATCATGAACCAGGTGATGCTCTGCCGCACGAGCTACGGGCCGTACGCACGGGCCATGGTTCGCATCTGCAAGGAGGAGAGTTTCCACCAACGGCAAGGCTATGAGATCATGCTGGTGCTGAGCCGAGGCACGCCCGAACAGAAGGCCATGGCACAGGATGCCCTGGACCGCTGGTGGTGGCCCAGCCTGATGATGTTCGGCCCCAGCGATAAGGACAGTACGCACAGCGCACAGAGCATGAAGTGGAAGATCAAGCGCCAGAGCAACGACGAGCTGCGCCAAACCTTCATTGATCGCACGGTCTCACAGGCGGAATTCCTGGGCTTGAAGATCCCGGATGACAAGCTGAAGTGGAACGAGGAAACCCAGCATTACGACTGGGGTGAGATCGACTGGACGGAATTCTTCGATGTGATAAAGGGCAACGGCCCCTGCAACAGGGAACGGCTTGCGGCGAAGCAAAAGGCCCATGCCGACGGGGCTTGGGTGCGGGAAGCCGCGATGGCCTATGCGGAAAAGAAAGCGAAGCGACAAGCGGCCTAGTTCGTTTTCAGTAGTCAGTTCTCACTTGCCAAAGCCCAGTGCATCTCGACTCCACTCCCATTCCCAAAACGAGACAGGCCCATGGAAGAGGAATGAATAATCTAGAATGCGGAACGACCTGACGCAACCTCCCTCGATTCCCGTCAAATTGCGGGACTCCGATTCCCATCGCGCCTACCTGCGGAAAGCACGGGTTTAGCCTAACAACTGACAACGAACAACTGACAACCGTCATCATGAGCTCCACCAACGAAAAAGATTGGCCCCTTTGGGAGATCTTCATCCAGAGCAAGCGCGGCTTGGACCACAAGCACGTGGGCAGTTTGCACGCGGCCGATGCGCAAATGGCCATTGAGAACGCCCGGGACGTATACACCCGCCGCAACGAAGGCAATAGTATCTGGGCCGTGTTGGCGGAGAACATCCACGCCAGCAGACCGGAAGATCAAGGCGCTTTCTTCGATCCCGCCGACGACAAGGTGTATCGCCATCCCACGTTCTATCCCATGCCGGAAGGCGTGAAGTACATTTAGCATGAAGAACGAAGAAGCCTTGTTCCGCTACGCGGTGCGCATGGGAGACAACAGCCTCGTCCTAGGGCATCGCCTCAGTGAATGGTGCGGCCACGGCCCACAGTTGGAAGAGGACATCGCACAGACCAACATCGCGCTGGACCTCATCGGCCAAGCCCGCAACTACCTCACATACGCGGGTGAGGTGGAAGGCAAGGGCCGTAGCGAGGACGACCTCGCGTATCTCCGCACGGACCGCGAATATCTCAATGTGCATCTGGTGGAATTGCACAAGGGCGACTATGCGTACACCATCGCGCGCAGCTTTCTCTTCGATGCCTTCCACCTGGCGCTCCAGCAAGCCCTTACCACCAGCACTGACGAGCGCCTGAAGGGCATTGCGGAAAAGGCCGTGAAGGAAGTGGCCTACCACCTGCGCCACAGCAGCGAATGGTTGATCCGCTTCGGTGATGGAACGGATGAAAGTCACGAACGGGCACAGAACGCCTTGGACGATCTTTGGCGCTATACCGGCGAACTCTTCGTGCCGGATGAGGCCGAGGAGGTCCTGGCCAAGGCCGGGGTCGTTCCCCACCTGAAGGATATCCAGGCTGAATGGAGCGCCACGGTGGACCGTGTGTTGAAGGAGGCCACGCTGAAGCGACCGGCAGATGGCTGGATGGCCAGTGGTGGCAAGAAGGGCGTACATACCGAGCACCTGGGGCCGATGCTCGCCGAGATGCAAACCCTTCAACGCACCTATCCGGGCGTGGAGTGGTAACTTGATCAGGATGCGGACCGCAGAGGAAATCCAGGTCCTGCTGGAGCAGGTGAAGGATCCGGAGATCCCCGTGATCAGCATCCGGGAACTGGGGGTATTACGCGAGGTGAAGGTGGAGGGTGATGCGGTGGAGGTGGTCATTACCCCTACCTACAGTGGCTGCCCTGCCATGGACGCAATGCAGGAGGACGTGGAGCAGGTGCTCCGCAAGGCCGGCATCGCCAACTTCACCGTGAAGCAAGTGCTCTCCCCGGCCTGGTCCACGGACTGGATCAGCGAGAGCGGAAGGCAGAAGCTGCTGGACTATGGCATCGCCCCTCCGCCGCACACTTCGGACATCCGCGCATTGAAAGGCGGAGTACCTGAAACGGCCTGCCCCCAATGCGGTAGCACGGATACCGAATTGGTGAGCCACTTCGGCTCCACGGCCTGCAAGGCGCTGTACAAATGCAACGCGTGCAAGGAGCCTTTTGATCTGTTCAAGTGCCTCTGAAATGGCAATACCACAAAGGACACGAAGGGCACAAAGGCGGTCTGAGGAAACGCACAGGACATTCCTTCCTGTCGCTGGACGCCTGCGTCAGCCTGCCGAAGGCATGGCCCATACCCGCCCTTGATCGCCGTCCAGCACGCTCTGTGGACGTCCCCCTTTCATTGTGTGCTTCGTGTCCTTTGCGGTAATACAGACAATGCTTGGGCTGTACATTCGCCGCGCATGGACATCTCCGTCGTCATCCCCCTGCTGAACGAGCGTGAATCGCTGCCGGAACTGGTGGCGAAGCTGCACGGGACCATCGGCGGCATGGGCAGGAGCTACGAGGTGCTGTTGATCGATGATGGCAGTCGCGACGGCTCGTGGGAGGAGATCCAACGCCTGCACGCTGCGGACGGTCGCGTAAAGGGTATCAGACTGGGCCGCAACTATGGCAAGAGCCCCGCACTGAACGAAGGCTTCATGGCCGCACAGGGAAAGGTGGTGATCACCATGGATGCGGACCTGCAGGACGATCCTGCGGAGATCCCCGAACTGTACCGCATGATCACCGAGGACGGCTTCGACCTGGTGAGCGGCTGGAAGAAGAAGCGCCACGACCCGTTGAGCAAGACCATCCCCACCAAGCTCTTCAATGCCACCACCCGCTGGGCCAGCGACTTGAAGCTGCACGACTTCAACTGCGGACTGAAAGCATACGATAGCAAGGTGGTGAAGGCCATCGAAGTGTACGGAGAGATGCACCGTTACATTCCGTTCATCGCCAAGAAGGAAGGCTTCCACAAGATCGGCGAAAAGGAAGTGTTGCACCATCCGCGCAAGTACGGCGTGACCAAGTTCGGCTTGGATCGTTTCATCAATGGCTTCCTGGACCTGCTGACGATCACCTTCGTGTTCCGTTTCGGCAAGAAACCGATGCACTTCTTCGGTGCGATGGGGACATTGATGTTCTTCCTCGGTTTCTTGGCTACGCTTTGGATATTGGGAAGCAAGTTGTACACCGTATTCCAGAACGTGCGGGCACCGCTGGTAACGGACCAACCGTTGTTCTACATTGCCTTGACCAGCATGATCATCGGAGCGCAGCTGTTCCTTGCGGGTTTTGTGGCTGAACTGGTGGCACGGAACTCGGCCGAGCGGAACAACTACCGGGTTAGTGAGCGGCTGGGGTTGTGAATTTTGGGACGCAGAGACGCTGAGGCGCAACAAAGTCCGATGCCCTTGGAGCGATGGAGCGCTGATCTTTTTGATGCCGCGGATGAATGCAATGGCCGTGTTGCCCTGATCACATACATGTCCAGATGAACCAGCGCACACTTTTCCGACTATTTACGTTGCTGCTGATCGGATCTTTGTTCAAGTACCTCTGGCTGGCGGGTTATGCGCACCCGGTCGCGGATGATTTCTGCTATGCGGCCAAATCGCGGGGAGCTTCGCTGTGGGCTTGGAGCCATTCGGAGTGGATGTATTGGAACGGGCGCTATGCCAGCAATTTGCTCATGGCCCAGGGCCCGCTTTCCTGGTCCGCCGATCTTCTTCCCGGATATCGCGCCGTGCCGATCGCGCTGATGGCATTCACCTTCCTCGGTTGCTGGTTCCTTCTGCGCCGCATCACGCGGCACGCCTTCACCACGGGTCAGGAACTGCTGGGGGCCCTGATATTCCTGGTGCTCTACCTGAACCTGATGCCGGACATCGGCGAAGGCTTCTACTGGTACACCGGCGCGATCACGTATCAATTGGGAAGCATCTTGTTCCTCGTGCATCTCGGTCTGTTGTTCGGGGAACAGTTCAAAGGAATTGCCGTTGCGATCGTGTTCCTCTTGAACGTGTTGCTGGCAGTGATCATCGTGGGCATGGACGAGATCCACATGCTGTTGATGGTGGGCTTGCATCTGGGCCGGACGGGGTGGCTCCTTTGGAGGCACTCCAATGGTGTTTTTTCGGCATTGGTCCAGTTCATTGCTGTTTGTGCCGGTGCGGCATTGATGTACCTGGCCCCCGGGAATGCCGTGCGGGGCGCCATGTTCTCGGATACGCACTTGCTGTTTCATTCGCTCGGCATGAGCGCATTGCAGGCCGTGCGGTTCATCGGCATCTGGGTGCTCTCCCCTGCCCTGCTGGCATTGAGCGCGCTCTACGTACCGGTTCATCACATGCTGAAAAAGCGTTGCCCGGAAATGCTTCGGGTCTCGCCATGGATCGCCGCAGCGTTGCCGGTCCTTCTGGTGATGGCCTGCACTTTCCCCGCCTACTGGAGCACCGGACTGCTGGGGCAGCACCGCACCATCAATGTGGCGTGCATCTTCTTCGTCCCGCTCTGGTTCCTGAACCTATCCCTTTGGCTGGAGCGAAAACCATTGCGGAAAATGGCCGCGATGCAACTTCCGCCGAGGATGTTGGGCATCGGGATGCTGCTGGCGATCCTCAGCCTGAACCTCACGCACAACGGTTTTGCGGCTTATGTCGATCTTTTCGGCGGGCGGGCAGCGAACTACGATCGGGTGATGCTGCAACGTGAGGCACAAGTCCGGGCAGCGGCCCAAGACCCTGCGATCAAGGTGACCTTCACCCGGTTGACCGATCCACCGCGGACCTTGCCCCACTATGAAGGCCGAGGTCCGCTGAGCACCTGGATGATCCACTGCGAAGCGCGGTACTTCGGTGCGGAGGAGAGCCAAGTGGGGATGGAGGAAAATTGAAACAACAAAGGCACGGAGCCACGGAGAAGATCAATTCCGACGACTTGGGATTTCCCTGCGGCTCCCTTCAAAGCTGCCTCGCGAATTCCACCAGCCCATCCGCGAAGTGTTTCCACGACAATTCTTCCCGCAAAGCGGCAATGTTGGCGCGTAATACCGAAGGATCACCATCGAAGAATTGCTGGATCCCGGCCGCAACTGCACTTGACGAAACCTCCGGGACAAGAATGCCGGTGCGGCCGTTGTTCAAGGCTTCCTTCAGCCCACCTACATCCGTGGCGATCACGGGCGCGCCGAAGTGATGGGCAATGGCCGTGATGCCACTTTGCGTGGCGCTTTTGTAGGGCAGCACCACCGCATCGGCCGCACCGAAGAAGGTGGGCACTTCCACATCCGCGATGAAGCGAGTGTGGACGTGGATGTGGCCCCGCATTGGGCTGGCCTCGATCTGCTGATGGTATCTCCCGAAGTCACCATAGGGTTCACCGGCGATAACCAAGTGGTAGCGTTCATCCAGCTGCCCAAAAGCCTCGATCAACAGGTCCAATCCTTTGTAGTCGCGGATAAGGCCAAAGAAGAGCAGTACACGTGCTTCGCTTGGCAGGCCGATCTTATTACGTGCTTCGGCCTGGGGCATCGGCGCGCCGAAATGGTCGTACAATGGATGCGGCATCAGCTTCACTTCCGCCTGCGGCCATAGGGCCCGGATGTCCTGGTTCACGGCTTCCGTCATGGCGATGAAGCCATCGTTCTTCCGAAGGAACCAGCGCGTGAGCGGCTTATCCTGGAAGTGTGGCTCGTGGGGCAGGGCATTGTCCACGATGGTGATCACCTTCACGCCATGCCTTCGCAAATGCGCAGCCACCTTGCCCATGGCTGGCGCGAAGAAGGGCATCCAGTAGCGCAGCACGGCCACTTCCGGCTTGGTTTCCAGCATCTGCCTTGCGGTGCGTTTCCAGCTCAACGGGTTGATGCTGTCCAGCACACGCTTCGCCCGGATATCGTCCACAGTGCCATGATCGAACTGCGAGGTGCCGGGGAAGAGCAGGTCCGGGTATTGCCGGGTGAAGGTGAACGCCTCCACGGCATGTTCCTTCCTCAGCTCCCGCACCAACGCCGCACTGAACTGCGCGATACCGCCGCGGTACGGGGGAAAGGCGGAGAGGAAGGTGAATCGCATGGTAAAACTGCCGGGCGGGCTGCGCGAAGATGGGGAAACCGGAGGATCGGAAGATCACTGGAGCGATCGAAGTGAGTAGCAACGAAGCCCCACATATGATCTTCGGAGCACCGGTACCGGCCCAATACCGAATGACCCAGAACGCATGAACACGTACTTGAGCCCAGCGCAACAAGGTAATGAGTGGCCGAGTTGCCGTTTCTTCCACACTCCATTGGTTGAAGCTTGATATTCCAGGCCGATTCCTTCATCCATTTTCTTTGGCAACTTTGCAGCAAATCCATCGCAGCCATGCAGACACCTTCGCTACTCCCCTATTTACTGGCCTTCGGTATGCTTCAGGGACATGTATCCCTTGCCGTGGACGGCATGACCGCCCCGTTGGACGACCGTGCTGTGCTGGCCATGCCCCCCCCGGCCAACGACCTGTGCTCCGATGTCATCCCGTCGACGCTGAACGTGGGTGGAACCCTCACCTTCATCGGCGACAACACCGATGCCACCTTTGCCGGGGACGCCGTGCCGGGCAACGTGATGTCCCAGTATCCATCCCCGAACACGTGGCACGCCTTCACCACTACCACGTGCAGCAACATCACCGTGAGCTATTGCGCCACGGACAGCGGTTGGAGCAATATCTGGCCCCTGCTCACCCAGTACTGCCCTGCGGATTCCCTGATCATGGCTTCAAGCAACAACACCAGCGCCTGCGCCAATGGCAACCACACCTTCACCTTCGACCAATTGGCGGCGGGCACCTACTACCTGCCCGTGCCCAATGTGGGCTTCGGGCAAGGCGGAGGGGCGTACACCATTGAAGTGATCGCCGAGGACTGTGCCGTCACGGCCGACAGTCCGGACCATTGCGAGGACGCGGTCCCGGAGGAGCTTTCGGTGGGCGGTTCCCTCACCTTCATCGGCGATAACACCAACGCCACCTTCGCCGGGGATGCCGTGCCGGGCAACGTGATGTCCCAATTCCCCTCGCCCAACACCTGGCACGCCTTCACCACCACCGAATGCGCCAACGTGACGGTGAGCTACTGCGCCACGGACAGCGGCTGGAGCAACATCTGGCCCCTGCTCACCCAGTACTGCCCCGCGGATTCCCTGATCATGGCTTCAAGCAACAACACCACCACCTGTGCCAATGGCAACCACACCTTCACCTTCGACCAATTGGCGGCGGGCACCTACTACCTGCCCGTGCCCAATGTGGGCTTCGGACAAGGCGGAGGGGCCTACACGGTTGAAGTGGTCGCCGAGACTTGTGGGAGCACGTCCGGTCCGGACCATTGCGAGGACGCGGTCCCGGAGGAGCTTTCGGCAGGCAGCTCCCTGATCTTCATCGGCGACAACACCAATGCCACCTTCGCCGGGGATGCCGTGCCGGGCAACGTGATGTCCCAATTCCCCTCACCCAACACCTGGCACGCCTTCACCACCACCGAATGCACCAACGTGACGGTGAGCTACTGCGCCACGGACAGCGGCTGGAGCAACATCTGGCCCCTGCTCACCCAGTACTGCCCCGCGGATTCCCTGATCTTCTACTCCTCACAGGACCAGACCACCTGCGCCAATGGGAATTGGACCTTCAGCTTCGACCAATTGGCGGCAGGCACCTACTACCTGCCCGTGCCCAATGTGGGCTTCGGACAAGGCGGCGGTGCCTACACGGTTGAAGTGATCGCCGAGGCCTGTGTCAACATAACAGATCATTGCGAGGATGCGGTCCCGGAGGAGCTTTCGGCAGGCAGCTCCCTGACCTTCAACGGCGATAACACCAATGCCACCTTTGCCGGGGATGCCGTGCCGGGCAACGTGATGTCCCAATTCCCGTCGCCCAACACCTGGCACGCCTTCACCACCACCGAATGCACCAACGTGACGGTGAGCTACTGCGCCACGGACAGCGGCTGGAGCAACATCTGGCCCTTGCTCACCCAGTACTGCCCTGCGGATTCCCTGATCTTCTTCTCCTCACAGGACCAGACCACCTGCGTCAATGGGAATTGGACCTTCAGCTTCGACAGCCTGGAGGCGGGTACCTACTATCTGCCGGTCCCCAACGTGGGCTTCGGCCAAGGCGGTGGGGTCTACAGCATTGACGTGGCTGCGACGGCATGCACCAGCATCGTGCCGGTGAACGACCTGTGCAGTGAGATCTCCCCGGAGGCACTCGCGATCGGTGGCACGCTGTCCTTCACCGGCGATAATACCGACGCCACCTCCGCAGGTGATGCCGTGCCGGGGTCCCTGCTCGACGAATTCCCCTTCCCCAACACATGGCATGCCTTCACCACTACCGAATGCACCGATGTCACGGTAAACTATTGCGGCACCGATAGCGGCTGGAGCAATGTGTGGAAGCTCCTCACCACCCAGTGCCCTGCCGATTCGGTGATCCAGGCCACCAGCATGGACACCACCGCCTGCGCCAACGGCAATTGGACCTTCAGTTTCGACCAGTTGGCCGCAGGCACCTACTATGTACCCGTTCCGAACGTGGGCTTCGGGCAAGGCGGAGGGGTGTACAACATCGAGGTCGGCGCGTCCGTTTGCTTCGTGGGCATGGGTGCGCTGAACGCGACCGATGCCGACTGGACGGTATTCCCGAACCCGACCACCGGTGACTTGACCGTCCGCACGTCGAGCAGATCGGGGTCCGCAACACTTGAATTGCTGGACATGACGGGCCGCGCGGTACTTGGCAAGACGGAAATGACCAGTGCCGACGGCTCGGTGCAGTGGTCGCTGGGCGGGCATATCGCCCCCGGCACGTACCTGATACGGATGACCACCTTGAACGGCCGCAGCACCCAGCGCCTGATCGTGCGATGATCGCTTGATGAACCCGGCCGCCGGGCCGGATGCAAATGGAAGCCCCTTGCGGGATCCGTATCGGATACTGCAAGGGGCTTCTTCCATTGGTCACTCGCATACCCGCAGTGCCGTGCAGCGGTTCCGCATTGGCCCGCTACACACTACCTTGAGCGCAGACTCCCCCAGGCACAAGGTCTCGTACGTGGCGCATGCCGAAATCCAGGAGCCTCGTCTCCATTTGGAACCGAACTTTGCAATGATGAAGCACCTCCTCCTCCCCGCGCTTTTCGCGCTTGCGTCATGGTCCGCTGCTGCGCAGGGATTGGACTGCAGTTTCACCCTGGTCACCTCGCAGACCAACAGCAGCGGTATCACGCGCTGGGACTCCATTGCCTATAGCTTCGAGGGACCGAATACTGCGATCATGATGTTCGGCCAGCGCGGTCAGCCGGATGTGCGCCTGCTCTTCGATCCCGCAGCGAAGACCATTACGCAACTGCACGAGATAAACGGAAAAAAGGGGGGCTTCGTGTTCGCCATGAGCGAGAAGCGTTGGCCCGGGATGCCGTATTCCACAGTAACGGCAGGCAGCGGAGAGCAGATGGACTGGACCGGCAAACAGAAGGAGATCGCGGACCACGAATGCCATGAGGCGATGGCGGAGAACGCGGACTACACGGCCCTGGTCTGGGTGGCGAAGGACATCCCCTTGAGCATGTTGCGCGTATTCAGCTACATGAGCGTCGGGGCCGGGAAAAGCACCGAGGAGGCCGAGTTACTGGCGCAGATGAGCCTGAGCGGTTTCCCCATGGAGATGCACCTGACCAGCAAGGCCGACAAGCCGAAGGTGACGATCCGCGTGGAGAATTTCCGCAGCAGTCCGGACCTTTCGCTCTTCGACACGGCCGGGCACACCACAACGTTCGTGGAGGATTAGTGCGCCCTTCCGGGCAAGCTGCACCACCGCCATCCACCCATGCCCGCACCCTGCTTTTCGGCACTCCGGCAGTTCCAGCTTGCGTGAAGGTAAAATTGGGGAGCCTGCGGGTAGCGTTGGAGTGCTGCCAACAGGGGCGAACCGCGTTCGCGCGCCCCGATGGACCACGGAACGGACAAGCACAAAGCCCCTCAACTTTCGCTGAAGGGCTTGTTCCTGTAAGAGTAGCGCGAGAGTGACTTGAACACTCGACCTCAGGATTATGAATCCTGCGCTCTAACCAGCTGAGCTACCGCGCCATTTCGGGCCGCGAATATAACATGGTCACCGTACCCCGAAAACAAGCCCATACTTGCACAAAATGAGGATCTGCTTATCTTTCCCCCGTACCCCCTACCATTGCTTTTCACATGGCGAAGAACAAGACGAACAACCGGACGAAGGCTCCGAAACCGGCAAGGGCCACAATGAGGAGTGCGCCCAAAGCCGGAAAGGCCAAGGTCCCCAAGGCTGTTTCGAAGGTGTCAAAAGAAAAGGCCGCCGCGAAAAAAGCAACGTCGAGGAAGGTCCCCTTGAAGAAGGTCGCCGTGAAAAAGGCGGTTGGGAAGGCGGTGAGCAAGAAGGCGGTTCCGAAGGCCCCGGCGAAAAAGGCCGTGGTGAAGAAGACAGCAGCCAAGAAAGCTCCCGGCAAGAAAACACCGGTAAAGAAGGCTACCGCGAAAAAGACACCAGCGCGGAAGCTTCCCTCGAAGAAGATCACTGCGAACAAGGCGGCAAGCAAGAAAGCGGCACCAAAGGCCCCGGCGAAAAGGACCGTGGTCAAAAGGACAGTGGCCAAGAAAGCCCCCGTCAAGAAAACACCGGTGAAAAAGGCTGCCACGAAAAAGGTGCCGACAAAAAAGGGCTCAGCGAAGTCCGCTCCAGTGAAAAAGGCTGCAGCGAAAACCGCACCACTGGGGCAGCCCGGGCCGAAAGTCGCCATTCCGGCCGCGCCTCCCGCGCCAAAACCAGCCGCCGCCCCCGATCGTCCGGCCAGAACCCCCTTGAAGCAACGCTACCGATTGGAATTCTATCTGAACGCCTCGGTAGCCTCACTCTACGAGCACATCAGCACCCCCAGCGGCTTCAGCAAATGGTTCTGTGACGATGTGAACGTGGTGGATACGATGTACACGTTCCAATGGGGAGGGGAAACCGAAGTGGCCGAATGCATCAGCCAACGCTTCGGCGAGTTCATTCGCTTCCGCTGGGCGGATGATATCCACGATGATCCGGCCGCCTATTTCGAGCTGCGGATCCGCATTGATGGAATGACCAACGAGACCTGCCTGGAAGTGACGGACCACGCATGGCCCCGGGACCTGGAAGAGGACCAGGCCCTCTGGGAATCGCAGATCCATACCCTTACCCGGGTACTGGGCGCATAGGTGCATGCCATCACCCGTGCATCACCTGCACCTCGCTGTTGCTGCGGGACCATCGGTTTTGGCGACCTTTGCGCATCGCGCATGAAGCGTTTGCACCGCATGATCCTCGGGGTCTATATCGGCCCCCTGCTCATCACCTTCCTCATCGTGCTCTTCCTCTTCAGCATGCAATGGCTGTGGAAGTGGGTGGATGACCTGATGGGCAAGGGACTCCCATGGGATGTGCTCGCCAAGCTGATCGCCTTCGCCACCTCCGCCTTCGTGCCCGCCGTGCTTCCCTTGGCCGTGCTGCTGAGCTCGATCATGACCATGGGCGGGCTGGGCGAGCGCTCCGAGCTCACCCCGATGCGCTCCGCCGGTCTTGGCCTGTTCAGGATCATGGCCCCCTTGATGGTCTTTGTGCTGGGCCTGGCGGGCTTCTCGTTCTACTTCAGCAACAACGTGCTGCCGGTGGCGAACCTGAAATTCCAGAGCCTGCTCTGGGATGTGACGCGAACCAAGCCAGCCCTGAACCTCCAACCCGGAGTGTTCTTCGGCGGTCTGGACGGCTTCTCGATCCGCGTTGGGGAAAAGGATGACCGCACCGGTGCGCTGCGCGACGTGCTGATCTATGATCATCGCCAGCCCTTCCAAACGAACAAGACGGTGGTGCGGGCCGAAAAGGGCACCATGAGCCGCAGTACGGATGGCCGCTACTTGGTGCTGACCCTGGAGAACGGACGGATCTACGACGAGCGCGGCGACAGCCCGGCGCGGATCGGGGGCAGCCTCCCCTTGCTGCGCGGTCGCTTCCAGCGGGAAGAGATCCGCATCGACCTTTCCGGCATGGGCATGAAACGCACCGATGAGGACCTCTTCAAGGACCACTACAAGATGCTGACCCTGGGCCAGCTGGGCTATGCCGAGGACAGCTTGGCCTTGCGCCTGCGCATGCGAATGGACGAACAGGAACAACACCTGCGGAGCAGCGTGCTGGTGATGCGCGACAGCACCCGGGTCGCCGCCGTGGCCGGGTTGGACCATCCGCCCGCATCCAGTGGCGACGGCTCGCCGGAGGTGAAGCAGCAAGCGCCGTGGTTCCCGATCGCAACCGACAAGGCCCGGAACGCGATCAATTTGCTGGACCGAATGATGGACGATCGCAAGGACCGCGCGACACAGATAGCCAAGTTCCAGGTGGAGTGGCACCGCAAGCTGATGCTTGCATTCGCCTGCGTGGTCTTCTTTTTCATCGGCGCGCCCTTGGGCGCGATCGTGCGCAAAGGGGGCATGGGCGTACCTGCGGTGATCGCCATCGTCTTCTTCCTCATCTTCCATATCCTGAGCTATTCCACCGAGCAAATGGTGCGCTCGGGTGCTTTGCCCGCGTGGCCGGGCATGTGGATCAGCACCTTTGTCCTGCTGCCCATCGGCGTTTTCCTCACATGGAAAGCGGCAACCGACAGCCCATTGTTCGATCGCGATGCGTATGATCGCATCTGGAACGGATTCAGCTCGCTTTTCAAGCCACGCCATGCGCATCCTCCAACTGTGCAATAAGCCCCCCTTCCCGCCGATCGACGGCGGATCCAAGGCCATGCACAACATCACGCAGGGCCTGCTGGAAGCCGGGCATCAGGTGAAGGTGCTCTGCATCAGCACCAAGAAGCACCCGCTGAAGGTGGCCTCCGTCCCCGAGGACTACCGCGAGCGAACCCGCATCGAGGGCGTGTTCGTGGATACTTCGCTCAACGTGGTGGATGCGTTCACCGACCTGGTGACGGCGGACAACTACAACATCAGCCGGTTCTTCTCCCCGGACATGGACATCCGGTTGATCCAACTGCTCTCACAGGAGGAGTTCGACATCATCCACTTGGAAAGCCTTTTCGTCACGCCCTACATCCCCACCTTGCGGCGCTACTCCAAGGCACGCATCGTGCTGCGTTCCCACAATCTGGAGCACGTGATCCAGGAGCGTATCGCCCGGGGCGAGCGCAACATCCTGAAAAAGCCCTACCGGAAATTCCTGGCACGGCAGCTGAAGAACTACGAGGTGAAGGTATTGAAGGAAGTGGACGGTGTGGCGGCCATCACGGACGCCGATGCCCTGCACATGGGCGAGCATGGCTGCACCACGCCCATCATCACCGTACCCTTCGGTGTGGACCCTTCGGAATATGCGGTGGACCGACCGCAAGGCGCGCCGATCTTCTTCCATTTGGGAAGCATGGACTGGCTCCCCAACGAAGAGGGGATCCGTTGGTTGCTGCGCACGGTATGGCCGCGGGTGATCCGCAAGCATCCCCATGCCAAGCTGCACCTGGCCGGCAATCGCATGCCCAAGGACATGATCCGGGCACGGCTTCCGGGTACTACGGTGGTGGGGCGCGTACCGGATGCGAACCGCTACATTGGTCAGCGCCATGTGATGCTTGTGCCCTTGTTCAGTGCCGGTGGCATGCGCGTGAAGATCATCGAGGGCATGGCGATGGGAAAATGCATCATCAGCACCACCATCGGTGCGGAAGGCATCGATCACCAGCCTGGCAAGAACATCCTGATCGCCGACACCGCGGCAGCCTTCACCGAGCAGATCGAAAAGGTGATCGCCGATCCGAAATTGGCGGACACCATCGGCGGGAATGCCGTGGAGCTGATCCGCAAGCAACACACCAATTCGGAGATCATCAAGGGGCTGGTGGCCTTCTATGCCTCCCTGCTCAAGACATGAAGCTTTTGGTGGTGCTCTCCCGCATGCCCTACCCGCTGGAAAAGGGCGACAAGTTGCGTGCATACCATCTGGTAAAACGGTTGGCCCGCCGGCACGAGGTCCATCTCTTCTGCCTGAGCGATCAACCGATCAAGCCTTCGGACGAGGACCATCTGCGCAGCTTTTGCAAGCACCTGCAAGTGGTGCATATTCCCCGGTGGCGGATCCTGCTCAGGATGGTCACCGCCCTGTTCTCCCGCCTCCCCTTCCAGGTCAGCTATTTCCACCATCGCCATGCCCAGCGCGCCATTGACCGGGTGATCGCCACCTTTCGCCCGGACCATGTGCTCTGCCAACTGGTGCGCACCACTGAATACGTGCGGCACCGCTATGAACTGGGCAAGACCTTGGACTACATGGACACCCTGAGCAAAGGCATGGAACGCCGGGCCGAGAATGCCTCCTTTCCCCTGCGCATCTTCCTCAATGCCGAAACGCGGAGGCTCATCGGTTATGAGAACCTCATGTTCGACCTCTTCGACAATCAGGTCATCATCAGCGCCCAGGACCGCGACCTGCTCTACCATCCACTGCGCGATGAGGTGGCCGTGGTGCCGAACGGGGTGGACACCGAGTACTTCACCCCCCGCGAAACGGAGAAGACGCACGACCTGCTCTTCACGGGGAACATGAACTACCCGCCGAACATTGACAGTGTGCTCTTCCTGGTACACCGGGTGCTGCCCCTGGTGCATGCACAGCGCCCCGGCACCAGCCTGCTGATCGCCGGGGTGGACCCCGACCAGCGCGTGCGCGAACTGGCAACGCGCGATCCGCATGTCACGGTGAGCGGATGGGTAAAGGACATCCGTGATTCATACGCCTCCGCACGGATCTTCGTGGCACCCATGCAGATCGGCACCGGACTGCAGAACAAGCTGCTCGAGGCCATGGCCATGGGCATGCCCTGCGTCACCTCCGACCTGGCCAACAACGCCGTGGGTGCCGAACCGAACGAGGCCATCCTCATCGGCCACGAACCGGAGGAATATGCGGCCCATATCCTGCACCTGCTGGACCACGCCGAGGAACGCGGGCGCCTGGCGCACAATGCCCTGCGCTTCGTTCATCATGCCTTTGATTGGGACCGCTCCGCCGAACGCTTGGAAAGACTGATGTTCCCGGGTGCCGTCGGGGATGTCCGTTAGTTGTCGGTTGCTCGTTGTCAGTTGTTCGGCTGCAATGCAGGGCTCAGTAGACACGCGAACCCATCCCGGGCATGCCTGGCATCACGATGGAGAGGTGCAGATACCGTCATTAACCGGCGACCGGGCACCGGGGCTGCCCGGGGCATGATATCCGTTATGCACCCCCGCGCCGCCATGCCGTAAATTTGCGCCGCGCTTCAAGCATTCTTTTAGATCAGCGCGCTATGCACCATGGTGAACACCCCCCAGTTCGACAGTATTGAAAGCGCCATCGCGGACATCCGGGCGGGCAAGCTCGTGATCGTGGTGGATGATGAGGACCGGGAGAACGAGGGGGACTTCATCACCGCCGCGCAGAATGCCACGCCCGAAGTGGTCAACTTCATGGCCACCCATGGCCGGGGGCTCATCTGCACGCCGCTCACCGAAGAGCGGTGCGAACAGCTTGGCCTGGACCTGATGGTGCAGGACAACACGGCGCTGCACGAGACGCCCTTCACCGTGAGCATCGACCTGCGCGGCCATGGCACCACTACCGGCATCAGCGCCAGCGACCGCAGCAAGACCATCCAGGCCCTGGTCGATCCGGCCACCAAACCGTCGGACCTGGGCAGGCCGGGCCATATATTTCCCCTAAAGGCCCGCAACGGCGGCGTGCTCCGTCGCACCGGCCACACCGAGGCCACGGTGGACCTGGCCCGCCTCGCGGGCATGGAACCTGCCGGGGTGCTGGTGGAGATCATGAACGAGGACGGAACCATGGCGCGGCTTCCCCAACTGCGCGAGGTGGCCAAAAAATTCGACCTGAAGTTGATCAGCATCGAGGACCTTGTGGCCTACCGCATGCGCACGGAACGCTCGGTGGAACGCGTGGTGGAGGTGAACATGCCCACCGACTTCGGCGATTTCCGTCTGGTCGCGTTCCGCCAGAAGGACAGTGGGGAGGAACATCTTGCGCTGGTGAAGGGTACGTGGGAGAAGAACGAACCCATCCTGGTGCGCATGCACAGCAGCTGTCTCACGGGAGACATCTTCGGGAGCCGCCGTTGCGATTGCGGGCCACAGCTGCATGCCGCCATGGAAATGGTGCAGCGCGAGGGCAAGGGCGTGGTGGTGTACATGCAGCAGGAAGGCCGCGGCATCGGATTGATGAACAAGTTGAAGGCCTACAAACTGCAGGAGGAAGGCGCGGACACCGTGGAGGCGAACCTGATGCTGGGCTTCGATATGGACGCACGCGACTACGGCGTGGGCGCGCAGATCCTGCACGACCTGGGCGTTCGCCGCATGCGCCTGCTCACCAACAACCCGAAGAAGCGCACCGGGCTGGTGGGGTATGGCCTGGAGATCACGGAGAACGTTCCGGTCCAGATCATGCCCAATGAGCACAACCACAAGTACCTGCTCACGAAGAAGTTGAAGATGGGGCACCATCTGGACCTGGAGGGGTGAGGCAGGTGGGGGCGGCCTGCTCACTTGCACGTCATTTTTCCGCGTGCCTTGCTTGCGCAACATCGCGAGATCACCGGCCTGCTTGATGCCACTGCGTGACGGTTCGCCCCGGAACCCGCACGCCCTTCGGTGCATTCGCTGCGCGCCAGGCTGCTCTTCCCGGTGTGCACGTCATGGAGCTACGTTCCGCGCCTCCCCTACTGCTTCTTCTTCCTGAATATCCCGCCGATCTTGCGGAAGAACTCACCCAGGGTATCGAACTCCTCCCGATAGGCCAAGCCCACGCCTTGGGTGGTCTGCGCCTGGTCCACTTGGTTGAGGTTCCGATCGTTGCTTTGGCTGAAGGCCTTGAAGCGCAACTTGCCATCCTGGGTCAGGCTGTATTCCAAGGAGAAATCCCCGATCACGGAGTTGGCGCCCTGCTGCGTGCCGCCGGCCCCGTAGGCCAAGCCCAAGTTGGTGTTCAGGAGCAGGCGATCGTTGAAGATGGCCGTGCTCACCGCGAGTTCCACCTCATCCTGCGAGATCACATCGCCGGTTCGCCAATTCACGCCCAGATCGATGTTACTGCTGAAGGAACTGAGCCAATTGCTCAGCTGATTGCTCAACAGTTCGGTGCCGGTTGCCGCAGTGGCCCCGCCCAATCCGCTGTTGTCCGATGCGCTGGCCGTGGCATCGCTCGGCAGGAAGCGGTTCAGCACGATCAGGGCGAACACTTGCTTGTTCATGTCGTCCGTGGTGGCCAGCGCACTGTTCACCTGGGTACGTACACCTTCATCCACCGTGGGTAGCTTCACATCAAAAGCGATGTCGGGGTTCATCAGGTTCTGGCTCAGGTGCATGAGCACCTCCACGGGGAAGCGCTTCTTGTACAGCTCGGTGCGCAGTGCGGGCGGCATCACGTCGTAGAGGCTGGCGCGCAGACGGTACACGGCATCCACGTTGATGATGGCATCAAAGGGGTCGCCGAACCAGGTGATGCGTCCGCCGGGTTCCACACCGAAGCGTTTGTTCACCAGGTTGCGCAGGGTGAAGAGGTAGTCCCCGTCCACCAGTTCCACGTCACCCTTCATGCTGAAATCGCCCGAAGGCGTTACGGACATGGCGATGTTGCCGTTCCCGCGGCCGCGCATGATATCGCCCACCGTGGGGTCGAAGATCAGCTCGAAGCGGGCCACGGGGGTCACGGCCACCTTCATGTCCAGCCGGATGCCGCTGAGGTCCACCTGCTGCTCCTGGCCTTCTGTTCCTTCACTGCCCGTAAAGCGCACAAAGGGGATGCCGCCCACCTCCTGGCTGGCCCCCAGCGGGAAATGGATATCGGTGCCCTCCCCCGTGGCCGCATCCACGTTGATGTCCAGGTTCTCCGCGAAGCCGCTGATGCCGAGCGCCCCGGTGGCGTAGGCCCTGCCGTAGTACAGCTCGTTGTTCCGCGCATCGGTATCGAGCACCTTGAGGTTGGTCATCTCCATGCTCACGTCGAAGTTCCAATCCTTCAACCCGTGGTGAATGATGGTGCCGTTGGCGATCCCGTAATGGCCCTCATCGTCGAACAATTGCACCTGGTCCACCGCGAACATGTCAGGCCGGATGTTCACCCGGTGCGTGAAGCTGTAGAAGGTGTTCAGGTAGTCGATCCGAAGGCCGGCGTTCTCCAGTTCGGCGTAACCGTAGAAGTTCGGTTTTGAAAAGCTGCCCGTGACGTCAATAACGCCGGTGACCATGCCTTGGATGTTGCTGATCGCATCGGGCAGGTACGGATTGATGAAGCGAAGGTCGAGGCGATCCATCCGCAGTTGAAGGTCCAGCTCCTGCTCCTTCCCCGGATTCAGCCTTCCGGAAAAGTCGAAGGCCCGCAGGGTATCGCGTTGCAGGGAGCCGTTCACATCGATCATCTTGTCCGCTTCGTTGAAGGTGGCGGCGAAGCGCAGGTCGCCCACTTGGATGCCCTCGATCTCCAGGCTGTCCACGCAGAGGTAGCTCAGCAAATAGGGCTCTCCGTAAATATTGAAGATGCGGCCGTCGCCACTGATCGCGCCATGCACCACGGGGCCTTCGTACAAGGGTTTCAGGTTCTCGGACCGCACATCGAGAAGGTCGAAGCTCAAGGCCTGGGTGGGATCGCGCCCGATGGTTCCCCCCAGCCGCACGAACTGCCCTTCATTGCGCACCAGCAGCGTGTCGATCGTGATCGTACTGCTGTCCACTCGGATGTGGGCGGTGCGTTCGTTGTGCCATTCCCCCTGGCCGAGGTCCACGCTGCTGGGGTTCAGCTGGATCGACACGGAGGTGGGGCTTTTCACCAATGCGTTCAGGTTCACCGTGCCGCTGGCTGCCTGTTCCGCACTGGCCCAATCCGCCGCCAGGCTTACCTCATCCTGATAGGCTTTTCCGGTGATGTAGAGGTCGCTCAACGCAATGCTGTCCTTCTTGATGGTCCCATTGCCCTTCACGCTGAAGGCGACCAGGTCCATGGTCTTCCCCAAAGTCAGGTCCAGGGAATCGCCCGTGAAGCCTTTGTAGCCGAACCAGGGCAGATGCGCATTCAGGTCCAGGTCGAAGTTGCGGCTGTCAAAGTGCCCGCTTGCCTTCGCCCCACTGGCAAGTTCCAGCCCGGGAGCAACAAGGTCCAGCAAGGGTTGAGCAGCACCCACCGTGACATTGAAGTCGAATTCCTGCGGCCGCTGCGCATACTGTACCTCGCTTTGCAAGGAGGGGAACACGCTGAAAATGGTGCTCAACACAGCGCCGGGCAACAAGGTGGGATAGAACGTGCCCTGCACAAAGGCATCCGCCACGGTGCTTTCGAGCTTCACATAGGGAATGCCCTTGTCGCGCCAGGCATCCAACGCAATGTCGCCCAAATAGAGGTCCACGGAGTCCTGGCAGTAGCTCACGTCCCGCATGCGCAACGTGCCCTGCAGGCTGTCCGGTGCCAATTGCCCCTTGGCCATGATGCTCATGTGGACATCGCTGTACCCTTCCCCTCCGATCAGGCCCAAGGCGCGCAGGTCCAGTCGGCGCACGTCAGCCGTGAAGTCCACATCGGGCCATCGGCCGCGCAGGTCGGCGAGTCCGTTGAAGTCCAGCACCAGCTTTGGATCGTTGCAGTGCAGCTCGCCGTTGAAGAGGTTCTTTTCCAGCTTGCCATTGAGGGTGATGCCCTGGATGGTGTAATGTTCCAAGCCCAGCTCCGGCACGGTGCCTTCGATCACGGCGACCAGGCTGTTCAGGTCCTTGCCCCGTGCGGAAACCTTGGTGTCCAGCGCGATCCGTCCCACGGCCTTGCTGGCAAGCACCTTCCCCAGATCGAACCCGCCGGTGGCCAGTTTCCCGTTCAGTTCAAAGACCTTGGTCACCGTATCGCGTTCGTAGGAAATGTCGCTGCGCAGCGATCCCGCCTCGGTGAAGGCGCTTCCGTAAGTGGTGAAGGAGTTGATGAAGCCGGTGAAGTTGCCGGAGAAGGCCATCTGCCCCAAGCGCTGTACCTCGGGTGGAAGCACCAGGGTCTTCCCGGATGTGAACGGCGGGATCGGCAGCTTGGCCAGGTCGCCGGGGCCGGTCCGGACCTGCTCTGCGTCCAGGACGATGAAGGTGTTGGGGAAGTCGGGCAGCCCCGTCATCTCGATATCGCCCCGGAATGCGGACCGATCCCCGAAGTTCAGGTCCATGCCCCGGCCCTTGAGCCCGTTCACACGCCCTTGGACCCGGCCCTTCAATGCGATGGTATAATCCACTCCTTCCAGGTCCGGGGCGAAGAGGGCCACGTCCGCGAACTGCAGCCGTGAGCTGTCCAGGCGGGCATCCATGAAGACGCGGGTATTGAACTCGTCGAAATCCGCCAGGTCCTCGGAACGCATGTCCAGATCGCCGCGGATATTACTGCCGATGCTTCCCGGACGTTGCGGACCGGTGATGAGGTGGAGCTTTTGTACCCGGATCCCCCGGGGCGCCACGCGGGCCTCGCCGCTCAACTGTTCCAGCACCAGGCCGCTGTGGTCCGTCAGCGAAAGCTGGTCGAAGGTGAACAGGACCGAATCACCGGCCAGCAGAAAATCCCTGCCGATGATGTCCGCTGACGGGATGTCCACATGGCTCACGTCCACGCCGAAGGGCAATGGTTGCGAATGATGGTCGTGGTAGGTGAAGTGCAGGTCCCGGATGTCCACTTGGTCGCACCGGACGGTCCAGGGCGTGGCCGCAGAGGTGTCCGTGCCGGACGGTGCGGCCAGCTTGTTCAGCAGGTTGGTGAGGTTGCTGTGCGGATCGTCGGCAGCCCGGTCCAGGGCAAATCGCGACCGGTGAAGCTCGATGCGCTTGGCCCGGAGCACATGGCTGTCGCCGTGGATCTTCAAGCCCCTGATCCAGATCTCATCCGCCGCCACCAGCGTATCTCCCTTGAGATCCGCAATGAACACGCCGTGCAAGCGGTTGGGGCCGAAGAGCCGGAGCTCCACCCGTTCGATGCTCAGTTTGGCACCCAACTTCCTGCTCAGCTCGGCGCTCAGGCGTTGCGCGAGCGCGGTCTGTACCGCAGGGGTCATCAGCACTCCCACCACAACGGCCAGCAGGAAGAAGAGCGCGAAGAGCACGCGGAACACCCGGCGCCCGGTGCGCCATGGTCGTATCCGTTTCTCCTGTTTTCGCGCCATCCCTGCTTAGCTTCGGGCCATCCTTGCAAGCATCAGGCCCGATCGGCCAAATTAACCCTGCTCCACCCAGCCCCGTGCATCAGATCATTCTCGGTATCGAAAGCTCGTGCGATGAAACCGCTGCCGCCGTGCTGGTGGACGGCGTGCTCCGCTCCAACGTGATCGCTTCGCAGGAAGTACATGCCAAGTGGGGCGGTGTGGTGCCCGAGCTCGCCAGCCGCGCGCATCAGGAGCATATCGTACCGGTGGTGCGCGAGGCGCTGAAGGAGGCCGGCATCACCAAGGAAGCACTTCATGCGGTGGCCTTCACCCGGGGACCGGGCCTTATCGGCGCCTTGCTCGTCGGCACCTGCTTCGCCCGTTCATTGGCCCAGGCCCTGAACATCCCGCTGCTCGCCGTGGACCATGTGCAGGCACACGTCATGGCACACTTCATCCGGGACGGCCAGGACCGACCCATGCCCGACTTCCCGTTCCTGAACCTTACCGTGAGCGGCGGCCACACCCAACTGGTACTGGTGCGCTCACCGTTGGACATGGAAGTGATCGGGACCACCATGGACGATGCCGCCGGCGAGGCGTTCGACAAGGGTGCCAAGGTGCTGGGCCTGCCCTATCCCGGCGGACCCTTGGTGGACCTGCACGCCCGCTCGGGCGATCCAGCCCGCTTCCCCCTGCCGAAACCGGCGCTCAGGGGACTGGACTTCAGCTTCAGCGGCATCAAGACGGCCTTCGTGGCCTTGGTGAACCGGGGCGAGATGAAGCAACCGGGGTTCAAGGAAGCCGAACGCAACGATCTTTGCGCATCCTTGCAAGGGGCCATCATCGACCATCTGATGGCCAAGGCGCGGCGGGCCATTCGCCTGCACGAGGTGGCCCGCATCGGCATCGCCGGCGGAGTGGCCGCCAACAGCGGGCTGCGGGAGCGACTACAGGAACTGGGGCAGCGGGAGAACGTGGAGGTTTTCATTCCGCCCTTCGCCTACTGCACGGACAATGCCGCCATGATCGCCATGGCCGGGCATCACCTGCTGGAAGCCGGGCGCTTGGCCCCGTTGGATGTGGTGCCCATCGCACGGACCCATTGATCCAGGGGCCGGTGGGCTACATTTGCAGGATATGGCCATCCTCCGGTTCCCTGCGCTCTTATCGGCTTCCCTGCTGTGCATGTTCATGGGTGCCCATGCCCAGGACGCCACCACCTTGATCGCACAAGGCGACAGCCTCCTGGAGGCCGACAATGGCTCCGGGGCGATGGAGAACTACGGCGCTGCGGTCTCCCTGACCCCCACCGCCGATGCCTACGCGGCAAGGGCACGCGGTTGGTACTACCTGGGCAAGTACGACAAGTTCATGGAGGATGTGCGGATCGCGTTGAGCATGGACAGCCTTCACCCCAAGGCCAACTACCAGCGCGCGCTATATGCCTTCCGCGTGGAGGACAATGCCAACGCCATCCACTTTGCCACCCGCGTGGTGGACGCCCCCGTGGCCCCGGAGATGCGCAGACGGGCCTTGGTGCTTCGCGGCGAGGCCGAGGCTGCATCAGGGACCACGGACAAGGCCATCGCCGACCTTTCCGAGGGATTGACCGATAATGTGGAGGACCTTCCGGCGATGAAGACCCTGGCCCGCCTGTACGATGCTGCCGACAAGCCGGCGGCCAGCTTGGCGATATTGGAAAAGCTCTGTGAGCTGCAACCGGCGGACATCGGGAACTGGAGCAACAGAGGCTTCGAGCTGAGCAAGCTGGAACGCTACGACGAGGCCGTGGAGGTGCTGGACAAGGCCTTGGAGATCGACAAGGACGAACCCGTGGTGCTGAGCAACAAGGCCTATGCACTGCTGAAGTTGGGCCGCGACGAGGAAGCCTATACCGCCGTGAACCGCAGCCTGAAGGCCGATGAGGTGAACCCCTATGCCCTGCGGACCCGCGCCCTGCTCTATTTGCGCAAGGGCGATCGGGACAAGGCGTGCGATGACCTCACTCTCGCCAAGGCCATGGGTGGAGCGCCCGAAGTGGACAGCCTGGTGAAGCAACACTGCGCCGGCATCCCCAAGAAGCGTTGACCCCTTATTCCACCATCAAGCGTTGCACCACGGTGGTGCCGACCTGGTCGGTGGTCCGCACGAAGTACAGGCCGGGAACCAGGTCCGATACCCGCATCACCGCGCTGCTGCTCATGCTGAACGACGGCATCACCTCCCGGCCTTGTGGGTCCAGCACCTGTACCCGGGAGGACCCGGGTCCCGAGCGTGTAAGCGTGACCGCCCCTTGGCAGGGATTGGGAACGAGCGCAAGACCCGCTCCATCCGCTCCATCCGCTACCTCCGCCATGCCCGAGGAATTGCCCAAGGGCACGTTCAGCACGGTGACCTCGCCCTGCTCCAGTATCACTCCGGTGATGGTGGCAGTGGGATAGCCCACCGCCGTGACCGTTACCGTGTAGCTGCCTGCATCGGCAGTGCCCAGGGCATACATCCCGTTGAAGCTCGTACTGTCCGTTGCCGTGGTGCTCTCCAGCTTCACCATCGCCTGGTTCACCGGAGTTCCCGTGAGCGCGTCCGTGATCAGCCCCTGAAGCCACGCGGCATGCACATAGGTGGGCGCAAGGATGAAAAGCCCCCCTTCGATATCGCTGATCAACAGGTTGCCGCTGGGCAGGAACGGATGAACGCCCCAAGCACCGTGGAAGCCATGGCCGGTGGTCGGGGAGGTATCGAAGTGCCCCACCTCCACCAAGTTCTCCGGATGGGTGGCATCATAGATCACCACGCCATACGTGTAGTAGCTCGTTACCAGGAAGTGATCGAGCCAATACACGTTGTGGGGAATGACGTTGTTGCCCGGGTCGCTTTGGATGCGGTCCAGTTCCCGGATGTCCGAGGGATCGCTGATGTCGTAGGCGGCCACGTATCCGTTGCCCACTTCATCCGTGGTGAAGAGAAAGTCACCACTGTCATCAAGCCACATGTTGTGGGTGAAGAAGCTGGCCGAGGGCGCTGACCCGAGCATCACCGGAGCAGCGGGATCGCTCACGTCCGCGATGGAGAAGATCCCTTCGTAAACGTGCGCCGCGTAGAGCGTGTCGCCGCGAGCGTAACTGTCGTGGCAGTAGACCTGATCGTACACGCCCACTTCCACCGGGGCCATGGGGTCCTGGGTGAGGTCGTACATGATCACCCCGCCATTCCCCCGGTTGGTCCCGTGGATGTACAGCCGCCCGTTCTCATCGATGAACAGGGAATGGGCCGTGCTCCACCCCTGTCCCTGAAAGACGGTAACGGGCAGTTCCGTGCTTTGGGGCAGCGGTGAGAGATCCACGATCTGCAGTCCGAAATTTGCTTCGGTGGTCACGTACGCATGATCGCCCCACACCTTCACCTCGCGCCAGATACTGGGCGGCGCAGGAGCAAAGAACACTTCCACCGGGTTGGCCGGGTCGGTCACGTCCACCACGGAAAGCCCTCCGCTATCGGGTCCGCCGGAGCCGTTCACCCCAACCAACGCGTATTCGTTCCCCTCCTCATCCGCGTAGCCCCAAAGGTTGCTCAGGTCGCTGGAGCGCAGGCTGCCGTAGTCCAGATGGCCGAGCAGCGCGATGTTCGTTTGCGCACCTGCACCAAGGGCACCGAGCAGGACAAGGACCATGAAGATGGGAATTCTCATGCTGCAAGCTTACGGACCGCGTGCGTTTGTTGATGACGCGAGTTGCGCCTGAATGGGGAGGCCAAACTGGCCCGAAAGATGGAATTCCGTACTATTGACGCACGATCAAGAACCAACCATGAACCTTCTCTGTCCCACTGACCTCACCCTCGCCGCCGATGTTGCATTGTCCTACTCGGGCCATATCGCCGAATGCAGTTCGGGCGAAGTGACCCTGTTCCATGCCCTGTCCAAAAAGGATGCTCAAGGTGGCGGAGTGGACCTGAAAAAGGCCCACACGGCGACTTTGGATCAAATGGCCAGCCACGGGGTGAAGGTGTCCGAAGTACAACGCGAGGGAGCCTTCATGAAGGAGATCATCGCCGAATCCCGCAACGGTTATTCAATGATGGTGGCAGGCACGCACGGCGTGCGCGGATTGCGCCAGGAGATGCTGGGGTCGGACATGCTCAATCTGGTGCGGATGGTGGCGGTGCCCACTCTGGTGGTGCAAGTGTACTCGCCGCGCAAGGTGAACATGGAACGCATCCTGATGCCCGTGGCCGGGCATGATGACATCTCGCCCTTGCTGGACGCGGTCTGCAGCGTGGCCAAGACGTGCGGGTCCCATGTGGACGTGTACCAGCAATTGGTGGAAGGCCAGACCACCAGCAATGCGCTTCTGACGAACAAGGTGAAGATGCTGGACCGACTGGCCAAGGAGGGCATCAAGCATGCGGAAGTGAACGAGCCGGTGGAGAAGTTCTACGAGGGATTCGTTCTGCGCACCATCCGCCATGCGCGCAACACAGGGGTCGACTGCATCGCCATCATGGCCCATGCCAGCGGTGAGCACAAGAAGATCGCGGACAAGGAAAAGCAGGAGCTGATCACCAACGAACTGGGCGTTCCCATCCTCTGTGCGGTTTGAGAACCTGTTCAGGACCTCATCGAACGCGGTCCCTCGCTCAAGAGATCCTGAACAGGTTCTCAGGTCGGCCACAAGGTCCCCACCATACGCCGTGAGCCATGAGGGGACTAAGCGGCCGGAAGAAGTATCCGCTGAGCTTCCACCATCCTTCGGAAAGCCGGTGAGATCGAGGCCAGATCCAGGACATCCACCTTTATCGGCAGGTCACTGTCGGACAAGTCTTGGTCAAGTAACGCCAGTGTTTGAAGTTCAAGCCGATGGCCCGCATCGATCGCAAGGTCCAGGTCGCTGAATTTCCTTGCCGTGCCTTTCACCCGGCTTCCGAACGCCCAGACCCGCGCACCGGGGACGTGCTTCTTCAAAATGGGCACCAGCATGTCCAAGTGCCGTTGCTCCAGGTCAAGCAGTTCGTCCAGCAATTTCTTCGCTCGAGGCAAGAATTCCTTGGCGACCGCATACGTTTCCTCCGCCTTGTCCGCGTCGTAATTGTGGCTGGTGAGGTTGTATGCTTTTTGAAACATGAACCATATTTCCGGGTCCCCGATCAGGCCGCGACGTGCTGCTTCGCGGAACAGCTCCCTTCTTCCCAGCAGGTCCGCATCACCGACTTCCATGCTGATCAACTGCCGACGCATCATCTTCCAACAGAGCTCATAAGTGTACTCGAACCTTTGGATGCAACCATCGCGTTCCAGATCGTTCGCAGGTAGTTCCTTGAATGCTTCCTCCATTCGGGAAACGGCATTCAACAAACTGGAAAAGTCAAGCTGCTCCGGATCCATTTCCGCGAAGCTAGCAGGCGTTGTTCGTTCACATTCCAAGAGTCATTGAAAACGAACCTTCCGCATCAATCCAGCCCCAGGTCCATCTGCTTGCCGGGCTTGTAGCCGATGATCGGCTGATCGGGATCGTCCTCCTTGGGCGCTTTCCGGCCCTTGCGGAATTCCTCCATCGGTGAGCGCTCCAGGCCCTCTTCCTCCGGTGGTTCCAAATGGCCGATCTCGTCCTCGGAGATCAGCATGCTCTGCTTCTCCTCCAGTTCCGGCGTCATCACCGTGAACACCTCGCCGGTGAGCTTCAGCTCCTTCACCTTGTACGGTGTCAATCGGTTCCCAAGGGCCTTCACGCCCTTCACGGCGATGAATCCGGAGAGGGACACTTCCTCCTCGGGCCTGTCATTGCTCCGCTTGTCGAAGGCGATATGAAGTCCTGTTTCCGGCACAAGGGTGTGCAATGCGAGCTTGCTGTCCGGATGTTCGGTAATGAACTTCACCGGGTCGCGTGCGGGCTCCGCGAGGAATCGCTTCACGTTGTACTGCTGCTTCTCCCCTTCCCAATACACGGCCGTGATCACTGCTTCCGGGTCCCACTTCACGATGGTGACGGCCTCATCGGGGAAGTGCGTGCCCAGCACGAACGGGAATAGCTGGTAATGGCCGGTACTGAGGATCGCGAGGATCTTGTCGTCCCCGCTGAAACGGCCGAGGTAGCGCCCGTGCCCGGCCTCGTTCAGGCGGCGCACGGTCTCATCGAACCAGATGGGGATGGCGCCGAGGGTACTTCCACCCCGCTCCTTCTGCGTCACCTTCTGTACCATGTAGCGCGTGAGCAGGTTGCCCTTGCTGCCGCGCCCTTTCACCATCAGGTCGCCGAAGTCGACATCAAACTGCGTCTTGCGCAGGTTGGGCCGCGGCCGGAGGTTGATGCGCACCGTCTCCGATGCACCGTCCGGGTTGGCGGTGAAGTAGAGCACCTTGCTGCCCTTGGTGCCGTTGGTGAGATCGTACTCCTTGTCCCGGGTAATGGAGGTGACGGAAAACCGCTTCATGTAGCTCGCCCCTTGCGCACCGTCCTGGTAGATCAGGTGGTAGATGGTCCGCTCGTCCTTCTTCTTCCACACGGCCAGGTGCAGCACGCCCTTGCCGATGAACTTCTTGTCCGCCACCTTGGTGACCTGCATGGTTCCGTTATCGCGGAACACGATGATGTCGTCGATCTCCGAGCATTCATCCACCTGCTCGAACCCGCGCAAGCCCCATCCCATGAAGCCTTCCGCGCGATCCACGTACAGTTTGCGGTTGGCCACGGCGACCTTGGTGGCCACGATGGTGTCGAAGGTGCGCAGCTCGGTCTTCCGCTCGCGGCCCGTGCCGTACTTGCGCTTCAGCTCCTTGAAGTAGTCGATGGCATATTCCACCAGCGCATCCAGCTTGCCCTGCACGCTGGCGAGCTGCTCTTCCAGTGCCTTGATGTGCTCGTCCGCCTTGAAGCTGTCGAACTTGCTGATCCGCTTGATGCGGATCTCGGTGAGGCGTACGATGTCCTCCTCGGTCACCGGGCGGCGCAGGTCCTTCACATAGGGCCTCAAGCCCTTGTCGATGAAGCTGATCACCTCCTCCCACGTTTCCGCATCCTCGATCTTGCGGTAGATCTTTTTCTCGATGAAGATGCGCTCCAGCGAGGCGAAGTGCCATTGCTCCTGCAGCTCGGCCTTCTTGATCTGCAGCTCGAGCTCCAGCAGGCGCAATGTGTTGTCCGTGCTGATCTTCAGCAGTTCGTTCACACCGAGGAATCGCGGCTTGTCGCTCTCGATCACGCACGCGTTGGTCGCTATGCTCAGCTCGCAATCGGTGAAGGCGAAGAGCGCGTCGATGGTGTTGTCCGGCGATACGCCCGTGGCGAGGTGGATCTGGATCTCCGCGTTGGCGGCCGTGTTGTCCTCGATGTGCCGGATCTTGATCTTGCCCTTGTCGTTGGCCTTGATGATGCTCTCAATGAGGCTGGCGGTGGTGGTGCCGAAGGGGATCTCGGTGATCACCAGCGTTTTCGCGTCCTCCTTGCGGATCCGTGCCCGTACGCGCACACGGCCGCCACGCTTGCCCTCGTCGTAGTTGTCCGCATCGGCCAGTCCGCCCGTGGGGAAGTCGGGCAGGAGCTTGGGGTTCTTGCCCCGCAGCAAGGCAATGCTCGCGTCGATCAACTCGATGAAGTTGTGCGGAAGCACCTTGCAGCTCAGGCCCACCGCAATGCCTTCCCCACCCTGTGCGAGCAGCAACGGGAATTTCACCGGCAGGAAGACCGGCTCCTTGTTGCGGCCGTCGTAGCTGCTCTGCCATTCGGTGGTCTTCGGGTTGAAGACGACCTCGTTGGCGAACTTGCTCAACCGCGCTTCGATGTAGCGTGGCGCGGCGGCACTGTCACCCGTGAGGGTGTTGCCCCAGTTGCCCTGCATGTCGATCACCAGGTCCTTCTGGCCGAGTTGCACCAGCGCGTCGCCGATGCTGGCATCGCCGTGCGGGTGGTACTGCATGGTATGGCCGATGATGTTCGCCACCTTGTTGTAGCGCCCGTCATCGAGGTCCTTCATGCTGTGCAGGATGCGCCGCTGCACGGGCTTCAAGCCGTCGTACAGCGCGGGCACCGCGCGCTCCAGGATCACATAGCTGGCATAGTCCAGGAACCATTCGCGGTACATGCCGCTCACGCTGAAGGTGCCCGCCTGACCCGCGCCCGGAACACCTTCGGGGGTGGTGCCTTCGCTGCCGTTCAGGGATGCTTCCCCGGCATCCTCCTGCGGGTTCAGGTCATTGTCCAGTTCGTCGCTCATTTTTCACTTCTCCCATTGGCGGAAACAAGTATTCAGGGGTTGGCCGTGGTGCAGTATCGCCAGGCCTTGGTCAGGGAGAACTGCACCTTCAGTTGGTAATCGTAGCAATAGGAAACACCCGGCACCACATGATGGTAGGCACGGTCCTGTGATGGAGGGTTCTCGCTGGAATAATCGAAGACCTCGCCGGTGTTCACCAAGGTGACGTAGAGCTTGTGGTCGGTTCCGGCCGGTAGCAGGTCTTCCCGCACGTTCACCACCTGCTCCACCACGGTATCCACGGCCACCATCCCGCTGTACACGATGCGCGTGGTATCGGACACCCGTTCGATCAATGCCGGTCCATCATAGTTCGGGTCCAACGGATTGGAGGTGAGCGAGGAGGGATCGAGGTCGTCCTTCAAGCATGCGGACAGGCCCAATACCAAAAAGGGAATCAGCCGGAGCATGCGCCTCATCGGGAGAAGTTCCAGGTCAATCCTCCGGTCCATTGTCCACCGCTTTTCCCCGGTATCCACCCCAGACCATCAAAGCGTACTTTTTCCGTGTCGTTGAACACGGGCTTTGGCCGCTTCACGGAGCGCATGTACAAGTACGCGGTGGCACTCGCAAAAAGCACGGTGATGCCCGCCGCCACCTGAAATTGGGTGCGTGCTTTGTCGAATTCATCCTGATGCACTGGAATGGTCTCGTTCTTCAATACGGTAATGGCATGCGGTGAATTGGCCTCGTCGTATGCCGTCCGGTCATCGTCCAGGCTGTCATGGGCCTTTTTCATTTGGCCGTACTTCACCGCAGTATAGACCAGGGATACGCCGGTTGCCGCCGCAGGGACCAGCCGCATCATGCGCATCTCCTTGCTGTACGTCTTCATGTCACGTTGGTACACCAGGTATTCGGTGGAGAACGGCAACCGTAGTTGGAAGGTCTTCAGCTCATTGCCCACAATGGTGAGGGTAGTGTCCACCACCTTCCGCTGCGGTGCCCAAATACTGAAGTGATGCGGGCCTTCCAGGAGTTCCAGCTCCGGCTGCTGCATGGTGAATTGATGATCCAGCCTGTAGGAAAAAGTGTTTGCGGGATCGATCTGCAGACGCAGCTTCCCGGAGGATTGGGCCATGGACAAGCCCGCAAAACCGATCAAGAACGCGAGCATTGCTTGCCTTGCCGCACTGATCATCCTATTCCGAACGCCCTTCATCAAACTTCTCCTTTTCCGACCTGCGGCGATCATGGGGATCCGCGTCCTGGCTGCCGCACACATGCATCTGCGTTCCATTCACCATTACACCTCCACCTCGTTCTCCTCCAGTTTCCTCGCTATGGCCCTCACGCTCGCTGCGGCTGCCTCCTCGGCGCTCTCCTCCACCAGGTCCTTCTCCACCTTCAGGTTACCGATGATGAACTCCTGCCGGTGCGGGGTGTTCTTGCCCATGTAGAAGCTGAGCAGGTCGTTCACCTTGGCATCCTTGGTGATCATCACCGGCTCCAGGCGGATGTCCGGCCCGATGAAGTGCTTGAACTCGTCCGGGCTGATCTCCCCGAGGCCCTTGAAGCGCGTGATCTCGGCGGTCTTGCCCAGCTTCGCCAGTGCGTGTTGGCGTTCCTCGTCGCTGTAGCAATAGATGGTTTCCTTCTTGTTCCGCACGCGGAAGAGCGGTGTTTGCAGGATGTACAGATGGTCGTTTTTCACCAGGTCCGGGAAGAACTGCAGGAAGAAGGTCATCAACAGGAGGCGGATGTGCATGCCGTCCACGTCGGCATCGGTGGCGATCACGATCTTGTTGTACCGCAATCCGTCCATGCCGTCCTCGATGTCGAGCGCGGCCTGGATCAAGTTGAACTCCTCGTTCTCGTACACCACCTTCTTGGTGAGACCGTAACAGTTCAGCGGCTTCCCCTTCAGGCTGAAGACGGCTTGCAGGTTCACATCGCGGCTCTTGGTGATGCTGCCGCTGGCGCTGTCGCCCTCGGTGATGAAGAGCGTGCTGTTCTCCTTGCGGTCGTCTTTCTTGGGGTCGCTGAGGTGGATGCGGCAATCGCGCAGCTTCTTGTTGTGCAGGCTGGATTTCTTGGCGCGTTCACGGGCGAGCTTGCGGATGCCGCTCAGCTCTTTCCGCTCCCGCTCGTTCTGCAGGATGCGTAATTGCAACACCTCCGCCACGGCGGGGTTCTTGTGCAGGAAGTTGTCCAGCGCCCGCCCGAGGAAGTCGCCCACGAAGCTGCGCATGCTCTGGCCGCCCGGCTCCACCTCCAAACTGCCGAGCTTGGTCTTGGTCTGGCTCTCGAACACCGGCTCCACCACTTTCACGCTTATTGCGGCCACGATGCCCGTGCGGCAATCGCCGGCCTCCCAGTCCTTCTTGAAGAACTCCTTGATGGTCTTGGCTATGGCCTCGCGGAAGGCCCCTTGGTGCGTGCCGCCCTGCGTGGTGTGCTGGCCGTTCACGAAGCTGTAGTATTCCTCGCCATAATGGTTGGCGTGGGTGATCGCCACTTCGATGTCGTCGCCGATGAGGTGGATGATCGGGTACAAGGGCTCGCCGTCCATCTTGGTTTCCAGCAGGTCCAACAGGCCGTTCTTGCTCTGGAACTTGCGACCGTTGTAGTGGATGGTGAGGCCCGTGTTGAGGTAACAGTAGTTCCACAGCAAGCGCTCGATGTGCTGGTCCCGGTACTGGAACTGCTTGAACATCTGCTCGTCCGGTTCGAAGACCACGCGGGTGCCGTTGCTCTCGCCGCTCTTCTCCAGCTTGTTGTCCTTGCGCAGCACGCCGCGATCGAACTCGGCGCGCTTGAGCTGTCCGTCGCGCACGCTCTCGATCTTGAAGTAGCTGCTGAGCGCGTTCACCGCCTTGGTTCCCACGCCGTTGAGGCCCACGCTCTTCTTGAAGGCCTTGCTGTCGTACTTCGCGCCGGTGTTGATCTTGCTCACCACATCGATCACCTTGCCCAACGGGACACCGCGCCCGTAGTCGCGCACTTCCACGCGGGTGCCCTCTATGGTGACCTCCACCTTCTTGCCGTGGCCCATCACGTATTCGTCGATGCAGTTGTCCAGCACCTCCTTCAACAAAATGTAGATGCCATCGTCGAAGCTGCTGCCGTCGCCCAACTTGCCGATGTACATGCCCGGCCGCAGCCGGATGTGCTCTTTCCAGTCCAGCGACCGGATGTGCTCTTCACCGTAGTTCGTCTCGCTCATTCACTTTTCCTTATTCACCACGGAGACACAGAGGCACAGAGAAGTGTCTTTGCGCCAAATAAGTCGTTGGCAAGGGCTTCATTGCAAATGCAAAGCCGGATCGAGCCGTGGTAAAAACAGGTGGCACGAAGGTAACTCCCGTCAGCCGGGCGTTCACGGGCGAGCGGATGCCGGGTTATCAACGATCTTCGGCGGGTTTTCAACAGGTGGCCGAAGCTACTTATCACCATAATGGCCTTTGCAGCTTATCACGTCCACTGATCCATCAGCTTCAACTTTGTACACGAGCCGGTGCTTTTCATCAATGCGCCTGGACCAATACCCTTTCATCTCGCCTTTAAGTGGTTCCGGTTTTCCCGCTCCCTTGAAGGGTTCGCGAAGAATGGCTTTCAACAGGTCATGGATCTTGCTGAACCGACGTTTATCATAGACCGCCCAATCGCAGAGATCATCGAAGGCTCCTGGATCAAAGCGGATCCGCTTCATCACTTCAACTTCTCCAAGAAAAACGCATCGAGTTGCGCTTCGCTCATCTCCACATGCTCGCCGCGCTCCAAATTCTTGATCGCCTTTTCCAAGCGGCTCAAATATGCCTTCTTGGTTTCCTTGCGGGAAAGGGATCCCGGTTCCACCGATCGGATCGTGACGGTCACCTCCTTGTCTTTGCCGAACAGGCGCTTGATCTTGGCGATCAATTCAGCGTCAAGCTCAGACAGTTTGATGTGTAGGCTGGTTTCCATGGGAATTGTGTATGCGAAGATAAGCACGTTATCAACGATCGCGAGCAGGGTTTTCAACAGTTCTGGTTGCCGGACCCGTTCTCTTGCCTATTCGCCTCTCCTACGAGTATAAGTAGGCAATGTATGAATAACATAGTTGCATTCGCCCTTGTTTTTCCCAGCGCCACCGGCCAGCTTCGTCATGGCTTTTGTTCCTTTCGCTGATGACCGCACAACGAGCAACCATGAACAACGCGCAGCTGAGCATACCGGGCCTCCTTGTCGGATCGGAGCTGGGCGCAGGGTGTGCTCGGCCATTACAACGGTACCCGATGTTCAATACCATGGGAACCCCATGAAGATCCGGGCAGTTCTTGCATGCTCCTGCATGTTGTTCGCGATGGAAGCAAAGCCCCAATTCTCATCCTTGTTCGGTGAGGAATTTACGGCTTGGACCATAAGGAAAACGGATTTGTCAGGGGCACGTACGGATAGCTTGGCCCTTGCTGGCGACACCATTGTGGATGGCATGCGTTATTACAAGATCAACAGCTACCTGGGTCCCACATTCCCCTCCCAATGTGTCAGATACTTGGCCGAGGACACGGTCCACGGCAAGGTCTGGTTCTTCAATGCCGAATATCCTGAGCCCGCATTGATCATGGACCTTTCATTGGAAGTGGGCGACCAGTTTGAAGTACTCTCACAATTTGGCGGCATGTTCGAGGTAATTGCAACCTATACCGACCCCCAAGGCAGGTATACGGTCGAGTTCGATTCGCCCATCGATGGACTTTCCGTGCCCGAGAATTTCAAATTCATTGAGGGTTATGGCCCCAATAGGGGGATCGACTATGCAGATGGTAATTGCCCTTCTCCCGATCCATACGCGCTCTGCCATTACAAGGATGGTTTGTTGGTAGGTCATGCGAGCGATCCGGTATTGGCGTTGGTCTGCGAAGTTCCGACCAGGATCATGCCTTTGGAGGACACGTCTTTAGTGAAGGTCTGGCCCAACCCCGGTATAGACATGCTGCACATCGAAATCGATGTGACGGACAAGCTCGATGTGCGCGTACTCGATGCCACAGGCCGCGCTATCTTGACGGGAACAAGTCCGGATGGAACGCTTGAGTTCAGCACCCTTGGGCTCGCACCGGCAATCTATTTGGTTGAAGTGAATACCTCCGCCGGGCGGAGAACGGTGAAGTGGATGAAGCAGTGACCGGGATCCAATTCCCACCCCAAAGCTTCTGGTTGGCACCAACGATCACTTCAGATCCCGCTTCCCCAGTAAAGGCCCCACTTTGTTAGCGGATCTTCACCAGTTGACCGAACACGCATCCTCAGGGTAATTGCTCGTTCGCCACTGCGGAAGGCACATTGCCGCCGATGTTCAACAGGATCGGGTCCCGGTCGTTGTCCGCTCCCGTGTAGCGCACCGTGCCGTCCAAGTTCACGTCGGCTCCCACGTATCCGATGGCCGTACCCGTGGCCGGAGAACTCCCGATGGCCTGCAGGATGGGGTCCCGGTCGTTGCCGGTCCCGGTGTAGCTGAGGGTGCTGTTGGCATTCACGTTGCCGGACCAGAGCAGCATCGCTGCGCCGTCCGCCTTGCGGGCGTTCGTGCCGTAGGTGCTCGTTCCAGGCAGGCTGAAGTCGATGGCCGTTGCGGTGGCGGATAACGCAAGCGCCTGGCCCGTCATGCAGCCCAAATGGTTGCGGTGCCGC
The DNA here is from genome assembly GCA_019912395.1 of Flavobacteriales bacterium. Classification (GTDB taxonomy): domain Bacteria; phylum Bacteroidota; class Bacteroidia; order Flavobacteriales_F; family PHOS-HE28; genus PHOS-HE28. The sequence goes on along the minus strand of JAIOIH010000045.1, from coordinate 22,345 downwards.
ACCGCAACATGGTAGTTGCCCGCATCGGAACAGAAGCCCAGTGGGGAAATGCCGTCCAAGCCCGTGATGTCGCCATCCCGCTGCAGGAGCCCGACCCGGCGTTCCACAACGATGGACGGATCGGTGGCATCGCGAAGTTCCACCAGCACCCAATCCACCATGGCCTCGTCCCCGACAACCGTGAAGACGGCCGGATCCACGGTCTGGGGACCTGCCACGGCAAAGCCCATGGCCGTGTACGGCTCGGTGGTCGGCAACAGGTCCGCGGCACGCAGGGAATCCACCATCAGCCCTTCAGAACTACGATATGCCCCCTGCAATAACACGCTGATGTCCAGCACTATGGGCGGGGCAACCTCACACGGCACCTCCAGCGTGGTGAAGGATCCCGCAGCGCTGTATTGCGGATTGCTCCCACCACAGAGCGCAGCCACCTGGAACGCGTGCTCCGTGGCCGGGTCCAGTCCAGTAAGCGGATACGAGTTTCCGGAAATCCCGCTTACGTTGGTCCATGAAGGATCCACCAGCCGCTTCCATCGGAGCATGAATTCATTTCCGCTCGGGGAAGAGGACCAGGAAAGCGTAGCCCCATCGTATGTGATGTTCTGGGCCATCAGGTCCGTGGGCGGCGGGCAGGATTGGCCGCTGATGTAGAACGTGAGGTTATAGCACTGGGTGGCACTGAACGCCCCGGAATAGCCGTACACACGGGCATAGTAGGTTCCCGCTGTGGCGTTCGGGTATCCGATGTATTCATTCGTGGTGCCACCGTTATAGGATGATGCCACTACGGTACCGGTACCATCGAGCAATTCCAGATCATAGTCACCGGCCAGTCCGGTCAGGTTGAGGGTAATGTCACCGGTGCTGGCGAGGTTAAAGCTGTAATAGTCCTCGTCACCTGCGGCTGCGATCAAGGCATGCACGGACCCCGGCGAAGTGATGGGCCCGGCGGCGGTGCCCCAAGAATCGTTCGGTTCCATGGCGTCCGGGCATGGCGCAGGGGTGGTGAATGTGGTGATGGACGAATAGGCGGACATGTCCGAGCCGCACACGGAGAGCACGCGGAAGTCGTAGGACGTCTCCTGGGCCAAGCCACCCAGTGCATAATTGTTGTCGGTAAGGCCGGTCACCGTGGTCCAGGTCCCGCTGGGTGATAGCCTCCATTGCAGCGTATATGCCGTAGCCCCTACCGATGCCCAGTTCAGCGTTGCGGAGCTTACGGTTATGGCCGTGGCGCTGAGGCCGGTGGGAGGATCACACGAGGTGCCGCATGCTGCCAAGCAGGAAGCCGCGTTCACGTTCCCCACGATCAACGCAGTGGGCTGTGGACCGAAACCATTCACGAACTTGATCCCGGCGCTCACCAGGTGGCAATAGCTCATGATGGTGCCGCCCACTGATGAAGCGGGTACCGGGGCTTGTGGACAAGTTCCTTCCACATAACCCGCCGCCGGGCCACAACCATCAATGGCAGTGCTGTTCCCGTTCCATGCGCAGGCATGGGTGTGTGGCGATCCCATGTTGTGCCCTTGCTCGTGCGTCACCACTTCCACGCTCCAGCTATAGGTGGGCACGCTGTTGTAGCTGGAACTGATACCACTGAAGGCCTTCCGATAGTAGGCGCTGTTGCACAAGGTGCCCAGCCACGCGATGCCACCACCTCCCCGAAAGGCGAGCAGGTGGGCCAGGTCGCCATTGAAACTGGTGCGATAATCACCGAACTGGTACAGCAGATCCTCGGATGCATTGGCCGTATAGGGACTGGTGATGTCCCAAACGAAGACTTCCGAAAGGGAGACATCGATCCCGTCGTTCGCATAGATGATGGAACTTTGGTTGAACAGACCGGTAACATAGTTGGTGGCGTTCATCACACTTCCCTTGTTCAGGAAGATGTCATGGTCCACTTCCCAGTAGAAGCGCACACAACGGTTGGTTCGCTCGCCGGCCTGGGCGGGCGTAGGATGATGGGTCGGCGAAACCGGGACGTCCAAGGCATTGCACACCGCGCCGGAGCTCCCGCGCAGGTCCCGGTCGCGATACAGCACATGCATCCCATCCCTGTTGCTCTCCAATTTGCCCAGTACGCGCTGTCCGTTGCCATCGGCCAATAATCCCATCACCTCTTCCGGGAAAATGCTGATCGCGGCAATGGACCCCGGCTCGCCAAGCACCATGCCCTGATAGTGGACGGAGGCTCCCGGGCGCGTTGGAAGCCCGGAACTGCCCAGCACCACGGAGTAGTCATCGGAGGTTATGGACACTTTTTCCAGGTCCATCACCACCGGTCCGTTGGCACCGGGGACGGTCAGCCGGACATGCTGGGGCATGCGTCCGAGAATATCCGCTGCACGTACCGGGTCGAAGCGCATTACCACGGCCCGATAGCACGCCCGCGACCAAAGTGCGTCGGTGGCAGGGCTTTGCGGCACCGTAGAGAACAGCGCGACCTGTTCAAAGGCCACGCCACGGGATTGCAATGCGGCAATGTGCTTCGAGACCAGCCCACCGGACGGCGCTTGGCCATAGAGGCTGAACAGTAGAAGGAACGCGAAAAAAGAGATGGCCGAACGACGGATCATGGGCGAAGTTGGACCGGCCACTGGATGGACCCGCCGAGACGAAGCTAATCGTTCCGCGAAAAAACACGCTCAGTACCTCGCAAGCCCCAGAGCCTGTTCGGGATCTCGGGGGCCGGAACACGGCCGGTCAGTGGGAATGTGCCCCGAAGGTTCTCCCCTACTTCAACCCGCGCTTTTCCAGCAACGGCCCCACCTCGGGGTCCCGGCCGCGGAAGTCGCGGTAGAGCTGGCCCGCATCCTTGCTCCCGCCGGTGGAGAGGATGGTCTCGCGGTAGTGCATGCCGTTGTCACGCGTCATTCCGCCATGTTCCTTGAACCATTGGAAGGCATCGGCCTCCAGCACTTCGGACCACATGTAGGCGTAATATCCGGCCCCGTACCCTCCACCCCAGATGTGGGAGAAGTAGCAGGAGCGGTAGCGCGGCAGCACCATGGGCAGGTCCAGGCCGTAGTTGGCCAGCGCGGCCTTCCCGAACTTGGGAACGTCCTGCAAGGGCGCGTCGGCAGGCAACATGTGCCATTGCAGGTCGAGCAAGGCAGCGGCCAAGTACTCGGTGGTGGTGAAGCCCTGATTGAACTTGCTGGACTTCTTGATCTTGTCCACCAGCGCTTTTGGCATGGGTTCGCCGGTCTTCCAGTTCTTCGCGTAGTTGGCGAACACCTTGGGGTCCATGGCCCAGTTCTCGTTGAACTGGCTGGGGAATTCCACGAAGTCGCGCGGCACGTTGGTACCGGTGAAGAAGGGGTACTGCTGCTTGCTCAGCACGCCGTGCAAGGCGTGCCCGAACTCGTGGAACATGGTGGTGACCTCATCGAAGCTCAGCAAGGCGGGTTGGCCTTCGGCGGGCTTTTGGATGTTCATGTTCTGGGTTACGATGGGCTTCTCACCCAACAGGTCGCTCTGGTCCTGGAAGCTGTCCATCCACGCGCCGCCCTGCTTGTTGTCACGGGCATAGTAGTCCGCATAGATCAGGCCGATGGTGCTGCCATCCGCAGCGAAGACCTCGAATACACGCACCTCCGGGAGGTAGGTGGGCAGGTCCGTGCGCTCCTTGAAGCTGATGCCGTACAACCGGTTCGCAGCGAAGAAGACACCATCATGCAGCACACGGTCCAGTTCGAAATAGGGCTTGATCTGGCTTTCGTCCAGATCGTACTCGGCCTTGCGCACCTTCTCGGCATAGAAATCCCAATCCCACGGGGCCAACGTGAACCCGCCCTTCTCCTTGTCGATCACGGCCTGCAGCTTGGCGGCCTCGGCCTTCACGTTCTGCAGGGCGGCGGGGACCATGCCGGTGAGGAGCTTCACGGCCGCGTCGGGCGTCTTGGCCATTTGGTCATCCAGCGAATAGGCGGCGTAGTTGGGGAAGCCGAGCAACTTGGCCCGCTGGGCGCGCAGTTGGGCCAGGCGGCTCACCGTGGCCTTCTGGTCGGTGGCGTTGCCGAGCATGCCCCGGTTGATGGAGGCCGTGAAGATGCGCTCCCGCAAGGCCCGGTCCTTGATCTCCGCCAGCACCGGCTGGATCGTGGTGTTCCGCAGGGTGATCAGCCATTTCCCCTCGTAGCCCTTCTCCTTGGCGGCGTTTGCGGCGGCCTCGATATCGGCGTCCGTCATCCCGTCCAACTGCGCCTTGTCATCCACCAGCACGGCGGCGTTGTTCACCTCCTTCAGCAGGTTGTCGCTGAACAGCGTGGAGAGCTCGGATTCTTCCTTGTTGAGCGCGCGCAAGCTCTTCTGGTCGGCATCGTTGAGCAAAGCCCCGGCGCGGACGAACTGGGTGTAGTAGCGTTCGATGAGCCGTGTGGACACGCTGTCCAGGCCCAAGGAACCACGCTGGTCGTACAGCGTCTTCACGCGGGCGAAGAGCTTCGGGTCGAGGTTGATGGCATCGCTGTGCGCCGCCAACTTCGGTGCCATGTTGGTGTTCACGGCTTGCAGACTGTCGTTCAAGTTGCTGGCCACGAGGTTGAAGAAGACCTTGCTGGCGCGGGAAAGCTCCTGCCCGCTCTTCTCCAATGCGATGATCGTATTGTCGAACGTGGGTGCCTCCTTGCTGTCCGCGATGGCCTTCACCTCCTCCAAGTGCTTCTTCATCCCCTCCTCCATGGCGGGACCGAAGTCGCCGTTGTGGATCTTGGTGAAGTCGGGCGCGCCGAGATAGAGCGTGCTGGCTTCGGCAAAGGGGTTTTCGCGGGCTGGAGCGGTTGCTGGCATTTCTTTCATCGAGTTGTCGCTCGTTCCGCAGGAGGCGGCGAGCAGGAGTACGGACAACGCAGCAAGGGAATGGTTCATGGTGACCGGAAAATGAGGGCCGAAAGTAGCGGAACATTCCGGGACGTGCCTTTATCCGGCGGAGCTACGGGCTTAAATTGATTAACCGCCAAGGGGCTGAGAACGCCAAGGGGATTCCCACGGATACCCATTATCCTTGAACCGCCCTTCCGCATTTCTTGGCAGTAGTTCGCCCTACTTCGCGGCAAGCACCCGCATCCGGTGCCGCCCCACCAACGCGCCGGCAATAACCAGTGCCAGCACGATGCCTTGCATGATCAAGCCTTGGGCGGTGGCATGGATGCCAAGCACCGGCACGTTGATGAACTTCACGAAGGTGGCCTTGAGCACGCCCGCCTCCTGCAGTGCTGCAATTCCATTCCCGGCGAACACCACGGCCATCAAGGCCAACAAGCCGGCCGTAACGCTGAAGAAGGGACCGATGGGGAGCCGAACACTGAACTTCAGGATCGCCGTGCCCAGCAGTACCAACAGCACCGCTGCCACCACGATACCCATCATTACGGCCTGTTGACCGTTGGGTCCCACCTGACCCAACAGGGTTTCATAGAAGAGGATCACCTCGAAGAATTCGCGGTAGACCGCCAGGAAAGCAATACCCGCCATGGCCCACAACGTGCGCTTGCTCAATGCCGCCATCACATGCCCCTTCACGAAGGTCTGCCAAGCCTTTGAATTGCTCCGGTTGTGCAACCAGTAGCCCACATAGAGCAGCATTACCACGGCCAGCAGCGCGGTGAAGCCCTCGGTCATCTCGCGGCTCGCGCCGGAAATGGAGATCAAGTGGCTCGCAACGAACCAAGTGCCGATGCCCAGCACCACGGCCCCGATCCAGCCCGCGTGGATGTACGGCAGCGCATCCTTCCGGCCGGTCTTCACCACGAAGGCGATGATGGCAGCCAGCACCAGCAATGCCTCCAGGCCTTCGCGCAACAGGATGATCAAGGAGCTGATGAACGCCGCAGTGGAGGAAAGCGCATCGCCCGATAGCTTCGCATCCACACGGTCCAGCAAGGTGTTGATCGTTGCGATCCGGGCCGCCACCGTGTCCGCCGGAGCGTTATCCGCGATCACCGAACGCAGCGACATCATCTCCCGTTCGGTTTGTTTCCGCAGGTCGGGATCAACATTGTCCAAACCGGCTTCGATCAGTTCGAAACCCTCCAAGTAGGCGCTGATGGCGAAGTGCCGTGCTTGGCCCCGGTCACCCCTGCGGTAGGCAGTCAAGGTTTTATCCAGATGATCGCGCGTGATCGCCAACGGAGCGGGTGCTGCGGCCCGGACCGCTTCCGGATGGGCGACCAGAAAGGCCAGTACGGCCTCGTGGTCCTTGCCACCCGCTTCCCGTGCTTCATTCGGCGTGGCCGTTACCAGTGCCCGCAGATCGGTGAACCGGTCCGCGCCTGTGCCCTTCTTCCACAGCTTCGCGCCTCGCTCCACGTCCTCCTTGGATGCATGGATCCCGGCCGTATGGAAGGCCAACGCCCAACGTTCTCCCTCGGACAATCCGCTGTAGGCGAGCATTGGCGTGCCCTCCACCCCCAGCGAAATGGTGTTGTAGAGGCCGAACAGGCTGCGCACGTTCATGGCCGCCGTATCCGTGAAGTCGCGCGGCGCGGGTTCCATGCCCATGGCCTGCGGGCCATCACCTCGGCCGGTGGCACCGTGGCAGGTTCCACAGTGCGCGATGTAGAGGGCATTCCCCGCAGCAAGGTCAGGGAGCTGCTTGGGCGCGACCGCCACACCGTACGCGGTGATCACCTCCGCACGCAACGCCTTTGCCAGTGCGGCCACATCAAGGCCGTCCGCCTTTTCGGCTATTCTGGCCTGCAACTTCCGCGCTTCGGCCAGCAGGTCCGGTGCACCTTCCATCCTCGGCAAGGCCTCCAAGAGCACCACCACTTGCTGCGCGAACTCCTGCTGCTCGGCATATTCCCCCGCGTCCAGCACCTCTCCGTTCTTCACGAATACGGGATAGTCCACGCTCACATAGTCCAGGATATGGACCACTGTTCGGGCTTGATCGTCCTGATTAACGGCCGCAGCGGCACGCACACCGGTCCCGGTCAACAGCAGCACAGCCAGCAGGAGTGGGAATGATCGCATCATACGTTGAACAAAAAGTGCATCACATCACCATCCTGGACCACGTACTCCTTCCCCTCCACGCGCAGCTTGCCTGCGGCCTTGGCACCGGCCTCGCCCTTCAACGCGATGAAATCGTCATAGGCGATGACCTCCGCGCGGATGAAGCCTTTCTCGAAATCGCTGTGGATCACGCCTGCCGCCTGCGGTGCCGTCATCCCCTGGTGGATGGTCCATGCCCGCACCTCCTGCACCCCTGCGGTGAAGTAGGTGGCCAGCTTCAGCAGGTTGTAGGCGGCATGAATGAGCTTGTTGACGCCCGGTTCCTTCAGGCCCATGTCCCGCAGGAACATGTCGCGCTCCTCGGCGGTCTCCAAGCTGGCGATCTCCGCCTCGATGGCCGCCGTGACGAAGATGACCTCGGCATTCTCGTTCGCGACGGCCTTGCGCACCGCTTCCACATACGCGTTGCCGGTCACGGCGCTCTTCTCCTCCACGTTGCACACGTAGAGCACGGGCTTGCTGGTAAGCAGCTGGAATTCGGCGAGGAGCGCGGGGTCATCGTTGGCGGTGACCACCGTGCGGGCACTTTCGCCTTTCAGCAAGGCTTCCTTGATCCGGCCCAGCAGCTCGAACCGGCGCTTGGCGTCCTTCTCTCCTATCTGGGCCTGCTTCTCCACTTTCTTCATTCGGGCCTCCACGGTCTCCAGGTCCTTCAACTGCAGTTCAATATCGATGACCTCCTTGTCGCGCACGGGATCCACGCTGCCGTCCACGTGTACCACATTGGGATCGTCGAAGCAGCGGAGCACGTGCAGAATGGCGTCGCACTCGCGGATGTTGCCCAGGAATTGGTTTCCCAGTCCTTCACCCTTGCTGGCCCCCTTCACCAGCCCGGCGATGTCCACGATCTCCACGGTGGTGGGCAGAATGCGCTGGGGCTTCACGATCTCGGCCAAGGCCTGTAGGCGCGGGTCCGGCACGGTGATGATCCCGGTGTTGGGCTCGATGGTGCAGAAGGGGAAGTTGGCCGCTTGGGCCTTTGCACTGCTGACACAATTGAACAAGGTGCTCTTCCCCACGTTGGGCAGGCCCACAATACCACACTTCAAACCCATGCTTTCCTTGGAATTGCCGTTTTCGTTTCCCGGCTTCGGGCGGCGAAAGTACTCCTTGGCGGCACGACGAACTTGGGGGCATGGTTCCGCGCCGGTTTTATGCGCGGGCGTACTGACCAGATCCCATCCGGAATATACAGGTCCAACGGTGGTGCCCGCGCTGCCCCATGAAACATCCGTGCTTCCCGGGCGATGTATGGAACGCCCGTCGGACGGGGCCTTGCCGCATATCGCGGCACGCGCCTTCCCCTTCCGGGGAGCCGTGAGGATGCCACTGCGGACAGCAACCTTCCGAGCCGCCGGGCACCAAAAAATGAGAACGAATGCTTAGTTTCGCCAAGCAACACCCCCCTACATGAAGCACTCATACACCGTCCGGTCCTTGCTGATCATTCCCGCGCTGCTTGCCATGGGCCTTGCCCAAGGGCAGCAGGTATTGCCATGTGCCACGGACCAGGTGCAACAACGCTTGATCGCGGAAAACCCCGATCTGCTCCGGCAGAACGCCGAGTACGAGCTCGGCTTGCAAGCATACCTGCAGGCCAAGGCCGGTATGCGCGATGATGGGGAGGATGCCGTCTACGTCATTCCCATCGTCTTCCATGTGCTGTATGATCCCACCTACCCGAACGATAACCACAATGTGAGCGATGCGGCGATCTACGCGCAAGTGAACGTCCTGAACCAGGATTTCAGGAAGCTGAACGCCGATACGGCGGAGATCGTGGACCCGTTCAAGCCGATCGCTGCGGATATCAAGGTGGAGTTCCAACTGGCCACCAAGGACCCGTTCGGCAATTGCACCAATGGCATTGATCGCATCACCTCGCAGCGCGCTTCCCAAGCGCAGGATTTCTCCAAGCTCAACCCGTGGTTCCGGAACCACTACGTGAATGTCTGGGTGATCCGCTCACTGAATCAAGATCAACCGGGCATAACCGTTTTGGGCTATTCCCAGCTCCCCGCATACGTGCAGGACGACCTCGGTGCATTGCGCGATGGGGTGATCATGCCATCCTCGGAACTGAGCACCACCACGCTCACCCACGAGCTGGGGCACTTCCTGAACCTGCTACACGTATGGGGTGACGGCCAGGTCGGAGCGGCCTGCGGCGATGATGGAGTGGAGGACACTCCGATGACCAAAGGCCATCTAAGCACCTGTGATACCACGGACCACTCCTGCAACAGCTGGGACATTGACGGTGCCTACACCTTCGATGACCTGAACACCGGTTCAGGAGCCACGGATCCCACGATGCCGCCCGCAGGTCTTTACCAGGACAGCCTTCCCGGCCTCACCTACGGCGCGTTCAGTGCCAATGGCGTATCCGGGAACCCCATGGAGGACGGGCGCTTCTCCTTTTCTCAATGGGACACCGGTGCGGCCGAGGGGGATAGTGCCTTCAGCCAGATGACCGGGTCGCTCAATACGGGCAAGTACTACGAGTTCACCGTTGCACCCACGTTCGGAAAAACGATGACCCTGTCGGGGATGATCTTCCGAGCATCGCGTTCCGCCACTGGGCCACGCACCTTTGCGGTACGGGCCAGCACCAACAATAATTTCTCCTCCAACAGTGCGGCCTCCCTCACCGGACCGGACAGCCTCATCTCGGTACACCCCCCGAACACCTTCTTCTTCAGTGCGGACACGGCAGGTGAATGGAAAGGCAACAAGGTGTCCTTTACCGGATTCAACAGCATTCGGAATGCGGTCACTTTCCGGATCTATGCCTGGAACGCTGAGGACGGCGATGGCGCCTTCGCCGTGGACTCACTCCGATTGATCGGGGATTTCGGGGATGTGGACAACGCCCAGAACTACATGGACTACTCCTACTGCACCGTGATGTTCACCGCTGGCCAACGCGACCGCATGCGGGCCACCTTGAACAGCCCCGTGAGCGACCGCAGTAGCCTGTGGCAGGAGGGGAACCACCTCTATACCGGAACCGCCGGCCATGAGGCAGCCTGTGGCCCCGAATCCGATTTTTACGTGCTGGACCGCTTTGTATGCACCGGCACCCCCATTCAGTTCAAGGCCAACGTCAAGCGCGCCACGGCCACCTCCTGGGCCTGGACCTTCGACGGTGGGAATCCAGCCACTTCCACGGATGAGAACCCGATCGTTAGCTTCAGCGAACCCGGATATCACAGCGTTACACTGACAGCAGGCAACGACCATGGCTCGGGCTCGGTCACCAAGACCGATGCCTTCCTTATCGGAGCCGACTATCCGGAGGTGAACGGCCTGCTCCAGGAACCGTTCAACAACAACAACGAATTTTACCGCTGGCCCAACGTGAACTATGAGCGCAACAGCACCTACTGGCACTGGTCCGATCAGGCCGGGCACAACGCACCCGGATGTGCCAAGCTCAACGCCTCGGATACCTATACCTTGATCCAGGACATCTTCACCCCGAACAACTTCCAGGACAAGGATGCCTTGGTGACCCCGATCCTGGAAATGCCGTTCTACACCGGCCTCTCCATGAGCTTCTGGTATGCTTACAGCACCCAGACCGCGACCACGGACGACATTACTGAATCCCTGAAGGTTTATGCCTCCACCGATTGTGGAAAGAACTGGCTGTTGCGCCTCACCTTGGAGGACGCGAGCCTGATCACCGCCGGGGTTCGCTCCCCGGGATATGTACCTGCGGCCGACGAGTGGCGCGAAGCCAGCTTCACCCTCCCCAGCATCTTCGCCGGCAACCATGTGCGACTCAAGTTCGAGTACTCGTCCGGCTTGTTCTCCAACGACCTCTACATCGACGATGTGAACATCAATGCCACGAACGTCGGCATTGATGAGGTTGCCGAGCAGGGATGGATCGGGCTGATGCCCAACCCGGCCACCAATAGCCTTACCGTGGTGCTGGACCTCGCCGGGGCCGGCACGGGCACCCTCTCCTTCCTGGACATGACAGGCCGGACGGTACATAGCCGAACACTGAACGCGAACGATACCCGACTGGAACTCGACCTCGACAAGATGGGGCTTACCAGCGGTGTCTACCTCGTTCGCCTCAAGCACGCGAACGGGCAGCGTGTAGAACGGCTCGTGGTGCGCTAACAGCGCCCCCATCGTATCGGCAACGTGCCGTTAACCTTCGGGTTGGCGGCACGTTGTTGTTCCGGACCATGCCGACCGCCCCCTGCCGCCCCGGACCAGGACCACCGTTACGTGTCGCACCCAGTTACACCGTGGCACTCGGATCCTCGATCTCCACTACAGCGCTGTCCATTACTTTTGCGCACATCCAACCTACACCATGAAGCTTTTCTCCCTAGTCCTCTCGTTGACCACGGCCGCGGTGCTGCTCCCCGCCGTAGGCCTGCACGCACAGTCAATCAAACCGTGCGGCATGGATGAAGTTCGCCAACGCATGATCCAGGAGAATCCCGACCTGCTGCATCAGGAAGCAGCGTATGAGCAGAGCATACAAGCCTATTTACAGGCGAGGGCGGCTCTCCGGGACGGGGACGACACGACCGTTTATGTTGTTCCCCTGGTTTTCCACGTCCTTTATGACCCCACCACGGGATCGGATGCCCACAACATCAGCGACTCACAGATCTATGAGGCGGTGAACATCATGAACCGGGACTTTGCGAAAATGAACGCCGACCTGTCCGAGGTCTGCTGCGGTTTCAGCGCGATCGCGGCCACCACGAACATCCATTTCCAATTGGCGACCAAGGACCCCTTTGGCAATTGCACGAACGGCATCGATCGCATCACCAGCCAACGCTCCACGAACGGTCAGAATTTTTCCAAGCTCAATCCCTGGCCCCGGAATGCCTACGTCAACATCTGGGTCGTCAACTCGCTGGCAAGCCAGGCTGATGGTTTTGCCCCGGCTGGTTACTCCCAGCTTCCCCCGAGCGTGCAGGACGACTATGGTTCCTTGGTCGACGGCGTGATCCTGCTGCACAACTACACGGGCGGTGACGGTACGAGCAACGAATTCAGGTCCCGCACGCTGACCCACGAGGTCGGCCACTTCCTCAATCTGGAGCACACCTGGGGAGCCGGGCACAACCCCGGCGTGGAATGCGGTGACGACAATGTGGATGATACCCCCATCACCAGGGGACATAGTAGCTGCACCGAAACGGACCTCCATGATTCCTTCTGTAGTTGGCAACCGGTGGACACGTTCTACACCTTCCAGGACGTCACCCTCACCTCCGGCACCACCGACCCCACCGCGCCCCCCACTGCCCACTTGGACTTTCCCGTGGAACCAGCGATCACCTTCAGCCCGTTCACCGCTTCGGGCGTGTCCGCGAACTCCCTTCAGGACGGGAACTTCAGCTTCTCCCAATGGGATGGCGGCGCCTCCGATGGCGACTCGCTCTATAGCGACCTCACCGGTCAGCTGAACTCCTCCCAGTACTATTCCTTCACGGTAACTCCGGAATTTGGCAAGTCCATGACCCTGAACGGCCTCACCTTCCGCGTGGACCGTTCGGCCACCGGCCCCCGCACCTTCGCAGTGCGTAGCAGCGTCAACAACTTCATTAGCAACATTCCAGCATCGGTAGCACCTGCGGACACCGTGGGGTTGTCCGTTGCATCCCCCAATACCTTCTTCTTCAACGTGGACACCACGGGCACCCTGCATACCGCCAGCGTGAACACTCCAACGGTCGGCTACTTGAACCTTGTTACACCGGTCACCTTCCGCATCTATGCATGGAACGCCGAGGACTGGGACGGTACCTTCACGATTGATTCCGTGGCGTTGCGGGGCCAGTACGGCGTGATCGAGAACACGCAGAATTATTTGGAGTACTCCAATTGTGGGAAGATGTTCACCAACGGCCAAAGCGAACGCATGCGCGCCACCTTGAACAGCGATGTGAGCGGTCGTAACAATTTGTGGCAGGAACAGAACCACATGTTTACCGGAACGGCCGGTCACGAAGCGACCTGTGCTCCCGAGGCCGACTTCTACACCATGGACCAGTTCGTGTGTACGGGCATCCCGATCCAGTTCAAGGACAACTCCAAGCGCGCCACCCCCACTTCCTGGGCATGGACCTTCGACGGAGGAAACCCGGCCACCTCGGACCAACAGAACCCCACCGTTTCATTCAGCGAACCGGGGTACCATAGTGTAACCCTTACCGTGGGCAATGACCATGGCTCGGGTTCGATCACCAGGACCGATGCCTTCCTTATCGGAGCGGACTATCCGGAGGTGAACGGCCTGCTTCAGGAGCCGTTCAACAGCAACAACGACTTTTACCGCTGGCCCACCCGCAACTACGAAAGGAACAACTCGTACTGGCACTGGTCCGATCAGGCCGGGCACAACGCCCCCGGCTGCGCCAAGCTCAATGCTTCGAACACGTACAACCTGGTCCAGGACTTTTCCACCCCGAACAACTTTGCGGACAAGGATATTCTGGTGACGCCCATTCTGGAGATGCCGTTCTACACCGGCATTTCCCTGAGCTTCTGGTACGCTTACAGCACCCAGACCGCGACCACGGACGACATTACCGAAAGCTTGAAAGTGTATGCATCCACCAGCTGCGGAAAGTCGTGGCTGCTGCGCCTGACCCTGGACGGCCCGAACCTGATCACCGCCGGTGTTCGCTCGCCGGGGTACATACCTGCGGCCGATGAGTGGCGCGAGGGCACTTTCACCCTGCCCAGCATCTTTGCCGGCAACCATGTCCGCATCATGTTCGAGTACACGTCGGGCTTGTACTCCAACGATCTCTTCATCGACGATGTGAACATCAACGCCACGAACGTGGGCATCCCGGAGATCGCGCAAAGTGGCTCGCTCGGCCTGATGCCCAATCCGGCCAGCAACAGCCTCACCGTGGTGATGGACCTCGCCGGGGCACCCACCGGCAACCTTTCCTTCCTGGACATGACCGGCCGGACCATCCATAGCGAGACGGTCAACGCCGGAGAAAGCCAAGCGGTCTTCGACCTTCAACGGATGGGACTCACCAGCGGCGTATACCTCGTCCGCCTCAAGCACGCGAACGGGCAACGCATTGAACGGCTCGTGATCCACTGAGCGGCGCGATCCACATCCCTCATGAAGAAGGGGCCGGTCCACCGAGGACCCGGCCCCTTCGCCGTTCAAGGCGGCAGCACTCGCGCTAAAGCCGGTCGTTGGCCAAGTTCGCCAATGCGCTCCGTTCTCCTTTTTCCAGGGTAATGTGCGCGAACAGCGGATCGCCCTTGGCCTTGTCGATGAGGTAGCTGAGTCCGTTGCTTTCAGAATCCAGGTAAGGCGTATCGATCTGGTGTACATCGCCGGTGAAGACGATCTTGGTGCCTTCACCCGCGCGGCTGATCACGGTCTTCACCTCGAGAGGGGTCAGGTTCTGGGCCTCGTCCACGATGAAGAAGATGTTGCTGAGGCTGCGCCCGCGGATGTAGGCCAGCGGGGCCACGGTGATCTTTTCGTTCTCCACCATCTCGTCGATCCGCTTCAACGTGTTGTCGTTCTTCTCGAAGTTGCCCCGGATCAATTTCAGATTGTCCCATATCGGCTGCATGTACGGATCCATCTTGCTCTGGATATCCCCTGGCAGGTATCCGATGTCCTTGTTGCTCAGGGGCACCACCGGCCGGGTGATGAAGATCTGCCGATAGTCGCGCCGCTGCTCCAGCGCGCAAGCCAAGGCCAACAGGGTCTTGCCCGTACCGGCCGCTCCCTGCATGGTGACAAGCTTGATCTCCGGGTCCATCAATGCACTGATGGCCAAGGTCTGCTCCGCGTTCTTGGGGGTGATGCCGAACACCGCCCGCTTTTCCACGCGTGCCACCATGCGGGTGCGGGGGTCGTACTTCGCCAGGACTTTCTTCTTGCCGTTCTTCAGGATGAAGAAATGATTGCCCTGGGGTTCCGGCCCGAACTGTTCCAGCGGAACGACACCATGGATGAAGAGTTCCTCGATGGCGTTCTCGTCCATGTGCTCCTCCACGGTGAGCCCCGTGAACAGGTTCCGCCCCAGATCGCGGACCTTCCCGGTGAGGAAGTCCTCGGACACGATGTTCAGGCTCTTGGCCTTCAGACGCAGGGCGATGTCCTTGCTCACCAATATCACCTTGCGGTCCTTGTTCTGGCGTTGCAGCGTAAGCGCGGCGTTGAGGATCTGATGGTCGTTCTTCCCGTCCTGAAAGACCTTGGTGGCGTCCACGCCATTGAGGTCGTGCTTGGCCACCACCTTGAACTGGCCTTTGGTGGATCCGTTGAGGGGGACCCATTCCGTAAGCAGGTCGTGCTGCACGAGCCCGTCCAAGTGCCGGATGAACTCGCGCGCCTCGAAGTTGATGGTACCGTTCCCTTTCTTGAAGGTATCCAGTTCCTCCAGCACTTGAATGGGGATGGCCACGTCATGCTCTTGGAAGCTTTCTATGGCCGAATGGTCATAGAGGATCACCGAGGTGTCCAGGACGAAGATCTTGCGGTCTTTCTTCTTCATGTGCCGGGGATGGAGGACTTGCCAAATGTGGGCGGCAGCAACGCACGGACGCGCACAATGCCGATCCAGTTTTGCACGATCGATCGTGACCTTGCCTTGCGGTCCGCCACATTCTTTGTGCTCCCAACTGCCAGGCCCTTGCATCATCAGTACCTTGTACCCGCGTATTGATCAGGCACCGGTACCCCGGCACCCACCATCGAAGGACCTGCCTCATTGGTCTTCAGGTACGGGCTCCTTGGCGATCCGATCCATGCAGCGTAACACCCTCCAACACACAAACCCCTGTAACCATGAAGAAAAACGATTCACTCGGAAACAGTTCAACACCTTTCCGCATCCCCTGGCAAGCAGCCTTGGTCGTCATTGCAACTGCATTCGCGGGAGCAGCCCAGGCCCAAGTGGTGCTCAGTGAGGATTTCACCGGCGGTGCAAGCACAACGGGCTTCACCGTAGCGGACACGGCCAGTGATTGTTCGTGGACCTATGCGCCCGGCGGGCTCACCCCGAACACCTTCAGCCAGGATTTTGGCGGGGCGCTTCCGTCCGGTGCCGGCTTCGATTCGGACTTCGTCTTCCTGGACAGTGATGAATGCGGTGGCAGCGGGATCTCCGTGAACAGTTATCTTGTTTCGCCCGCCTTCGATGCCTCCGCCTCCGGCAACTACATCCTGACCTTCTCCCATCAATTCCGAGCCCGGTTGGCCTCCTTCGCCCGGGTGGAGGTGTACAACGGGACGTCCTGGGTCGAGGTCGCCTACTACACGGCCACCGACGTGGGCTATCCCAACCCCGCCGTTTCCACGAACATTAACATTACAACGGCCACCGGGGGATCCTCCATGGCCCAAGTACGCTTCCAGTTCAACGCGGGCTGGGATTGGTGGTGGGCGCTTGATAACATCGTTATTGAACGCGCCTCCTGTGTCGCTCCGGAAAATCTGGAGGTCACCAGCATCACCACCGATGGTGGGACCATCAGTTGGATGGACAATGGAAGCGCCGGATATGAATGGGCCGTGACCACCAGTGCTATCCCGAACGGCACCAACGAGATCGCCTCCGGGGACGGGACCAACCTTTCGATCACGGGATTGGCCAGTGGAACGCCCTACACCGCATGGGTGAGGTCGGATTGCGGCGACGGGACGTTCAGCAACTGGAGCAATGGATTTCCGTTCACCACCGGCATCACCAATGATGAATGCAGCGGTGCGATCGCCCTTACCGTGAACCCCGACTATGGATGTGCTGCCGTTACCGCAGGCACGGTCGCTGGTGCCACGGCCTCCAATATCACCAGCACCTGCGGCGGCACCGCCGACGATGATGTCTGGTTCTCCTTTACCGCTACCGACACGGCGCACCATATGAGCCTATCCAACATCACCGGCTCCGCCACGGACATGTTCATGGCGCTCTGGACCGGCGATTGCGGCAGCCTCACCTTGGTGCCCAATAGCTGTAGTGACCCCAATAATAAACTGGTAGGAGGACTGATGGTGGGCACCACCTACTACCTGCAGGTCTATACCTATACGTCCATTCCGGGGCAGAACACCACGTTCAACGTCTGCATCGGCACGCCCCCTCCCCCTCCGGCCAATGATGAGTGCCACGGTGCTTTCGGCCTCACCGTGAACCCGAACTACAGTTGCAGCGCGGTTACGGCCGGCACGGTGGCCAGCGCCACACCGTCCAATGTCACCAGCACCTGCTCTGGCACCGCCGATGATGATGTCTGGTTCAGCTTTACCGCCACGGACACGCTGCATCGCATCAGCCTCATTGACATCACCGGCTCCGTAGTGGACATGTACATGGCCCTCTGGAGCGGCGATTGCGGCAGCCTCACCTTGGTGCCCAACAGCTGCAGCGATCCCCAAACACTGAACATCGGCGGATTGACGGTTGGAACCACCTATTACTTGCAGGTATATACCTACACGTCCACTCCGGGCCAAACCACCGCGTTCAATGTGTGCGTCGGCACCGACTTCGGCAGCGCCGTTGCGGAGATCGATGCTCCGCTTCCACTGTCCGTGTACCCCAACCCCGCCAGCACGGAACTCTTCATCAACACAGCGGACGGCAAACCGGCCTACGTGAAAGTATATGACATGGTGGGCCACCTTGCCCTGGAGCACAAGATGACATCACGGTTGAACATCTCCGAGCTTGCACCGGGCAGCTACAACGTGGTGATCACCGACGAAGAGGGCAATACCCGGGCCCACACCCGCTTCGTGAAGCCGTAAGTAGCACAGAAGAACACAGGGAAGGGGCCTCCGGTGGGGGCCCCTTTTCCATGGTGCATGCCGCAGGTCGGTACACCGTGCTCAACGAAGGCAAGGGACCCGGACCTTGACGGAATTCATCGGGAGCAAACCGTTCAAACCAAGGGTGAACAGGAGGCCAAAGAGCACCATGGATTTTTGGAACGGGTACAAATGATCAACGATCCGTGATTTTTCCCGCTGCCCCATTGCATGTTACCCACGATCCAATACCTTCGTGTGAGCGTGGTGCATGCGTGCTGCCCCATGCTGCTTTGGTGAACCGTTTCCACAGCGGGCCCATGTTTTCCCCTGAACAACCAACCCAACCCCCACACCATGAAAAAGCCCATTACGATCCGAACCCTGATCCGGACGGTAGGCGCATTGATCGCGCTTTTCGCCTTGCTGCCGAGGCCGGCACTGGCACAATTGGACGTGGCGGCGCTCAACACCGCCTACACGGTCACCTTCGATGCTACCCTGGCCGGGGTGAACAACGGTGTGTTCACCGGCAGTGGCTTTGCGCCCTCACCCGCCAGCGGACAACTGAACTCCAATGCATGGGCATCCACCGGCATGTCCGACGGTGCATCCGCTTTCGGCGGGACCAATACCAGTGGTGACTTTGCCAGGGGAAGTTCCAGCGGCGGTGTGACCGGCGGTGGCTTCTACGCCTTCGAGGTGGCTACCAGTGACTATGCACTGGGTGTACAAGGGACTGGCGGCGATTGGACGCCCGGCACCATCACGTTGCGCGTGCAGAACACCACTGGAGGCACGTTGACCAGCTTGGATGTGGCCTATGAGGCTTGGGTGTACAATGACCAAGGACGCGCCAACAGCCTCAACTTCTCGTGGAGCCTCGATGATGTATCCTATACCCCGGTGGGCGCATTGGACCTCACCAGCCCGGAAACAGCGGACGGTTCACCCGCGTGGACCCGGAACGACCGCAACACCACCCTGAGCCTTAGCGTGGCGAACAACGATTACATCTACCTCCGCTGGGAAAGTGACGATGTGAGCGGTGGTGGCAGTCGTGATGAATTCGCCTTGGACGACATCAGCGTGACGGGCCATGGCGCAGGCGGGGCCAACACCTCGGTGGAATTCGCCAGCACGGCCAGTTCGGCGGCCGAGGGGAGCGCACCCTTTGACCTTGCACTTACCATTACCAATCCGGACGCGGTCAATGCCACCAGCGTGACCATCAGCGCCACCGATCCGAACGGCCGCATCACCAGCTTCACCACACCGGTGAACTTCCCCGGTGGCAGCAGCGCGGATGAGAACATGACGGTGACCATTGACGACAATGCGATCTGCGACGGTGATGAGGATGTCATCTTCACCATCACCGGCATATCCGGTGGGCAAGGAACCGCCTTCATCGGGGGGAACGACACGTACACCCTCACGGTAACGGACAATGATGCATTGGCCGTGCCGGTGGCCACCACACCCACCGTGATCAACAGCAACGACTTCACGGCCACATGGAACGCCAGCGCTGGTGCCACCGGGTATGAACTGGACGTTTACACGGTAGGCCCCGTTCCCGCAAGCGAACTGTTCTTTTCCGAATATGTGGAAGGAACGGGCAGTGAAAAGTACTTGGAGATCTACAATGGCACAGGGGCTTCCGTGGACCTAACGAACTATACCGTTCAGCTCTTCTCCAACGGAGCCACCTCGGCAACCAGCACGGATGTCCTTTCCGGCACCTTGGCGGATGACGATGTACTGGTACTCAAGAATTCAAGTGCATCACTCTATGCCGGGGCGACCAATTCGGCTGCCTGCAATTTCAATGGCGACGATGCCATTCTGCTATTGAACAACTCCACTGGTGACACATTGGACATCATCGGGACCATCGGTCATGACCCCGGTAGTTCCTGGGATGGGACAGGAGGACGCACCACAGCCAACGGAACACTTGTAAGGGATGCATCCGTGACCGGCGGCATCACAACAAACCCCGCCACCGGATTTCCGAGCTTGGACAGCGAATGGTCACCTTTTAGCACCGACGATGTGAGCCATCTGGGTGCGCATGCGTATAGCGGAACGGGTGAGGTGATGGTGAGCGGCTCTCCCTTCATACTGGGTAATGTGACGTCCCATAGTGTCACCGGGTTGAATCCTTCCACGGACTACTACTACCGCGTGCGGGCCACCGGTGGCGGATGCCCGGCAACAGCCAACAGCAACGAGATCATGGTGACCACCACGGTGGGCATCAGTCCCTTCCTCACCGCAGGTACCTTGGCGGACTTCGGCGACATCTGCCTGAACGCGGACGGGGGCCCTTTCAGCTTCACGCTGGACGGCACCAACCTCACCACGGCGGACGTTACGGTGGCCGCACTGAGCGGTTTCACCTTCTCCACCACGGAACTGGGGGCGTACACAACGACCTTGAGCATTCCACAGCCCGGCGGTACCTTCTCGCAGGACATCTGGGTGAAGTTCACCCCGACGAACGTGCAGGCCTATGACGGTGACATCACCGTGGGCGGCGGTGGAGCGGCGGACATCACCGTGGCCGCAACCGGCAGTGGGATCAATACACCGGCCACCATGGCCACCGGCGGCACCCTCAGTGTAGGCATGGACCAGGCCGAGGTTGGCGGCAGCGTCACCGACCAGGGTTGCTCCGCCTTTACGGATTATGGGATCGAGTACAGCACCACGAACGGTTTCACGCCAGGCACGGGTACCCAAGTGCCCAGCACGAACCTCTCCGGCGGCAACTACTCCAGCACGCTCACAGGGCTCGCCCCCTGCACCATCTACTACTATGTGGCCTACGGTACGAACGGCGGAGGAACGACCTACGGCGCGGAGGACAGCTTTGAGACGGACCCCATCGCCGCACCCGTGGCCACCGTACCGGTAACCGTGAACATGAACGACTTCACCGCGACCTGGAATACAACCGCCAGCGCCACAGGGTATCGTTTGGACGTAAGCACCTCGCCCACTTTCGGCACGCCCGTAACGGCCAGTGAACTGTTCATCTCCGAGTATGTGGAAGGAGGCGGGAACAACAAGTACATCGAACTGTACAACGGCACCGGGGCATCCGTGGACCTCTCGAACTATAGCCTGCACCTCTTCAACAATGGCGGCACATCCGCCAACAGCACGGAGGCACTCTCCGGCACGTTGGCGAACGGTGGAACCATTGTGTATGCGAACTCCTCAGCAGTTGCCTATGGAGGATCCGTAACGACCACCAGCATCTGCAATTTCAATGGTGACGATGCCTTGTTGCTCTTGAACACCACCACTGGTGACACTTTGGACATCATCGGCACCATCGGCCACGACCCCGGCTCCGCATGGACCGGCAGCGGCGGACGATCCACGGCCAACAAGACCCTGGTAAGGCGCCCGGACGTTACCGGTGGCGTAACGGCCAATCCGCCTACCGGCTTCCCCACATTGGACGGTGAGTGGGACGTTTATGCGCAGGACGATGTAAGCTTCCTGGGTTCACACGATTTCGACACCATCGATCCGCACTTCCTACCGGGCTATGGGAACCTGGCCGTGGGCGGCACCTCGCAATCAGTGACAGGACTTAACGCCAGCACCACCTACTACTACCGCGTCCGTGCTGAGAACATCAGTTGCAGTTCCAGCAACTCCAACACCATCGCAGTAACCACCTTGGCCTGCCCGGGAAATGCCTTTGTGGTGGCCATCAACGCTGATGACCATGGCGACCAGATCTCGTGGGAGCTGCTTGACGCGAACGATATTTCCCTTACCTATGGTGGTCCCTACATCGGGCAGAACAACACCTTGGTCACGGAGACGGTCTGCATTGGCATTGCACCCGTTGATGCCTGCTACAAGTTCCGACTCTACGACAGCTTCGGCGACGGTCTTAGCGGTGTGGGCAATTGGCAGTTGCGCACCCTCAATGGCAATGTGCTGCTGGGCGATGATTTCGCTACGGGCTATACCTCGCCCTCCGTCCCGCCGGCGTATCCGGGCTATGGCAGCACCCACGCCTTCTGCCTGCCCGAGGGACCAGCCAGCATCGCGCCCTCCGAGTGCGGCATCATGAACAACAACCTGCTGAACAAGGTGTACTGCAACAAGGTGACCGGTGCAACGAAGTACCAGTTCGAGTTCTCCGATCCCGACGCGGGCTATATCCGCCGCATTGCGCGCAACCGCAACTACATCATCTTCAACGAGATGCTGAGCGTGCCGCTGACCCCCGGCGTGAAGTACTTCGCCCGGGTGCGCACCGACCGCGACGGCCCCATGGCCTCGGCACACTTCGGAACGGGTTGTGAGATGGGCCTGGGACTCCCGCAAGTGGTGCCCTGCACCGAACTGATCCAAGCGCCGACATACGGGCACTCCTGCGACGAGACCCGGGCCTTCAACACCAACAACAGCTTCATCTATGCCCATCCGGTGGTGGGTGCCACGGAGTACCAGTTCCGCCTGATCAACACCCAGGAGGGATATGACCAGACCTTCATCCGCAAC
>JAIOIH010000044.1 GCA_019912395.1 Flavobacteriales bacterium | reverse complement strand
CCGATCCCGACGCGGGCTACATCCGCCGCATTGCGCGCAACCGCAACTACATCATCTTCAACGAGATGCTGAGCGTGCCGCTGACCCCCGGCGTGAAGTACTTCGCACGGGTCCGCACGGACCGCGATGGCCCCTTGGCCTCGGCACACTTCGGAACGGGTTGCGAGATGGGCCTGGGAGCCGCTCAAGTGGCGCCCTGC
Source organism: Flavobacteriales bacterium (assembly GCA_019912395.1). GTDB lineage: Bacteria > Bacteroidota > Bacteroidia > Flavobacteriales_F > PHOS-HE28 > PHOS-HE28. Next base: position 23,450 of record JAIOIH010000044.1, on the reverse strand, counting down.
ACCGAGCTGATCCAAGCACCAGCGTACGGGCACTCCTGCAACGAGACCCGCGCCTTCAACACCAACAACAGCTTCATCTACGCCCAGCCGGTGGTGGGTGCCACGGAGTACCAGTTCCGCCTGATCAACGCCCAGGAGGGATATGACCAGACCTTCATCCGCAACAACTACATCCTGCAATTGAAGTGGAACAACAACGTGGCGCCCATGCTGCAGGACGGGTACACCTACAACGTGCAGATGAACGTGAAGGTGAACGGGCTGTACAGCGGCTTCTGCCCCAGCAGTTGCAACATCACCATCGACAACAGCGGAAACCGCCCCGAGGCCAGTGTGACACAAGCGACGGGTGAAACAACGCTGTGGCCAAACCCGGTGCGCGATGGACAGGTACACCTCAACATCGAGGGTATCCGGGACGCGGACCAGCAGATCACCGTGGACATCCTGAACATTCATGGCAAGAAGATCTTCGCCAAGGAGTTCGGGAACAGCGGCGAGCGCTTCAATACCATCCTCGACCTCAGCAGCGATATCGCCAGCGGGGTATACATGCTACGCATTACCGTGAACGGCAAGAGTACCGTGCAGCGGTTGAGCATCATCCGGTAGGCATCCTTTCCTCAAGGTCTCCGCCATGTGGCGGAAGACCCTGAGGTTGCGAAATGAAAGAGCCCCTGCGGAAACGCGGGGGTTCTTTGCATTGTGGGTGGTGGTGGTTTCCGTGATGCGGTAAGCATGTTCACGAACGGGCTCGTTCATTCTTTCGATTCCTCCGGTTCCGCTAGGGTATCGGAGGGACCACCCGGAGGATGAACATGAGGATACCGGGTATCCTTGAGGCGACCGGTGGACCGGTGGACCCTTGGATCAATGGACAGCCTACGAAAAGAAAAAGCCCCTGCGGAAACGCAGCGGCTTTTCACATGAGCGAGGTGTTGGTGCCCGTGATTCGGGAAGCACGTTCATGAACGGATAGGTTCATTCCTCCGGTCCCGTTCCGGTATCGGAGGGGCCATCCGGAGGATGATCATGAGGGTCCGGGTATCCACCCTGAGGGGACCGGCGCACCCTTGGATCAGTGGACCACAAGGACCGTTCGCGCCCAGGGTTGTGCCGTACCTGAGCTTCCCTTCACCACATAGGTGCCTTCCGCCAGATCGGCAACCGATATGGTAAGTACGGCATCAGCGCTCTTCCAGATCATGGTGCGCACCGTATGCCCCGCCACATCCACCACCTCGACGGTGAAGGTGGGCTTGGTACGATCGCCTGAACGAAGGTCGATGGAGGAACTGGCAGGTTGGGGGTAGATCGCCGGGTGGAACTGCCCGGCTTCACGAATGCCCGTGACCACCACCTCGATCGTGTCCGAATACAGCAAGCAGGGTCCGCCGAAGTTCGCACGGACCTGATAGGAACCACTTTCCACAGGAGTGTAGCTCTGTTCAGTGGCTCCGGGGATCGCTACGCCATCAAGCAACCACTGCCAACCGTTGGCCGTGGTGCTGGTGAGCGTTTCGCCGTCAAAGGTGACCTCCGGGTCCGCCATCGGGCAGGCATCCACGATCTTTTTGACGGTACCATTGTCATGGTCCACCACGTACAGTTCCCCTGCGAGGTCCTCGCCGATGGCAGCATTACCAAAATTGGTCGTCATCAGTAGAGTGTCCAGGGCATAATTCTCACCGAAGCTGATGAAATCACCGCTGCAATAATCGGTGAAGATGTACTTGCCTTGAAGATGGGGATAGCGGGAACCGCGATAGACATATCCGCCGATCACCGAGCACCAATCCTGCGTGCCATGATCAAACACCGCCACCGGGTCCACGAAAGGTGCGGAGGCAGCACATCCGGTTTGACTGACACCCGGGGTGGGCACCAGTCCCTCGCGACAGCGCCAGCCGAAGTTGGGGCCGCTGTTGTCCCCCGCTGGCCAGAAGTCCACTTCCTCCCATGCGTTCTGGCCCACATCACCGATCCAAAGGTCGCCGGTGAGGCGATCGAAGCTGTACCGCCACGGGTTGCGCAAACCGCTGGCCCAGATCTCCGGCAACGTGTCCTGCGTCCCCACGAACGGATTGTCCGGCGGAATGGCATAGGTGCTGTTGTGCTGGGAGACATCGATCCGGATCATGCTGCCCAGGGCGGTACTGAGGTTCTGGCCATTCCCGTCCGGGTCATTTCCACTTCCGCCGTCGCCGAAGCCAAAGTAGAGGTATCCGTCCGGGCCGAATTGCAAGCAGCCTCCATTGTGGTTTCCGTATGGCTGTTGAACAGTGTACAGGATCACCTCGCTCGCGGGATCCGCCACGTTCGGGTCAACGCTCACCGAGAACCGGGAGATACGGCTCGTCCCATTACCACTGCCATTGATGTAGTTCACGTAGAAGTAGCCGTTGTCCGCATATCCGGGATCGAAGGCCAAGCCGAGCAAGCCCTGCTCACCCTGGGTGCTGTTCACTTGGGAAGTGATGTCGAGGAATGGAGTGGGCAGCACCTGCATGCTGTCCGCGATGATCTTGATGGTGCCTTGCCGTTGCACGACGAAGAGGCGTTCATCGTCGGCGTGCGCCACCCACAACGGCTTGGTGAGCCCGGTGGCCCAGTTCTGCAAGGCAATGCGGACAGGGTTCACTTGGGCGGACACCATCAACGGCAACGCCAAGGTCAAGGCAAGTAATCCTTTCTTCATGGGTGTCTGATGCCCTGGAATTGGTCCAAGGCGCCCCGAAAGTACGTGCGGGAGCAAGAATGTAGGTGTTGCCACTCGGACCTCACGGTCTTCCCCCCGCTCAAGGGCACGTACATTTGCGGCCGTTTTCAGCATATGGGCCAGCACGAAGAAATTGCCAAACGGCGCACGTTCGCCATCATCAGCCACCCTGACGCAGGCAAGACCACGCTCACGGAAAAATTCCTGCTGTATGGTGGTGCGATCCAAACGGCAGGTGCGGTGAAGAGCAACAAGATCCGCAAGGGCGCCACCAGTGACTTCATGGAGATCGAGCGGCAACGCGGCATCTCCGTGACCACCTCGGTGATGACCTTCGGCTACGAGGGAACGCTGATGAACCTTCTCGATACGCCCGGCCACCGGGACTTTGCGGAGGATACCTACCGCACGCTCACCGCTGTGGACAGCGTGGTGCTGGTGATCGATTCCACCAAGGGCGTGGAGGCCCAGACCGAACGCCTCATGGAGGTGTGCCGCATGCGCAATACGCCCGTGATCGTCTTCATCAACAAGCTGGACCTGGAAGGACTCGATCCATTCTCCCTGCTGGATGAGCTCGAAGAGAAGCTCTCCATCCGGGTGCGGCCGCTGAGCTGGCCCATCGGCGTGGGAGCCACCTTTCAGGGGGTGTACGACCTGTACGACCGCGACCTGAAGCTGTTCGAGGCCGGTAAAACGAAGAAGGAGATCACCAGTGAACAGGTACAGGACCTGGCCGACCCTCGGCTCGAGCAGCTCCTTGGCGCCGACCCCGCCAACGAACTGCGCACCGATGTGGAACTGGTGGACGGGGTTTACGACCCGCTGGACCTGGCCGCCTATCGCCGCGGTGAACTGGCCCCGGTATTCTTCGGGAGCGCCTTCAACAACTTCGGCGTGCGCGAAGTGCTGGACACATTCGTGCGCATCGCTCCACCCCCTGGGCCGCGGGAGACCGATCAGGGAACCGTGGATCCCGAGGATCCCGAGTTCAGCGGCTTCGTCTTCAAGATCCATGCGAACCTGGACCCGAACCACCGGGACCGGGTCGCGTTCCTCCGGATCTGTTCGGGCCAGTTCAAAAGGAACACCTTCTACCACCACGTCCGATCGAACAAACAGCTCCGCTTTGCCAATCCCACTGCTTTCCTTGCCGCGCAGAAAACCCTCGTGGATGAAGCATGGCCTGGCGATGTGATCGGGCTCTTCGATACGGGCAGCTTCAAGATCGGGGATACCCTCACCGGTGGCTCCACGTTCAATTTCAGGGGCATCCCCTCCTTCTCCCCGGAGCTCTTCCGCGAACTGGTGAACCTGGATCCCCTGCGCAGCAAGCAGCTGGAGAAAGGCATCCGGCAGCTGACCGAGGAAGGCGTGGCACAGCTCTTCACCCAACAGCCCGGCAACAAGAAGATCGTGGGCTGCGTGGGCGAGCTCCAGTTCGACGTGATCCGCTACCGCTTGGAGCATGAATACGGAGCCTCCTGCTCATTCCAGACCATACAAGCACACAAGGCTTGTTGGATCACCAGTGATGACCAGGCCGCACTTCGCGAGTTCATCCGCATCAAATCCAACCAGATCGTGCAGGACAAGGACGAAAATCCTGTCTTCATCGCACCTTCGGCATACATGTTGGAACTGGAGCAGCGGAACAACCCGGAGATCACCTTTCACCTGACCAATGAATTCAAGACGCTACAGGCATGACCCCGATGCAGGGCCGCACCTGGGGGACATGACGGGGAATGCAAAGCGTCAAATGATCGTTAACGGCGGTGGACGGGACTACAGCCCCTCTATTTTTGACCGGCATGCTTAAGAACACCCTCCTCCTGGCGCTCCTCGCATCGGTGACCATCACCCAGGCGCAGGACAAGCGACGCCTTCAGTTCACCATTGATGGCACCGCGCACGACACCATCTACTTGGCCAACTATTACGGCAACAAGCTCTATTACGCGGATACCACCGTGGCCAATGCCAAGGGGGTGGCGGTGTTCGAGCGCCCCAGCGGCTATAAGGCGGGGGTGTACGCCGTGGTGATCCCCGGTCCGAAGTATTTCGAGCTGATCGTGAACGAGCCCGTGGTGGAGATGAAGAGCGACACGGCCGCGTTGAACGAGCACATTTCCGTAGTGCGCTCGGAGGAGAACAAATTGTTCCAAAGCTATATCCGCTACTTGGCGGATAAAAAGGCGGAAGCCGAAGCGATCAACAAGCAGTTGGAGGCCGCTACGGACCCCATCGCCAAGGCCGGCCTCAAGCAACGGCTGAAAGCCTTGGACACCTTGATCAACACGTACCAGAAGGACCTCGTCGCGAAGAACCCCAACACATTGGTGGCCAGCATCGTGAAGATGAGCATCGCCCCGGAGAAGACCGAGGTGTACAAGGCGGACGGAACACTGGACAGCGCTGCCAGCTACTACAACTACAGGGCGCACTTCTGGGACAACACCAACCTGATGGACCCACGGAACCTGCGCACACCGGTATTCCAGAACAAATTCGATGAATACATCGGCAAGGTGATCCCCCAGATCCCGGATACCATCAACAAATGGGCGGACGACCTGATCCGCCGCATGGACGACAAGGGCGACCTGTTCAAGTTCGCCGTGAACGGCATCACGTACAAGTATGAGACCAGCGACATCATGGGCATGGATGCCGTGTTCGTCCACATGGCACAGACCTACTATTGCCCTTCCGACGGGAGCAAGAGCCGCGTGGATTGGATGTCCGCCGAGAAATTGGACAAGCTCTGCGAACGGGCACGCAAGGAGGCTCCCCTGATCATCGGCGCACAAGGCAAGGACATCATCCTTACCGATACCACGGAGACCAACTGGTTGAGCTACTACAAGATGCCGGAGAAGTACGTGCTCATCATCTTCTGGGACCCGCATTGCGGCCATTGCAAGAAAGTGCTACCCACCATCCATGAGGACTGGAAGGAAAAGCTGAAACCCTTGGACGTGGGTGTTTTCTCCGTGGCCAAAGCGACGGACAGCACCCTGTTCCACGATTGGAAGCAATACATCAGGGAGAACGAGCTGGACTGGACGAACGTGGGCCTCACCTGGCATGTGTACAACGAGGCAAAGACCGCCTCCTGGAAGTTCATACCCAAGTACACCACCATTGAGAGCCTCAACTACGCGGACACGTGGGATGTGTACAGCACGCCCCGTTTTTTCCTCATGGACAAGAACCGCAAGATCGTGGGCAAGCAGTTGGACGTGGACCAGATGGCCGAGCTGATCAAGGCCTTGGAGAAGCGGGAGGCAGCGGTGAAGAAGTGATCACCGCCTGATCGCAGGATTCAGGCACGGACATCGTTCGCCCTTCGCGGCGCCTTTGGTCTACAGCCGTGCGGACCGCTGCCGCAGCACATGGTCAGCCAACACGAGGCAGGCCATGGCCTCCACGATGGGCACCGCGCGCGGCACCACGCAGGGATCATGCCGGCCCTTTCCCTCCAACACCACATCATTCCCTTCCCGGTCCACGCTGGCTTGTTCGCGCATCAGGGTGCTCACCGGCTTGAAGCCTACGTCGAACAGGATGTCCTCGCCATTGCTGATGCCCCCTTGCAGGCCGCCGCTGCGGTTGGTTGCCGTACCGATGGTGTCGCCCTTTATCACATAGGCATCGTTGTGCTGTGAGCCGCGCAGGGCAATGGCATCGAATCCGCTGCCGAACTGCACCCCCTTCACGGCATTGATGCCGAACATCGCCTTGCCCAGATCGGCGTGCAGCTTGTCGAAAACGGGCTCGCCCAGACCTGCGGGGACACCGCGTGCCACGCAGGAAATGCGCCCACCGAGAGTATCCCCTTCGCCACGCACCTGCTCGATCAGTGCCGTCATGCGCTTCGCAGCCTCGGGATCCGGACAGCGGACATCACTCGCATAGGTCGTCTCCAACGCCAGTTCGGTGTAGGGCCTCACCAGCCGCTCCTCTCCCACTTGGCTCACCCATGCCTGTAGGTGAATGCCGGCCGTGGCCAGCAATTGCCGAGCGATCGCTCCCGCTGCCACGCGCACGGCCGTCTCCCGTGCACTGGCCCTTCCCCCCCCGCGATGATCGCGGATGCCGAACTTCTGTTCCCAGGTGAGGTCGGCGTGGCCGGGCCGGTAGGTATCCTTCAAGTGATCATAATCGCCCGGCTTCCCGTCCTTGTTGTGAATGATGAAGCCGATGGGCGTGCCGAGCGTAACGCCATCGAGAATGCCGCTGAGGAATTCCACGCGGTCCGCTTCCCTTCGTGCCGTGCCTAGCGGCGTGCTGCCGGGGCGACGACGGCCCAGCTCCAGCTGCACGGCTTGGAGGTCCAACTTCAGCCCCGCAGGGCAGCCTTCCACCACACCACCGATGGCCCTGCCATGGCTTTCGCCGAAACTGACGAGCTGAAAGATCTTTCCCATGGTGCTCCCTGCCATGTGGCGAAGTTACCGGTACACAGGAGCATCCGCGCCGTGTTCGCTTCCTTTGCTTCCCCAAACGCACACATATGCGCACCGAAGCCCAGGTACTCAGCCACATGATGGACCGCACCCGTGAGTGGACGCGTTTCCATCTTTCCGCCTTGAAAGGCCAGGACCCGCACCACCGGTTCACTTGTGATGGCAAGGAGTTCAACACGGTCTTCTGGCTGGTGGCGCACTTGGCCACTTCGGAGAACGGCCTGCTTCTCGCCGGGACCGGCGGACCTTTCGAGAAGTTCTGGTGGGCGAAGCATTTCACGCTCGGCGCTCCGGGATTGCCTCCTGCGGAATGCCCGCCGTACGAGGAGGTGTGGGAAACCTTCAACGCAGTACACAAGAAAGCCGTGGCCCACATCGCCACCTTGGATGAGGCTGCCTTGAACGCACCGAACCCCACCAAGCTCACGGCCATCGGCACCACGGTGCGCGATGTGATCACCCATGCGATCCGCCATGAAGGCGGGCACATCGGACACTTCGGTTGGCTCTGCAAGCTCCATGGCATCAAACTGATCTGAGCCGGTACACATGGGCGAAGCGGGTCCGGTCCGTCCCGACGGTTCCCTCAGCGAGGCCGCCATTGTGCTGCTGCATGCGGTGAGCGGCGTGGATGTGGCGTTGCTGAGCACCGCACGCATTCGGCCCGCGCGCGCCAACTGGTTGCATGCGCCGTGGTACGGCTTTCATCGCGGTGGCGCGATCGCCGTGGGCCGCACCATCTGGTTCACGCGTATCTGGTTCGATCCCCGCAACCATGGCGATGGAAGCCTCCCGTCCTGCAGGAAGTGGCTGGTACACTTGGCTCATGAGGTGGGACATCTGCCGCAAGCGGAGCGCTACGGTATGTCCTTCCTCGGGAAAGCGCGCTACATCGCCGCGTTTGCCTGGCAGTACGGTACGCGGGCCATGCTGATGCGGAAGGACATCCACGATGGCAGCCCGCTGGAACGTGAAGCTGATCGGGGCCGGGCAGTGCTCTTGCAGTTGCTCGGCGATGAAGCGGAGCAGCCAGCTATTGTGGCGGCCGTGCAACGCGGGGATGAAGCCACCGTTCGAGCTTGGTGCGCGGAGCGTAACGAACAGATCGCGATGCTTTGGGCCGGATACGTGAAGGAAAACCTCGCTTAGCGGGCCACCACCACGCATACTGCGGCACCATCCGCCTTGGAACGCAGCGTATACAGGCCCGGGGGCAAGTCGCTCACATCGATCGTTCGTGCCACGAGGGAGCTGCCGGGGATGGTCCGCAACACACGGCCATCCGCCGAGATGATGTCCAGTGGGCCTTCCACCGATCCTTCAAGATGAAGCACCGAATTGACCGGATTGGGCCAAGCGCGCACTGTTTCCGAGGGTTGAACGGATGCTATACCCGTGGTGATGTCATCGGGCTGGTAAAAGAAACGCACTACAGTGTTGATGCCGCCAACGGAGGTCACTTGCAGCACGGGTTCGTCCATGCCTTGGGCGAGCCACTTGTATTCGACCGTTTCGGGTTCGGGAATGGAAAATCCGAAGCCGAACTGGTTGATGTAGATGGTGTCCGTGCGTGCGATGCGTGACTTCACCCGCAACACTTGGAAGGTATCGGCAGGGAGAATGAGCGTACCCCAGCCATCCACCTCATTGCGCCGGAACTGGTCCTGCCCGTAAAATCCGAGCGTGGGAACGCTGACCTGAAAATGGCTGGCCGAACTGTCCGTATCACCGTAGTTCAGGGGGAAGCGGTAGATCCAATCCACCGGATCGCGCTGTACGGAGGTGGGCAGGCCATTGAGGTTGGCGCCAAAACCCACGTTGCGATAGCCTGCGGAATTGGACTTGTAATAGTCGAAGAGATCGCTCAGGGAAAAGCCTTGAATGCCGATGGAGGTGCCGCGCATGGCGAAGTCCGCCTTGTGCTGGGGATAGAGCAGTGCGTTGTTGAAGAAGAACTGGTAGAGGAACGGGGTACTGCCCACGGTCACCATCGTATCGGCTCCTTCCCCACCGGGCACCAAGTTGCTGAAGTCCCAGAGATGAGCTGGGCCCGTATCGGCCATGTCGGAAATGGTGGTGGTGGTCCGGAAGCGAACGGTATCACCAGCGGAGGGCATGTCGGCGGCATCGATGGAGATCTGTGCGGAGGCTCCGAGGCAGAGGCCCATCGGGACCAGGAAGAGGGTGCGGGCAATGTGCTTCATGGGGCCAAAGTTATTCAAGCCGAAACCCGGTGGATGCCCGGCCCGGCCAGCATCGAAGCAAAAAAGGTGTTTGCCCCTCCGCGCATCCGAATCCTGGCACGGGATCGGCACGGTTACCTTTGAGCCGATGCGCCAACTCCTGATCCCTCTTCTTCTCTTGTTCTCCATCACCAGCTTTGGGCAGTCCGACCCGGATCGCAGGCTGGTCCAGTTCAGCGGCGTAGTGGTCACCGGTGACAGCTTGGAGCCGGTGCCATTCACAAGCATCCTTACCAAGGGCAGCTATCGGGGCACCATCAGTGATGTGTACGGGTACTTCAGTTTCGTGGCGCAGGCCGGCGACACGGTGGAGTTCGCCGCCGTGGGCTTCAAGCGCGGCAACTACATCATCCCGGATTCCCTGAAGGAGAGCAAGTACTCCATGATCCACGTGTTGACGCCTGACACCGTGCTGTTGCGCCCGCTGGATGTGTATCCGTGGCCGAGCAAGGAGCAGTTCCGCGAGGCTTTCCTCGCGTTGAACGTTTCGGATGATGAGTACCAGCGTGTGCTGAAGCACCTCAATTCCGCCGAAGCGATCCAACGCATGGAGAACCTGCCCCCGGATGCCGGACTCGCCGCGCACTACCAGGCCTCCTTGGACAATACCCGGATCTATAACCAGGGGATGGCACCGAGCATCAACCTGTTCAACCCGATCGCCTGGGCGCAGTTCGTGCAGGCGTGGAAGGCCGGGAGCTTCAAGAAACAGTAGTTGATCAGACGATCAGATGATGCAATGCCTTTGACGCGATAGGCTTAATGTGATGGTGATCGGCTGAACGGCATTTGCCGCAATGGCCCCTCTCTCCTCCGTCACCTCTTTGAACCCTTTTGGTAGACGTGTGTACTGCTGGTCCAAACCAACGGACCATGCACGTATCGCGAACACTGATCACAGCAACCATTCTCGTCACCACGTTTCAGGCCAAGCCCCAAGCCATGGGCAACCTGATGTACGAGAGCAACAGCCGGATCTTCTTCCAGCAGGCCGAACAGGCCGTGAGGGCCTCCATCCAGGGCAATGTGCTGGTGCTGGAGGTGAACGCGATGATGAACATGCGCGCCGACAGCTATCTCGCCATCTTCAACCTCACCCAGCTGGGTCAATCGGCCGAGGAGGCGGACTCCCTGATGAACGGCCGCGTGGAAGGACTGATGGCCCGCGTGCGCAAACTGGGCGTGAAGGATCGGGACGTGTTCACCGACATGCTCTCGTTCATTCCGGTGTATGAGATCGAGACCACACGCAAGCTCTTCAGCACCAGCTACCAGGAAGTGCCCGCCGGATTCGAGATCCAAAAGAACATCCATGTGAAGTTCACCGATGCCCGGATGCTGGACAAGATCGTGAGCGCGGCGGCCAAGGAAGGCATCTTCGACCTGGTGAAGGTGGATTACTTCGTGGAACAGCAAAGTGCCTGCTACGATACCCTTCGGATGTTCGCCACCAAGCTGATGCAGGACAAACTGAAGAACTTCACCAAGCTGGGCCTGAAGGTGGAGGAAAGCCACCGCACGGCCGCAGAGAAGAACGGTGCCTATTTCCCACTGGACCGCTACACCACGTACCAGACCCGCACGCGCACCTCATTGAACAGCCGACGCAAGGGCCAGGTGATCGATGACGTCCGCAAGCCCAGCACCCTCTTCTACAACAAGGTGCCTTACGGCAATTTCGACATCGTCCTTCACGCGGACATTACCGAGCCACCCGTGCAATACACGTACAACCTCACCCTGCACTGCCAATTGCCTGAGGCCTTCCCCAAGAAGGAAGCGAAGGACATCATCAAGTACCTCTGGATCACCGACAAGGGTGATGCCAAGACGATAGTACTGCCATGACGGGGCTGCCGTGACAACCCTGTCCCGGAATGCGGTTTCTTTGTGGCCCCATGGCCAAGAAGAATCTTCCCCTCCTCGAGAACATCACCGTAACCGGCTGGGGGGCCAAGGGCAAGGCGCTGGCCAAGGTGGACGGCCTGGTGGTTTTCATTGGCGGTGCGGTTCCCGGCGATGTGGTCGACATCCAGCTCACCCGCAAGAAGAAGAGCTACGCCGAAGGCAGGGTGGAGCGGTTGATCACACCCTCCCCGGAACGGGAGCCACCCTTTTGCAAGCACTTCGGCATTTGCGGTGGTTGCACCTGGCAGGACCTCTCCTATGCCTCGCAGATAGCCCACAAGCGCCAAGAGGTGATCGACAACCTGCAACGGCTCGGAGGATTGGAACTGCCGGAAGTTCCGCCCACACTGGCCTCCCCTCGCACACACCACTACCGGAACAAACTGGAGTTCACCTTCAGTGCACAGCGGTGGTTCACCAAGGCGGAGCTGGATACAGGGGAGGTCATCACGGACCGTAAGGCGCTGGGCTATCACCTGCCGGGGCGTTTCGACAAGGTGTTCGACGCGGAGGAATGCTGGCTGCAGCCGGAGCCGAGCAACGCGATCCGCAACTTCATCCGCCGCTACGGCACTGAGCACGACCTGGACTACTACCACATCCGGGACCACGAGGGCTGGTTGCGCACCCTCACCATCCGCACCACCACCACCGGCGAAACCATGGTGCTGCTCGCATTCGGACGCGAGGATGCCGGCAAGCGGGAAGCCTTGTTGGCAGCGCTGATGAAGGAATTCCCGGAGATCACCTCCCTGCTCTGGTGCATCAACCCGAAAAAGAACGATACGATCTGGGACCTGGACATCCACCTGCTCCATGGCCGGGACCACCTGATCGAGGAATTGCGCGACGCCGGTTTCGCACCGCTCCGTTTCCGCATCGGAGCGAAGAGCTTCTTCCAGACCAATCCGGAACAAACGGCGGTGATGTATGAACTGGTCCGCGACTTGGCCGGACTGAAGGGAAATGAACGGGTCTTTGACCTGTACTGTGGTGCTGGCAGCATTTCGCTGTTCCTCGCGCGGCATTGTGATCGGGTGATCGGTGCGGAGATCGTTCCGGAGGCCATCGCGGATGCCCATGCCAATGCGGAGCTGAACGGGATCACCAATGTGGACTTTGAAGCGGGTGACCTGAAGGACCTGTTGAACGACGCCTTCATCGCTCGCCATGGGAGGCCGGACGTGTTGATCACCGATCCCCCACGCGCGGGCATGCACGAAGCGGTGGTGGCACGGATCCGGGAACTGGCCCCACCGTGCATCGTCTACGTCAGCTGCAATCCGGCCACCCAAGCACGGGACCTCGCCCTGCTCAAGGACATGTACCGGATCACGCATGTGCAACCGTTGGACATGTTCCCCCACACCTGGCACGTGGAGAACGTGGTGCGCTTGGAGCGCCTGTGATCACCGGGCGACCGATCGCTGGAAGGTATCCTCCGAACAGGCCTGCCCGTTCTTGAAATAGGTGGTCCCCCCATAGTAGCTCACCACGCGGCGGTACTCATCGGTGCTCGTTCCCTTTTGGAAGCGGATGATGGTGATCACATGCAGGCTGTCCACCTGCACTTCCTTTTCAACAGCAATGACCTTTCCCAGGTGCCATGGTTCCGATGCCCCCTTCGTGGCAACGGCTTCCGAGTGATCCGGCGCAGGAGAAGCCGGGGATACGCGATGACCTGCAGGAGGTGGGTCGAGACGGCTTTTCGGGGGCGGTGAAGGGACGGCTGATGTATCCAATACATGCACCATCGGCGGGGTTCGGGAAACCATCGGAGCAATCATGTCGGTGTTTACTGGCGGCTTAACCAGTTGCTTCTGGCGAGTTGATGCCGTAAGACCTTCATCCATTGCAGGGCCTGGTGCAACGGGTGGAACGGGATGTACCATGGACTTCAGCTTCGTTTGTATCCGTTCCAATTTCTCCGCCAGAAAGTCATCCTTCAACATCCGGTAGTCGGTGCTGTAGCTGAAGTCATTGAGCTTCGCATCGAAGTGGATGTAGCCAACCGGTCCTGCATACTCCATCCGCTGGCCTTCCGGTGCCGGTTCCAGCGTGACCTGAAAGGGGAATCGGAAGCCTTCGGGGTTCAGGTTCTCCGCAGGCACGTTCGTATTGAAGCGCAGTTGTTTGCTCACGCAGCCGGGCCGTTCGAAAGAGACGAGGTAGTCCTTTTGAAGGTCCAGATGCAGGGTGAAGCGTGAGAGACCTTTGGTAAGCACTTGTGCCTCGCCCTCCCTGGTGATCACGATCACTTGGCTTCCTTCCAAGGGCAAGCCCTTCACGATCAACAAGCCGTCCAATTGCAACTGTGCGGTGCCAAATGCCAAGGCCGACACGGCCATGACACCCATACATCCCAGTGCTCTGCTCACATCGGTTCCCATCGGGGTAGGCTACCGCAGATCAAGTACCACGTACTGCATCGCCTCTGTAAAAATAGGTAGATCACGGTTCAGCGCAATACCCATGCAGCCCGGCGGAAAAGTCTGGCAGGAACACCCATGTGCAGCACCCTGGTTTGAACCTAGTCGTGAACTGCGGGTCCTACGGGGAAGAGATGCCCCCCAAGCGTCCAACCCAAGGCGCAATACGAACCTTCGGACGCTGGCACGGATCTTGGTCATTACCGGAACGAAAAGACCACCCATCATGACCCGAGCAGCACATATCACTCGTCATTTCACGTGGATCGCCGCAACACTCCTGCTGTCCGCCGGTGCCCAAGCACAGGAGAAGCAGGACGATTGGCCGATGGTCTTCACCACGGGTGAGGACCAAGTACAGGTCTTCAAGCCTCAACCCGAATCATTCGACGGTACCAGCTTTACCGCCCGCGCTGCCGTCGCTTTGCAACGGCCGGAGGATGGCAGCCCTGTCTTCGGTGCGATATGGGGCAACGGGGTGCTGGCGGTGGATCGCACGGACCGCATGGGCACGCTCACCAGCTTCAAGGTGACCGATGCACGATTTCCAGGGGTGTCGGATGTGAACGAGCTCTCCCGCATCAAGGAAATGCTTTCCAATGGCATCACGCAGCACGCTCCTCCCATCGCGATCGATTGGCTGGTGGCCGCATTGGAGGAGGAAGAGCAGATCTCGGGTTCCTATGAGAACGCACCGCCGGAGATCATCTTCCGCGACAGCCCCAGCACCTTGGTCTTCATTGATGGCGACCCGATCTATGAGACGATCAAGGACCAGGCCGTGGAAAGTGGAGATCCGGTGTACGCCCGGAACGCGCCCGTGATCGAGCGGGTGGTGAACACGCCCTTCTTCCTCGTGCGGCCCAAGGGCGGCGAACACTGGCTGTACGGATCGGGCCTGTGGTACTCCGCGCGCAACATCAACGGGCCGTGGACCCATGAGAAGAAGGCACCTGCCTACCTCGAACAATTGGCTGCCCAGGTGGATACTTCCTCCACGGAAGCCCTTGCGGATGGGATCATCCCACAGATCGTCGTGACCCGGAAGCCCGCCGTGCTGTTGGACATCAACGGCGAGCCCAAGATGGAACCGTTCGACAACAGTTCCCTGATGTACGTGACCAATACGGACAAGGACCTCTTCCTGGACATCCCCACGCAGGAATACTATTTGCTCGCTTCCGGCCGCTGGTACGCCACGAAGGACCTGCGCAACGGACCATGGCGCTATGTGGCCCCGGACGCCTTGCCGGTCGGCTTCGCCCATGTGCCCGAAGGTTCTCCGAAGGATGGCATCCTGGCCCATGTGGCCGGGACCAATGCCGCTCGCGAAGCCGTGCGGGATGCCAGCATCCCCCAAACGGCCCAAGTGGACCGGCGCTCCGCCACCGTCACGGTGTCCTACGATGGTGCGCCGCAATTCCGACAGATCGCGGGCACGGACGTCTATTCCGCGGAGAATGCAAGCACCACCGTGCTCCGCATCAACGGGACCTATCACGTTTGCGACAATGCCGTCTGGTACGAAGGCGATACGCCAGACGGCCCTTGGAGGGTCAGTACCTCCGTCCCCCCACAAGTGAACGATATCCCTCCATCGGACCCCAACTATCGGGTGCGCTACGTGTACATTTATGACGCGACCCCGGAGGTGGTCTTCACCGGCTACACACCGGGCTATCTCGGCTCCTACGTGCAGGGTGGCACGGTGATCTACGGCACCGGCTACTACTACGATCCCTGGCGGAGCGCCTACTGGTACCCACGCCCCTACACCTGGGGGTTCAACATGTACTACAATCCTTGGTACGGCTGGGGATTCGGGGCATCATGGGGATACAATTGGTTCTACCCCGCTTGGAACTATTACGGCTATTACCGCCCATACTCGTGGGGCTGGTGGGGACCGTACGCCTACTGCCCCCCCGTGACCACTTGGAGAGGCTATGGCTACTACGGTCACCGGCCAAGCATGGCGTCACGGACCAACAACGGCAGGTACACGGAGGGCACCGCCGTGGCTGCTCGCACCACGGACCTCTATCGGAACCATAACACCCCGGGGGTGATCCCCTCGGAAACGAACCGCGCACAAATGGCAGCCACCGTAACAGGGAAGCAACCGATCGGGACGGACCGGGACCGGAGCATCCGGGAGATGCAACCCATCAAGGGCGATCATTTCACCGACAGCCAAGGGAACGTGTACCGGAACGAACAAGGCCGGACAGAGGAACTGCAGAACGGGAAATGGACACCCGTATCGGAATCCCGACCCAGCGTTACGCCAGCACCGACCGATAGGAAGCCCGCGGAAAAGGCGCCCGTGACCCCCTCTCGCGGAGAGCAACCTGCCGCACGCCCCGACCAGCAGACCTCCACCCCGGCGGACCGCAACCGTACAGTGACCCCCGATCCACGCAGTATCCAGCAGGAACGCATGCGGGGCGATCAACGCGAGAAGGACTATCGCGGCTACCAGCAGGATCGCAGCGTGGCTCCTTCCCGCCCCACGGCACCACCGACCCAACGACCGACCCCGGCACCCCAACGCACGCAACCCACGCCACAGCGCACGGCACCCACCACCCGGCCCAGCTCCCCGCCCGTGCGTTCCACACCTTCCACGCCCAGCCGTGGTACACCCGGTGGGGGAAGCGGCACGCGGAGTCCCCGATAGGAACTTCCGGGGTCTTCACGTCTTTTCGGGATCGCGAGCCGTTGTTCTTCGCCATTTTTGCCCGGTAACGAGCAGGGGCGAATGGACACAGCGGTGGTGATCTTGAACTGGAACGGCCTGCAATGGCTGGAACAGTTCCTGCCCGGAGTGGTGGCCCTCACCGCAAAGGATGCCCGCGTGATCGTGGCGGACAATGGCAGTACGGACGGTTCCGTGGCCTGGGTGCGGGCCAACGTGCCGGACGCCGAGGTGATCGGGATGCCGGAGAACCAAGGATTCGCGGGGGGGTACAACACCGCGCTGGCCCAAGTGGACGCCACCTATTTCGTGCTGTTGAACTCGGATGTGGAGGTGACCCCCGGATGGGTGGGCACCCTGCGCGCCCACTTGGACGCCCGGCCCGACATGGCCGCCTGCCAGCCCAAGATGCTGAGCCACCGCAACCGCACCACCTTCGAACATGCCGGTGCCGCCGGTGGCTATATCGATCGCAACGGGTACCCATTCTGCAGGGGACGCATCTTCGAGATCACCGAGCAGGACCACGGGCAGTATGATGACGACCGCGACGTGTTCTGGGCCACGGGCGCCTGCCTCATGATCCGCGCGGATGCGTTCCGTGCTGCCGGAGGCTTCGATGCCACGCTCTTCGCACACATGGAGGAGATCGACCTCTGCTGGTGCCTGCGGCGCATGGGCTGGCGCATCGGCTACACCAGTGCCGCCACCGTGTACCATGTGGGCGGGGGCGCACTGGGCTATGGCAACCCGAGGAAAACATTCCTGAACTTCCGCAACAGCCTGGCCGTGCTCACCAAGCATCTCCACTCCCGCTGGATCCATGCGCGCATCCTCCACCGGCTCACCTTGGATGGCTTCGCAGCCCTGAAATTCTTCGCGGAAGGGCATGCCGCCCATGCATGGCAGGTGGGCAAGGCACATCGCCAGTTCTTTCGCTGGATGCCCCGCCTGATGCGGGAACGTGCCCGCCTGCGCAAGACCGAGAACCAACCCGACCTTACCGGCATGTACCATCGCAGCATCGCCTACGACCGCTACATCCTGGGCTGGAGGAAGTTCAGCGACCTGGACAAGTCGGCATTCGATCAGCCCTTGCGCCGCAAGAGGTGATCAATGGCCAGGCGGTAGCCGTCCAGCCCGAAGCCGGTGATGACGCCCACGCAGTGTGCCGCCGTGAGCGAGTGCTGGCGGAACTCCTCCCGCGCATGGATGTTGCTGATGTGGACCTCCACCACCGGGATCCCCATCGTGGCCAAGGCATCGCGAAGTGCCACGCTGGTATGGGTGTAACCGGCGGCGTTCAGCACCACACCGTCGCATTCCGCGTCCGCCTGGTGCAGCGCATTGATCAACTCGCCCTCCACATTGCTCTGGAAAAGGTCCACCGAAGCTCCGGGGAACTCCGCCCGAAGCTCCGTGAGATGATCCCCGAACGAACGACTGCCGTAGATCGAGGGCTCGCGCGTGCCGAGCAGGTCCAGATTCGGGCCGTTGATGATGCGTATGTTCATGACCGTGCGCAAAAGTGATCAATTCGGGCCACGGAATAGCCGCGATCCGGATCAACCTTTGAACCATGGAGTGGAAGCAGGCCCTGACGGACTTCCGGATCTACCTGAAATTGGAGCGTGCCCTGAGCGACCGCACCGTGGAAGCCTATCTGCACGACGTGGGCAAGCTGCACGACCACGCCGTTGGGCTCAAGCCCCCCATGAGCCCGGAAGCGTTGCGATTGGACGACCTGCAAGCATTCATCACCCAACAAGCCAAAATGGGCATGATGCCCACCAGTCAGGCCAGGCTGCTCAGTGCGATGCGTGCGTTCTTCAAGGGCTTGCGGCTGGAGCGCCAGATCACGGAGGATCCCACCGAACTCCTGGAAAGTCCGCGCACCGGAAGATACCTGCCCGTTTTCCTCAGTGTGGAGGAGATCGATGCCATGGTGGCCGCCATTGACATGAGCCGTCATCTGGCCCATCGCGACAGGGCCATGCTGGAAACGCTGTACGGCTGCGGCCTGCGGGTGAGCGAGCTGTGCGGCTTGCGGATCAGCAGGCTGCATTTCGCCGACGGCTTCGTCCGCGTGGTGGGCAAGGGTGACAAGGAGCGCTTGGTACCCATCGGGCCGGAGACCATACGGCAGATCGAACGCTACCGGAAGGAGGAGCGAGTTCACCTGCCCGTGAAGCCCAAGGCGGAGGACGTGCTCTTCCTGAACGCCCGGGGATCGGGCATCTCCAGGGTCTGGGTGTTCAAACTGGTGAAGGCGATCGCCGTGAAAGCCGGGATCAACAAGGAGATCAGCCCCCACTCCTTCCGCCACTCCTTTGCCACGCACTTGGTGGAAGGGGGTGCGGACCTCCGCGCAGTGCAGGAAATGCTCGGCCATGCCAGCATCACCACCACCGAGATCTACACCCACTTGGACCGGGAGTACCTGCGCAGCAACATCATGCGCTTCCATCCTCGCTCTGGCGCCCAACATTCCTCAAAGAAGGCCAGCGGTCCCACCCGGCGGGAATGAAACCGCTTCCGGGAGATGTCCATTTTGTTCGCGTGCGCCCTGATCCGCGATCGCTGATCGTTGGGGTGCGGGGCGCGGAAGAGGCACTGAGCGCCCCACCATTTCCCACGGAACATTCCGGATCACCACTACGGGCAGGCTTTCGGCTCGTTCGCGCCGCCCATGTACCGGCCCACCGGTGGGGCCGTACTGCCCCATTCCACGGGGGCAACCACGGGACGGTCCACTCCCATGGTCAGATCCGGGGCACTATCGGGTCACCACGAAAGCGCCGTGTCCCGTCCAGGATCCCGTGACCGATCGGGCGTGGAGCACATAGCTTCCAGCGGCAAGGCCCGATATGTCCAGGACCACCGGTACACCCGGATTGGAATGCCGGTAGGAGCGCATGGCCACCGCCCCGTTGGCATTGAGGACCTCCAGACGGGTCAGGCCATTGGCCGCATCGATCCCGGCCACGCTGAGGCGGTCCGATGCCGGAACGGGATACAGCAGGAGCCTTGGCTCTGGCGTGCCCACCGCAGCAACACCCACGGTGCCCGTTCCCTTGGCAAAGGCATACTGCCCCTTGCGCAGCACATCAATGACGATGTACCCCGATCCATCGGTGAGGACGATCGCGTGTACGGTCTGATCGGGGTAGATCTCCCACGGCATCGAGGGATCGGGCCGATGGACCAGCATCACACCGGTCTCGTCCGTACCGAGCATGTCATGGTCCAGCGACGTTGCGGCCAGGGCGGAATAGGTCAAGCGTGCATGCAGCTCGGTGCCCTCGGGCCAAATGCCGTCCACGATCCAGTAGTGGGTACCGGAGATCTCATCGATGCCCGAACCCAACGGGGTCTGCTCGGGTGCGGCCCAGATGTGCTCCATCCGTATCAAGGCGGTGTCCTCCAGTACGTCCACGTACAGCCTGAAGTCCACCCGGGGCTGGAGGTTCGGCAGGTTTTCCCCCGGCACCAGTTCGCGCTCAAAGTCCATCCGTGCCTGGTTAAGCCGGTTATGGCCGTTCAGCACCACCATCGCCGGATCGAAGGCACAGGACAGCGTCAGGTCCGAATACTCGCCACCCGCCACCTCCCGATACTCCTGCCGCTGCCCCTCGGCGCCCACCAAGGTGATGTCCAGCGGCACCGCCTGATGGAACACGGTGGCACCGCGCAGTTTCTGTTTGATGGAGAGGTCCACGTCCCAGTTGGTCCCATTCTGTTCCGCCTCCATGCCCTGTAGCACGAAAACGGAAAAGCCCGGCGCGAACACCTGATCGGTGAAGAACGGATGCAGGTCATAGCCCGTGGTCGCCTCCAGTGCATCGCGGAAACCGGCGGCGTCCAAGGTCTCATAGGCATGCTGCTGTTGGGCATCGTGCATCCCCTGCCGGAAGAGCGTATCGCCCAGGTAGCCCCGCAGGTTGTGCATCACCGAGGCACCCTTGTAGTAGGTGGTCAATCCATAGATGTACGGGTCCGGCATGGGCGATAGCGGTTGGAAACCACCGTCCTGGATGTGGGCCTGCTTCAATACGTACAGCTGATTGTCCTTCACCACGTCCGTGAACTGTGCCTCGCCGCCCAGCCATTCCTCCACCAAGTGGCCACTGTACTCGGCGGGCCCTTCCTTGAGCCACATGTCCTGTTGGGTGCGGGGCGTCACCATGTCCCCCCACCAGTGATGCCCCAGTTCATGGGTGAACAGACCGCGGTTCTCGGCGAAGCTCTGGGTGGGCATGAAATCCGGATAGGCGATGTTGGTGGGGATCTCCAAGGCTCCATCGGTGGTCAGTACGTAGCCCACCCGTTGCCACGCGTAGGGTCCGTACCAGTGTTCACAGGCGTCAATGGCCGCACCGATGTCCACGAACTTGCCCACCATGGCCGGTAGCTGGGTCGGCTTGGCGGTGAGCCGTACCGGCACATCCCCGTAGGCCCCGGCATGCACGAAGTTGGTGTCGCGGTAATCCGCCACGGCGATGGCCGAGAGGTGCGTGGGGATGCGCTGGTCCAAGTGGAAGGAACGCACCACGGTATCGCCACCGAGCTGCGTTTCGCCCAGGAAATCCCCCTGACAATGCGCCCTGAAGGTCCCGGCGCTTTTCACGTGGTAGGTGTACGTGGCCCGTTCCACGAAGGAATCGAAGCAGGGGTACCACACCTTTCCGAAGTTGGGCGGGATGCTGGTGAGGCCGATGCCCAGGTTGTAGATGTAGTTGCTCTCGAAATAGAACCCGCCCCAGTCCGCATCGCGTTGCGGGTGGCCATGGTAATGCACCGTGAGCGTGTCCGCGATGCCGATGGCCGGCGGAACCGGAAAGTTCACGCGCAGCGTCTGTCCGTCATGCGCGAAGGTGAGCGGCCCGGCCGGTGAGGTTACCGAGTCCACTTGCAGGTCCCACAGCTCGAAGCGGATGAACTCCTGGTCCGCCATCAACGGGGTGAAGGTGATGGTGGTGGCGGCCTTCAGCTGCTGCCCGGCATAGTCCGATACATCGATGGCGATGTCGTAGTCCAGGATGTCGAAGGTGTCGCTGCGTGCGATGATCTCATCGATCAGGGCGCGGTCTGCCGCAGTGGGGATCACCGGGGCGGAAGGATGGTTCCGGAAGTAGTGGCAGCCGTACTTGTAGGGCTGGGCCATGGTGCCGGAGAACAGGAACAAGGCGGCGAGGAGGATCGAGGAGCGTGCGGACATCCACATGGGGCGAAGGGAATTGAGTTGGCCCGAAGCTACGGGATGCGCACGCTTCACAGGCGACCAGCGGTCGCAGGACCGAGGATATTCCATCCGCGGATGCAGGCATATCGATCCGCAGCTCCCCATCCGATTGCATCGCTGGTTCCGCTCCATGGCAGCCAGCGCGCCACGTGGTGCGGCCCGATAGGACGTTCGGCCATCCTACTTTTTCCCGACCATTGAAGGAAGTCTTATCTTCAGCGAAATTCAACCCTTATCGCCATCCCAAGATCATGAAGTGCCCCGAATGCCTCGCCCGGAACAAGACCTCGATCGTATACACGCGCAGCAGCATCCGGACGGACGTGGGGTTTACGGCATCCGCTCCCGGCCCCGGCGGTCCGCATTTGCACGACCCGAACAAGCTCACCGAGTCCTTTGAGTGCAGCAACGGCCACCGCTTCAAGCGCGAGAGCCGTACGGCCTGCCCCAAGTGCAGCTACGGGCATGAGGAGCCCACCATATCGATGCTCACCCCCCGGGCAAAGTTCCAGCCGGGCATGAAGGAGTAGGTGTTGGTGGTTTCGGAAATCCCTTTTGCTGATTGGTGATTGGTGACTGGTGATCGGTGACTGGTGATCGGTGATTGAACTCTGTTGGATGTGTTTTCGCTTTCCGGTTTCAGGTTTCAGTTTTCAAGAACTGGTGACCGGTGATCGGAATGCATCCGCCATCTCCGGGGCTCCCCGGTCACTTGGCACCAGCCACGCTTCACCCTTGGGAACGACGACCGGAAAACAACCACAGCGGTACACCGTGCGTCTTGCAAGAAAGTCCGTATTGCACCATGGAACGCGATCAATTGTTCCCGGCAACTCGAAGCTGCGCGCCCGACTTTTCCACGATCGCGCATAACTTGATGGTGCAGCAGGGGCCTTGCTCGATCAAAGGCGATGAAAATGACGATATTTGTATGAGATGAAGTGTCGCGCCTCCTCCATGAACCGCCTTGGGCGTTCCGTGCATGCACGGTGCAGGGAGGGCGTGCGCGCGCTCACCTTGGTCTTTTCGTGTGCCCTGGCAGCGGCGGCAAGCGCACAGGCCACCGACCTGATCATCTCGGAGTATGTGGAGGGAAGTGGCAACAACAAGTACATTGAATTGTACAACGGGACGGCAGGCAATATCAACTTGGGCAATTATCAACTGCATCTGTATTCCAACGGCTCGCCCACTGTCTCCACCTCAACTGCCCTTTCCGGCATGCTGCCCAGTGGTGCCACGATCGTCTATAAGAACGCCAGTGCTACCATTTACGGTGGGGCCGCCACCAGCGCTCCTGCCGTGGGCTTCAACGGTGATGACGCCATCGCCCTCTACAAGATCTCTACCACATCCTACGTGGACATCTTCGGCAACATCGGATGCGACCCGGGGTCGCAATGGACCTCTGCAAGTAATCGCACTCAAGACAGAACTTTGGTCCGCAATGCGAATATCTGCGCGGGTGTGACCGTGGATCCCGGTAATGCGCCATGCGATTTCCCCACCCTTGAATCGCAGTGGACCGAATACGCCCAGAATGATGTAAGCCACCTCGGTAGCCACACCATGACCTGCGGCCCCACGGTGAACTTCGCCGCAGCCTCCAGCTCGGCCTTGGAAAATGCGGGCACGGCCACGGTCACCCTGAACATCAATCCGGCCTCCGGGTCCGCGGAAACCGTTTACGTCACAATTGTTGGCGGCACGGCCACGTATGGCGGTGGCAACGATTATAC
>JAIOIH010000043.1 GCA_019912395.1 Flavobacteriales bacterium | reverse complement strand
TCTCGTTGAAGATGATGTAGTTGCGGTTGCGCGCAATGCGGCGGATGTAGCCCGCGTCGGGATCGGAGAACTCGAACTGGTACAGGGACGCTCCGGTGACCTTGTTGCAGTACACCTTGTTCAGCAGGTTGTTGGTGAAGATGCCGCACTCGGAGGGCGCGATGTTGGCGGGCCCGGGAGGCAGGCAAACGCTGTGGCCGAAGGGATAGCCGGGGTTGGCCGGTGTGTAGGTGGGTGAGGCGTACCCGTCCACGGTGGCATCGAAGAGGTCGCGCAGCAGCAGTCCGCCCGCAGGGGTCCGCAACTCCCAGTAGCCGTTGCCGTTGGCGCAGCAGAGGCCGTCGCCGAAGCCGTCGGTGAGCTGGAACATGAAGCAGTTGCCATTGTCAATGGAGAGGCAGTGTTCCTCGCTGATCACCGTGTTGGCCTGGGCGTAGGGTCCGCCCTGTGCCACGGGGATGAAGTACTCGTCGTAGATCACCCACGTGAGCTGGCTGGGGTCGTTGTCGGTCTTGATCTTCACCACCACGCCTTCACCGCCCACGTCGAGGGCCACGCCCTGGCTGTCGTTCGCCGGGAGGCCATCGGCCATGCCATTGGGCAGGCTGGTGGACACGGTGAGGGTTTGCCCGAGACCGGCCTCGGCCGCCACGGTGGGCAGGGTGATGGTGGTGGATGCGCCGTAGGCGAGGTTGCCCGTCCAGTTGTAGGTGTGCGAGGCACCGCCGGAGAGGCCGTAGGTGATCTGCACGCTGGTGAGGTTGTTGTCGCCGTTGTTGAGCAGGGTTACCTGCGGGGCCAACACGGAGCTGCAGTAGAGGCCCGGTGCGGGATCGAGGATGGCGGTGATGGCCGCATCGTCGTGCGCGGCGTGCTCCACCATCAGCCCGAAGGTGCCTTCCACACCCGAACCGCCGGTGTTGTACACCATCAGCAGGTAGTCGGTATTGGGGATGACATCAGCAACGCTGGTGCCGGCCGCATCCGTCACATTGGCCTCGTTCAGGTCGGCACCCATGCCGGTGCAGTTTCCCGCGAACAGGGCATAGTTCAGCGTGGTGGCGGTATTGGCGGCGTTCTCCCCGTTGTCCTGCAAGGTGATCAGTGCATGGTCGTATGCTCCGGAGTTGAAGCTGAACCAGACCCCCTGCACGGGCAAGCTGCCTGAAACCGGTGTTGGGGCGTCCACGATCGCGCATTCATTGGTGTACTGGGCGGGCGTTCCCGTGCCGTCGGCCAAGGCGTTGGCCAGGGCGACCGCACTGGCGCAGCCATCGTTGGCGGGCGGTGCGCATACGGGGGCGCAGTTCACGCTCAACTGGTAGGTGCCTTCTTCCGCACCGGCGCCATGCACGGCGAACCAATAGGTGTTGCCGGTTTGGGCATTGAAGTTCACCACGGTGCTGCCGTTCGCGCAACCGGGGTTGTCATCGCTCATGGCCAGGCAGCTCATGGAATTGCAATCCGAGCCGCTGAACACCGAGATGCGTGTGTCGAAGCTGGCGTTGCCGCAGGTGCTCAAGGTGATGGCCTCATCCGCCGTGGCAACGAACTTCCACCAGTTCTGCCCACCCGTGCTGGCCGCGCCGTTGAAGGGGCAGGCAGTGGCCGGCATGCTGTGGGCCACGCCCGTGGTTGTGCCGGGGTAGGTCTCACCGCAGGATACGGCATAGGCGGTAGCGCACGTGTTGTGCACGGGGATCACGTTGATCGTGTAGTCCTCCGCCTCGCTGTTGTTCACGTTCCCGCAGGCTGCCGGATAAGAGCTGTTCGAAGCGCGCACACGCATGATCGTTTGTCCGCCCGGGGCATTTGCGGGAACTGTGATATTGAAGGGCGAACTGCTACTGGGGCCGTTCGCACCGCCCAATCCACTATTGACCGTGCCCAGTGAGTAGGATTCCGTTCCGTCAAATACACCGTTCCGGTTCCAGTCGATCCATGCCCTCACGTATACGCTATTGAACCAACCCAAGGAATTCGCGCTCACCGAGAGCGTGTAGCTCTGCCCGGCTTCCACCGTGGTGCTCTGTGCGCTGAAGTCGCTGTATGCCGGGTCCCCGGTGGAAGCATTGGAAATGCTGCCGAAGCTGACGTTCGTCACCCCGGTGGCATCGTCGCTCGTGGCGGTGGCGGCGCAATAGCACGCTGCGGCCAATGCGCTGGGCGTGATCGCCACGGGATAGCTTGTACCGGAATTGCCGGAGCAGGTGGCCACCACTTGGTACCAGGTCGGTACCGCGGTGTTCGTTACCTGGGTGCTGGCCGTTCCGAGGCCATTATCGGCGAAGGGGCCGCCGGGGCCGGCCGTACTGCTTTGCCATTGGTAAGTAACGCCCGATGAGATCACAGGGTATTCGACATCAAGCGTGAAGTCCGAACCCGGGCAGGGGGCGGTAAGGGAAGCCGTGGTATTCCCAAGATAAGGCGCACCGCTGCAAGGGACTTGGACCTCCACGTTCAGGGTATAGTCCTCCGCTTCACTATTGTTCATGTTGCCGCACGCGGATGGGACCGAACCAGAAGCTCTTACCCGCATGATGGTGGAACCGCCCAAGGCGCTCAAAGGCACGGTGATGTTCAACGGTGATGCACTTGTGATACCCGATGCTGTGCCCAATGAGGCTTCAACCGTACCAAGGTCATAAGCTTCGGACGCTTCAAATGATCCGTTCTGGTTCCAATCGATCCAGGCTTTGGCATATCCTGTCACGTTGAAGAAGCCGGTTGCTGCTATGCTCACGGATAGTGCATAGCTCTGTCCTCCGTGCACCGTGGTGCTTTGTGCGCTGAAGTCGCTATAGGCCGGATTCCCGGTCGAGGTATTGGAAATGGTGTTGAAGGTCACGTTCGTCACCCCGGTGGCATCGTCGCTCGTGGCGGTGGCGGCGCAGTAACAGGCTGCGGTGAGCGCGCTCGGTGTGACCTCCACGGGATAGCTGTACCCCGGGGTCCCGGAGCAGGTCACCACCAGTTGGTACCACGTGGGTACGGTGGTGTTGGTCACTTGGGTGGGTGCGGTGCCCAGGCCGTTGTTGGCAAAGGGTCCACCAGGTCCGCTGGTGCTGCTCTGCCACTGGTAGGAAAGGCCTGCGCCCGAGGTGGCATTTTGTACGCCGAGCGTGAAATCGGCTCCAGGGCACGGAGTTGCATTGGTGACCGTGGTGTTCCCCGGAGCTGGCGTGCCGGTGCAGGGCGGAGGTACCACCACGTGTACGGTGTAGTCCTCTGCTTCACTGTAGGTATTGTTTCCGCATGCGGTAGCGGCCAGATTGTACCGGGCACGCACGCGCATTACAGTGGTGCCGGGAAGCGCTGTAACGGGAACCAAGATGGAAATGGGAGAGCCGCTGGGTGCTGCATCCGACACGTTGGGGACGGAACCCAGGTCGTACTCCTCGGACGCATCAAATACGCCGTTCTGGTTCCAATCGAACCAAGCCTTTACATACGCGGTGAAATTGCCATCCGTGTTCACGCGGACGGAGAGCGGGTAACTGCTTCCTTGGTCCACCGTGGTGGATTGTGCGCTGTAGTTGGAGTAGGCAGGCGCACCGGCGGAGCTATTGTCGATGGTGTTGAAGGTCACGTTCGTCAGGCCCGTGTTGTCATCGGAACTGGCCGTGGGTGCGCAATAGCAAGCACCGGAAAGGGTCGGTGTCACCAATACTGGCGTACTGTAACCCGTGTTCCCGCTACAGGTCATGTTCACCCGGTACCAAGTGGCCACGCTCGGTGTGGCCACTTGTGTGGTGGCGGTACCCAGGCCGTTGTTGGCGAAGGGGCCACCAGCACCGGTGGTGCTGCTCTGCCATTGGTAGGAGAGTCCCAGGTCGGTGGAATGGTTCTGGAAATCCAGCGTGACGGGGCTTCCTGGGCAAGGTGTCTCGTTTGAGGCAGTGGTATTCCCTGGATCGGGCGTGCCGCTGCAGACCGGAGGAACCAGCACGTTCACCGTATAATCCTCGGCTTCGCTGTAGCTATTGTCCCCACAGGCGCTGGGTGCTGAATTGTATCTCGCACGGACGCGCATAACAGTGGTGCCGGGAAGTGCGGAAAGGGGGATCTGGATGGAATTGGGCGAACCGCTCGGTGCCCCATCGGACACGTTGGCGACCGAACCCAGATTGTACTCCTCTGAGGCATCGAATACGCCATCCTGGTTCCAGTCGAACCAAGCCCTCACATGTGCGGTGTAGTTGCCGGTGGTGTTCACACGCACCGAGAGCGCATGCGTACTGCCTTGGTACACGGTGGTGGATTGCGCGCTATAGTCCGTGTATTCGGGTCCGCCGCCGGAGGAATTGTCAATGGCATTGAAGGTCACGTTGGTTATCCCGAAGTTGTTGTCCGAATTGGCTGTAGGTGTGCAATAGCAAGCTGCCGAAAGCGTGGGCGTCACTAACACAGGCGTACTGTACCCCGTGTTCCCGCTACAGGTCATGTTCACCCGGTACCAAGTGGCCACGCTCGGTGTGGTTACTTGTGTGGTAGCGGTGCCCAGGCCGTTGTTGGCGAAGGGACCACCAACGCCGGTGGTGCTGCTCTGCCATTGGTAGGAGAGGCCCAGGTCGGTGGAATGGTTCTGGAAATCAAGGGTCACGGAGTTTCCTGGACAGGGCGTTGCATCGCTTACCGTAGTGTTCCCGGGGTTGGGCGTGCCGCTGCAGGTCGTCACTGCAGTCACATTGATGGTATAGTCCTCCGCCTCGCTGTTGTTGGTGTTGCCGCAGGCGCTAGGGGCGCTGCCGCGGCGGGTGCGGATGCGCATGCGTGTGGTGCCCGTGAGGGCCGAAGTTGGCACGGTGATGTTCAAAGGTGAGTTGCTGGTGAGGCCCTCCACCGATGTGCTCCATGAGCCCGAGGTAAGGGAGCCCAATGCATAGGATTCCGACCCGGAGAAGGTGCCGTCTTGATTCCAATCGATCCATGCCATGGCCGTGTTTTCGGAGGTGCCAAAGAACGTACTGGTCGCCACGATGGTAACAGATAGGGCATAGGTGGAACCCTTCAGCACCGAGGTGGACTGCGCCGTGTAGTCCGTGTAGGCCGGGTTGCTGGACGAAGGGTTGTTGATCGTATTGAAGGTCACTTCGGTGATGCCGGCCGAACCCGCAGTGCTCGCGCCTGCGCTGCAATAGGTCTGCGCCTGTGCCAGCGTTGAAAAGCTGCACAAGGCAAGCAGCCAGATCGCATTGCGGAGCCTGTGCGTGGGGCGGTTCCGAGGTGTGTTCCGTTGTTCCATGGTGCGTGTGGGTGTTGGTGTGCTACCTGTTGAAATGGTCTCGCGGCGTCTTGGTTGGCGGTTGGTTGAATTCTGATCCTTCATCGACGAATGATGATTTCCCATCGACGAATGCAAGTTTATGGCAATTGGAAATGGTTTGTCAAGATTGGATACCCCCATTTCGGAGGATTTCGTGCTTGCCACAAGCACGGAAATATTATTTCCGTTTGTTCCTTCTTTTGGTGTCTTCAGGTCATTCCATGGTTTCGCGACCCAAGGCTTTCCTTTGCGGTTACTACCCACTGCCCATGCTCCACCTTCAGCTTTCCACCGATCCCCGCTGGGCCGAAATGGCGAAGAAGGACCTGCGGGCGCTGCTCATCGATCATGCTTGGTGCGAGCACAAGGCGGCGAGCAACGCCATGTCCATCATCGTCCGAAATCCGGGGCTCACCGATCTGGTGGAGGCCCTGTCCCGCATCGCCGAGGAGGAAATGGCCCATTTCGGCATGGTGGTGCAGCGGATCCGGGAGCGCGGCTGGACCTTGGGCCCGGAGCGGAAGGACAGCTATGTGAACGAGCTGCTCACCTTTGTCACCAAGGACGGGTCAGGCGAGGTGCGCCTGGTGGACCGCCTGCTCTTTTCCGCCATGATCGAGGCGCGTAGCTGTGAGCGGTTCAAGATGCTCAGTGAAACCGCCACGGACCCGGAACTCCGCAGCTTCTACCGGGACCTGATGGAGAGCGAGGCCGGGCACTACGCCACTTTCATCGCCTTGGCGCGCAAGCATGGGCCGGGCGTGGACGTGGATGCGCGCTGGAAGGCCTTTCTCACCTTCGAGGCCACCGTGGTGGGGCGCTACGGTATCAACCCGGAAATGCATGGGTGAGCGAAGGATGTACAGATGATGGGAGCAGCCAGGGAAGTGACGGCCGAATGCCTCTGCATCGGCGACGAACTGTTGATCGGCCAGACCATCAACACCAACGCGGCATGGATGGGGCAGGAACTGGGCCTGTCCGGTATCCGCACGATTCTGACGCGGGTGGTGGGGGATGACAAGGAGGTGATCCTGGAGGCGCTGCGCACGGCCCGGGCGGACATCGTGCTGATCACCGGTGGGATCGGACCCACCAAGGACGACATCACCAAACGCACCTTGTGCGCATTCTTCGGGACCCGCCTGGTGCGTGATGCCGCGGCCGAGGCCAGGGTGGTCAGCCTGTTCACGCGCATGGGTCGCAGGGCCGATGAGGTGAAGGAAGCCGATCTGGCGCAGGCTTTCCTTCCGGAAGGCTGCCTGGCGCTGCCCAACGAACTGGGCACGGCCAGCGGCATGTGGTTCGAACGGGATGGACGGGTGTACGTGAGCATGCCGGGAGTGCCCTATGAAATGCAGGGGATCATGCGGGGCTCCGTGCTGCCCAAGCTCCGTGAAATGTTCAAGCCCCCCACCATCGTACACAAGACCATCAATACGGCGGGCATGGGCGAAACGCAATTGGCGGAGCACCTGGAGGCCTGGGAGAACGGTTTGGCGCGGGAGGGTATCCGTTTGGCATACCTGCCTTCACCGGCACTGGTGAAGCTGCGGCTGAGCACCTATGCCGGCGCGGACCGCGCCGAGGCCGTGGAGCGGGTGGAAAGGCAGGTGAAATTCCTTCACGGCCTCATCCCGGAGCTTATCTACGGGGAAGGAGAACAGGTGCTGGAAGAGGTGATCGGGACCCGGCTCAGGGAGCTTGGCCAAACCTTGGCCTTGGCGGAGAGCTGCACCGGTGGTTATCTCAGTCACCTCATTACCTCGGTCCCCGGAAGCTCGGCCTACTACATCGGCGGGGTGGTCAGTTATGCCAATGCGGTGAAGATGGAGGAACTGGGGATCCCCAGTGACATGCTGGAGCTCAATGGCGCGGTGAGCGGTCCCGTGGCTGAGCGCATGGCCGAAGGGGTGAGGAAGGCCCTGAGGAGCGATTGGGCGGTGGCCACCACGGGCGTGGCGGGCCCCGATGGAGGTACCGCGGAAAAGCCGGTGGGCACCGTATGGATCGCAGTGGCCGGCCCGAACGGGGTGACCTCCAGCAAAGGGGTGTTCCTGGGGACCCGCGACCTGGTGATCCGGCGTTCGGCCATCGCCGCCATGAACATGCTGAGGAAGCAATTGCCCAAGCCCTGAACATCGCCCACGGGAAGATCTGGAAGAGCCATGTATGACCGAGGGGATTTTTCACTACTTTCGCCGCCCGAAATCGCACCGCCATGTCACGCATCTGCCAGATCACCGGAAAGCACGTTATCACCGGCAACTCGGTAAGCCACTCCAACCGCAAGACCCGCCGCACCTTTGCGCCCAATCTGCAGGAGCGCAAGTATTTCATCCCGGAGGAGAACCGCACGGTGAGCCTTCGCGTGAGCACGGCCGGCATGCGCACCATCACCAAGATCGGTATCGTGGAGGCGCTGAAGCGCGCCAAGGCCAAGGGCTATCTCTCCGCCTGAGCAGTTCATTCAGGCGATCGAAAGGCGCTGCGTGCCACGCATGCGCCTTTTTTGCGTTCAATGGTGCCCTGCTTTCCATGTCCCGTCCCGAGCTGAACATCCCCATTGGAATACATTTGAAGCCATGCGCGAACGGAGCCTGAAGGTCTTTTTTTTGGTCTCAGGGCTGATCTCGATCCCCGCCATGGTCGCGGTATGGCGCATGGACCGCCTGGCCCTGCACATGGCGGTGAACAGGGTCCATGCCCCCTTCATGGACGAGTGCTTTCCCTTTGTGACCGAATTGGCCAACGGGTGGGTTCCAGCCGTGTTGGCCTTGTTGCTTCTCTGGAAAAGCTGGCGTTCCTTCCTGATGATGGGCCTCAGCACCGGATTGAGCGCGATCGCCGTGCAATCGCTCAAGCATTTGGTATTTTCGGACGTTGAGCGGCCTTCGATGTTCCTGGATCGGATGGCCGGGCTGCACCTTGTGGCCGGCGTGGAAATGCACCATTATTTCAGCTTTCCAAGCGGGCATTCCACTGCTGCGTTCAGCATGTGCGCCGCTCTGGCCGTGATCGGGGGGAAGCCCGTGCCCGCAGCCCTGTTGGCGGTATTGGCGGCGGTGCTCGCATTTTCCCGGGTCTACCTCTCCCAGCATTTTACGGAGGACGTGCTGGCCGGGGCGTTGTTGGGTACCGTGGTCGCCACCGGGGTGTACATGCTGCTATACCGCACGGCGTGGGGCAGTCGCCCGGCACTGGACCGCGCACCGTTCCGGAACCCGTTCAATTAGGTGCGGTCGATCGTGGCCGTATGGCGCATGGATCACCTGGCCTTGCATCCGGCCATGAACCAGTACGATGGTCCGTTCATGGACCTGGCCTTTCCCCAAATCACTGATCTGGCCAGTGGATGGCGTACTGCTGCGCTGGCGTTGATCCTGCTGCGCAAAAGCTGGCAGGCCTTCCTGATGGTGGGCCTCACCTCCATTATCAGTGCCTTGTGGTGCAGTTGCGTAAGCAATTGGTGTTCCCGCAGGTGGTGCGTCCGTCGGCCTTCCTCGAAGGAATGAGGTGGTCGGGAGAATCGGGACAGGCGAAGGTCGGAACTTTGCCAAACCATGAGCACCAAGAAGAACTACCGCAAGCACACCGCCGCATTCAAGACCCGTGTGGTGCTTGAAGCGCTGAAAGAACGAGAGACACTGAGT